>NZ_JBQFRS010000012.1:0-131836 GCF_056537525.1 Ruegeria sp. CE12 | reverse complement strand
CGGTCTCTCCCGAGCGTCTCAACCGTCTTTCCAGTCCGTCAGGCCGTCTCTCCGACCCGTCAGCACCGCCTCAGCAGCGCCGGTGAAGGGGGTTCTAAGGATAACCAACAAAAGCCGCAAGTGGAAAATTCAAAGAACTTGAAAAAAACAGTACATTCAAGAAATGATGATATTATTCAATTACTTAGCCATTAAACTAACAGCCCAAAACCGCCAAATTGAGATGACAGGCCGCACGAATCCCACAACTGAACGCTAAAATCACAGAGTCACCAAAAGACTCACCCGCGAGTCAGGTGGAATCGACCTGACGGAATCGCATAAGCAGGTTCGAAATCGGCAGCCGCAACGCCAGCAGCCCCAAAATGACAAGCAGATAGATCAGCGGCTCGATCTGGAATCCCTTGGCCAGCATCACGTAATGCAACCCGCCAAGGATCGCCGCAAGATAGACCAGCCGATGCATCTTGCGCCAAGCTGGCCCCATCTTTCGCACAGACCAATTGTTTGAAGTAATCGCAAGCGGCAGCATGAGCAGGAACGCCACCATGCCGACAGTAATATAGGGGCGCTTAACGATATCCGCCCAAATCTGACTGGGCACCTGAACATCCAGAACCAGCCAGACCAGAAGATGCAGCGCGACATATGAGAATGTCAGAACACCGATCGCACGGCGAAATTTCATCAGGTTCAGGCCGAGATGGCGACGCAAAGGCGAGATGGCCAGACCAAGGATCAACAGCTGCAAGGCCAGCTCGCCAAACTCGTGTTCCAATGCTTCGATGGGTTCGACCCCGAGACCGCCGGTGAACCCCAGATAGAACAGCCAGGGTGCAGGCAGAGCGCCTAACAGATACACGGCCCATACGGGAATGCGGCGCAGCAATTGGTTCACGGTCTGCATCGGTTCAGTAGTTCTCCGCCAGATCCATACCCTCATAGAGGCCAGCCACCTCTTCTTCATAACCGTTGAACATCAGGGTTGGTTCGCGGCGTGCAAAGAGACCGCCGCCAATGCGGCGTTCCGATGCCTGCGACCAGCGCGGATGGTTCACGTTCGGGTTCACATTACTATAGAATCCATACTCACGCGGGTTGGACATGTTCCAGCTGGTCGGTGGTTGCGTATCCGTAAGAGTAATACGGACAATCGATTTGATCGATTTGAAACCGTATTTCCACGGCACCACCAGGCGCAGTGGTGCACCATTCTGGTTGGGGATTGTCTTACCATAGATGCCGGTGGCCATGATGGTTAGGGGATGCATCGCCTCGTCCAGACGCAGGCCTTCGCGATACGGCCATTCTAGAACAGGGAAACTGACACCCGGCATTTCATCGGGGCGATAGGCGGTTTCGAACGCCACATATTTCGCACCGTCCTGAACGCCCGCCATCGCGAGCAGATCGGACAGTTCAAACCCGTTCCACGGAATCACCATCGACCAGGCCTCTACACAGCGGAACCGATAGATCCTTTCTTCAATAGTCATTTCGGACAGGATGTCTTTGAAGTCATAGTCACCCGGCCGATCCACAAGACCGTCGATCTTGACGCTCCACGGTTCGGTGATCAGGGATCCTGCATATTTGGCAGGGTCATCCTTACCTGTCCCAAACTCGTAGTAGTTATTGTATGTGGTGATCTCTTCCCATGTGTTCGGCTCCAGAGCTTCCTGAGCGCTTGATGGTCTGGCAACCGCCGCCAACCCGACACCTGCCAGCCCGGCCATAACTTGCCGCCGGTTCAGAAACGCCGCCCTCGGGGTGACGTCTGCATGTGTCAGTTTATTGGTCCAGCGATGCGCCATTTCAGTCTCCGTACTCTATTCACCTTGGTATCGAGGTAGTCAGCTATTAGCACAGAGCCAAGGCAACATGCGTCACGATTGGGAGAAGTGATTGTAACGAAACCAGAGTGCCGCCACAGATACAAATTCACTGGAGCGGATCCGTTTTCATCCAGAGCGGGCCGGCCGAGGGCTGTAAATTACCCCTGAGGCCATCGTGGCCCGACAAACCCTTCAACAACAGAATCGCCGCAGTCAGTACCTGCATAGCGCTGATATCAGTGAGAAAACTGTCGATATTCACTATCGTTCAGAATATTGATTGCCTAGCAGAAACAGAGAACGCGACCATTGCGCCTGACATGGTCGGGACGGTGAATATGACAGCTAAAATGATCCTGTTGCTTTGGCCAAAAAGCGAAATTCAACATGAACAAGCATAGCCCTCAGGATCAGGTGCCAAATCATCTACTGAGGTCGATCTTCGATCTGCCGGATGTTTCAGAACATAAAGACGACGCAATAGCGGCCGCCCAGCTTGATCCTGAATCATTGCGCGATGTCGGTTCGGCCATCCCCCGCGGTGCTGAAAACACTGTGCTGGAATTTCTGGCGACACATCTTGGCCGCCCCTATGCCGGAGCCGAATTCGGAATAGCGCTTGATCCACGCAACAGTTCGCTGCTGACCTACATTCTGTTCAACTCAACGACACTGCATCACGCACTTCATCACGTGCAGCGATTTATGCCCGTCTCGCGCCCGCAGGCTCTGATCGACATCCGCGAAACGCAGGATCACGTGGATGTTGTCATTGATGGCATCGGAACGCATTTGATGCTGAACACCCATCTCATCGAATTTTCATTGGGGACCTTGCTTGGGGCGTTGCGCGTTGCCACCGGGGTCGATCGTCTGGCCACTCAGGTTGGCATATCCGGTGCCCGGCTACACGGCGCAAAGGAACTGGCCACCGTATTTGGGTGTCACGTGAGTCTGGAAGAAGACGCAAACTATCTGCGATTCCCAAAGTCGGTGCTGGCGCTATCCATTCGGGATGCGGATGCACATCTGCTTAGACATCTTACCAGCTACGGAGAGGTGTTGCTCAGCCGGAATCCACGGGCCGTATCCAGACTGACAGACAAGGTTGGGCGGCATGTGTTGCATGGGATGGCTTCCGGACGGCCATCAATGGCCGAAACCGCCTCTGCGCTCGGACTGTCGGAGCGAACATTGACGCGCCGGTTGCTGGAAGAAGGGACAAGTTTCAGAGAGATCGTGTCTGATGCTCAACTTAAGCTTGCACAAGCATTCCTAAGCGATCCCCACCTTTCATTGGCAGAGACCGCGCATCTTTGCGGCTTTTCAGACCAGAGCAGCTTTACACAAGCCTATCGAAGATGGACAGGCCGTACCCCGAAGGCAGACAGAATGTTGCTTATAAAATAACACGAATTTCGCGACTTATTGCCGATGGCGGAGATTCTAAAGGAATTGGCCACATTGGGACATGAATTTTGTGCTTCTCTTGTTACCTACGTCATCTCCACATGTGGAGAATGCAATCATAGGTTGAGGTAGAATATCATGTCCAAAGGAACTTTCACCGATTTCCTCTCGGCGCTGCTGGCGTTTGAATCGGGTTGGGACCGCGAGAGGTACGAAACAGGTGTCATTCAGGACTGGCAGCTGAATGCCTGGGCTGGCGGCGAAGTGACAAAGTTCTTCCCCAATTACACCAGTTGGGGCGATTTGAGTGATTCCGAGTGGGAGTCGATGGCCTATCGCTCGCAAAACTCGTTGGGTTTTGTCGGTTTCCAGTTTGGCGAGGCGTTGCTGATCGATCTGGGTTACTACGACGACGACAAGTTTTACGGAAACGGGGAATCAACCAACAAATGGGATGGAACCTGGACCGGAAAGAACGGCGTCACCTCTCTCGAAGACTTTATGACGAAGGAGGCGCAGACCGTCGCCATTCAGGAAGCGTTCGGCTTCAACCTTCAGATCATTGAGGACGGGCTCAAGAACGCAGGCAAAAGCCTGGACGACTTTCTCGGCACAACCGCGACCTACACCAATGGCAATGGTGAAACCGTCACCGTTGAACTCACCCTTACAGGTATCATGGCTGCCGCTCATTTGCGGGGTGCCTACGGGACATTGAATCTGTTGCTTGGCGGTGCCGTATCCACGGACGAATACGGCACTTCGATCCTGCAATACATCGGGCAGTTTGGCGGATTTGACAGCCCTTCGGTCAGCGACATGATCGCCTTTTTTGAAGATCGCAAAACCGGCGACGAAGGCCTTGGTACACCAGGTGATGATACAAGTGGCGGATCTGGCGGTGGCTCAGGCAATAACCCCGGTGGATCATCGGGTGGCACAGCTGATGTAGACAAGGACAACGCTGATGTTGTGTTGACCTGGTCCTACGGATCCAACACTGAGATCACGGATTTCGATCCTGCAAATGGCACGATCTTTGTCGACTGGATTTCAGCCAATGATCTTGTCATTACAGAAGTGAATGGCTCGGTCGTGTTTTCAGTGCCATCAAATCAGCAAACTCTGACGCTGGTTGGGGTAACTCTGGACGAGCTTTCAGCGCGCAACTTCACCATACTGGACGGCACTGCTGCGCAAGAGATCCTGAGCCTGATCGGTGACGGTGCGACCACGCCGGACCCTGATCCAGCGCCCGATCCAGATCCGACGCCCGACCCCGATCCGACGCCTGATCCAGATCCAACACCTGATCCAGACCCGGAGCCCACACCAGATCCGGATCCGTCACCCGCTGAGACCGGTGACGCATTCAATAATCCCGGTATCACAAAGCAGAATGCCGACGTGGTGGTCACGTGGAACTATGGCCAGCAAACGGTCGTGACCGACTTCGATCCGGCGACTGATACCATCTTCATTGACTGGATCGGCGCAGATGCGTTCGAAATCTCGGAAGTGAATGGTTCTGTCGTCATCAGAGTGCCATCAAACAACCAGACAATTACCCTGCAGGGCGTGACGCTGGCCGCGCTCGAGGCTTCGAACATTCATGCACTGGACTCCACAACCCGTGACGAGCTCGCAACTCTGATCTCTGCTGATGATGACAACGGTTCTGGTCACGGTGGCGGACATTCCGGTGGCGATGGGGGCGGTGATGGTCACACCCATATGCATGTGACCATCGGCTATGACAGCCCGGCGCGCGTGATCGATGGATTCAACCCCGATATGGGGGATGTCATCGAAATAAATGCCGATGTCGACGCCAGCGATTTCAGGATTTTCGAAGAATCCGGGGACGTACTGGGACAAACCGTACGGATCAGCATCACTGTAGATGGGGTTACGACGCGAACGATCCTGACCGGCATCAGCCTTGATGACCTGAAGATCGGAAACTTCTCGATCGACAATCAAGGCGTCCTGAACGAAATCTCCAGCGCAATTGGCCATGTTGCATCGACCCCCTCAACCGGTGGCTACACGCTTACTTATGACACAGACGGCTCAAACCCGGCTGAAGTCACTGGCAGCACCGATGCGGGTGGCCGGGTGTTCAAGGCAGATAGCAATGCCGATGACATCACCGGCTTTGATCCGGCTGCCGATCAGCTAGATTTTGGCGGCACTTCAGTGCATGGCATGATCCTGACAAAGTCTGAGGCAGGCGAGATCGTGATCGATAGCCCGTGGTCGGATGCTGCCCAGATCGTACAGGGTGTGACGTATCAGGATGTAGATATCAGCAGCTTTGGCGTCGTCGGAAACGAACATCTGCGCCAGGATCTTGGTGGCGTTGTTTCATGGGAGAAAGGCGTTGGACCGCGCGAAAGTGATACAGTCTACATCCGCAGTCATGAATACGGCCAGTCCGAGGTCATTGACAACTTTGATCCAACCTCCATGAAGATCAGCTTTCTTTACTTTGGCACACGCGAGCGCCTGAGCGTTGAAGATACCGACGCGGGGTTGGTGATCTCATCCCTGCCAAGTGGTCAGAGCTTTACCTTCACCGGTGTCACCAAAGCAGATCTGATCCCGGGTATGGTCGAATTCCACTTTGATCAGGTCATGGAGGATAATCTTGAGACCCCCTTTGGGTTTGATCAGAATGACGTGACCTTGGTCGACCGTACAGTTCTCTTGACACCATCTGCCCCAAATGGCGCAACCACGGACGGATCGCAAACCCGCACCGGGGATATGACCGGCAGCATCTACGAAGATGAAGACGCTGGCCCAGACTCGGGTTCCGAGGACAACTCAGGTGGCGGTTCGACAGGAACACCCGCCGTAGGAAATGTCGTTCTCGGCGCTGGTGCAGATACGGTGGATATCAATTGGAATTGGGGTACTCAGACCAGGATCGAAGGATTCGATCCTGACGAAGATAGCTTTGATTTCAACGCACTGACCGGCGATCAGATCGATATCCGCGAGGTAGATGGAAATCTTGAGATCGAGGTGCTGGGCAATGGTGGCAACGTCACCACATTGGTGGGCATTCAGGCCGAAGACCTGAACCTGTCCAATTTGGATGCTGATGCAAACAGCCCTCTTCTTGAGGAAGATGGCGCCTTGCTGACCCAGTTAGTCGATCTAGGGTTTGACACTGTCGCCTGAAACGTCAGGCAGGGGCGGTTCGCCGCCCCTGCTCTCTCAATTATCTGATCTGGAACCCCACGGGTTCAGGCGGCTCGATCAAAAGGCTGTCGACACCCTGGCAAAGCCTTTTCAGTTGAGGGGCTTCTGAAACAGCGCAACAATTTGGTATGTTTTCAAAGCGTCACGCTGATAGGCCCGCACCAATTCTTCCGGAGGCTCAAAATCTACCTGATCACGCTGTTCGCGGATCAGTTCAAATCCGGCTGCCTTAAAGCGGGTTAGCAAATCGTCGGCAGTGATCCTGTTCAGAGTATCGAACATGGCCAACAGCAACTTCTTGTGCTGATCGCTAAGGTCCGAGTTGTTCACATCATCATGTACATCGCTGGTCTGCGAGATGAGATGCTCCCATCTGTTATAGCCGATTGCCCAAAGGTGGCTTCCCTCCGGCGCGAAATACAAAGGTGAAATCTGGACAAAGAAATGTCCGCCCGGCTTTAGCCTATTGTAGAGATCCTCGAGAATGGAGGGATAAATCCGGTTGTTTACATGCTCGAAGACAGACCAGCTGAATATAAGGTCGAATGGGCCATCATTCGGAGTTTCCCCGGGAGCGATCTCCTGAAAGGTCAGCCTGTCGGGCACTTCCACACCAAAATGCTCCCGCAAGAATGGAGCGCAGGCTTCTGCTTCATTGTTAATGTCGACTCCGTGAACCTCGGCATCGAACAACAACGCGGCTCCGGCGGCAGAGGTACCACTGCCGCACCCGAAATCCAGAATCTTTTTGCCGGTAATCCCGCCCGCCTCGGTCATCCATTGATCGATAACCGTTGGAATGAACGAGAACTTCGCACGATCGTCCTCGGACGGAAGCTGTTCTGCAGCCTGTATGATCTGCGTCCTGAGATCCAAGGTTGATTCAACCATGAGAATACCCTTTCTTCGTTCTTATATTTTGATGCAGAGTCTGACCTGATCGTTCACCCGGTTCAGCATCGGCGCGCGAATTGTCGAGAAGTATTCGTCCGTCGCCTTGCGAGAGCCTGACCAGTGGCCATAATCGTCGATGATCAGGACCCCGCCCGGTGCCAGCCGCGGGTAAAGAACATCAAGTTCGAACCGAGTGGATTCGTACCAATCAGTGTCGAGGCGCAGGACCGAGATTTGCTCGGGCAATTGATCCTTCAACGTCTCCATCACATCACCTTTTACAAAACGCGCGTTTTGCGTTGAAAGGCCGGCAGCACCAAAGTTCTGGGACACCTGATCGAGCGACGCATAGCACCAGCCAGTTTCGTCGCCGAACGTCTCCATCAATGCCGAAGCGCTGTCACCATTGACATCCACATCTGCTTCGGTCGGAGCAGTCATTCCTTCGTAGGTATCGTAGAGCCAAAGATCGCGCGGTTTGCCAAGTGCCTCGAACGTCAAACCGGCAAGGATCGCACTGCCGCCCATCCATGTGCCGCATTCGACAAAGTCACCGGCAATGCCCGCCGAATGCACATATTTGCACGCATTGTAGAGCGCGAACATCGCGTCCTTACCCGTCATCGAGAAATCACGAGACTTGAGGAACAATTCCATAAACTGTTCGTCTTCATCGATATCCCGGATTGGATAATCTACAAGGTCCGCATCGTGTGTTTCGGAATATACAATCTTTCGAGGTGGAAGTGTCATCGGGGTACCATCACGTTGGGGAGAGGTGTTTAAGGGTTTAATCAGGTATCGTTGTATCCAACAGGAGCTTTGGACAAATTCACTGGCGCATCAGGTCGGTGTTTTTCTCCAACCAACGCTGATAGCCGTCTTTGAATGGATCAGGGTAGTTTGTCCTCAGTTCCTCGCTATCCCTGTACAGCTCCCGTGCCTTTTTGGGAATCTTCGTACCATCCTGGAAAACGCCGTAATACCACCAACCCGCTGGGATCGCAGGATCAGTAAAGCGTATGACCTCACGCTCATACCACGCCCAAAGTTCATAAACTTCAGAATTTCCCTCAGCGTACCTTTCGGTCATTGTGAAGCCAACAGGCCCAAGCTTGGTAAAATGATAGAAGCGCAGTGGCACGCCATTGATCAAAAGACCTCCCTCGGGGGAAACCGACATCGTCCTTTTGCTCAGGTTCCAGCTGGCAACATTGTATCCCGGATCCCGCAGAACCTTCACGTTATCGAAGTAACAGGGAATCAGGTTGCACCACTTCTGATCCACGAACACGCCGATATCCAGCCGGTCATAGCACCATGTATTGAGACGTTCAGTCCACCAATCCGCAAAGGCACGCGCTTCTTCATCATTGCGAACGGCCAGGAACCCAAGGTTATAGGTACCGTAATGCAACGACGTGATCTCGTTATCGCGCACAGCCATTTCTTCGGTGTCGGGTGTGGTTTGATGCGGGGTAAGAACGATCGACCAGTCATCCAGCAAATCGACAACGGGCTGCATTGTCGAGAACACGGCGATATCCGGGTCGAAATAGACGACTTTCTCAACCCCGGGCTGATCCATAATATGCTTGAGTGCTTGCCCTTTAACGGCCGTACAAGCCTCTACGATGTCGTGGCGAAATAACCAGGGTTCGGTCGTTTCGCCATACAATTCATCGGCCGTTACCAGGCGATCGAAATCTTCATGCTCGATAGAATACTCGAACCCCTTTGGGGGATGATCCGTCAGAACCGCCCAGATGACCCAATCCGGATGCTGGCGCCGTAGCGAACTGGCAAGAACACGTGCCCGATTAAGATAACTGAATGAAAAGCTTGTAAATGCATGAACTGTCATTTTGTGCTCATAATTTGAAGATGGGGTATCGCCATGTCGCTGTACTCGGATGACAACACCTCCTCGCGGCGGCGTTGGCGGGCCTTTTGAGCCAGCTTTTGGCAGGCATCACTTCTGACCCAGGCCAATAGGTCTTTGCTGCTGTCCAACACAACACCACGGCCAGTCGATTTGACCAGATGGGAAACGTTGCCAGA
Organism: Ruegeria sp. CE12; assembly: GCF_056537525.1. Classification (NCBI taxonomy): domain Bacteria; kingdom Pseudomonadati; phylum Pseudomonadota; class Alphaproteobacteria; order Rhodobacterales; family Roseobacteraceae; genus Ruegeria; species Ruegeria sp. CE12. The sequence goes on along the minus strand of NZ_JBQFRS010000012.1, from coordinate 122,426 downwards.
TTGCCCCTGAGTCACAACATAAGCCGAACTTGTCAGAGCCTCGGCCGTCGTCAACGAAAATGTTTCCGGCCACAGCGCAAAGTGAATCACCAGGTCGATACCCGCTGCAGAAAGAGCCCGCGTCATTGCATCCGGGATCTCGTTGGCAGTCGCATCTACCTGGTGTTTAATAACGTCCAGATCTACATCGGACTTGCCAAAATAGTGGAATTCCAACCCTGGATTGCGGGCTTCGGTCTCAACCAGTGTTTTGAAATCGTTCCATCCCTTGTGGGCCACCGGCGCACCCAGGAAAGCTATTTTCACTGCGCCCTGCGTCCCATCCCCAACTGTTGGCAAGGGTTGCGGTCGCGGCTCGCTTTTAAGAACAGTATGTGACTGAACAATCAGATCCTGCAATCTATAGCCACATGCCTTGACCCAAATGTCTGCTGCGACCTGCGATGGCGCCAGTGCGGTGACTTCGATACGTTCGAAAAAGTCCCGAAAACGTTGCATGTGGTCAGCACGCCCTTTGCCGTACATGCAAATCGTACATCCCTGCGTGTCGATGTCCGGGGCACTACAGTAGCTGAGGTTGTTTCGCATCAGTGTATAGCTTTGGCAGGCAGCAAAGAAATCATGCAGCCAAAAGTGTGCTTTTCCATCACTACTTGCCTCAACCAGTTGTGCAATCACTTCGGGTGAGTGGCCCTGCAGATGGTGGATGACAGAACTGAATTTCTGACCAGCCGCGACCCGGTCCGAGGTTGCTGCGATCAATTCATCATAACGTGCGACCCCGATGCATTCGCCATTCAGGACCAAACGAAAGACCGAAGTCTCTGTTTCAGCATCGGGCAGCAATGCGTTACAGGTCCGGACAGGATGAATGTTCAGATAGTCCAGCCCGGCATCATTGGCGCGGTCCGCTTCAATTTGAATACAGATCTGAGTGCCACCAGTCACTTCGCGATAATTGTCGTGACCTATGCCAAGAACAACCCGATCGCGACCCTCAGCCAGCTTGCTTGCAATTTTGGGCGCATCAAGCACAGGTTCGATGAGCTCGGGCAAGGGTGCCAGAAGCGGTTCGGAACTGGTCGAAGCAATCGCATTGATGACCTTTGCCCGGTGACCTGCGGACGGGGTCGGGAGCCCGGCGGCAGAAGAAGGGGCGCTGCTCAGTTGCCCTTGCAGCTCCGCCAGCTTAGCCAGCGCGTCCTGCGGCCAAACAGTCGATTTCACCAACTTCCTGGTGCCGCGACGATGCTTGGAACTTGTCCTGAAATACAATGCAAAAGGCAGCTTTCGGACGCGTTTGGCCAAGCGGGTCGTATACTCTCTTTCTTCTTTCCATTGCTCCAAAAATGGTGTCAGTTCCGAAGCTGTGGATTGAATTCTCGCCTGAAGCGCCGCCACTTGGTCAGAAGCTTCTTTCTTGTTGTCCAGGTTTTCCTGCTCAAGGTCTCGCAGTTTTTGCTCAAGATCTCGGGTCTTTTGTTCAAACTCCAATTCCTGTCGAGCAGTGTCATATTGCGCCTTGGGAACCTCCAGGATGGCTGCTGCACGCTGGCTCACAAGCGTCGTGCGGCAATACTGCGGCTGCTGCAAAAGCAATAAAGCCAGATCATCCAGTGTTTTGATCTCGGGCAGGAAGTGCTTTTCAACGTGGTCTGAAAACGCTTCAAGCTTGTCTGCTGGCAGGAAAAGCAGGCCGCACTCGGTCCCGCCGTAGAAGATATCTTCGCTCGAACCGTTGAAGTTGTCAGATTGAAACGCCGGCGTGTTCAGACCATAGCAAACATACCCTTGCTCGGACATGTACTGGTGTATCTGTGCTCCGCTGGATACGTCCAGCACTTCACAAAATACAACGGGCCGGTCCTTCGAGAGTATTCTGGTTGCGCCTTTCAATGCGTCCAGCTCAGCGCCCTCAAGGTCAAGTTTGATAAATGAAACTTTCCCCTGCACCTCATCATCGAGGCGCACCATCGTAAGCGTACCACCTGTTTCACAGGCCGTTACTCTGGTGCCGCCAGCATTATCCTCAAACGTTTCGACAACCTGCCCCGTGCCGGGTTCCGCACCCAGAGCCGTTGCCCTCACATCAATGTTGCGCACCGGAGAGGCATCTGCATTCAATTGCAAAATCTGACGGTTCTCAGAAAAAGGTTCAAAGCTGATGACTTTGCCGTCTGGACCAACGCTGTGCGAAAATGCGCGCGCATGCGTTCCATAACATGCTCCACCATCAACGGCCGTATCTCCGTCACTGATGAAGTCGCAAAGAATATCCAGTTCCGATTGAGCCCATTCACCATACAGGCGCAGCGAGTCTGATATCGTGTCGACCCCGTTCGGAATATAGAATTGGCCGTAGCGCGTTTGGACCGACGAACTCGATTGTTCGGGGACTTCCCGTACGTGTTCCTGCATCGATGTCTCCTTGGCGTCGGCTGAAAAATTGCCCTCCCACTACCGTTTAACGAAACACACTTCAACACAAGTTGGTCTGCTCATTTCAGACTGTAGTTTTCATTGACCAGAATCTACGCGTGCGGATACGCAAAACTGCGCGATCTACCGCTCATTCCTTGTGAAACTGATTAAACTCACGCTGCGTATTTGAGTTGACTGGACGATAGGCTGACAAAACACATCCAAAGCGATGTCGTCTTTGGCTTCGACTTTAGCAGCCTACAAAAAAGAGACACCTCTTTCGATCACCCCTGCCCTTCGACAACAGTCTTCAGATTGGACAAACCACGCTCGTAGTCGGAACCAACCCACTCATCCATCATCAAACCCATCCAGCGCATCATCGGGTTCATGCCCAGATCGGATTCGAAGCCCCATGTCACTTTGGTCTGATCGCCCTCGGGCTGCAGGGTAAAGGACGCAGCTGCAGTTCCCATGTCACCAAAATCAAGCGCGGTTTTGACGGTCTGGTTTTCGACGCTTGCAACGATCTCCTGTATTCCACTTCCCACCTGTGGATGTTCCGAACTCCAGGTCAGCGTGTTGCCCACACCTGCGTCCGGTCCGGTATAGGCCAACTTGGTTTCTGGATCGCGCGACAGCCAGGGCGACCACTTTTCGGTTTCCTGCATTGAATTTACAAACGGAAATATCTTACTGGCGGGCGCATCAATCGTGATACTTCGGGACACTTGGGCCTTGTCGGGCAACAGATATGACACGCCGACCAAAATCAGAATAAGAACAAGCAGAGTGACAATAATACGTTTAATGAATCGCATGACGCGCTCCTGATCCAAAAAGCTCTGCGCCGATCATAACAAAAAATGGCGCAAAATCAGAGACCTGATCCGCGCCATTCAAAAACCGTCAGATGCCTGCTTCAGGCCGCCCGTATTGGTTTCAGTGTCAGAGTTACGGTTGATAGGGCAACGATGAATGGTGCAGCACGATACGCAGCACACCATCGGAGTCTTTCTTGTACCCAAAGCTCTTGTCGACCTGTGTCACGTCGCCATTCTTGTCTGTAAGAATGACCTTCCCCATCCACATGCCGACATCGCCTTCGACAAAGGAAGCAGAGGTCACGCTTTCCATCTCACGCCAGCCTTTGATTCCGAAACCGCCATCAAGCGGATACTCGTCGTCATGGCCTACAAAATAGGCAAGTGCGCCATGCTTGGTCGGACGAAAGGTCTGGTCACCAGAGGCAAGAGTTGGCTTAAACAGGACCGATCCCAGATTATATCCGTAGGCCGCGTCCAGAACACCTTCTGCAACAGGACGGGCCGCATCGATACCGCCTTCTTCATAGGCTTTTGAAATGGCGATCAGCCCTTCGCCCCAGGCATTGCGGGCAGCAACCAGTTCATCAGTGGTTATCGGCATGTTCCTATCCCTTCCTGTCCGCCGTCAATCTCATGGTAATTGGCAGCAAGTGTATTTCAAAACAAGGGGTACAGCTTGAAAAGCTGCCCTTGGTTTCAAGCGTGGTAGCGCGCAACCATTTTGCTTCGCATGGTTCAAGCGCACGCACCTATACTTGCGCTGTCTGGTTCTCTAGCCCGAATTCTCCAAAAATTCGAGATATTATCCAAAGCCAACGCAAGGTTTTGCAAAGATATTTTGTGACAGGTTTATTCCACGCCGTGGGGGCGGAAAGATTGGGATGAATGTGGTGGATAAGATTATCACGCTTGAACACAAGGAATCCGTACGGCTGGATTCGGATCGTTTGGCTGGGTTGTATCGTCAACTGGGTGATACCAATGCGGTGGACGTATTATGCCGAACCATCGAAGAGCTGGCTGTGCGTCTTTCAAATTGCGAACGCTTCTGGCGTCAAAGGGATTGGGCTGGATTGCGAAAATGCGCAAAATCACTGGTGGCAATTTCCGAACAGGTCGGAATGACAGCACTCGCCCGGGTGGCCGGGGATGTGGCGCACAATGTGGATGCGGGGGATGCGGTTGCGACAGGTGCAACACTCAACCGCCTGATCCGTGTTGGCGAAGGATCGCTGACCGCTGTTTGGGATCAGCAGGATCTTTCGGTCTGACAGGGGTTGCGGGCGGATAATGGGCGGCTAGTCTGGGCGCAAATCCAAACAGTCGAGACAACCATGACTCTGTCCTTTGCTTCGCCCAACGAACCAGCCCTGCCCCTGCATGTCATCGCAAAAGACGATTTCGAGGACTGGCTGCAGGTTCAGCCTGCCCAGATTCAATCCTGGGTCACCACCAATGGATTTTCCGGTGCTCTGGGTCAGGTTCTGCTAATTCCGGCTGCGGATGGCGCACCAGAGTTTGCATTGGCTGGATATGGGACCAAAGCCAAACGTGTGCGCAAACGGTTTCCTCTGGCAGCGGCGGCAGAGGCTTTGCCAAAGGGAACCTACCGAATTGCATCGGGTGTTCCGGTCGAAGCACTGGCGATGGAGTGTTTTGGCTGGCTGATGACCGGTTATGCGTTTGATCGCTATGCCTCGCAATCTTCTGCAAGCGCGGCGCTGATTGCGCCCAATGAAATTGACGCCGCGCGTATCGAGGCAATGGCCAATGCCGAAGTGCTGACCCGTGATCTGGTCAACACCCCTGCCTCGGATATGGGGCCGGACCAGCTGCAAGCGTCTGCTCAAGCTCTGGCCAAAGAGTTTGGCGCTTCTTACGAAGTGATTGTTGGAGACGCGTTGCTGGTCCGGAACTTTCCGATGATCCACGCAGTGGGCCGTGCGGCGGAACAGGCACCACGCCTGATCGAGATGAACTGGGGATCTTCCGGACCTAAACTGACGCTTGTGGGCAAAGGCGTCTGTTTCGATACAGGTGGGCTGGATCTGAAACCTGCCGCCGCTATGGGCTTGATGAAAAAAGACATGGGCGGGGCCGCAAATGTGCTGGGGCTTGCCCGCATGATCATGGCGCTTAATTTACCGCTGCAACTGCGGGTGCTGATCCCAGCTGTTGAAAACTCGGTCGCAGGAAATGCGTTCCGCCCCGGGGATATCCTGACATCCCGCAAGGGCTTGACGGTTGAGATTAACAACACTGATGCCGAAGGGCGTCTGGTTTTGGCGGATGCGCTGACACTGGCAGACGAAGGAAGCCCGGATCTGGTGATCTCGATGGCGACGCTGACCGGTGCGGCGCGCGTCGCTGTTGGGGCCGACCTTGCACCATTTTACACGGATGATGATGGGGCCGCAGATGCACTGACTCGCGCGGCCCGGCAGGTGGCTGACCCCGTATGGCGGATGCCGTTTCACGAACCATACGAAACCCTGATTGAACCCGGTATTGCCGATCTGGACAATGCCCCTTCAGGCGGGTTCGCCGGATCGATTACCGCAGCCCTGTTTCTGCGTCGGTTTGCCGGTGACAGCCGGTACATGCATTTCGATATCTACTCGTGGCAGCGCAGCAAGGAACCCGGGCGCAGCAAGGGTGGTTTGGGTCAAGGCCCGCGCGCGCTGCTGACCGCATTGCCCGAGATGCTCGGCCTATGACAAAGCAACGCGTGATCAGACCCGTTGTCGATCTTCTCCGCGATCCGAATGGTCCAAGGGATCGGCAACTACTGTATGGCGATACGGTGACGATCACCGAGACATCGGATCATTGGAGCCGTGTTACCTCTGACAAAGATGGTTACTCTGGCTGGATCGCCAGTGAGGTGTTGGGAACGCCGGAACCGGTCACGCATTATGTCAAAGCTCCGGCAACGCATGCCTATCTCAAAGCTGATATGAAAACTCCGGATCGGACCTCATTGAGTTTCGGCAGCAAGGTACGGGCATTGTCCGAAACAGAACGTTTCCTGGAAACAGATCTTGGCTTCATTCCCAAGGTGCATCTTGCCTCTGACGGATCGCAGATGACCGATCCGGTCGCGGTGGCTGAGCTGTTTCTGGGTACCCCCTATCTTTGGGGTGGCAACAGTCGGTTTGGCGTAGATTGTTCAGGTTTGGTACAGGCTGGTCTGCTGGCCTGCGGCATTGCCTGTCCGGGCGACAGTGGTGATCAGGAACGTGCGCTGGGCGAAGATTTGCCCGAAAGCACACCTGCAAAACGCGGAGATTTGTTGTTCTGGAAAGGCCACGTGGCGTGGGTTGCTGGGGAAAACCTGCTGCTTCACGCCAATGCGTATCACATGGCCGTGGCCTTTGAGCCCATGGATGAGGCCATTGCCCGGATCAATTCCCAAGGCGACGGGCCTGTTACTTCCCACAAAAGGCTCTAATCAAGGTCTACTGAACGTATCAGCTTGCGCTCCAGCACGCGCAGAACCGACCGCAAATCATGCCCGCGCTTGAGGATACGTCCATCCATCCCCACGACCGAATACATGCCCTGTTTCACTCGCAGGCGCGGGTGTTTTTCCACGCGATAGATCGGGTGCTCGGCAGTGCGGCGAAAGATCGAAAAGACTGCCAGATCACGTAGGTTCGAGATACCGTAGTCTCGCCATTCTCCGGCGGCTACCATTCGGCCATATACGGATAGGATTAGGGACATTTCGCGTCTGTCGAACGCGACCGGCATCTGTGCCGGACTTGCAGAAAACCGGCTGGGAGGCTGCATGTTCATACTGTCAGCCTTGCCGGAAACCGCGCTTAAATCAAGCCTGTCACAAATTGGTGTGGCATTTTTGAAGCGCCTGTCCCTTTCACCTGCGTCCAACCTGACGGCAAATCAGGATGACCGGCAACAGACCAACGGCAAGAATAACCAGTGACGGAACAGCCGCCCCTTCAAGCCTCTCATCCGAAGCCAAACGGTAGGCCTGTACCGCCAGTGTATCAAAGTTGAAGGGCCGCATGATCAGGGTCGCGGGCAGTTCCTTCATCACGTCAACAAAGACAATCAGCAATGCCGTCAGCAATGATGGTGTGAGGATTGGCAGGTGAATCCTTCGCAGCGTTCCCAAGGGTGATTGCCCCAAAGAGCGCGCTGCCGCATCCATGTTTGCATGCACAGTGCTCTGACCACCTTCGTACGCGCTGAGAGCTGCTGCCAGAAACCGCACCATATAGGCAGCCACAAGCAGCCAGATTGAACCAGTGACCAACAAACCGGTCGATATATCGAACGTGGCCCGCATCCAGGCATCGAGCGCATTGTCGAAGCTCGCGAATGGCACCATTAATCCAACAGCGATCACACCGCCGGGTACAGCGTATCCCAATCGGGCGATGTAAGCCGCTGCGGATGACCCTTTTCCTGGCCTGAGGCGTTGAAAGAAACCAATGCAGATTGCGGCGCATACGGTGACCACTGCAGCTGTGCCCGCAAGGGTGAGTGAGTTTCTGATGAAGCCGAGATAGCGCTTTGACAGCAGGTTCTGCTCAGATTCCAATCCCATTTCGATCAGAATGACTACTGGCAACAGAAACCCGAGCAGTACCGGCATCACACATAACACAAACGCGAATACGGCCTTCAAGCCCTTCAGGTGCACTGTGGGTTGGGACGCGTGCTGTTTGCCGGTTTGATAGTACTTTGCTTTGCCGCGCTGCATCCTCTCGGAAACGGCCATGACCAATGCAAAACCCAAAAGGCAAAGGGCAAGCTGTGCTGCAGCGGCGCGATCTGCCATCGAAAACCAGCTGGTATAAATACCGGTGGCAAAGGTCTGAACGCCGAAATAGGACACGGTTCCGAAATCTGCGATGGTCTCCATCACCGCCAACAAGACGCCACCTGCAATGGCAGGCCGTGCCATGGGCAGCGAGACGCGGCGGAACGCCTGCCACGGGTTGTTGCCCAGCGCTCGCGCAGCCAGAAAGGCTGTCGCGCTTTGCTGCAAAAAAGCGGCGCGGGCCAATAGATAGACATAGGGGTAAAGAACGAGGATCAGCATCACTGCCGCACCCTCGGTCGAGCGGATTTCAGGGAACCAATAGTCGCGCGGCCCCCAGCCCATCACTTGTCTGAGCGTTGTTTGAACAATGCCCGGATGATCGAGGATAAAAGTATAGGCGTAGGCAAGCACATACGCGGGAAAGGCCAGAGGCAATACCAATGCGATTTCCAGAAAGCGAACACCGGGAAAACGTGTCATCGTCACCAGCCACGCCGCACCAACACCGATCGCAAATGTGCCTGCTGCAACCAGCACAACAAGAATTACCGTCGTCATCGCATAGCGGGGCATAACTGTTGCCATCAAATGCGAGACGGTGTCGGTACCACCCGTCACCGCCGCAAGCACGACGGCAACCATCGGCAACAGGCACGCGGCTGCAACCAGAAAGGCAAGCGCGCCCAACAACCGGGTACCCCGAGCGCCGCGATTGCGCGATCCGTTTTCTGAATAATCGATCTGGGCCATGCTTCCGGTTCACTTTGGCGCAAGCGCCTTGCTAAGCCTTATTCGACCAATTTCGTCAGAATTTCCAGCGCCAATACGTCTCAGGAACCATCTTGGGTCCTGAGTTGCCCAGGATTGGCAAAGACGACATTCCAGCGCAAAACCTGATGGGACAGCCGTAAACCGGTGGGCCAGAACGGATCTTCACGTATCATCCGCTCTACCTCATTCGGATTGGGTTCATTGACCAGCCACAATCCTCCGGCACTTTCTCCGGTAGTGTTGAAGAGTGGCCCGGCGGCTGCAATCCGATCCCGGTTGGCCTGCAGGAAATCCAGATGGCTTGCCATGTGTGTCTGACGAAGGCCCGGATCGGCTGAAGGGTTATCCTTGAACAGGATGATATGTGTCATGCTCTTTCTCCAGTGTGGACCTAAACAGTCTGCACCCGCTGTTCTGCCGGTTGAATGCACATAACTGCTGATCTAACCTGCAAAAATGCAGGACATGAATTGGGATGATCTTCGCTATCTGATCGCGCTCTATCGTCAGGGCAGTTTTGCTGCCGCCTCACGCGAACTGGGACAGGATGAAACCACGATCGCGCGGAGAATTCGCAGGCTGGAAACGTCTCTGTCCGCACACCTCTTGCTCCGCGATAATAACGGGCGGCAGCGCCTGACGGAATTAGGTCAAAAACTGGTGGCGCGCGCGCTGCGCATGGAAACCGAAACCCGCCAAATGACTGAGATCCTTGGCGCAGATCGCGGCATGATTACCGGCACTGTGCGCCTTACAGCAGTTCCCGTTGTCACTGATCGAATACTTACGCAGGCCTTTGTCGGGTTCCAGAACCTCCACCCTGCAATCACCATCGAGCTAATCCCCGAGAGCCGAAATCTGAGTCTAACCACTCGTGAGGCGGATCTGGCGCTACGTCTGGGGCCGCCAAAAACCGGAGGATCAGATATCCTGGCGCAACGGATCGGCTGGCTGGAATTCGGATTGTACCAAAGCGCTGCCAAGTCACTCCAAACCGACGCTCAGAGCAGATGGATTATGTATGAGCCGTCTCATGCACATCTCGAGCAATCGAACTGGATGCTTGGACAGTCCGATCTCAAGTCAGCCTCGGGTCTGAAGGTGGCGGATCTGAATACTGCAATCGAAGCTGTTGCAAATGGGTTGGGTCAAAGCCTGTTACCGATCGCCGCCTGTAAAACCGATATCCGATTGCGAAGGATCAAGGCGATGGGCAGTCAGGACTTGCCCAAGCGCCCGGTCTGGTTGCTGTCTCACAAACATCAATCACATTTGCACGCCATCCAAGCGGTAAAACACTGGCTGTCGCAACTTGACTGGGGCGGACTTTCTCCGCCACCAGTCAAAGCCAATCATTCGTAGACGCGCTGATCCTCGATCACCAAACCGTCCTTTGGCAATGTTCCGGGTTCCACGACCTCGATCGCGCCTTTGAGTTTCAGCACTTCGACCACTGATTTGGCGTATACCATATCGTCGCCGCCCGCGCTTTCGATCTGAACGGTCATCGTATCCATTTCGCCCTGACGCGCGGCAATGACGCGAGCCTTGACGATCTCGTCATGCTTGTCGACCAGCGCGGCTACTTGCTCAGGACGAACAAACATACCTTTGATCTTGGTGGTCTGATCGGCGCGCCCCATCCAACCCTTGATCCGCATATTGGTCCGACCGCAAGGTGACACACCCGGCATGATTGCGGACAGATCGCCGGTGGCGAAACGGATCAGCGGATAGTCGGGATTCAGGGAGGTCACCACAACCTCACCCACCTCACCTTCCGCCACCGGCGTCCCGGTGCCCGGAGTGACGATCTCAACGATCACATGTTCGTCGATGATCATCCCCTCCATCGCGGCGCTTTCGTAAGCGATGTTGCCCAGATCAGCGGTCGCGTAGCATTGAAGACAGGAGATTCCCCTGTCGGCATAGTCCTGGCGCAGACTGGGGAACAGCGCCCCGCCGCCCACGATTGCCTTTGAAAAGCTGAGCGTTACGCCCATCTCGTCGGCCTTATCCAGGATCACCTTCAAGTAATCTGGTGTGCCCGCATAAGCGGTGCAGCCAATATCACGGGCAGCTGTGACCTGCAGTTCAGTCTGTCCGGTTCCAGCGGGCAGAACGGCGGCTCCCACCGCTCGCGCGCCGTTTTCAAAGATCATGCCAGCTGGTGTCAGGTGATATCCAAAGCAGTTCTGCACGATATCGCCCGGCCCCACGCCTGCCGCATGAACAAACCGTCCCATCCGCCACCAGTCGTGATCCGTACTGCCCGGCTCATAGATCGGACCCGGGGATTGAAACACATGGTGGAAATGCCGCGCTGGCTTCACGGTAAAGCCACCAAACGGTGGGCGCGTTGCCTGCGCTTTGGTCAGGTCGGACTTCCGCAATACAGGCAATTTCGGCAGATCGGCCACCGAGGTGACTGCATCGGTATCCACCCCCGCAAAATGGGTTGCAAAGCCAGGTGCGGATTTCGCCCTTTCGATCTGAATGCGCAATGCCTGAGCCTGATCGGCAGCACGCTGATCTGCGGTTCGGGTTTCGAGTGCGTCGAAATAGGTCATCGCCAGATCCTCCATCCGCTCACAGCCACCTCTTGCGGCGGCGATATGAACGCACGTCGCGGAAACTCTTACGCCCCTCTTCGGACATGCCGAGGTAAAACTCTTTCACGTCGGGGTTCTCGCGCAGCTCGGCAGCCGGGCCATCCATCACCACCCGACCGGATTCCAGAATATAGCCGTAATGCGCGAACCTCAGAGCCACGTTGGTGTTCTGTTCAGCCAGCAGGAAAGACACGCCTTCCTGTTCGTTCAGATCTTTCACAATGCCAAAGATCTCTTCGACCAACTGTGGCGCCAGACCCATCGAAGGCTCGTCCAGCAGGATCGTTTCGGGGCGCGACATCAATGCGCGACCCATCGCAACCATCTGCTGTTCACCACCCGAGGTATAACCCGCCTGCGAGCGGCGGCGTTCCTTAAGGCGCGGAAAATAATTGTAGACCAGTTCAAGGTCCTGCTGGATCGCTGCTTTGCCATCCTTGCGGGTATAGGCGCCGGTCAGCAGGTTTTCCTCGACCGTCAGGTGTTCGAAGCAGTGTCGACCCTCCATCACCTGAATGACACCCTTTTCCACCAGATCGGCCGGATCGCTTTCGTGCACACTCTGACCGCGATACTTGATAGTGCCTTTGGTGACCTCGCCGCGCTCTGAATGCAGCAGGTTCGAGACCGCCTTGAGCGTAGTTGTCTTGCCAGCACCGTTGCCACCCAGAAGGGCCGTGATGCCGCCCTTGGGAACTGTCAGGCTGACGCCCTTGAGCACGAGGATGACGTGGTTGTAGATCACCTCGATATTGTTGACCTCAAGCAGGGTTTCCGCCTGCACGTCAGTGGTTTGTGCTGCATCCAGCATCAGCGCATGTCCTCGTGCCTGTCCCGGTATCCGGGCTGGTTAGGGGGTGGAACGGCGGGCGGGCCGCCGCTCCGAAATATGGCAGTCCCGGATTGGCTCCGGGACGGACCTGTCTTATTCGCAGCGTGGTGAGATGTTGTTCTCAGCCGCATACGCGCCCGAGTCTTCATCGATCAGCGTTGCGATCACTTCTGTGTCGGTCGGTTTAAAGTCCTGAACATTGTTCCAGGTCTTCGCCGATGCATCCCACTGCACGACGCCAACCAGGCCCGGGCCACCGTGGTTTTCACAGGTCACGGTAAACTCGGGACCAAAGCCTGACATGCCCAACGCTTCCATCTTGGCATTGGTCATTTCCAGCGCTTCCATGCCATCACGCATCATCGCCGCGTCGATATCGGCAGTGCCATGCATTTCCTGCGCGGTTTTCGCGGCTTCGGCAGCCAGCATCGCAGCATAAAGACCGCGGTTGTACTGAACTGTGCCCAGCTGATCACCCGCACCTGCGGCCTTGCCGGAATCGACAACATATTTCTTCAGATCATCATAGACCGGATAGTCGGCTCCCAGACCGGTAAAGGTCAGTGCTTTGTAGCCATTGGCCTTTTCGCCAGCAGGTTCCACGTCAAACTCAGCACCGGACCACCAGACGCCAATGAAGTTCTCCATTGGGAATCGGATGTTGGCAGCCTCTTGCACGGCGACCTGGTTCATTACGCCCCAGCCCCACATGACAACATAATCCGGCTTTTCACGGCGGATCTGCAGCCATTGCGACTTCTGCTCCTGGCCCGGGTGGTCAACCGGCAGCAGGGTCAGCTCGTAACCATGCTTTTCCGCCAGCGTTTCCAGCGTGCGGATCGGTTCCTTGCCGTAAGCAGAATTGTGATAGACCAGCGCGATTTTTTTGCCGCTCAGATCACCATTGTTGACGTCCAGCAGGTGGTTGATCGCACCCGAGGCACCGTTCCAGTAGTTGGCAGGATAGTTGAATACGTTGCTGAACACTTTGCCGTTCGCAGCCGAGGTACGACCATAACCCATCGTGTGCAGTGGGATTCCGTCTGCGGTCACTTTGGGGATCAGCTGATAGGTAATACCAGTCGAAAGCGGCTGATAAACCAGAGCGCCTTCACCCTTGGTGGATTCATAGCACTCCACACCTTTTTCGGTGTTATAGCCGGTTTCACATTCAATCACCTTGGCAGCGACGCCGCCGATGCCGCCATCACGCTCGTTCAGCAGGGTGAAATAGTCAGCGTAGCCATCGGCGAACGGGATGCCACCCGCTGCGTAAGGCCCGGTCCGGTAGCTGAGCGATGGGAACACGAGGTCGGCCATTGCCGGCCCTGCTGCCATCAGGGCGCCCAGCGCCACGGTTGCCAGTTTCTTGTTCATCGGGTGTCTCCTCCCTTGATTGATCCGATGTTGGTTACGGGCTTTGCACCCTTTCTTTAGTTGGGCCCGCCCCGTTTAGTGGGGGAAAGGCCAGAGTCTGAGTTTCTCTTTGGCCACACGCCATAGCTGCGCCAGACCGTGTGGTTCGAGGATCAGGAACATGATGATCAGGGCCCCGACGATCACCAACTGCAGATGTGCGACGATATCTGTGGGCCAGCCCAGTACATCAACGCCCACGACCTTAAGAACCACTGGTAGCAGCACAAGGAAGGCCGCACCGGCAAAGGATCCGAAGATCGAGCCAAGACCGCCGATGATCACCATGAACAGCACCAGGAACGATTTCTGGATACCGAACACTTCGCCAACCTCGACCGCGCCCAGATAGACGGCAAAGAACAAAGCACCCGCGATACCGACAAAGAACGAACTGACGGCAAAGGCCGACAGCTTGGCCCTCAGCGGGTTCACCCCGATAATCTCGGCCGCAATGTCCATGTCGCGGATCGCCATCCAGGTACGTCCGGTGGTGCCACGCGTCATGTTGCGCGCGATGATGGCGCACAGGGTCAGGAAAATCAGGCAGAACAGATAGGTTGCCCAGGCCGGAGCGTTCGGACCGGTAATGATGATGCCGAACACGTCACGCTCGGGTGCGTTGATCTGGCCCGAGGCCGAGTAGTTGTAGAACCACGGCACGCGATTGAAGAGCCAAACCAGAAAGAACTGCGCCGCAAGTGTCGCAACCGCCAGATAGAAGCCCTTGATGCGCAACGATGGCAGGCCAAACAGAACGCCGACAATCGCCGTGATGCCGCCCGCAAGCAGCACATGGATAAACATGCTGACATCCGGAAACGCTGTCATCAGCTTGTAGCAGGCATAGGCCCCCACAGCCATGAATCCGCCGGTACCCAGGCTGACCTGACCGCAATAACCAACCAGAATGTTCAGCCCGATTGCAGCGATGGCATAGATCAGGAAGGGCAGCAGCAGAGCATTGGCCCAATAGTCGTTGATGATGAACGGAATGATCCCGAACGCCACTGCCAGCACAGCATAATAGCGATACCGGTCAAACTTGATCGGGAAAGTCTGGCTGTCGTCCCTGTAAGAGACTTTGAAATCTCCGGCCTCACGATAGAACATGTCTTACTTTCCCCATTCTTCCTGCGCCCGATTGCGGGCTTCGGCGTCCAGTTGGTTGGATCCCTTGGCGTATCCGCTCGCCTCTGAGGCGCGCACCAGTTTCAGATAGGCCAGAACCCCCATGATCAGCCCGGCAAAAGCCAGGATCGCGGCGATCGTCAATTGACTGTCGGTCAGATCATCCGAGGTCAGGGCAATGTAGCCAAAGGCCCAGAACCCTGCCCATGCGATCACGTTGATGATGGCGATCAGCTTGGTCATGCCGGAGCACCTCTGCTTCTCACGTTCATCCAATGCACGACCGCAGCGATTGCGGCGTAAAAGAACAGTGAGTCAAAAGCCCGCAGATATGCCGTGTAAATCAGCATTCTCAGCTGCCACTCAGTTTCTCCATAAAGCTGAGGACCTGCCCCGGCTAATCGCACTTCGAAACACTCGCCCAATGTTCGAGCGACCCCGTAGGCCAGCAAGACAATCGGCAGTGTTTTGAAGAGGTGTTCCAGCTTATCCATCTAAACTCTCTCGATAATTTTTTCACCGAAGAGACCTTGGGGCCGGAACACCAGGAAGATCAGCGCCAGAACATAAGCGAACCAGTTCTCAGTCGCGCCACCCACCAGCGGGCCGATTGCAAACTCGAACAGTTTCTCGCCCACACCGATGATCAGTCCACCGACGATGGC
Organism: Ruegeria sp. CE12; assembly: GCF_056537525.1. Classification (NCBI taxonomy): domain Bacteria; kingdom Pseudomonadati; phylum Pseudomonadota; class Alphaproteobacteria; order Rhodobacterales; family Roseobacteraceae; genus Ruegeria; species Ruegeria sp. CE12. Next base: position 106,959 of record NZ_JBQFRS010000012.1, on the reverse strand, counting down.
GCCGGGGATCGAAGTAAACCCGCCCAGCATCAGCACTGGCAGCGCCTTGAGCGCAATCAGCGACAGCGAGAACTGAACGCCCGACTTGGTGCCCCACATGATGCCTGCGACCAGAGCCACAAACCCGGCGACCGACCAGACCATGATCCAGATGAAGTTCAGCGAAATGCCAACCGACAGCGCCGCTTGGTGGTCATCCGCCACCGCACGCATCGCCCGGCCCTGCTTGGTGTATTGGCTGAACGCGACCAGAGCGGCCACCAGCAGTGCTGCGATGATCGTCGCGACGATATCCAGATTGTCGATGAAGAAGCCGTAGCCAAAGATATTGAACGTGGTCTCGTCGATCCACAGGTTGATGCCCTGCGGCAGACCCACATCCAGCGTCTTGATCTCGGACCCCCACATCAGGTCGGCGACACCTTCAAGGAAATAGGCCAGACCGATGGTCGCCATGAACAGAATAATCGGCTCCTGACCAACCAGATGACGCATCACAAAGCGCTGCACGGCCCAGGCCAGCAGCACCATGACCGCCATCGTCAGAATGATCGCCAGCAACGCCGGTACGTTCCAACCAAAATAGTGGACATGAGTGCCAAGGATCGCGTTGATCAGATGCGCAAACGGTACCTGCCCGTTCATGATGCCAACCAGTGTCATGGCGGCGAACAGGGCCATAACACCCTGTGCATAATTAAAAATCCCCGACGCCTTGTAGATCAGTACAAAGCCCAGCGCGACCAGCGCATAAAGCACCCCGGCCATCAGACCGTTGAGGATGACTTCCATCGCAAATACGAGTTGTTCAGGCATGTCAGCCCCTCCCCAATTCTGTCCGGCCTTTAGTCATGGCTGACCCCCAGATAGGCGTCGATGACCTCCTGATTGCTGCGCACCTCATCCGGCGTGCCGTCACCAATCTTCTTGCCGTAATCCATCACGACAACACGGTCGCTCAGGTCCATCACCACGCCCATGTCGTGCTCGATCAGAGCAATGGTGGTTCCAAACTCGTCATTCACGTCGAGGATAAAGCGGCTCATGTCCTCTTTCTCTTCGACGTTCATGCCAGCCATTGGTTCATCCAGCAGCAGCAGCTTGGGTTCCGCCGCCAGCGCGCGTGCCAGTTCGACCCGCTTCTTGAGACCGTAAGGCAGCCGCGAGACCGGCGTTTTTCGGATGTGCTGGATTTCGAGGAAATCGATGATCTTCTCGACGGCTTCACGGTTCGCAACCTCTTCCGCCTCGGCTTTGCCCTTCCACATGGCCTGCTGAAAGATGTTGGTCTTCATGAAGTTCAGCCGACCGGTCATCACGTTGTCCAAAACGCTCATGCCTTCAAACAAAGCGATATTCTGGAACGTCCGTGCAATGCCCTGCCGGGCCACTTCATAGGGGCGCATCGGCGGGCGCTTTGATCCGTGGAACCAGACCTCGCCCTCCTGCGGGACATAAAATCCCGAGATCACGTTCAGCATTGAGGACTTGCCAGCCCCGTTCGGCCCAATGATGGCGCGAATCTCACCCTCGCGAATGTCGAACGAGATATCCTTGATCGCCACCACACCGCCAAAGCGCAGAGTGATGTTTTTCATCTCCATCACCACGCCGCCGATCTTGCGGCCGTCTTCGGTGACATATCCTTCGGAGTTATCCAGCATCAGTCACTCCCTGACTTACGCAAAAACGGGACGGTGGGCGGGGTGATGACCGCAGGTCGAGCGGCGCATGACCGGCCCTCATTCCGCGGCCACCTTGTGCTGAACAACCGGAACAACCGGTGCATCTACAATCTCAAGCTTAGCGCTGATTGAGCCCTTGCGCCCATCTTCATAGGTGACTTCGGTTGTTGTCGAGATCGTCTCGGACCCATCATAAAGCGCGTCGATGATGTCCTGGAACTTCTCCTCGACAAACCGACGACGCACCTTGCGGGTCCGGGTCATCTCACCATCGTCAGCATCCAACTCTTTGTGCAGCACAACGAAGCGGTGGACCTGACAACCCGACAGCATCTCATCTGCGGCAACGGATTTGTTCACCGCTTCAACATGGCTGCGAATCGTCTCTAACACACGGGGATGTCCCGCCAATTCCTGATAAGACGCATAGGCCACATTGTTACGCTCGGCCCAGTTACCAACCGCGGTCAGGTCGATATTGATGAAGGCCACACAGCGGTCCTTGCCGTTGCCAAACAGCACGACCTCAAGAATGTCGGGATAGAACTTCAGCTTGTTCTCGACGTATTTCGGCGCGAACATTGAGCCATCGGCCATTTTGCCAACATCCTTGGCGCGGTCGATGATCCGCAAATGGCCCGAGCTTTCCTCGATGAATCCGGCATCGCCAGTCGCCACCCAACCTTCGGCATCTTTGGTCGAGGCCGTTGAATCCGGGTTATTGTAGTACTCGACGAAAACGCCGGGCGAACGGTAGTGAATCTCGCCACTGTCATCGATTTTCAACTCTACATCGGGTGCGGGAACGCCAACCGTGTCGGCCCGCACTTCTCCATCCGGTTGCACTGTGATGAAAACGGTGGCTTCGGTCTGGCCGTAAAGCTGCTTCAGGTTGATGCCCAGTGAGCGGTAGAAATCAAAAATCTCGGGCCCAATCGCCTCGCCCGCGGTATAGCCTACACGGAACCGACCATAACCCAGCGTATCCTTAAGCGGCCCATAGACCAGCAGATTGCCCAGCGCGTATTTCAGCTTGTCGCCAAAGCCTACTGGTTTGCCGTCCAGCAGCAGGCCACCAACTTTCTTGGCATGGGCCATGAAGTGGTGGAACATGCGCTGCTTCAGCTTGCCCGCGTCCTCCATCCGGATCATCACATTGGTCAGCTGGGTCTCGAACACACGCGGCGGAGCGAAGAAATAGGTGGGGCCGATCTCGCGCAGGTCAGTCATCATCGTGTCAGCGCTTTCGGGGCAGTTCACGCAGAAGCCGCACCAATAAGCCTGCCCGATGGAGAAGATGAAATCACCTACCCATGCCATCGGCAGATAGGACAGGATGTCTTCGTTCCGGGTCAGATGATCAAAATCGGCCGAGTTCTTGGCGCTTTCGATCACATTGCGGTTCGACAGAACCACGCCCTTGGGCTTGCCCGTGGTGCCCGAGGTGTAAAGCATCACGCAGGTGTCGTCATAGGTGATCTCAGCGATGCGCTTGTCCAGTTCGGCGTCAAACCGGGCATGACCGGCGCTGCCTTCGGCCATGATATCCTCAAGCGCGTTCATCTGGGAATGATCGTATTTCCGCATCCCGCGCTTGTCAGTGTAGAGGATGTGTTTGACCTGATGCAGGTTTTCCTGAATCTCGATGACCTTGTCGACTTGCTCCTGATCACCGCAGACCACGTATTTTGCACCACAGTGTTCCAGCACATAGGCCATCTCTTCGGCAACCGAGTCCTGATAGAGCGGCACCGGAACCGCGCCTACCATCTGCGCCGCGACCATCGACCAGTAATGCGCGGGGCGGTTGCGCCCAATCACTGCGATATGGTCGCCCTTCTCAACACCGAGTTCCAGATAACCAAGGGCAATCGCACGGATTTCCCGAGCCGCTTCGGCCCAGGTCCAGCATTGCCAGATACCGAATTCCTTTTCCCGATAGGCCGGGGCGTCCCCGAACTGGGTGACATTGCGGTGTAGAAGCGCCGGAAGGGAGGTCATCCCCTCGGCGCCCGACTGCGTCTGAGCCAATCTCTTTTCTCCTCCCCATCCGACCCCTCCTCCGGGCCGGAAACGGCGGACCCGAGGATCAACCCCGGACGCCAATGCCCCGATTAGGGACATGGACACGATCAGCGTCAACTTTTTCCTGATGTTTTCTCAATTCTTACGAATTGTAACAGAGATACAGAGGCCGTCTTATGAATTGTACAAGATGTACAACCCATATGATTAGAGTGCTTGGCCGCCTGATAAATCGTGAGGACTGATTGCATCTTGTTCACTGAGATATGAAGAGAAAAGTCGGGCATCGATACGAAGTGTCGAGAATTGGAGTTTGGGCCTGTTTTGCAAACTCGTTGTCCTGCCACCCCTCTTGCGACAAGAGTTCTCTTTGGAAGGCCGTCAAATAAATGGCGCGAAGCAGTCCAAAAAACGGCCTGTTCGAGCCTCAATAGCAAGAAGCTAGTTCAAAAAAAATGTTAGAGAGCCACATGTCATCCAAAACAAAGCCCACAATTATTTGGGCGCTATATGCCGCAAGCCTCGTCGCGCTTTTGACCTCATTCATTGCAGTTAGTTTAGCTTATTCTTGGCGCAAGACTGATCCAGGTTACAAAGTTGTTTACGACCAGCAAATTCGCAGGTTCTGGATCGCTGGCGTTGGCTGGGCTTTGGGGCTCCTGGTGTTCGTATTCGCGGCATTTACTGACAGTAGTCCTGCTGGGTCGGGCATACCCCTATTGGGCAACATAGGGTTACTGATTATTGTTGCAACGCAGCTTTGGTTCGCCTTATCGGCAATGATTTCGATATTCTTAATACCTCAATCATCGTACTCTGGAAAAGCGCCACAAACATTCGCGTGATCAAACACTGAATGAATTTTCCATCCAATCAAGGCGGGCAAACCAATTCAAGGAAACATGCAGGATCGGGTTTGTAGCCCACCGCATGTTGTTACTCAGACAGATTCCCGAAAGGCCCGCCCCAACCCAAGCCTACAACCAATCCCGCAAAATCGGGATCAGTGGCACGTCAGCAGCAGGCATGGGATAATTCCGCAACTCATTCGCACGCGCCCATTTGAGTGCCTGCCCTTCCTTGGATTGCGGAATACCCTCCCACTTGCGGCAGGCAAACAGCGGCATCAGCAAGTGAAAATCGTCATAGCTGTGGCTGGCGAAGGTCAGCGGGGCGAGGCATGAGGCCCAGGTATCGATGCCCAGTTCCTCATGCAATTCGCGGACCAGCGCGGCCTCGGGCGTTTCGCCGGGTTCGATCTTGCCACCGGGGAACTCCCACAGGCCAGCCATGGATTTACCTTCCGGGCGCTGCGCCAGCAGCACCCGGCCCTCGATATCGATCAGCGCGACCGCAGAAACAAGAACTGTCTTCACGACCGGTAATCCGCGTTGATTTCGATGTAACCGTGGGTCAGGTCGCAGGTCCAGACAGTGGATTCTCCGTCCCCCAAACCTAGATCAACGGTGATCATCAGGTTCTGGCCCTTCATGTATTCTGCGGCATCTTCCTCACGATAATCAGGGCTGACCCACCCCTTTTCGGCCACCAGAATGTCACCGAACGAAATGCTCAGCAGATCGCGGTCGGCTGCAGCCCCCGATTTACCGATTGCCATGACCACCCGACCCCAGTTCGGATCTTCACCTGCGATTGCGGTCTTGACCAGTGGAGAGTTCGCGATCGCCAGCCCATGCACTTTTGCATCAGCGCTCGAGACTGCTCCTGTTACCCGGATTTCCACGAACTTTGTTGCACCTTCACCGTCGCGCACCACCTGCTGGGCCAAATCCAGCATGACGCCTTCCAATGCATCGGCGAAATCGGCGTTGTCTGTTGCATCAACACCCGACGCACCGGTCGCACACAGCAACAGGCTGTCCGAGGTCGATGTATCGCTGTCTACAGTGATGCAGTTGAACGTCCGATCCGTCTGGGCGCCCAGCATGGCCTGAAGTGCCGATTGATCAACTTTGGCATCCGTGAAGATGTAAACCAGCATCGTTGCCATATCCGGCGCGATCATGCCGGAACCCTTGGCAATCCCCGAAATAGAGACTGTTTTGCCCTCTATCTCGACTTGTGCGCTGGCGCCTTTCGGGAAGGTATCCGTTGTCATGATTGCACGAGCAGCGTCTTCGAGCTTGTCATCTTGCAGGGCGCCGTTCAGCACATCCAGCTGCGCCACAATGCGTTCATGTGGCAGCGGCTCGCCGATCACCCCGGTGGATGAGGTGAATACGCGATCCACAGCCACGCCAGTAACCGAAGACACGGCCTGAGTCACTTCAGCGACAGAGCTCTGACCGTAATGCCCTGTGAACGCATTGGCGTTGCCCGAATTCACAAGGATCGCCGCTGGCCCCTCGCTGGGGCCGCCGATCTTTTCCTGACAATCCAGCACCGGAGCAGCCCGGGTCGCTGATCGGGTAAACACACCGGCCACCGATGTGCCCGGGTCCATGACCGCCAGCATGACATCCGTGCGGCCCTGATAGCGCACACCTGCCTCGACAGTGGCAAAGCGCACGCCGTCAATAACCGGCAATTCGGGGAAAGCCGCTGGTGCAAGCGGTGAAACCTTGGTGATCGTGGCCACGAGAGTTACTCCTGAATCAGGTCCAGCTGGCGAATGACCTCGGGGCCAGTGCCTTCAAGAGCGGGGCGTTCAATCTGTGCCTGCTGGGTCAATTCGTCGATCCGGGCCTGAATTGCATCCTGACGAATGGTCTGGGCAAGCTCTTCGCGAACCACCGCCAGTTCAGGAGCTTCGGACTTTCGCTTGTCATTCAGTTTGACGACATGCCAGCCGAATTGAGTCTGAACGGGGTCGGATACATTGTCTTTCTCCAACGCAACCACGGCCTGTTCGAATTCCGGAACCATCTGTCCCTTACCGAACCAACCCAGAGAACCGCCGTTGGGGCCGGAAGGACCTGTGGATTTTTCCTTTGCCAGTTCAGCAAAATCGGCACCGTCGTCCAATTGCGACTTGAGCTCTTTCGCCTCTTCTTCGGTTTCTACCAAAATATGGCTTGCGTTGAACTCATCCTCACCCTCGAAATCAGCGAACTGTGCGTCATAGGCCGCCTGGATCGCCTCATCGGTCACGGTAGCCTCGGTAACCTCGTTGACGGTCTGAACGGCCCGAAGCGAACGTGTTTCGTTTTCCAGCGCCAGTTCGTTCAGGGCCGACAGGCCATCCTGCTGCTGGCCCAGCAACTGCTGTTGCACCAGCTGTTCCAGGATGAACTCGTAGAGCACATCGTCTTCCAGTTGCTGATACTGCGGCGGCAGAGCGGCAGCGGTGGCGATGACGTGACCCAGTGTGATTTCATCACCGTTGACCCGTGCCACGACGGTGTCCACATCAGGCTTGGTTTCGGCGGCAACAGGCAGTGCCATCACAGCAGCGAGAGCGAGCGATGGCAAAAAAGTGAGGCCTTTTGGCATTGAATCATCCTATTTTCTTGCCGCGACAGGGCGTGGCGTTGACACTCTGGAACCTGCCGCTTACATCGCCTTGAAGCCTTGGACAGGGCCGCCTTTCACCCCCCGTATCTATGGGTTGCGCGCAAGGTGGGCAAGCCTGTCGCAACCAAGACAAGAACAGATCCGCTGGAGTGAACATGCTGGGACTCGGAACGCTCGCCAAAAAGGTGTTCGGAACACCGAACGACCGCAAGATCAAGGCGACCCGCCCCCTGATCGAAAAGATCAACGCGCTGGAGCCCGAGTTCGAGAAACTGTCCGACGAGGGCCTGATCGAAAAGACCGAAGAGCTGCGCAAGCGTGCGCTGGACGGCGAGAGCCTGGACGCTCTGCTGCCCGAAGCCTTTGCCAACGTCCGCGAGGGTGCAAAGCGAGCGCTGGGCCTGCGCGCCTTTGATGTGCAGCTGATGGGCGGTACCTTCCTGCATCAGGGCAACATCTCGGAAATGAAAACGGGTGAGGGCAAGACGCTTGTCGCCACCTTCCCCGCCTATCTGAATGCGCTGACGGGCAAGGGTGTGCACGTGGTGACGGTCAATGAATACCTGGCCAAGCGTGACTCGGAATGGATGGGCAAGGTGTTTGCCGCCGTAGGTATGACCACCGGTGTGATCTGGTCGGGCCAGCCTGACGCCGAAAAGAAGGCTGCATACGCGTGTGACGTCACCTATGCGACCAACAACGAGCTGGGTTTTGACTATCTGCGCGATAACATGAAGGCGGATCTGGCCGAGATCTACCAAAAGTACCACAACTTCGCGATCGTGGACGAGGTGGACTCGATCCTGATCGATGAAGCGCGGACACCGCTGATCATCTCGGGCCCGTCGCAGGACCGTTCGGACCTTTACACGGCCATCGACGCCCTGATCCCCTTGCTTCAGGATGATCATTTCACGCTGGACGAAAAATCCCGCAACGTGACCTTCACCGACGAAGGCAACGAATTCCTCGAACAGCAATTGCTGGATGCGGGACTGCTGCCCGAAGGCCATTCGCTGTATGATCCCGAAAGCACAACTGTTGTGCACCACGTCAACCAGGGCCTGCGCGCGCACAAGATGTTCCAGCGCGACAAGGATTACATCGTGCGCGATGGGAACGTCATTCTGATTGACGAATTCACTGGTCGCATGATGCCGGGCCGCCGCCTGTCCGAGGGCTTGCATCAGGCGATCGAGGCCAAGGAAGGCGTGCAGATTCAGCCCGAAAACGTGACACTGGCCAGCGTGACGTTTCAGAACTACTTCCGCCTCTACGATAAACTGGGCGGCATGACAGGCACCGCGCTGACCGAGGCAGAAGAGTTTGCCGAAATCTACGGTCTGGGCGTAGTCGAGGTTCCGACCAACAAACCAATCGCGCGTGAAGACCGAAACGATCAGGTGTATCGTACCGCTGCCGAAAAATACGATGCGATGATCAAGCAAACCAAGAAAGCCTCTGAAAAAGGGCAGCCGGTATTGCTGGGTACAACATCAATCGAAAAATCCGAGCTGCTGAGTCAATTGCTGGTCAAGGAAGGCATCGAGCACAACGTTCTGAACGCCCGCCAGCACGAGCAGGAAGCGCAGATTGTGGCAGATGCCGGTCGACTAGGTGCGGTTACTATCGCGACCAACATGGCCGGTCGCGGAACCGACATTCAGCTGGGCGGCAATGTGGAAATGAAAGTCCTGCAGGCGTTGGCCGAAAATCCGGATGCAGATCCGGCGGAACTGCGCGCCCAGGAAGAAGCCCGCCACGCAGAAGAAAAGCAAAAAGTACTGGAGGCCGGTGGCCTCTACGTCATGGCCTCGGAACGTCACGAAAGCCGCCGGATCGACAACCAGCTGCGTGGCCGCTCGGGCCGTCAGGGCGACCCCGGCCGCACCATCTTTTATCTGAGCCTCGAAGATGACCTGATGCGTATCTTCGGCTCAGAACGTCTGGACAAGGTCCTGACCACCTTGGGCATGAAAGAGGGCGAAGCGATCATTCACCCATGGGTGAACAAGTCGCTTGAGCGCGCTCAGGCCAAGGTCGAAGGTCGCAACTTTGACATGCGTAAGAACGTTCTGAAATTCGACGATGTCATGAACGACCAGCGGAAGGTGATCTTTAACCAGCGCCGCGAGATCATGTCAGCAGACGATCTGTCGGATATCGCATCGGATATGCGCGAACAGGTGATCGACGACCTGATCGATCAATACATGCCGCCAAAGACCTATGCGGATCAGTGGGATACTGACGGTCTGCATGAGGCGATCAAAGACAAGCTGAACATGGATGTCCCGGTTCAGGACTGGGCCGCCGAAGAAGGTGTTGATGACGAAGAAATTCGCGAACGCCTCATCAAGACCACTGACGATATGATGGCGCAAAAAGCCGTCGCTTTCGGCCCGGAAAACATGCGCAACATCGAAAAACAAGTGTTGCTGCAGACCATTGACGGCAAATGGCGCGAGCATCTGCTGACGCTCGAGCATCTGCGCTCGGTTGTTGGATTCCGCGGTTACGCTCAGCGTGATCCACTGAATGAGTACAAGACCGAAAGCTTCCAGCTGTTTGAATCGATGCTGGAGGGCCTACGGGAAACCGTGACCCAGCAACTGGCCCGTGTTCGCCCGCTGTCCGAAGAAGAACAGCGCGAAATGATGGCTCAGATGGCGGCACAGCAGGCGCAGATCAAAGAGGCTACCGATCAGGCCGAAGCCGTGGCCGAGGCCGAAGCCTCGGGTGATCCGCGTCCCGGTTTTGTCGAAGATGACCCTGAAACCTGGGGTAACCCGTCACGCAATGACAAATGTCCCTGCGGTTCGGGTAAGAAGTTCAAACACTGCCACGGCCGTTTGACCTGACGTCACCCAACCTCGGACACAATGACTCCGCGTCGCGGCCACATATTGGCCGCGATTGTTAATGAAATTGCGACTCGCTCCTTCAACTGGGGAGGGTGTCTTGTTTGTCATTAAGAACTACGTGACCACCTGTGGCACAGTGGCCTGTGCTCTTGCGATTGGTTACCTGATGCAGAACGGTCCGAACGCGCAACACAAAGGCGCGACCATTCAACATGCCTCCGTGACAAACGAAAGTTCTGTAATCCCCGGACTCGAAAGTGTTGTTCTGACCTCTTCTTCACCGGCAGACACTGAGAGTTCAGTGACATCCCCGGCAAACCGAACATTTCGCGCCAAGCCTACAGACCCTCAACAGCAGGTAGACTGTAATCTGAGCGCACGCGCAGTCGCCGCACCACAGGCCGCTGCTCGATTGACCTTAAAGGCCCCCTGTAAGCCCAGCCAGAATGTCGAGCTTCACCACAGCGGAATGACGTTCACAGCCAGGACAGATGAGGACGGCCGTATTGACCTGACCATCCCGGTGCTTTCCGAATATGCGATTTTCCTGATTTCCTTCGAGGACAATGCCGGAACAGTCGCGACAACCCACGTCCCGGATTTCGCGGCATACAACCGCGTTGCCCTGCAATGGCGGGGAAACACCGAGCTTCAGTTACATGCACTTGAGTTTGGCGCAAGCTATGGCGAGGCCGGGCATGTATGGGCGAACCCGCAAGCTCAGGGTGTGGGCAACGTGGTTCACTTGGGCGTCGCAGGCTCAGAAAGTGCACACAATGTCGAACTATACACCTTTCCTGCCGGTCAAACGGATCAGAACGGTGAGATCGCACTGACCGTCGAAGCAGAAGTGACAGAGGCAAATTGCGGGCGTGAACTGAGCGTTCAATCGCTGGAAATCCGCGCGGATCGCCGTCTGCGGTCGCGTGACCTGACACTGCCGATGCCGGATTGTTCCGCAGACCAGAATTTTCTGGTGTTGAATAATCTGTTCGAAGACCTGACAATCGCGGCAAAGTAACCGCAGGCAGTTTAACGGTCCCCTATGTATTTTCTTCGCGCGGCAACTACGATGTTGTCGTTTTTTGCAGGTGCTGCAGGTGTCGCGGCGCAGGACATTACCCTGACCTCACACGACGGTAAGGTCGAGGTCACAGGCAATCTGTTAAGCTATGATGGCGAGTTTTATCGCGTTGATACGCAATTTGGCGAGCTGACCGTGGATGGATCCGGGGTCACCTGTGATGGTCTCGCCTGTCCCAATCTCATCGATTTCGTTGCTGAAGTCAGTTTTTCGGGTTCCTCGGTCATAGCTGACGCTCTGATGCCTGCCTTGATCGAAGGCTTTGCCCGACAAGAAGGTCTGGAGACGAACCGCACGGATTTAGAGGAAGGTCTATTTGTCTACGCACTGCAACAGCCGGGGCGTCAGGCACCGCTGGGTCGCCTGACATTTCACGCTGGAAACACCGCGCGAGGTTTCGCTGACCTGATCGGGGATGAGGCTGACATCGTCATGGCCTTGCGCGAAATCCGCCCTGAGGAAAATGAAGCAGCTCAAGAGGTTGGGATTGGTGATCTGACCCGGCCTCGCCGTTCGCGGGTTCTGGCGCTGGATGCCATGGTCCCTGTTGTATCAAGGGAAAATCCGATCCGTCAGATTCTGCCAAGCGATCTGGCACGGGTCTTTGCAGGTGAGATCACAAACTGGGCAGAACTGGGCGGGCCGGATGCGCCGATTGCGTTGCATCTGCCGGATGCGGGTGGTGGACTTGCGCAGGCCGCAGAAGATTTGCTGTTAGTCTCTGCCGATGCGCCGCCTGAGGTGGTTATCGAACGGCACGCCCGCAGTAGCGATCTGGTGAAAGCCGTAGCAGATGACCCCTTTGCCATTGGTGTAGCCAGTCACGCCGGGGTTGGTCCGGCGCAAGCTTTACCTTTATCTGGTGGCTGCGGATACGCTCTGACGGCAACACGGCAATCGATCAAAACCGAGGATTATCCTCTGACGTCACCGATGTTCATGTATTTGCCGCAGCGCCGGCTGCCAAAGATTGTCCGGCAGTTTCTGGCCTACACTCAAAGCGCCGAGGCGCAGATGGTGATCCGGCAAGCCGGGTTTGTTGATCAGTCACCCGAAACGATCCGCATCGGATTGCAAGGGGATCGGTTAGCAAACGCCATCACCGCTGGCGGGGCCGAAGTGGGCATGGAAGAGCTGCAGCGGATGATCGAAACGCTAAGGCCCTTGTCGCGCCTTTCGCTATCCTTTCGGTTCGAAACGGGTTCATCCCGACCCGATGCACAATCACGCTCGAACATTCAGCACCTCGCGCAGGCGCTTGAAAGCGGGACGTTTGATGCGCGCAAGCTGATCTTTGTGGGTTTCAGTGACGGGGACGGTGCGGCCTCGGCCAATGCACGCATCGCGCTTCGCCGCGCTCAGACCGTGCGGAATGCGGTACTGAATGCCGTTGAAACTGCAGTTCCGGAAAGTGTCGAAATCGATGTCGAAGGGTTCGGCGAAGCCATGCCGATGGCCTGCGATGACACGGATTGGGGCCGGAAGGTCAATCGCAGGGTCGAGATCTGGGTCGAGTGACCGCTATAGATAGCCTTGCGACCTGAAACTCAATTCAGTTGATTTTCCGATAATCAGGTGATCATGCAGGGTCAGTCCCAGCGCCGTACAGGCGTCCCGAATACGGTTTGTCATATCGATATCCGATTGTGACGGCGTCGGATCGCCTGAGGGATGATTGTGCACCAGGATCAGGGCTGAGGCGTTCAGTTCCAATGCTCGTTTCGCCACCTCTCGCGGATAAACGGGCACATGGTCCACCGTACCCTTGGCCTGTTCTTCATCCTCGATCAGAACGTTCTTGCGATCCAGATAGAACACCCGGAATTGTTCGGTTTCGCGATGCGCCATTGTGGTGTGGCAATAGTCTATAAGCGCATCCCAACCCGAGATCACATGGCGTTGCATCACCCGCGCGCGGGCCATGCGGTGGGCGCAGGCCTCGAGTATCTTCAGGTCGGTGATCACCGTTTCACCCACCCCCTTGATCTGGCGCAGCCGCTCTTCGGGTGCGGTCAGCACGCGGTTGAAATCTCCAAACGCGTCAAGCAACGCCCGGGCCAGTGGCTTCACGTCCTGCCGGGGGATCGAGCGAAACAACACAAGTTCTAGCAGCTCATAATCCGGCATCGCCGCAGATCCACCCGACATGAAGCGTTCACGCAGGCGTTTACGATGGTCCTTGATATAAGACGGTAATCGACCCGAGGGCAGCGGCGCCACCGGGGCTTCGTCACTTTCAAACAGCATCGGGGCTTCAGCAAAGGCGTCCTGAGTCATGCGCTCAGACTGGCTCAGAATAGGTTTCCGATTGGTTAATGGGCCTCACCTGCCATACGAGCTGTTGCGTGGCGCACAAGCATGTGCAGGACAATGGAAAACACACCCAGGGTCAGCATCGCGGCAAACATCAGATCGGTCTTGGCGCGGCCATTGGCCAGCAGCATCAGATAACCTAGCCCTTGCGATGATCCGACCCATTCACCAATCACGGCACCGATTGGCGCGTAGACCGCCGCCAGCCGCATACCAGAGGCGAGTGAGGGCAACGCAGCAGGTATCCGAATATGCCACAATACCGAGCGTGAATTGGCCTGCATTGTCCGTGCAAGATCCAGATATCCGGCGGGCGTCCGCATCAATCCGTCAAAGAATGATGAGGTGATCGGAAAATAGATGATTAACACCGCCATCGCGATCTTGGACCAGAGGCCATAGCCCAGCCACAGTGTTAGTAACGGTGCCAACGCAAAGACTGGCAATGCTTGCGTAAACACCAGCATGGGCTGGACCAGAACGCGCGCAGCCCGTGAATTTGCAAGCTGCAACGCAGTGATCACACCCAGAAATGTTCCGCAGGCCAGTCCGATCAGAACCTCGACCGCCGTGATCCAGGTGTGTTCCGCGATCAACCAGCGATTCTGCCACCATGTCTCGGCCACAAGCGCGGGGCCGGGCAGAATAAATTTGGGCAAACCCGTCAGGCTGACAATCGCCTGCCACACGCCAAGGGCAAACAAGGTTGCTGCAAGGGCGGAAAGGTATTTCACGCGGCTTCCTCTCGCAACAATCTGAGCAGTGTGCCTTGTGTTTCCAGCGTCTCCAAATCGTCGACTTTTCGCGGGGCGGGCGCGTGCGGGGGTTGGCAATGGGTCAATCCGTGCCGGGTCATGACCAAAATTGTTTGTCCCAACCGTGCTGCCTCGGCCGGATCATGGGTAACCAGCAGAACGGTTCGGCCCTGCAAGGCTTCGGCCGCTAGATCCTGCATATCGGCCCGGGTTCTTGCATCGAGGGCGGAAAAAGGTTCATCCAACAGGACAATCGGCCGATCCTCCATCAACGTGCGGGCCAGAGCCACACGCTGACGTTGACCACCCGAAAGTTCGGCAGGTTTCTTGTTCATGTGGTCCGTCAATCGCATGCGCGCGATCAAACGATCCCGCCGATTCCGATCGATTTTCTCGCCCCGCAGCCGCGCGCCAAGCGAGACGTTCTGCGCAACGGTCGCCCATGGCAGCAAAAGATCGTTCTGCGCCATGTAGGCGACACGCTCAGCGACTGGTTTCCCGTCGCTGGCGGCGATCTGGCCAGAAAAATCAGCGCCTGTGTCCAGCCCCGCGATCAACCGCAGGACTGTGGTTTTTCCAACGCCCGATCCACCCAAAAGGCAGGTCCACTGCCCGGACGCCAGCGACAGCGACAATGGCGCGAACAGGCTCGCGCTGCCGATTGACGCCTGGCCCTCGAAAATCAGATCGGGCGCTGGTGTCATGGGGTAAAGCCCATCTGCCAGAAGTTGACCTCAAGCTCAGTCGCGGTGCGGAACGTCTGGCAGAGGCGATCCCAGCGTGGAGATGCCTCAAAATCTGCATCAATGCGCCGAGTTAGAGCCGAATCCAACAGCTCTCCAACCGCATAGCAGGCCTGTTGATACTCATCGCTCGAATAAGCGTCGATCCAGTCGCGATAGGTCTCAGAGGTCGCCTCGGCAGCAAGGCGGGTGCCGATTTCACCATATCCCATCACACAAGGTACAAGGGCCGCGAGCAGATCAAGCAGATCACCGCTGTAACCCGCCTCGAGCACATAGCGTGTATAAGCGAGGTTTTCGGCCCGCTCCGGCGTGGCGAACAGCTGATCCTGCGGGATGCCTTCGGCCTCGCAAATGCCGATATGCAGCTTCATCTCTTCGCTAATCAAACCATTCACGGTGCGGGAGGCAGCCAGCATCTCATCATGTGTTTCCGATTTCACCACCGCCAGCGCCCAGGCGCGGGAAAAGTGGATCAGAAACACATAATCCTGTCGCAGATAATGCAGGAACGCCTCACGTGGGAGTGTTCCGTCCTTCATCCCTTCGACAAAGGCGTGGCGGGTGTAGTCCCGCCACGGCCCCTGTGCAGTATCACGCATCAACGTGAAGGCTTTGCCATAATCGCTCATTGTGAAGTCACATCGATAGTGATGTCGCTGACAGGGTTGATGCTGTCGATCATGCCGCTGTCTTTCAGGAAAGCCTCGAACCGGGCATAGCGGCCTGCGTCAAAACCCGCAGGGCGCAGCGCGAAGCGGGGCAATGTATCTACCCAGGCGCGGGCATTCAGCTCATCCTGCAATTCAACTGAGGTTGCGGCGAAGATTTCCCAGCTTTCTTCCGGGTTGTTGACGATGAACTGCGTTGCCTTCTCGGTCGCGGCCAGAAAGCGGGCGACTTTGTCGGCGTCCATCGTATCGGGATTGGCGACATAGATCAGTTCATCATAGGGCGGCACACCTTCTTCTTCGATATAGAAGCAACGGCCGGCGACACCCTCGATATCCATCTGGTTCAGTTCAAAGTTGCGGAATGCCCCGATAACTGCATCGACCTGCCTGGTCATCAGCGACGGAGACAGAGAGAAATTGACGTTGATCATTTCGATGTCATCCAAGGCGACGTCATGCACGCCCAGCATCGCGGACAAAACAGCCTCTTCGACACCCGCTACTGAAAAACCAACCTTCTTACCCTTGAGATCGGCAAGCGTTTCGATCGGACCATCCTTGAGCACCAGCAGACAGTTCAGCGGTGTTGCAACCAGCGTACCGACACGCTTGAGCGGCAGGCCTTCGTGGATCTGCAAGTGCAGCTGCGGTTGATAGGATACCGCCAGATCGGCCTGTCCGGCTGCAACCAGACGCGGCGGGGCTGACGGGTCTGCAGGCGGAATGACTTCAACCTCAAGCCCCTGATCGGCAAAGTAACCCTTTTCCTGCGCAATGATGATTGGTCCGTGATCCGGGTTCACGAACCAATCCAGCAACAAAGTCATCTTGTCTTCGGCCCACGCAGGTGTAGCGGCCAACAGGGCAACAGCTGTAATCAGCTTTTTCATGTCTCGCGTTTCCTTCTGTTCACGAGGTTGAGGCCGCGACGAGGACGATCTCGCCCGGCCAATCTGGTTGAATACGTTCGGCAGCGCGCCATGCCCGCAGGCCGGTCGCGCAACACAGGGCCAGTCTTTTTTCCTTGTTAGGCTCTGATATGAGATCTTCAGGAGTCGTCCGTTTGGCACTCGGATGAATAAACTCCGGCGCCTCCGCAACATCCCTTAACTCAACAATCACGTCGGCTTCGCTCAGCTGACTGGCGGAAACAAAGCGGAATGCCTGTGACGGCTCGGGCGCCTGATCAAAGCGAAATCCGGTACTGCGGAATGTACGGGCATCGAACTGCACGAGATGCCCGAGGGGGCTCGGCTCAAGACCAAGGATGACGCTCAGCGCCATCTGCGCTTGAAGCGAACCCAACATCGCAACCACGGGACCCAGCACCCCTGCTGTGGCGCAGCTTGCACCACTATCAGGAGCTTCGGGGAAAACCGCGCGCAATGAGGGGGCTCTGCCACAGAACCCACCGACATATCCCGACAGCCCCAGAACAGACGCGCTGATCAGGGGTTTTCTCAGCTCCAGGCAACTGTCTGACAAGGTGTAGCTGGCCGCGTAGCTGTCCGCGCAGTCCAACACCAAATCATGTTTGGATACCAGGTTTGCCACATTTTCGCTTGTTAGAGGCTGATTCAATTCCGAGATTTCGATTTCTCTGTTTAGTTCTCGGCAACGCTGAGCCGCCGCCTCTGCCTTTGAGCGGCCGCAGTCTTTCTCTGTAAACAAGGTCTGGCGATGGAGGTTCGATTGCTCAACGACATCCCCATCCATCACCGTCAGATGTCCAACCCCCGCCCCGGCCAACAATGGCAAAACAGGTGCTGCCAAACCACCAGCTCCGATCACAAGAACCCGCGATCTGGAAAGGCTTTTTTGCCCATCATCGCCGACCTCGGGCAGGATCATCTGTCGGGAATAGCGCGTCATTTGCAGACCTCGATCCATTCACGCACACGCCCTTCGGGGTCGTCGTTGAGAGTGATGTCGGTGACAACTGAAACGATATCCGCGCCAGCCTCGAATACGCCACGCGCGCGTTCGACACTCATGCCGCCAATACCGACCAAGGGGATGTCACCTACCCGTGCTTTCCATTCGGTCACTCGCGGCAAGCCCTGCTGATGCCATTTCATCTTTTTCAGGATGGTCGGATATACAGGGCCCAGCGCGACATAATCCGGACCCATTGCCAGGACGCGCTCGAGCTCGTCATCATCATGGGTTGAAACACCCAGTTTCAGACCGGCCTTACGGATCGCCTTGAGATCGGCGTCATCCAAATCTTCCTGACCCAGGTGAATCCAGTCACAGCCCGCTTCGATAGCTGCCTGCCAGTAGTCATTCACCACTAGCACAGCACCATGTTCGCGACACAGAGCTTGTGACACTTCGATTTCGCGACACACGACGTCGTCTGGCTGATCCTTGATGCGCAGCTGTACCAGCTTAACACCCAAAGGCAGCACTCGGCGCAACCAGTCTGAGTGATCAAAGATCGGGTAAAATCGATCAAGGGTCATGACAGGAACGCCTTTCCAACAACGGGAGTAGAGGCCTCGGCCATGTCGCGCGCTTCAATCGGATCGGCCTGATGGGCCAATTGTCCGGCCTGAACCGCCAGCGCCATCGCCTTGGCCATCGCAGCCGGATCACCCGCACGGGCAACGGCTGTGTTCAGAAGGACGGCATCAAAGCCCAGTTCCATTGCATGCGCCGCATGGCTTGGCAGACCGATGCCTGCATCAACAACCAATGGCACATCCGGGAATTCAGCACGCATGGCACGCAATGCGTATTCGTTGTTCAGCCCGCGACCTGACCCGATTGGTGCGCCCCAGGGCATCAGGACCTCGCAGCCGGCGGCCAGCAACCGTTCTCCGACTATCAGATCGTCCGTTGTGTACGGGAACACCTGAAACCCATCCTCGGTCAGAATGCGAGCGGCCTCGACCAGCTGAAACACATCCGGCTGCAGGCTGTCCGTGTGACCGATCAGTTCCAGCTTGATCCAGGGCGTATCAAACACCTCACGTGCCATATGAGCAGTGGTAACTGCCTCTTTGACCGTGTGGCAGCCAGCCGTGTTCGGCAAAACCAGTACACCAAGCTCACGGATCATGGTCCAGAACGTCTGTCCCGCGCCGCCCGCCCCTTCACGGCGGAGCGAAACCGTGGCCACGCCTGCAGCGCTTTGGCGAAAAGCCTGTTCCAGAATGGCAGGGCTGGGATATTGCGCTGTTCCCAGCATCAGGGGGTTTGGTAAATCGGTGCCGTAAAAACGTTTCATGCTCAGCCCCCCTGCATTGGCGCAACAACTTCAATCCGGTCGCCTTCGGCCAGTTTGTGGGCAATGCGCAGACTGGATGGGACAAAATCTTCGTTCACTGCTGTGGCAACGCGACCAGAGAACCCGCATTCCTTCAGCAGTTCAGACAAGGTTTCCGCGCGCACGTTGCGCGATTCACCGTTAAGGACGATCTTCATCAACCATCTCCGAGTGTTTGTTTTCCAACGCCAGATCGGCAACGCCCTGCGCCAATGCAGGCGCCAGCAAATAGCCGTGGCGATAGAGGCCATTGGCATAGATTGTCCGGCCCAGCCGCCGGATGCGTGGCAAGTTGTCAGGAAAGGCTGGGCGAAGATCGACACCGATTTCCAACACCTCAGCCTCTCCAAAGGCTGGGTTCAGGGCATAGGCCGCGCTCAGCAGCTCCAGCATCGAACGCGCAGTAATACGGCTGCTGTCTTCGGATTCGATCATCGTCGCGCCCAGCATGTAAATGCCATCGCCACGCGGCACGATGTAAAGCGGCATGCGTGGATGCAGCAGGCGTACGGGGCGGTTCAACGCCACATCCGGGCAGCGGATCACCAGCATCTCGCCCTTCACGCCGCGCAGATCGTGCAAGTACTCACGCGCATGCAGCCCGCGGCAGTCAACTGCATTCTCCATCTTCGCAGGCGCGAGTTTCTGGTGAAACTCCACCCCTTGTTCGCGCAGCTGACAATAGAGATCGTTTAGCGCCTGCCGGGGATCGACATGCGCCTCTGCGCTAAAATGCAAACCCTTTCCGAATTCATGTAAGTCAGGCTCTAATGCGGCAATTTTCGCCTGTTCAACCTGTTCAAAACCTTCGGTACGACGCGCGAAACGACGCAGATCCGGCAAATCCCGGGCATTCGCAACAACGAGGGTACCTTGTCTGTGTACCTGCGTCCGGTCCGCCCACCAATCGATGGCCTGTTGACCCAGTCGCAGCACAGGTTCCTCGGCGTTCTCGTATTCACACCAAGGCGCCAGCATGCCACCAGCCCACCAGGAACACCCATGTGGGCCAGGCGGGCCGCCAGGATCAAAGACCTGAACGCGTGCGCCACGGGAAACCATTTCACTCGCGACCGCCAGACCGGCAACACCGGCACCTATGACAGACCAGACCGTCACGCCGACCAGACCTGATGGAAATGGTGCACCGGACCATGTCCCTGCCCTATGCAAAGGTCATCTGCGCGGGCAATTGCGCCCTGCAGATATCGATGCGCCTGAGTCACTGCTTCTGTCAGGTTCAATCCCTGTGCAAGTCCGGCGGCAATCGAGGATGACAATGTGCACCCGGTGCCGTGAGTGTTTCTTGTGGATTTGCGAGGTGCTTTGAAATCAGCCACTTTACCCGACGCATCAATCAGTAAGTCGTGGCAGATTTCGCCCTCTCCATGACCGCCTTTCATCAGAACGGCACGTGCACCCATCTCACAAAGCTCAAGACCTTGGGCGATCATATCCGCGGGCGCCCTGGCGGCGGTTTGATCCAGCAGACAGGCTGCTTCGGGCAGGTTGGGCGTTATCACCGTTGCACAGGGCAACAGCACGTCACGCAAGGTCTGAACCGCCTCAGCGGCCAACAGGGCGTCACCGGATTTAGCGACCATCACCGGGTCAAGCACCACCGGACCTTCGAAACCAGAAATCCCCTGAGCCACTGTCTGGATGATTTCGGGCGTTGCCAACATCCCGATTTTGATCGCACCGACGTCGAGGTCGCTCAGAACCGCTTCGAGCTGCGCGGAGATCACCTCCAATGGAATGCCGTGTACCGCGGTTACCGCCTGAGTGTTCTGTGCTGTCACTGCAGTCAGAACGCTGGCGCCATAGACACCCAGCGCGGACATCGCCTTGAGGTCGGCCTGAATTCCGGCACCACCTCCGCTGTCCGATCCTGCAATTGTCAGGGCAATATGCGCCATGTCGTTGCTCCATATTCAAAGGGCAACGGGCATGGAAAACGTCTGTGCACTAAGACCGTTCCCTACGCCGGTATTGCCCGGATCAGGTTCGATGGGTTAGCGCATTCACGCCTCTCAGCCCCAAGACAGGGCACCCCAACGGTTCGCGCGGACAATCTCAGGGCTTGAGCCGGGTTTCAAGGGCCAATCTGAACCGGTTTCAGATCAAACTGGACCTAAGGAACAAAAAAGGCCGGCTCTGACGAACCGGCCTGACATTCTTGATTGCTGGGCTCTTAGCCCTTCATCCCATCCCAAAAGGATTTGACGGATGAGAAAAAGCTCTTTGATTCCGGATGGTTGTCTTCACCCAGATCTTCGAACTCACGCAACAGTTCTTTCTGACGGCTGGTCAGGTTTACCGGAGTCTCTACGGCCAGTTCGATGAACATGTCGCCAACTCCGCCACCACGCAGCGCGGGCATACCCTTGCTACGAAGCCGCATCTGGCGGCCAGACTGGCTGCCGGCCGGGATCTGCACGCGACCACGACCACCATCAATGGTCGGTACTTCGATCGAACCGCCCAGCGCGGCCTTGGCCATGCTTACCGGAACGCGGCAGTAAAGGTTTATGCTGTCACGCTCGAACAGCTGATGCTGCGCGACTTCGACAAATATGTAGAGATCACCCGGAGGGCCACCGCGCATTCCAGCCTCACCCTCGCCAGCAAGGCGAATACGAGTACCGGTTTCAACACCAGCAGGGATATTGACCGAAAGAGCACGCTCTTTTTCAACACGGCCCGCGCCGTTGCAGGATTTACAGGGGTTCTTGATGATCTGACCGAGGCCCGAACAGGTCGGACAGGTTCGTTCGACCGTGAAGAAGCCCTGTTGCGCCCGCACCTTGCCCATACCCGAACAGGTCGGACAGGTTGTTGGCTCAACACCACTTTCCGCACCGGTGCCATCACAGGATGAACAGGCCACGGCAGTGGGTACATTGATAGTTTTCTGCAGGCCGGAATAGGCTTCTTCCAGCGTTACGCGCAGGTTGTAGCGCAGGTCCGATCCACGTGCCGCGCGACG
Source organism: Ruegeria sp. CE12 (assembly GCF_056537525.1). Classification (NCBI taxonomy): domain Bacteria; kingdom Pseudomonadati; phylum Pseudomonadota; class Alphaproteobacteria; order Rhodobacterales; family Roseobacteraceae; genus Ruegeria; species Ruegeria sp. CE12. The sequence goes on along the minus strand of NZ_JBQFRS010000012.1, from coordinate 85,082 downwards.
TCCACCGCCACCACCACGCTGGCCACCCATGAAATCGCCGAACAGATCGTCGAAGACATCCGAAAACGCGCTGGAGAAATCACCAGAGCCAAATCCGCCACCGGGACGACCACCGCCACCCATGCCGTTCTCAAACGCAGCATGACCAAAACGGTCATAAGCAGCTTTTTTGTCGGCATCACGCAGCACATCATAGGCCTCGTTAGCCTCTTTGAACTGCGCTTCGGCATCCGGGTTGTCCTTGTTGCGGTCTGGATGAAGCTCTTTGGCTTTTTTGCGAAAGCCCTTTTTGATTTCATCCGACGAAGCGCTCTTGGACACGCCGAGCACTTCGTAATAGTCGCGTTTTGACATCAGTATTTCCTTATGCCTCAACGTAATCGGGCCGGCCCGGCAACCGGACCGGCCCAAATTGGCCCGGTTACCCGTTAGTTACGCTTGTCGTCGTCCAGATCTTCGAACTCGGCATCGACAATATCGTCATCACCAGGCGCGGCATCTGCGGCTGCAGGCTCATCTTCGCCCTCTTCCGCTTGCGCCTTATAGATGGCTTCACCCAGTTTCATGGCCGCTTCGGTCACGTTCTGGATGCCCGACTTGATCTTGTCCGCATTGTCCGTTTCCAGCTCATCCTTGAGCGCGGCAACGGCCAGCTCGATCGCTTCGACGGTCGACGGGTCGACCTTGTCGCCATGTTCCTCGATCGATTTCTCGGTCGCGTGAACAAGGCTTTCGGCCTGGTTTTTGGCTTCGACCAGCTCTTTGCGGGCCTTGTCTGCCTCGGCGTTTTCCTCGGCATCCTTGACCATCTTGTCGATATCTTCGTCCGACAGACCGCCCGACGCCTGGATCGTGATCTTCTGCTCTTTGCCCGTGCCTTTATCCTTGGCCGAAACCGAGACAATGCCGTTGGCATCGATGTCAAAAGTCACCTCGATCTGAGGCATGCCGCGCGGTGCGGGCGGGATCTCTTCCAGATTGAACTGACCCAGGATCTTGTTGTCCGCGGCCATTTCGCGCTCACCCTGGAAACAGCGGATGGTCACGGCGTTCTGATTGTCCTCAGCGGTCGAGAAGACCTGAGACTTTTTGGTCGGGATCGTGGTGTTGCGGTCGATCAGACGGGTGAACACGCCACCCAGCGTCTCGATGCCCAGCGACAGCGGGGTCACGTCCAGCAGAACCACGTCTTTGACGTCGCCCTGCAGAACACCGGCCTGAATGGCGGCGCCCATGGCAACAACTTCGTCCGGGTTCACACCCTTGTGCGGCTCTTTACCGAAGAACTTGGTGACCTCTTCGATCACTTTCGGCATCCGGGTCATACCACCGACCAGAACAACCTCGTCCACGTCGCCAGCCGACAGACCTGCGTCTTTCAGGGCGGCCTGACAAGGCTTCATCGACTTCTTGATCAGGTCGCCAACCAGCGATTCCAACTTGGCACGGGTCAGTTTCATGACCATGTGCAGCGGCTGACCGTTTGCACCCATCGAGATGAACGGCTGGTTGATTTCGGTCTGCGAGGTCGAGGACAGCTCGATCTTGGCTTTTTCAGCGGCTTCTTTCAGACGTTGCAGGGCCATCTTGTCTTGCGACAGGTCGACACCGTGTTCTTTTTTGAACTCGTCCGCCAGGTAATTGACGATGCGCATGTCAAAGTCTTCACCACCCAGGAAGGTGTCGCCGTTGGTCGACTTAACCTCGAACAGGCCGTCGTCGATTTCCAAAATGGTCACGTCGAAGGTACCACCACCAAGGTCATAAACCGCGATGGTTTGGGTTTCTTCCTTGTCCAGACCATAGGCCAGCGCAGCAGCTGTCGGCTCGTTGATGATCCGCAGCACTTCCAGACCGGCGATTTTACCAGCGTCTTTGGTAGCCTGGCGCTGTGCGTCGTTGAAGTATGCCGGAACGGTGATAACCGCTTGCGTGACTTCCTCACCCAGATAGCTCTCGGCGGTTTCCTTCATCTTACCCAGAGTGAAGGCCGAGATCTGGCTTGGGGAGTATTTCTCACCGCGGGCTTCAACCCACGCGTCGCCATTGCCGCCATCGACGATGGCGTACGGCACCATTTTCTTATCTTTTTCGACTTCTGCATCATCCACACGACGACCGATCAGACGCTTGACGCCAAAGATGGTGTTGTCGGGGTTGGTGACCGCCTGACGTTTTGCAGGCTGACCGACCAGTCGCTCATCTTCGGTGAAGGCGACGATCGAGGGCGTGGTCCGCGCCCCTTCTGCGTTTTCGATGACCTTCGGCTGCGAGCCATCCATGATGGCAACGCACGAGTTTGTGGTACCGAGGTCAATGCCGATTACTTTTCCCATATTTTCAATCCCTTTCTCTTCAAGGCGATGTCCCGAGGTCCGGACCCGTTATGGCATCCGGCCCCGATCAGTGCTGCGCGACAGCACTACACCATCGCGCGTCCCGGCGTATATAAGGGCGGGACAAGAGGCCTGCAAGCGTTCTGAAATGCAGGTTTTCGGGATTCTGTAGCCTTTTTTGGCAAGGTTTTGGCAAGGATTGGGGATTCTTGAATGGCACGGCTGCTTTTGCGGGGGTTCGATATCAGAAAAGGCTATCTGGACGGGGCCGCGCAGACGCAGCTGATCGATGTCTTGCGTCCGATTCTGAAATCCGCGCCCCTGTTCCATCCCACCACCCCATCAGGCAAGCAGATGTCCGTACGCATGACCTCGGCCGGGGGTCTGGGCTGGGTGTCAGACAAAGCCGGGTATCGGTATCAGGACACCCATCCGAAAGGCGCGGCATGGCCTGCTATTCCGGATGTTATCCTGCAGATGTGGAAAGATCTCTGCAGTCCCGATCGCGATCCCGATTGCTGCCTGATCAACTATTATGGCGAGGCTGCCCGGATGGGCCTGCACCAGGACAAGGACGAAGCGGATTTCTCTTGGCCCGTACTGTCCGTCTCGCTGGGCGATGATGCCCTCTTTCGAATTGGAAACACGACCCGGGGCGGCAAGACCGAGTCCATTTGGCTGAACTCGGGTGACGTTGTGATCATGGGAGGTCCGGCGCGTCTTGCCTATCACGGGGTCGACCGGATCCGGTTTGGTTCATCCCGGTTGTTGCCCAAAGGCGGCCGCATCAACCTGACCCTGCGCGTTGCAACCTAGCGTCGCGCACTCCAGCTCTGCGATACGTGTTTGCGGGTAAAGAACACGCCCAGCAACCCGATCATCATCAACGCGAGCCCGACCCAAAGAGCGTATTCCCAACTCGTGTTTCTTGGAAAATAGTTCCGGAATACGAACCCCCGGCATTGGTCGATTACGTGAAACAATGGGTTCCACGCGAATGCCGCCAGCCAGGCACCCCCGAGCGCGTTCGCCACGACCATCTTTCCGGAAAAGATCATGTTCATCCGGCGATAGACATTGTTGAGTATCTCCGAAGTCTGCGGAATCCATGGTTTCAGTGCCATGAAGATCAGACCAACCGTACACCCAGTGAACCAGGCCAAAACAAGCATCGCGAATGCACCACCCGGATCCTGAATCTCGATTGGGGAGATCGTCACGCTGTAGAGGAACAGGATCACGATCAACGAAACAATTTGCGTGTAAAACGAACCGAATGCAGCGGCCAGCAACATCACCATGATGTTCATTGGCGAATGCAGCATCATCGGGTTGTTGCCGATACCGACACCGGCGACCGAACCGACAGCCTTGATATGCGTCAGGAACAAAAAGACACCCGACAACAGATACAGGACATATTCACCCCGGATCTTTGCCACCCGCGTCCCGACAAGCGACATGATCAGATAGAAGACAACCACGAGCGCCAGAACCTGTATGATGTTCATCACGATGGCGATCACCGCATTGGAATGCTGTGATCGAACGTTGCGCACAACGGCATGGAACACGAGTTCCGCCGTCGTGAATGCACCGCCCAGCAGCGATTGATTTCGCTTGTAATAGAACACTCGAACGTTCTTTCCTGCTTTATCGCCTGCAACCTGGCATGAAATTCTTGCCGTTCCGTATCCGGCACATCATAAGTCGGTCAGGTTTTCGGATCAACAAACCTCAGGAACGGAGCATTTTTGTGACCTACGACGCCCTCATTCCCGTCATCCGACGTCTGGCCCTGGAAGCAGGCGACAAGATCATGGAGATTTACGAGGCGGATGATTTCGACGTGAAGGTCAAATCGGATGCCAGCCCCGTCACCGAGGCAGACGAAGCCGCAGATGCCCTGATCTCGGCAGGACTGCGGGCGGCATTCCCCGATATCCTGTTGGTGACCGAAGAACAGGCCGCCTCGCATTCGGAAAAGGGCGATACGTTCCTGATTGTCGACCCGCTGGATGGAACCAAAGAATTCATCAACCGCCGTGGTGATTTCACGGTGAACATTGCACTGGTGGAGAATGGTGTCCCGACCCGCGGTGTGGTCTATGCCCCTGCGCGAGGGCGTATGTTCTATACTCAGGCTGATGGGCAATCGGTTGAAGAAACCGGTGCTCTGAACAAGGAGCAGACAGGCGAGTTGACACCAATATCAGTCTCTAACCCGGACAATACGGCACTTTTGGTCGTCGCCTCAAAATCCCATCGTGATCAGGCAACAGACGATTACATCAACAAATATCAGGTGCAGGACAGCAAAAGCGCGGGTTCGTCACTGAAGTTCTGCCTGGTCGCCACCGGCGAGGCCGACATCTATCCCCGTGTGGGTCGCACTATGGAATGGGACACGGCCGCCGGGCACGCAGTGCTGGCCGGTGCCGGTGGTGATGTCGTGCGGTTCGACGATCACTCCCCGCTGACATATGGCAAGGACGGCTATGCCAACCCGTTCTTCATCGCCTATGCTCCGGGTGTTGAGCTGAAGGAGGCCTGATGTCCGTTCTGATTGCGATCCCTGCCCGCTATGCCTCGTCGCGCTATCCGGGCAAACCTCTTGTGCCGCTGACCGGTGCGACCGGTAACTCGATGACGCTGATTGAACGGTCCTGGCGTGCCGCAAAATCGGTCGCTGGCGTCGACCGCGTTGTGGTGGCCACCGATGACGACCGCATTCGCGAAGTTGCGGAAGGTTTCGGGGCCGAGGTCACAATGACTTCGGAGAACTGTGCCAATGGCACCGAACGCTGTGCCGAGGCGCACTCGGTTCTGGGCAATGGGTATGACATCGTTGTGAATTTGCAGGGGGACGCACCCCTGACGCCGCACTGGTTTGTCGAAGATCTGATTGAAGGCTTGCGCGCCGCACCCGAGGCGGGCGTTGCGACCCCTGTGTTGCGCTGCGACGGGGATGCCCTGAACGGTTTGCTGAATGACCGCAAGCATGACCGCGTCGGGGGCACAACCGCCGTTTTCGGCACAGATCACAGCGCGCTGTATTTTTCGAAAGAGGTCATCCCTTTCACCTCGGAAACCTATGCCAGTACCGAACCAACCCCGGTGTTTCATCATGTTGGCGTCTATGCCTATCGACCAGACGCTCTGTCGGCCTATCCAGGCTGGCCAACCGGGCCGCTTGAGACATTGGAAGGGCTTGAACAACTGCGTTTCATGGAAAACGGGCGCAAAGTTCTGTGTGTCGAGGTTGAAGCCAAGGGTCGGCAGTTCTGGGAATTGAACAATCCGCAGGACGTAGCAAAGATCGAAGAGATGATGGCTGCGATGGGGCTGGAATAGCCCCCTTACATGCCTCCGAATAACCAAATCGACATTCTGACCGGATGTTGTGGGACCAAAAATGAACAACATACTCGTAACCGGCGGCGCCGGGTATATCGGATCACATGCCTGCAAGGCTCTGGCGCGCACGGGCTATGTTCCGGTCACCTACGACAATCTCGTTACCGGATGGCAGGATTCGGTGAAATTCGGCCCGTTCGAACACGGAGACCTGTTGGATCGTGAGCGGCTGGATGAGGTCTTTGCCAAATACAAACCAGCTGCCGTCATGCATTTTGCAGCGCTCAGTCAGGTTGGCGAGGCCATGTCAGAACCGGGCAGATACTGGTCAAACAACGTCACCGGATCACTGAACCTGATCGAAGCCGCTGTTGCAGCGGATTGCTTGAATTTCGTCTTCTCCTCGACCTGTGCCACATATGGAGAACATGACAATGTGGTTCTGGACGAGGACACGCCACAGCATCCGCTGAATGCCTATGGCGCATCAAAACGCGCGATCGAGGATATCCTGCGCGATTTCGAGGCATCGCACCGGCTGAAACACGTGATCTTTCGCTATTTCAACGTGGCTGGCGCCGATCCGGACAGCGAAGTTGGTGAATTCCACCGCCCGGAAACTCATCTGGTTCCGCTCATGCTGGATGCGATCGATGGCAAACGTGATGCGCTGACCGTGAATGGCACGGATTACGATACACCGGATGGCACCTGCATTCGTGATTATGTGCATGTCTGCGATCTGGTGGACGCGCATGTTCTGGGTTTGCATTGGCTGGAAAAGGATAAAGGCAGTCGAGTATTCAACCTCGGAACCGGTTCAGGGTTTTCGGTACTGGACGTGATCAGCCACTCGAAAGCGGTCACCAATCGTACGGTGCCCTATATCACCGGTCCACGTCGTGAAGGTGACTGTACCAAGCTGGTTTCGGGCTCTGCCCGTGCTGAAACCGAACTGGGCTGGCAGCCAAAAAGATCAACATTAGAGACAATGATCGCCGACGCTTGGCGCTGGCATCAGACTGGCGACTATCAAAAATGAGCCACGCCGCGGAACAGATGCACGACTCTATCGGGTGGCTGCAGATGTATCGGTTGCGCATGAAAAGACGACGGCTTCTATGGCGATCCTTTCGCAGTCGTCACCAGTTGAACAGCCTGTCGGACAGAACCCGGTTGATCGCAAAGGGCGACATCCTGTCCTTCACAACCCTGCGCAATGAACTCGAGCGCCTGCCCTGGTTCTTTCGTCACTATCGCAGCCTTGGCGTTGATCACTTTCTGATGGTGGATAATGGCAGCGACGATGGAACGGTCGCGTATTTGCAGGAACAACCGGACGTTTCCCTGTGGCAAACCGATGCCAGCTATCGCGGTTCTCGCTTTGGTCTGGATTGGCTGACTTGGCTGCAAATGCGGTACGGCCACGACCATTGGACCCTGATGGTGGATGCCGACGAATTACTGATCTACGCCCATCACGACACGAGATCACTGCAGGATCTGACGGCATGGCTTCAAAACCGCGGCCATAGCGCCTTTGGTGCCTTAATGCTGGACATGTATCCCGAGGGTCACCTGGATCAGCACGAATACGACCCTCAGTCCAATCCGCTGGACTTACTGAATTGGTTCGACAACGGCCCTTATCGCGCGCGGCGTCAAAACCCATTGGGAAACCTCTGGGTTCAGGGTGGAATGCGGGAGAGAGTGTTTTTTGCCGATCATCCTGACCGCTCACCGACACTCAACAAGATCCCGTTGGTTCACTGGTCCAGACGCTATGCGTATGTAAATTCATGCCATTCCGCCCTGCCGCGGCACCTGAATTTTGCCTATGACGGGCCCGGGGGCGACGCACCCGCCGGCGTGTTGTTGCATACAAAATTCTTGCCTCAGGTCATCAAAAGCGCGGAAACCGAAAAAGAGAGGCGGCAGCATTTTCATGATCCCGACCTATTCGGGCCATACTATGATGCAATCGTCGCAGCGCCCAACCTGTGGAACGCACACTCTGTACGCTACACCGGATGGGCGCAGCTTGAGGGGCTGGATTTGATGAATTCAAAAGGCTGGAACTGAATGGGGAACGATCCCGTTGGAAAACCCGTTTCAGGCTAACACCTTTTAAATACATTGCTTCTCAAGGTGCTAAAGTGTCATAAAACAGTAATTGCCCGGTGCGATCTCGGCTCAGGCCAACCCGGGCATGCTCGCGTCATAGAAGGTTAGGCAGTCGCGTGAGCCTTTTGGATTCTTATCGGATGAGATTGCGGCGCAAGCGCCGCCTTTTGCGCTGTGTGCGCAAACGACGCGAGTTGAAACCTTTCAAAGACAACACCGCGAACATCCAAAGCGACAGCGTTCTGTTGATGAGCGTTGTACGCAACGAGAAGATCCGGCTGCCCTACTTTCTGTCCTATTATCGTAAGCTGGGCATCGATCACTTTCTCTTTGTCGACAACAACAGCGATGATGGCACTGCTGAGTATCTGAGCGAACAGCCAGATGTCTCGCTCTGGAGCGCCAGAGCCAGCTACAAGCGCGCTTCTTTTGGTCTCGACTGGTCAAACTACCTGCTGCGCAAATACGCGCGTGATCATTGGGTTTTGACGGTCGATCCGGACGAGTTCTTCATTTACCCGTTCTGTGACACGCGCCCGATCCGGGCCCTGACCGACTGGCTGGATAGCACAGGTGTTCGCAGCTTCGGCACGATGCTGATTGACATGTATCCGGAAGGTCCGGTTCAGGAGGCGGTGTATCACGAAGGGCAGGATCCGTTTGAAATCTCTCCCTGGTTCGACTCGGGAAACTACATGATCTCCAAGAATCCGACCTACGGGAATTTGTGGATTCAGGGTGGCCCCCGCAGCCGCGTTTTCTTTCAGGACAATCCGGAAAAGGCGCCTGCACTAAACAAAATCCCGCTGGTAAAGTGGGACAAGCGCTATGTCTATGTCAGCTCGACCCACTCTCTTCTGCCTCGTGGCTTGAATCAGGTTTACGACGAGTGGGGTGGCGAGAAAACCAGTGGCGCGCTGCTGCATGCTAAACTGATTGATATTCTGGGCGAAAAGGCGCGCGAGGAAATGACACGAAACCAGCATTATCGCGCGTCGGGTGAGTATCGTGCCTATCTGGAGCAGCTTGAAGATCAGCCGGTCTTCTGGTGCAAATGGTCAGAGAAGTACATCAACTGGCGGCAGCTTGAGATCCTTGGTCTGATGTCGAAGGGGAACTGGGCATGAGCACCTTGGGCATCGTCATGCTGGTTCACACTGCGCTGGATCGGGCGGAACAGGTCGCCCGACACTGGACCGCTGCGGGCTGCCCGGTGGTCATTCACGTAGACCGTAAAGTACATGAAGAGACCTATACCAATTTCGTCTCATCCTGTTCCGATGATCCGCTGATATTGTTTAGCGAACGGCACGTCTGCGAATGGGGCGGTTGGGGCATCGTTGCGGCCTCACAATCGGCTGCGACCTTGATACTGGAACGGTTTCCCGATGTGCGCCATGTCTATTTGTCCTCGGGATCCTGCCTGCCGTTGCGGCCAGTGCAGGAACTGGTCGACTACCTGTCCGAACGGCCGCGCGAAGACTTTATCGAGAGCGCGACCACGGCTGATGTGAGCTGGACCGTCGGTGGCCTAGATCTTGAAAGGTTTACGCTGCGCTTTCCGTTTTCATGGCGCAAACACCGGAAACTGTTCGATTACTATGTGAAACTGCAACGCCTTCTGGGTTTTCGACGCAAAATACCCGATGGGCTGGTTCCACATATGGGCAGCCAATGGTGGTGTCTGACGCGACAAACCCTCACGGCGATTCTGCAGGACCCGAAACGGAAGGTGTATGATCGCTATTTCCGGCGTGTCTGGATACCGGACGAAAGCTATTTTCAGACGCTGGCCCGTCTCTACTCGATCCATATCGAAAGCCGGTCGCTGACCTTGTCCAAATTCGACTATCAGGGCCGCCCGCACATTTTCTACGACGACCATTTGCAGCTGCTGCGCCGATCCGATTGCTTTGTTGCACGTAAGATCTGGCCTCATGCGGATCGGTTATACCAGACATTTCTGACCGATCAGACAGAGGCAATGAAACTGGCTGAGCCAAACCCCGGCAAGATTGACCGGGTTTTTGCCAAAGCGGTCGAGCGTCGAACCCGGGGTCGTGACGGCCTGTATATGCAAAGCCGTTTTCCACGACACGGTAGTGAAAACGGCCTGACCTCGTTTCCCTATTCCGTCTTTCAGGGCTTCTCTGAATTGTTCGAGGATTTCGAATCCTGGCTGGGCAACGCGACTGGAACGCGCGTCCATGGCCATTTGTTCGGACCTGAAAGAGCTGAATTTGCAGGTGGAGAAACCACGATCAACGGTGCATTGAGCGATGGTGCTAAACTGCGGGATTACAATCCGACTGCTTTTGTCTCTAACCTGATCTGGAACACGCGTGGAGAGAGACAGTGCTTTCAGTTCGGCCCGGCCGACACACAAAAGATCAACTGGTTCCTTGCACGGGACAAGAACGCGCAGATTTCGGTGGTCACCGGCGCCTGGGCAGTACCGCTGTTCCGCTCGAACATGAATTTTGCCGACATCAGGAATGAAGCAGCGCGTCTGCAGCAGATTGAAACCAAGCAGCTTGAGGTGCTGGATTCAGTCTGGACCAAGGCAAAAGTCCGCATCTGGACGATGGCAGAGTTCGTTGAATCTCCGATGGAGCCGCTTCAGACGGTGATTGATGAAATCGGAACCGGTCAACCGGCTCATTTGTCCGAAGCGCCAACCATGGTTGATCTGACCGGCTTCGGAAAATTCCTGCAGAATCTCAAAAATCAAGGTATGCACCCGTATCTGGTGGGTGATTTTCCGGTGGATGATGTTTTTGGTGCTCAGACCCGGCAATTCCGCAAACCATATCTGGTTCAATAGTCGGATATGGGCACAAAGTTCGACTATTTCATTGTTCTGGCTGCTATGCGTACCGGCTCGAACCTGTTGGAAGCCAACTTGAATGCGCTGGACGGCGTGGCGTGCCATGGCGAGGCATTCAACCCCCATTTTATCGGACGGCTAAAATCTGATGAGTTGTTTGGGGTTTCGCTGGAGGAGCGCGACAAAGACCCCATGCGTCTGCTTGATGCGATCCGGGCTGCACCGGATGCCTTGAATGGTTTTCGCTATTTTCAAGAACACGATCCACGGGTGCTGCAGCCGGCACTGGATGATCCGCGATGCGCCAAGATCATTCTGTCGCGTAACCCGCTGGACAGCTATGTATCGCTGAAAATCGCCCGCAAAACCAAGCAATGGCAGCTGACCAACATTAAGGTACGAAAAGACGCTCAGATCGACTTTGATCCGGTGGATTTTGCCAGCTACCTGGATGAGCAGCAGGAATTCAAACAGATGCTGCAGAACCATCTGCAGAAGACCGGCCAGACAGCATTTCATATAAATTATGATGATCTGAACCAATTGGAGATTCTGAATGGTCTGGCCGAATGGCTGGGAGTTGGATCCCGACTGGATGCACTTGATGACAGGCTGAAGCCTCAGAATCCTGCTCCGGCCCTGTCAAAGGTGACAAATCCGGTTGAGATGGAAAATGCGCTGTCGAAAATCGACGGCTTCAATCTGCATCGAGTTCCAAATTTTGAGCCGCGCCGCGGACCAGCGGTTTCGCGGTACATTGCAGCCCCAAAAACGCCATTGATGTATCTGCCGATCCGCGGCGGACCAGAAGCTGTTGTTGCACAATGGCTGGCTGATCTGGATTCCGTGGATGCGCAGGACCTGTTGACCGATCGTAACCGCAAGCAGATGCGCCAATGGATGCAAACCAATCCAGGGCATCGCAAGTTCACGGTGCTAAGGCATCCGCTGGCGCGCGCGCATTCGGTGTTTTGCAGTCACATCCTCAACAAAGGCCCGGGCGCATATCTCAACATCCGCAACATGCTGCGGAACAAGTACAAGATTCCCTTTCCCGGTCAGGTTCGAAAAAACAACTATTCAAAAGAACAGCATTATGAGGCGTTCTCAGCCTTTCTGGTGTTTCTGCGCCATATTCTGGCAGGCCAGACACCCATCCGCGTCGACGGTCTGTGGTGCAGTCAGGCAAGCACGCTTGAGGGGATGTCTGTTTTCGCCATGCCCGACTTCATTCTGCGAGAAGAAGAAATCGAAACCGCACTACCCGAGTTGGCCCGTAAGGTTGGGCGCACCAATCCGCCAGTACCCAGCGCTTCAGAAGCGGACGTTCCGTTCTTGCTGTCTGATATCTATGATGCTGAGCTTGAGGCGCTGACGGCCGAAACCTACCAGCGCGACTACATGCTCTATGGGTTCAAGAACTGGAAGTAGCTGTGAGCCGGTTCAGGGCCGTAGCGTGATCAGCGTACCTTCGTTGACCATCGCATAGATCTCTTCGATCTCTTCATTCTTGACCGCGATGCAACCAGCTGTCCAATCAGGTGTCTTCCTTGCTCGCTTGAACTCGGAACGAAGATTGGGTTGCCCGTGGATAAAAATATCTCCACCCGGATCAACGCCTGCGGCCTTGGCCTGAGCGATATCTTTCGAGTCAGGATAGGAAATGCCTAGCGAAAGATGATACCGGCTGCGTGGATTGCGGCGGTCGATCAGATACGACCCTTCCGGTGTACGGCCATCCCCACGCTTGAACTTGGTGCCGCTCGGCGCAAACCCAAGATCCACGTCATACTCCTTCAGAACCTGTTCATGGTGCAAAAGATAGAGTTTGCGTGCACCCTTGTTGACGACCAGCGACGTCACCTCGGGTCCGTTGTAGGAAAGAAATCTGGGGCCTGCTGATGCGCATGCTGAAAGGCTCAGCGTTGCCATTGCCCCCAAACCAAATGCTCGACGATCCATATTTTCACTGCCTGCTGCTTTTTTTTGGCTATTATGCCAAAAAAGCTAAAAACTGAAATCACTTTTTGCTGTTTGACTGCGCAATCAGGTGTTTCTCGATGATCTCAAGCCGTTCCAGCACCTCATCACGATAGGCATCGGTCTTTTCACCATCCTCGGCATGGTGGGCGTCCTGCATCGAATTCACGATAAGACCAACCAAAAGGTTCACCACCGCAAAGGTCGTCACCATGATGAACGGAACAAAGAACATCCATGCGTAGGGGTACACTTCCATCACGGGGCGCACGATACCCATCGACCAGCTTTCCAGCGTCATGATCTGGAACAAGGTATAGGCAGACAGCCCGAGATCACCGAACCATTCCGGAAAGGACTGTGAGAACAGCTTGGTCGCGATCACCGCGCCGATGTAGAAAAGGATGGCCATCAAAAGGAAAACGCTGGCCATGCCGGGCAGTGCCGAGATGAACCCCTCGACCACGCGACGCAGGCGTGGCGCCACCGAGATCACGCGCAGGACCCGCAAAATCCGCAGTGCACGCAAGACCGACAAGCCGCCAGCGCCCGGAACAAGAGCGATACCGACGATCACAAAATCAAAGACATTCCAGCCATTGCTGAAAAAACGGCGCCCGGTCGAGATCAGCTTCATCGCGATTTCAGCCACAAAGATAGTAAGGCAGACGCTGTCCAGAAACACGATCACTGGGCCAGCCTTGTCCATGAGACTGGGAGAGGTTTCCATACCCAGCAGGACGGCGTTGATCAGGATCACACCGGTGATGAATTGCGAAAATCCAGCGCTTTCGACAAAGCCCTGCAAACGCTGCCTGATCCCCATTTGGGCGCTCTCCTGTTGATTCATGATTTTTTCGACATGTTGAAATGGCCTACGAGTTCGGTGTGTGACGACCACCGAAATTGGTCAACCACCTGCACCCATTCAAGGGTGTAACCGGCCTGAGCCAGAATTTTTGCGTCACGCGCAAAGCTGACCGGATTGCACGATACATAGGCGATGATAGGGCGTTTGGCCTGCACCAGCTCTTGCACCTGCGCTTCGGCGCCGGCACGTGGTGGATCCAGTACAACTGCGTCAAAGGATTTCAGTTCATCTGGCATCAGGGGGCGGCGAAACAGATCGCGCGCCTCGGTTGTCACTTTCTTGAGACCTTCTGCCTTGCGCCATGCCTGATCCAGCGCACGGGTCATGGCCGCTTCTCCCTCGACCGCATGGACCTCGGATCCTTCGGCCAGTGGAAGCGAGAAGGTACCACTACCAGCAAACAGATCGACAACCCGTTTAGATGATCCGACAATTTCCAGAACAGCCTGTGTTAGAGCCTGTTCCCCATCTTTTGTCGCCTGCAGAAATGCGCCGGGAGGTGGAACAACCTGCGCTTTGCCAAACCGCTGTACTGGCGGTTGGCGCATTGCGATCACCTCATCATCCCAAGTCAGACGAGCCAGCCCATGCTGTTCCGTCGCTTGCGCCAGCGCCAGCTCCAACGGCCCATCCAGCGGCTTGCCACCTTTGACCGACACATCAAGACCCTCCTCGGACAGGGTCAGGGTCACGGCAAGAACACCCTTACGGCTGCCACCCAGCACTGCCAACGCCTCAGCAACGGGAATGGCGGCTATCAGCGCTGGGTCCAGCAAGTGACAATCGGGGATTTCGGTGATCGTGTCAGACGCACGACCGTGAAAGCCAGCCAGAGTGCCCTTTTTCGTGCGCCTTACAGCAACGGTTGCACGGCGGCGGGATCGTTCAGGTGAGGTATGGATCGGACGCATCGGTGCCTCTAACCCTTGTGCTGCGAGCGCTGTCCGCACCACTTCAACTTTCCAGTCGGCAACGAATGTGTCTGATGCATGCTGCAGCTGGCACCCGCCACAGGCTTTGTAATGGCGGCAAGGCGCCTTGACCCGGTCATCTGATGGCGTGTTGACGCGAATATCATTCAGCAGGGTGCCAACAAGCGTGCCGCTGACCACCTCGCCCGGAAGGGTTCGAGGGGCGTAAACGGGGCCATCGGCGATACCGTCGCCCTGATGACCAAGGCGGAGAATGGTGTAATCCTGCGTCATGGGGGGCCTGATAGCCGGGCTTACGCTGTAAAAGAACCCCTATTCCGCAGCTTCGGTCTGAATGAAGCCGCCGGACTGGCGATGCCAGAACCGCGCATACAGCCCGCCCTGTGCCAGCAGAGTGTCATGTGCACCGTCCTCGACGATGCGGCCTTGATCCAGAACGATGATCCGATCCATTTCGCTGAGCGTCGACAAGCGGTGCGCAATAGCCAGAACCGTTTTGCCTTCCATCACGCGATGCAGAGCGGTCTGGATGGACGCCTCAACTTCTGAATCAAGGGCTGAGGTTGCCTCGTCCAGTACAAGGATCGGCGCGTCCTTAAGGATTGCGCGTGCCAAAGCGATCCTCTGACGCTGTCCTCCGCTCAGCTTCACACCTCGCTCACCCAGATGGGCGTCATACCCTGTCCGGCCCTGAGCATCCTGCAGGCCCAGAATAAACTCATGCGCTTCGGCCTTGAGTGCGGCCGCGATCATTTCTTCTTCCGTCGCATCCGGGCGTCCATACAGGATGTTTTCGCGCGCCGAGCGATTGAACATGGCAGTTTCCTGCGTGACCATGCCGATATGACGGCGCAGGCTGTCCTGAGTCACCTGTGAGATATCCTGACCATCAATCAATATCGCACCGTTTTCCCTGTCATAGAGCCGCAACAGAAGAGAAACCAGGGTCGACTTACCTGCACCAGAAGCCCCGACGATACCCAGCTTTTCACCGGGCCTTATCGTCAGATCCAGATCTGTGACACCTCCGATATTCCGACCATAGGCAAAGCTGACGTCATCGAACCTGATCCCGCCTTCGGCAACTTTCAGATCAGCAGCGCGCGCCGCATCTTCAACGCGGTTTCGCTTGGCCAGAGTGTTCATGCCGTTTTCGATCTCGCCAACATTGGCGTAAAGGCCCATCAGCGTGAAACTGACCCAACCGGTCATCTGAGCGATGCGAATGGACACAGCGCCGGCAGCAACGATGTCGCCGGTCGTCGCACTACCGGCCTGCCACAACAGTACGGTGGCACCCAACAACAACACAGGCAGAACCCCGGCAAGCGTCATCAGGATAAATCGGAAGCTTGCTGAGAGCTTTCCGAAATCCAGCGATCTTTCCCGCAATTCGACCATTGCGTTACGGGCGGCGTGATCCTCGAACTCGGAATGCGCGAACAGTTTGACAGTTTTGATATTGGTGATGGTATCGACCACCTGCCCCGACACCATTGCCCGCGCCCCGGCACGCGCAGCCGAACGTTTCCGGATACGCGGCAGATACCAGCGGATCAGCCAGAAATAGACGGCGAGCCAAGCCGCGAACGGAACCATGACCAGCGGATGAATAGACCCTAACAAAAGCAAAGAGCCGACAAGCGACGCCAACGCAAAGACAATTGCGCTGATGGTTTCCGACACGACCGACGCCATCGCATTCGAGGTCTGCATCTGCTTTTGGGCAATCCGGCCCGCGAAATCGTCATCGAAATAAGTCACCGACTGGCCCAACGTCCATCGATTGAGCTTGGCCAGAACCAACGGCGTGATGTTCGGCATCACGATGTAGTTGTTCGAGAGCGACGAGAGTCCGAACAGGATCGGGCGGATCAGCATGAAAAACGCGATCGCCCCGATGATCATCCAGGCGTTTCGGGCGGATAAAAACTCTTCTGGTCCGCTTGCGGTTGCCACATCGATAACATGGCCAAGGATCCAAGCCGTTCCGGCCTCCATCGCGCCTGCGGTGGCTGAAAAGAAGGCGGCAACAAACAACATCGGCCATGCGCCGGACAGGCACCAGCGAATAAACGCCCCCAACGTCTGCGGTGGGGGCGTTTCGGTGTCCGTGAACGGATAAATCAGATCTGCGATTCTCATTCAGCGGCCTCCGGGTTCATGAAGCCGCCAGATTGCCGTGCCCAGAACTGAGCGTAAAGACCACCGTGCGACAACAATTCCGCATGGGCGCCTTCTTCGACGATCCGACCACCATCCATCACCAGGATCCGGTCCATCTGCGCAATGGTACTCAGCCGGTGCGCAATCGCGATCACGGTCTTGCCTTGCATCATGCCGTAGAGGGTCTCCTGAATCGATGCTTCGACCTCGGAATCTAGCGCAGATGTCGCCTCGTCCAGCAAAAGGATGGGTGCGTCTTTAAGGATCACCCGCGCAAGCGTCACACGCTGGCGCTGACCACCGCTGAGTTTGACACCCCGCTCCCCCACATGCGCGTCATATCCTGTCCGGCCTTGCGGGTCCTGAAGGTCCAGAATGAACTCATGCGCTTCGGCTTGCTTGGCGGCGGCAATCATCTGCTCTTCGGTCGCATCGGGGCGACCGTACAGGATATTGTCGCGCACCGACCGATGCAGCAACGCACTGTCCTGTTGAACCATCCCGATCCGCTGACGCAGACTGTCCTGGGTGACAGAACTGATGTCCTGACCATCGATCAGGATTGCACCGCGTTCGACATCGTAAAACCGCAAAAGCAGCTTTACCAGAGTCGATTTCCCGGCGCCTGAACGCCCGATCAGACCGATCTTTTCACCTGGCTGGATAGTCAGGTTGATATGATCCAGACCACCCGTTTCACGACCGTAGTGGTGAGACAGATCGCGAATTTCGATCTCGCCCGAAGTCAGCTGCAAGGGCCTTGCGCCTTTGACATCCAACAGATCAACAGGCTGCGCGATGGTTTCCATCCCCTCGGCAACAACACCCAGTTGGCGGAAAAAGCTGGTCAGCGCCCACATGATCCATCCGGTCATCGCGTTCAGCCGCAACGTCAGGGCAGTTGCAGCTGCAACAACGCCAACCGATGCACTGCCCTGCATCCACAAGGCAATCGCCCAACCGACAACACCGATGATCAACAGACCGTTCAGCGTGACCAGAACTGCGTCCATAATGGTGAAGATGCGCATCTCGACCTGAAATGTACGGCGCGTTGCCTCAATAGCCTCGCGCGCATAGTCCAGTTCCTGATCCGCATGGGCAAACATCTTGACCGAATGGATATTGGTATAGCTGTCCACAACACGCCCGGTCACCGTGGAACGCGCATCAGATGCGGCCTGCGAGGCCGGTCCAACCCGCCGCACCGTCCAGCGCACCAGCAGCCCATAGAGCACAAGCCAGATCAACAGCGGCACCAACAACCGAGGATCAGCTGCCATCAACAGAATGGCCGCACCGATCAGATAGGCCAGCGAGAAGGAAATCGCGTCAAAGACCTGAAAGATCACCTCTCCCGCAGCGGGCGGTGTCTGCATGATCCGGTTCGCAATACGTCCGGCAAAGTCATTCTCGAACCAGCCAACCGACTGGCGCAGAACGTGTTTATGAGCACGCCAGCGGATCAGCGTCCCAAAGTTCGGCAAGATCGCGTTATTCAGCAACAGCACGTCAATCACGTGCAACGCGGGCCGCAATAGCAGAACAAAGGCTGCCATCAGCAGCAGTTCTGTGCCGTGCGCCTGCCAGACTTCGGTCGGTGAACCCGACAGCAGGTCGACGACGCGGCCCATATAATAGATCAAGCCGATCTCGACCCCTGCCACGATGATTGACAGAAGTGCTGCCCAAACAAACACGCGCACGAATGGGCGCGAGTAGTCCAGCATGAAGGGCCACAGCCGCGTTGGTGGCGTGTCTACTTCGTCATAAGCGACAAAAGGGTCTACGAGGTTTTCGAAATAGCGAAACATGGAGAGTGCTCCGATTGAGCGAGTCAAAACAAGTCATGCGAAAGAAGATGGCGTCAGAACACCACCCCAACGGGTAATGTGTTCCAGCCTTAGCCGAACCAGATCCCGTAATACATTCGCATTCCTCCATCCATGTGACACGCGCACCCTAGCCACAAATGATCCGCTTTGTCATCCCCTTTTGAGACTTCATTTTATTCCACCAGCAATTCATCGCGATCCAAAAGGAAACCCGACGCAATCCAGCGCGCCTCAAGTTCGGCCAGTTTTTTGCCCAGCGCCGGACCGCTGTATTTAGGAATGAGATCATTTGCCTTGATCGGAAAGCTGGCCGCAGCCCCTTTTTCAAGGGCAATGGCAAGATCATCGGTCCAGGGTTGTTCCAGAAACGCGCAACGCAGAAGCGTTTCGTGCAGCCCCCCTGTTGAACCATATCGAAAGCCAAGTTCAGCAACACCTGCGGTTCCCATGGCCTCGTCCCGCATACGAGTCAGGCGTTGCAGTTGAGCTTTGCTGAGCCGCAGAGTTCGGGCAACTTCAGGTGGTGCGATTGCAGCCAATCGGCGAATCGGCTCAGGGGGTGCTCCGGCATCCCCTTCAAGTTTCACGAGAATTGGCAGGGCCTTGTCGTCAGCGCCGGGCAGAATTCGGGCCAAAACGCCTGCACTTCGCATCGCTGCCACCGAAGGCGCGGGATCGGGTGCACCAAGCAGCTTGAGCATTTCAGCCCCAACCCTTTCGCGTGAGAGTTTCTCGAGCCCCTCGAGGTGCGAGGCGATCGCAGACAGTGCCTCGGGGTCAAACCCGGCATTTGCATCGCCGTACCAGGCGTGAAACCGAAAATACCGCAATGACCGCAGATAATCCTCTTTGATCCGGTCCTCTGCATTTCCGATGAACCTGACGCGGCGCGCCCGTAGATCGGGCAGACCATTCAGCGGATCCAGAATGGTTCCATCCGGCCGCGCATAAAGCGCGTTCATTGTGAAATCGCGCCGGGCGGCATCTTCTTCGACTGCGTCCGAATAGGCAACGACCGCGCGCCGCCCATCGGTTTCGACATCGCGGCGGAAAGTCGTCACTTCGTGCGGGATGCCACCGCTAACCACTGTGATTGTGCCGTGATCGATACCAGTCGGGATGGCTTTCAGACCAGCCTTACTGGTCAACTCCAGCACACGTTCGGGATGCGCGTCCGTGGCTATGTCAATGTCGGAAACCGGGGCATGCAAAAGCGCGTTGCGCACACAACCACCCACGAACAAGGCTTGCGCTCCGGCGTTGGTCAAAGCCGAGCATACATCCTGTGTCGCTTCAACTCTGATCCAGTCTTCTGTGATCTGCGTCATTCACTCACTCGCGCCGCCAAACCCCGAAGCATCCGCGCCGTTGCACCCCAAATGTAATAGGGGCCGTAAGGCACAGCGAAATAGTACCGTCTTTGGCCGCGCCAACGACGCGACTCGACTACATAATTCGCCGGGTTCAGAACGTGCGCAAGCGGAACTGAAAAGACTTCTTCCACTTCTCCGGGTTCCGGGATTGGGTCAAAACCATTCTCCAATACCGCCACGACAGGTGTCACGTTAAAAGACGTTACGGTTTCATGGGTTGGCAAGTGGCCCAGAATTCGCGGCAGATCTGGCGGTAGACCAATCTCTTCCTGCGCTTCACGTAAGGCTGTTGCAGTGACATCTGCATCGCCTTCGTCCTGTTTTCCACCGGGAAACGCAATCTGGCCCGGGTGATGTTTCAGGGCCGACGAGCGCTTGGTCAGGATCAGGCGCGGTGTTTCACCGGACAACAATACTGGAACCAGAACACCAGCGGGGCGCAGTTTGCGTCCCGCTGGCAAAACGGTTTCAGGATTCAGATCAAAGTCACTCGACCCGTCACCGGGGCGGTTCAACGCCGCCGTCAGCTGTGAAATCGGATCAGGCACGATCCGCATCTTCAGCGTCGAAGCCAACCGTGCTTGGGTCCAACACGTAATGGGCACCGCAGAACTGACAATCGGCAGTCACGGTTCCTTCGTCAGTGGTCATCTTGGCGATGTCCCGCGCCGAATAGATTGACAGGCTTTGACGCACGCGATCTTCGGAACAGGTGCAGCCGAACTTGACCATCTGCGCATCATAGACACGCGGCTGTTCCTCGTGAAACAGTCGGATCAACAAGTCAGTCGGCGCAATCGAGGGCCCGATCAGCTCGAGGTCATCGACCGTATCGAGCAGGATGTTGACCCGGCCCCAATTTTCACCTTCATCGCCATCAACCAGATCCGAAGCCGAGAGTATCTCGCCACTACCTTCGCCAGATGCCACAAACGGGGACGCTTTGGGCATGTGCTGCAGCATGATGCCCCCTGCGCGCCAGTGTTCGCCCACGCCCGGCTCGGTCGATTTGCCAAAGCTCAGCGAAAAACGGGTCGGCAACTGCTCGGACTGCGCAAAATAGGCCTCGGCACAGGCGCGGAGCGAACCGCCCGCCAGCGGAGTGATCCCTTGATAGGGTTGGGTTCCCTCACCCTGGTCGATCATGATCGCAAAATACCCTTCGCCCACCTGGTCAAAGGGTGCGCCATCGGTCAGGCGATCCCGATCAAAGCTGGCATAGGCACGAATCTGTGCGGGCTCACCGTCTTTCTGCGGCGCATAGTAGTCGGTCGCAATCATGCGTACCGCGCCCTTGGACTGAACCTGAAGGGACAGCTTCCAGCGCAGCGCAACAGTCTGGCCAATCAATGCGGTCAGCAGGGCCATCTCGGCCACCAGGGCCTCGACCTGTTCCGGATAATCGTGCTGTTTCAGGATGCCGTCCAGCACCCCGTCTAAACGCGCCACACGGCCACGCATATCCGATACATCAAGTTGAAAGGGCAGGACGGTATCGTCCCACGCGATTTTCGTTCCAAGAGACATGGGGTTTCCTTACACGCCACAGGTTGGCATACCGCCACCATATAGGTCGAACAAACCGGGTTGAAAGGGGCCATACATGATCAGAAGGTTCGGTGAAACCCCGGAACCGGGGCGACGGTACATTCGGCGGCCCGGCGTGTATGCTTTGTTACCACGGGGCAGCTCATTGCTCGTAACCTGGTATGATGATGGTCTGAACCCCGAACTCCAGCTTCCCGGCGGGGGAATTGATCCGGGTGAATCTCCGATAACGGCCCTTCACCGAGAGGTTTTTGAAGAGACCGGCTGGCTGATAACGGCACCGCGACGTGTCGGTGCATTTCGGCGTTTCACCTATATGCCGGAATACGATCTTTGGGCCGAGAAAGTCTGCTATATATACCGCGCGCGGCCAGTCCGCCCAATGGGACCGCCCACCGAAGAATTCCACGAGGCCGTGTGGATGGAGACGTCAGACGCCACCAGAATTCTGGGAAATGAAGGTGACCGCCACTTTGCCACACGTCATATGCAGGGGCTTTAGGGCTGATTGTATTCGAAGAAGACGGCTGAAACATCGTCTCCCATACCATCATCAGGCGACATGACCTGCGTTAATCGCCAGAACATGTCGTCCAGAAAATCTGAGCCGCCACCATCGGAAAGACAGTCCTGCGCCATGGCTTGAAGACCTTCTTCATCCAGAAGGCTGCCGTCCGCCAACCGACACTCAGTAAATCCATCTGAATGGAGCAACAACTTGTCACCCGGCTTCATGTAAACATCCGTTTGATGAAAAACCGCGTTTTCAATCAGACCGATAGGCAAACCACCTGCGCCCAGTAACTCAGTACTGCCATCCTTGCGCAGCAGCAGCGGGTGTGGATGCCCGGCCTGAACCATTTTGAGGTGACCGTTGCGTAAATCGACGATGGCGTAGACCATCGTGAAATATTCTTCGATCCCGGCATCAGCCATCAAACGCGAGTTCAGTGTCGCGGCAACATTCTCGGGCGGCAACAGCGCATAGAATTTATCAAATCGCTGCTCCATCGCGACATTCTGATCGAAATGCTTGCTGGAAAGATAGCTGCCCAAGCGCGCCGTCATCATGGCCGACGTAATACCGTGACCCGAAACATCGATGCTATAAAATCCCAGACGGTTTGGACCGGGCGAGAACATACCGACCAGATCACCGCCAATATGGCCACAGGGCTTCAGCAACATACTGACCCGTGAGTTCCCGAAGTCGCGCCGAAGCTCGGGCACCAGTGAATCCTGAATTTTACGCGCCTGCATCAGATCCTTGTCGATGGCATCATGGGCCAACCGCAACTCCTCAAAGGCGCTTTCGATCAGCCGGTTCTTGTCAGAGAGTTCGCGCTGCATATCCAAAATGCGGGCGCCTGCGGAAATCCGGGCTCGCAACTCATCCGCCTCTAACGGTTTGATCAGGAAATCATCTGCACCCGCATCAAGGCCCCGTGCGACCTCCTGCTTTTCGCTCTTGGAAGTGAGCAGAATGAAGTATGTGTACTGATCCATTTCCAACGCTCGGAAAGCCCGACAAAATTCAAGCCCGCCCATGCCGGGCATCACCCAGTCGCTGAGCACCAGATCAGGTGGATCAACCTTGCACAACGCGATTGCATCTTCGCCGTTGTCAGCCTCGACAACCTCAAAACCCCACTTCTTGAGCGAGGCCACAAGAATTCTTCGTTGAAGGCGGCTGTCATCAACAACCAGCACTTTTTGGATTGCACCAAAATTCGGCTTGCCCACAGTGTCTGTCTGACTGGCTGGCGTCACCTTTTACCCCACGCATTCCCTGAAACCGAGATGTGGAGAAGCTAAAATCTGCAGCTTAAAATTGAGTGAAAGCGGGTTGGCCACTTCGCCTGAGCGATTTTAATCAGCTGTTTACGCGTTACGCCCTATCAGAGAGATAAGCAGGTCCAGACGGAGGGCATGATGATACATTGGCCCCGGGTAAATCAGCTGCGCGACGAAGTGGGCGCAGATGAGTTTGATGAGGTTGTCCAGATTTTCATGGACGAGGTGCAGGAAGTGATCTCGAAACTGCGTGAGGACACCTCCAGGACCGAGATTGAGCAGAACCTGCATTTCCTTAAAGGCAGCGCACTGAGCCTGGGCTTCGACAGATTTTCAAAGCTCTGTCAGGACGGGGAAAGAAAAGCCGCGGCCGGGGAAGGTTCTGACGTCAACCTTGCCGAAATCTATTCTGAGTTTGACCAGTCCAGATCCGTGTTTGAGGCAGGTCTGGCAGATAATCTGAAGTGAATCAGATTACGAACTGGGCAAGCGTCTCATCCTCGGTGATATCCGTATAGGTAAATC
This sequence comes from Ruegeria sp. CE12, assembly GCF_056537525.1. Classification (NCBI taxonomy): domain Bacteria; kingdom Pseudomonadati; phylum Pseudomonadota; class Alphaproteobacteria; order Rhodobacterales; family Roseobacteraceae; genus Ruegeria; species Ruegeria sp. CE12. The sequence continues at coordinate 61,414 of NZ_JBQFRS010000012.1, read as the reverse complement.
CGGCCTCATCCAGATGAGCAAACAGGCGCATGAAATTCTCAGGTTTGCGGGTTTCGATTCCGATTAGGACCGAACCAAAATTACGAGCCGATTTCTTCATGTATTCGAAGCGGGCAATATCATCTTCCGGCCCGAGTATGCCGAGAAACTCCTTCAGTGCACCCGGACGCTGCGGCAGGCGTAAGATGAAGTATTTCTTCACACCGGAATAGCGCTGCGCCCGCTCTTTGACCTCGGGCAAACGCTCAAAATCAAAGTTCCCGCCCGAGGTGACACAGACAACCGTTTTGCCGCGAACAAAACTCTGAACGTCACCTATCGCTTCGACGGCCAGCGCACCTGCTGGCTCTAGAACGATGCCCTCGACATTGAGCATCTCGATCATTGTTGCGCAGATGCGATCCTCGGACATGACCAGTACGTCCGACAGGTGCCGTGAACGCAAAAGCTCAAACGGCTTCGCTCCAATGCGACCGACGGCAGCGCCGTCTACGAATGTATCTACGTGATCTAGGGCAACGGGATGACCAGCCGCAAGCGCAGCACGCAGACACGCCCCACCTGCAGGTTCTACAAACAGGCAATGCGAGCGATCCCCGAACCATGTCGCAACGCCAGAGGACATACCGCCCCCACCTACCGGCAGGATCACGTGATCCGGGACAGAGCCCAACTGGGCTTCGATCTCAACCGCCAGCGAAGCCTGGCCTTCAATCACGTCATCATCGTCGAAAGGGGAAAGGAAATGCCCGCCCTGCTGCGCACACCAACTTTGCGCGGCCGCCAGCGTGTCATCAAAATAGTCGCCGGTCAGATGAATTTCGATGTTATCCCCGCCGAAAATCCGGGTCTTCTGAATTTTCTGCTGGGGGGTCGTCACCGGCATGAAAATCACGCCTTTTACGCCCAGATGCTTACACATATAGGCCACGCCCTGTGCATGATTGCCTGCGCTGGCACACACAAACAACTCCTGCCCCTGCTGCTTACGCATCGCATTAAACGCGCCGCGGATTTTGTAGGACCGCACCGGGCTGAGGTCTTCGCGCTTGAGCCAGATATCAGCCCCATAGCGATCGGACAGATGAGCATTCCGCTGCAGTGGCGTTGCAGGAAACACAGTGCGCATCGCCTGTTCGGCAGCGCGGGCGCGGGTCATGAAATCGGTCATATCGGTCTCAGTGTCGTATCGCTGCCCAAAGGGCAAGGAATACATATGTGTACGGGTATCAGGCCAGCTCGCGTTTTTCGACGTAAATACCGTACACCGTGGTCAATACGCTGACATTTACCAGTGAAATGACCAGCCCGATAATCGTTTGGCTTGCTATTCCAAATATAGGCAAGATCTGACTGGCCTGAAAGATCAGAAGACTGAGGACAACCTGAACAAACGCCAGAATCAACACTACAATCGTGATGGTGCCGTTTGTGCCTTCAGTTGCTCTTTTTGCGTCCATAAATCCAAGCGGTTCCCCAATCGCCGCTGCTGGCAAGGCTGCGCCAAGCCTTATGAAAAGCACATAGACAACAAAGAAGGCGGCAAACGGCAGAAGTTGAAGCAGATACACCAATGGCGGCACGATGGCGGCCAAAATTGAGCCAACCAAGAGCAACGGCACCAGAATTACCACCGATGCAATCACACAAACGACAATAAGCTGGACGGTACACCAGATGTAGGCCCCTATCCGGTCTAAATTGAACGTTGGGATCCAGCCTTTCGGATACTCTTCGAGCAGCACGAACCGATGCCATGCGACGAAAATCCACAAACTCACAAAGATACTGATCAACGCTACGACAACGACGTTCAACGTATCTTTCGCAGTCAAGTTCATTGCAGGATCACCCGCATCGATCCCGTTCGCACTCGCCACGCCCAAGACGAGGGTACTGAAAATCGCGGCGGCAACTGATGGTATCAATCCAATCTGCAAAGCTTCCTGTAGATTACTGAACACCATTCGAACTGAATGGATGAAAATCTGCCAACCAAGCATTCTGAACCGCCCTCTCAACCAATCCTTGTTATCTTTGCAATCGTTTCATCCCAATTCCCGTCCTGCGTCAATGCTCGCAACTTGCCCCCGGGTCGAAAACCCGCTAGGGGCCAATCGTTCTACGCATAAAGGGAAGTCAGATGTCCGCGCCCAAGAAAGTTGTTCTGGCCTATTCCGGTGGCCTTGATACCTCGATCATACTGAAATGGCTGCAGACCGAGTATGGCTGTGAGGTTGTCACCTTCACCGCCGATCTGGGTCAGGGTGAAGAGCTTGAGCCGGCACGCCAAAAGGCTGAAATGCTGGGGATCAAGCCCGAAAACATCTATATCGAGGACATCCGCGAAGAGTTCGTCCGCGACTTCGTCTTCCCAATGTTCCGCGCCAACGCGCAGTACGAAGGTCTGTACCTGCTGGGCACCTCAATCGCGCGTCCGCTGATCTCGAAACGTCTGGTTGAGATCGCAAAAGAAACCGGTGCTGACGCCGTTGCGCATGGCGCGACCGGCAAGGGCAACGATCAGGTCCGTTTTGAGCTGGCCGCCTACGCACTGAACCCCGAAATCAAGGTCATCGCCCCGTGGCGCGAGTGGGATCTGACCAGCCGTACCCGTCTGATCGAATGGGCAGAAGCACACCAGATTCCGATCGCCAAGGACAAACGCGGTGAGGCCCCCTTCTCGGTCGATGCCAACCTGCTGCACACCTCGTCCGAGGGCAAGGTTCTGGAAGACCCCGCCGATATGGCGCCCGACTATGTCTACCAGCGCACCGTCCATCCCGAAGACGCGCCGAACGAGCCGGAGTTCATCGAAATCGGATTTGAAAAAGGCGACGCGGTCAGCATCAATGGCGAAGCGATGAGCCCGGCCACAATCCTGACCAAGCTGAACGAATACGGCGGTAAGCACGGCATTGGTCGTCTGGACCTGGTCGAAGGTCGTTTCGTCGGTATGAAATCGCGTGGCATCTATGAAACTCCCGGCGGCACCATCCTGCTGGAAGCGCACCGCGGTATCGAATCCATCACCATGGACCGTGGCGCGATGCACCTGAAAGACCAGCTGATGCCGCAGTATGCCGAGCTGATCTATAACGGCTTCTGGTACTCGCCCGAGCGGGAAATGCTGCAGGCGGCCATCGACAAGTCGCAAGAACATGTCACCGGCACCGTCCGTGTGAAACTGTACAAAGGTCTGGCCTCGACCGTGGGCCGCTGGTCGGATCACTCGCTGTACTCCGAGGCACATGTGACCTTTGAGGAAGACGCCGGTGCTTATGACCAGACCGATGCGGCTGGTTTCATCCAGCTGAACGCTCTGCGTCTGAAGCTTCTGGCCGCTCGTGACAAGCGTTTGTCCAAGTGACTGAAGACGAAGGCATAAACGAAGAGCTCGAAATGTTCATCGAAGCGCAGGACACGGTTTGGCCGGATGTCCTGCGTGAACTTGAGCAGGGACAGAAAACCAGTCACTGGATGTGGTTCGTGTTTCCGCAACTGGCAGAACTGGGCCAATCTCATATGGCCCAGCTTTACGGAATCGAAGATCTGGATGAGGCGACCGCCTATCTTGGGCATCCGGTCCTGCGTGAGCGCCTGATTCAGGTGTCTCGCCTGATGCTGTCGCACAGGGGCTCGGACCCGGCTGGTATTCTGGGAAAGGTCGATGCCAAGAAGCTACGCTCGTCCATGACCTTGTTTGCGGCTGTACCCGGCGCACCATCCGAGTTTCAGGATGTCCTGACAGCTTTTTATGACGGTCAGATCTGTGAGCCAACAAAACAGGCGTTGATCAACGGCTAGCCTTGGCTGGTTCCAGTAGGGTCATGCTTGCCTGAAGCTGAGACTTCTCATTACGCAGGGCACAACTGCGAAAGGAATTCAAATGCTTCAGGAAATTGCAGACGGCATTCAAAAGGGTCTGGGCGGCAAAACCTTTGACGGATCGCTCAAGTTCGATTGCGGTGAGGATGGTGTCATCGTCCTCGCCGACAACACTGCAACCACGCAGGATCGAGATACCGACTGCACCATTCGCATCTCTCGTGACAATCTGGGCAAGTTGCTGACCGGTAAACTGAACCCGATGACGGGCGTGATGATGGGCAAGCTCAAGATTTCAGGCGACATGGGTGTCGCTATGAAACTGGGGCAGTTGCTGGGCTGACCGATAAACTCGTCTCACCAGCACGTGACAAATGATGTCAGTGGATTGCCAACTTCCGGGTCGCACGGCAGCCTGATCTCAAAGGAGATCTGCCATGACCCGGAATTACAGTTTCGACCATTTCAAGTCCGCTCTTCTGTTTGTTCTGATTGCTCTGGTTGCGTTGTTACGCGCGATGCCTGCACCTGCGGCGGGCACCGAAACACTGACCGTTGCCGGCGGCTGTTTCTGGTGCGTTGAGTCCGATTTTGAATCGGTACCTGGCGTGATCGGTGCAGTCTCGGGTTATACCGGCGGTAAATCTGCGAACCCGACTTACGATCAGGTTTCCAAAGGCGGTACAGGTCACTACGAGGCCGTACAGATCACCTTCGACCCTGCCCGCGTCTCACGTGAAACACTGTTGAACATGTTCTTCCGCTCGGTCGATCCGACAGATGCAGGCGGTCAGTTCTGTGACCGTGGCGAAAGCTATCGCACAGCAGTATTTGTCTCTAATGCAGGCGAAAAAGCGCAAGCGCAGAAGGCTAAGGCAAATGCACAGCAGGCATTGGGGCAAACGGTCGTGACACCAATCCTGCAACAATCAACCTTTTATCCTGCAGAAGCCTATCACCAAGATTACTACAAAGGAGACAAGCTGGTCTTCACCCGTTTTGGTCCCAAGCGCCAAAAGAATGCATACAAAGCCTATCGCAAGGCCTGCGGTCGCGACGCCCGGGTAAAACAGCTTTGGGGCAGTGCAGCACCCTTTGTCGGTTCCTAATCGAAACGAGCCGCCTGAACTTCCTTGAGGTCAGGGATCACATCAGCCGTACCGTGTCGCGTCACCATCAAAGCCGCGGCACGGTTTGCCTGTGTTATGGCCTGCGCCAGCGGCATGCCTCGGTCCATCCCAGCCAGGACATAACCGGTAAAGGTATCACCTGCCCCGGTCGTATCCACGGCCTGAACTTTGTGGGCATCAAACTTCACCGGATCATTGCCGCGCTGATGATAGCGTGCGCCATCGGAACCAAGTGTCACGACCACATGCTCGACCGGCAAGTCTGCAGCACTGAGGCCAGTGGCTTGCTGTAACTGCACCGCCTCAATCTGGTTCAGGATCAGAAAATCAAGATAGGGCAAGACAGCCTGAACCGCATCCGCCTGAAACGGCGCTGCTGCGTAACAGACTGTCAGACCAAGCTCATACCCCAGTCGGGCAGCCTCAACCTGTGCATTGGTTTCGTTCTGCATGACCAGCAAATCACCTGCTTTGGCCAAAGACAGCGCCTGTTCCAGCTGCTGAACCTCAAGCGCGTGGTTGGACCCCGGGTAAAGAACGATCAGGTTCTCACCTTCGGCATCGACCGCGATGATTGCATGCCCGGTTGGTACATCCACTTCGGTGATATGGCGCGTATCCACGCCATACTCGGTCAGACGGTCCTTGGCCCAGCGCCCGTCAGGCCCGACAGCTCCGATATGGCTGACCTGAGATCCGGCACGTGCCGCGGCAACGGACATGTTCGCACCCTTGCCGCCCAGAAACCGTTCCAGCCCCTTGGCCGCAAGGGTTTCCCCCGGCCCGGGCAGATGCGGCAGGCCGTAGACCATATCGGCATTGATTGAGCCAAGGTTCCAGATCGTCATCGCTTATCCGATATCGCAAGAGGCCAGGATGGCCATGTTCAGGATGTCGTTTGCAGTCGAAACGGTTGAACAGATCTGGATCGGTTTATCGACACCCGACAGGATCGGACCGATCACGGTCGCGCCACCCATTTCCTGCATCAGCTTGGTCGAGATGCTGGCCGAGTGCCGTGCGGGGACGATCAGAATGTTCGCAGGACCGGTCAAGCGTGAGAACGGGTAAGCCTCTTGCTGATCCATGTTCAGGGCAACGTCGACGGTCATCTCGCCTTCGTATTCGAAATCCACGCCGCGCCCGTCCAGAACTTCGGGGGCGACATGCATTTTTTCTGCACGCTCCGAGACCGGGTAGCCAAAGGTCGAAAAGCTGACGAAAGCAACGCGCGGCTCCAAGCCCATATGGCGGGCAACAGCTGCTGCGCGCTCAGCGATATTGGCCAGATCGTTCTCATCCGGCCATTCGTGAACCAGCGTATCGCCCATCAGGACGATCCGGCCCTTGTGCAGCAATGCGGTGACACCAGCAGCGCCATGGGCCGCATCCGCGTCAAAGACGTGATTGATCCGATCCAACACATGCGCTGATTTCCGGGTTGCGCCCGTAACGAGACCATCGCCATGCCCATGAGCCAGCATCAAAGATGAGAACACGTGCCGGTCGCGCGCGGCCAGACGGTGGATATCCTTCCGGTCAAATCCCTTACGCTGCAGACGTTTATAGAGGAACTCCTTATAGGCATCGAGGTGCATGGTGTTGGCGGCGTTCACCACCTCCAGCTCGCGAACAGCATCACCGAGACCTGCAGCCTCAAGCTTGATTTTGACGTCATCGGGACGACCAACAACAAGCGCCTTTCCGAAACCCGAGCGCTGATACATGACCGCTGCACGCAGAACGCGCGGATCATCGCCCTCGGCAAAGATCATGCGGCTTTGCGCTGCGCGGGCACGCGCGTTCAGGCCGCGCAGGATGCTGGCAGTCGGGTCCATGCGGGATTTCAGGCTCAGCTCATAGGCGTCCATGTCGATGATCGGACGACGGGCTGCGCCAGTATCCATACCGGCCTTGGCAACAGCTGGTGGGATACGGTGGATCAGGCGCGGGTCAAATGGCGTCGGAATGATGTAGTCGCGGCCAAAGGTCAGCGATTTTCCATAGGCCATGGCAACTTCATCCGGCACATCTTCGCGCGCCAAACGCGCCAACGCGTGGGCGCAAGCGATCTTCATCTCATCATTGATGGCACGGGCGTGAATGTCCAGCGCACCACGGAATAGGTAAGGGAAACCCAGAACGTTATTCACCTGGTTCGGATAGTCGCTGCGCCCGGTGGCGACGATCGCATCGACCCGCACCTCATGCGCCTCTTCCGGCGTGATCTCGGGATCCGGGTTCGCCATCGCAAAAATCACCGGATTATCCGCCATTGACGCGACCATATCCTGCGTCACAGCGCCCTTAACCGACACGCCAAGGAAGACGTCCGCACCTTTCATGGCCTCTTCCAGAGTGCGTAGATCCGTGGTGATGGCATGCGCCGATTTCCACTGGTTCATACCCTCGGTGCGGCCCTGATAGATTACACCTTTGGTGTCACAGACGATGCAGTTCTCATGCCGTGCGCCCATCGACTTGAGCAGCTCGATACAGGCGATACCTGCCGCACCCGCGCCATTCAGGACTATCTTTACATCTTCGATCTTTTTGCCTGAAATGTGCAGCGCATTCAGCAGACCCGCCGCACAGATCACCGCCGTGCCGTGCTGATCATCGTGGAAGACAGGGATATCCATCTCTTCCTTCAGGCGCTGTTCAATGATGAAACACTCGGGCGCTTTGATATCTTCAAGATTAATGCCACCAAAGGTCGGCCCCATCAGGCGCACGGCACGACAAAACTCATCCGGGTCTTCGGTATCCAGTTCGATATCGATCGAGTTCACATCGGCGAACCGTTTGAACAGGACTGACTTGCCCTCCATCACCGGTTTCGAGCCCAGCGCACCCAGATTGCCAAGACCTAAAACCGCTGTGCCGTTTGAAATCACAGCAACCAGATTGCCCTTGTTGGTATAGTCGTAGGCTGTTTCCGGGGATTCCGCGATTGCTTCACATGGAACAGCCACGCCGGGGCTGTAGGCCAACGACAGATCACGCTGAGTGGTCATCGGGACGGTGGCTTGAACCTCCCACTTGCCGGGGGTTGGTTCAAGGTGAAAGGCCAGCGCCTCCTCTTTAGTGATCTTCGCTTTGGGCATGAGATAGGTCGTTTCCTTACATCTGTTGGGCTTTCGCCTCATAGCGCAGCAAGAGGCGCGCCTCAACGAGAATACTTTTCACCTTTCGTCGCGGGTGGGGGATTTGTAAGGTCGCGACCGGAATACGCCAGAAGGGGTCAGCCTTGTCCACAGTCACGCCGATGATGGCGCAATATCTCGAGATCAAAGAGGCCCACGCCGACGCCCTGCTGTTTTACCGCATGGGTGACTTTTACGAGATGTTTTTTGAGGACGCCGTTAATGCCGCCGAGGCGCTGGACATCGCCCTGACCAAACGTGGAAAGCACAATGGAACTGACATTCCGATGTGTGGCGTCCCGGTGCACGCGGCCGAAGGCTATTTGCTGACACTGATCCGCAAAGGGTTTCGTGTCGCCGTCTGCGAGCAAATGGAAAGCCCGGCTGAGGCGAAGAAAAGAGGCTCTAAATCGGTGGTAAAGCGCGATGTCGTGCGTCTGGTGACGCCCGGCACACTGACAGAAGACGCGCTGTTGGAAGCCCGCCGCCACAACTTCCTTGCCGCATATGCCGAGGTCCGGGATGAGGCTGCACTGGCCTGGGCCGATATCTCGACCGGGGCGTTTCACGTGATGCCATTGACGTCCGTGCGTCTTAGCCCCGAGCTGGCACGGCTGGCGCCGTCCGAACTGATCGTCGCCGACGGAGCACAGGAAAAGCTGAATGAGCCTGTTCGCGATCTTGGTATCTCTCTGACGCCCATCGGGCGTGCCAGTTTCGACAGCACTGCGGCGGAAAAACGCATCTGCGGCTTGTTCCATGTGGGCGCTCTGGACGCGTTCGGCAGCTTTGGACGCGCCGAAATCTCGGCCATGGGTGCGTTGATCGACTATCTGGAGATCACTCAAAAGGGCAAACTACCGCTGCTGCAGACCCCGCTCAAGGAATCCGAAGACCGCGTTGTTCAGATCGACGCTGCAACTCGACGCAATCTGGAACTGACTCGCTCCCTGTCCGGCGGCCGCGTTGGCTCACTGCTGTCCGTGGTGGATCGCACAGTGACACCTGGTGGCGCTCGACTGTTGGAGCAACGCCTTTCCAGCCCCTCCCGCAATCTGGACGTCGTCCATGGACGGTTGGATGCGGTGAGTTTTGCGGTCGAAGACAGTTTGATTGCATCGGACTTGCGCGAGGCGTTGCGCAAAACCCCTGATCTGGACCGCGCCCTGTCCCGCCTGTCTCTGGATCGCGGCGGGCCCCGTGATCTGGCCGCCATTCGAAACGGCCTGACACAGGCATCAGCGATTGCCGGGCTTTGTGCGGATCAGGACTTACCCGTCCTTCTGGCGACCGCGTTGCAAAATCTGGTTGGTTTTGATGACCTACTGAACCTGCTCGATGACGCCCTTGTAGCAGAACCCCCGCTGCTGGCCCGGGACGGAGGGTTCATCGCACCGGGGTATGACACAGAGCTGGACGAAGCCCGCACCCTGCGCGACGAAGGCCGCTCGGTCATCGCAGGGTTTCAGCAGAAATATGCGGAACATACCGGTATCACGTCTCTGAAGATCAAGCACAACAACGTGCTGGGTTATTTCATTGAAACTACGGCCACCCATGCCGAGAAAATGCTGAACCCACCGTTCAGCGAAACCTACATCCACCGCCAGACCACAGCCAATCAGGTGCGGTTCACTACTGTCGAGCTTTCGGAAATCGAAACCCGCATTCTGAACGCCGGAAATCTGGCGCTGGAGATCGAAAAGCGGCTCTATCAAAGGCTTTCTGATGAAATTCTGGGAAAAGCCGCCCGCCTGAACCAAGCCGCACGCGGGCTGGCCGAACTGGATCTGACCACTGCTCTGGCCGATCTGTCGCGTGGAGAAAACTGGTGCCGCCCACGAGTCGACGCCTCGCGCGCATTCGATGTTCAGGGTGGCAGACATCCGGTCGTCGAACACGCCCTGCGCCAGCAAAGCGGCGACGCCTTCATCGCCAATGACTGCGATCTCAGCGCCAACGATGGCGCGGCGATCTGGCTGCTGACCGGTCCCAACATGGCCGGTAAATCGACGTTCCTACGTCAGAATGCGCTGATCGCCCTGCTGGCCCAGATGGGCAGCTACGTCCCGGCCGAGCGGGCGCATATCGGCCTTGTCAGCCAGTTGTTCAGCCGCGTCGGAGCGTCGGATGATCTGGCGCGCGGGCGCTCGACCTTTATGGTCGAAATGGTTGAGACCGCTGCCATCCTCAATCAGGCGGATGATCGTGCCCTCGTCATTCTGGATGAGATCGGCCGTGGCACCGCCACCTATGACGGATTGTCCATCGCCTGGGCCACGCTGGAACATCTTCACGCCTCAAACAAATGCCGGGCTCTGTTTGCCACGCATTATCACGAACTGACCGCGTTGGCCGGAAAACTGGAAGGTGTCGAAAACGCCACTGTCGCAGTGAAAGAATGGGAAGGTGAGGTCATTTTTCTGCACGAGGTCCACAAGGGCGCGGCAGACAGATCCTATGGTGTACAGGTTGCCCAATTGGCCGGACTGCCGGCATCTGTGGTCGAACGCGCCCGTATCGTCCTGGATCAGCTGGAAAAAACCGAACGCGAAGGCGGTAAGCAAAAAGCCCTGATCGACGACCTGCCTTTGTTTTCGGCTGCGCCCCCTCCGCCACCACCTGCGCCCAAGGCATCACCTGTCACCGACATGCTCGATGAAATCCTTCCGGACGAGTTGACCCCACGTGAGGCATTGGATCTGATCTACAAACTGAAAGAGGCGGCCAGAACCTGACCGCCTCAATATTCGTTTGAACTGAAATCGTTCAGCTTGCCGGGGTCGAAGATACCCCAACCTGCGCCGGGCGCAGCAGGCGGTCGTGCAGCATGAAGCCTTCGGCCGAAACCTGAATGATGTCACCAGCACGGGTGCCGGGCACTGGAGCTTCAAACATCGCCTCATGCACATTCGGATCGAACCGGTCACCAACTTCGGGCGTGATCACTTCGATCCCGTGCTTTTGGAATACGTCCTTCAACGCGCGCATGGTCAGCTCGACGCCTTCCAGAAGCGGGCCTGCCACTTCTTTCTGCTCGTCGGTTGCCGCCTCGAGCGCACGTTTCATGTTGTCGTAAACCGGCAGCATGTCGCGGGCCAGTTTCGATCCGCCGTACTGTTCAGCATCCCGACGGGCCTTGTCGCCACGCTTGCGCGCGTTTTCGGCATCCGCCAGTGCACGCATGAACTTGTCCTTGAAATCGTCCCGCTCAGCACGCAGCGCATCAATTTCCAGCGCCTCTTCGCTGATCTCGGCAAATTCCTCGGCCAGCTCTTCCGCCTCGGCGGTTGCGATATCGTCCAGAAAATCTTCGTTCTTGGGCTCTGCCATCTCTTACCCTCTAGCTCCGGTCGGAAATCAGTTTGCCGACCAGTTGCGCCGTATAATCCACGATCGGCACGATCCGTCCATAATTCAGACGCGTGGGCCCGATGACCCCGACCGCACCGATTATCTTTCGATCAGCGTTCATATATGGAGACACCACCAAAGAGGAACCCGAAAGTGAGAAAAGTTTGTTCTCAGACCCGATAAAAATGCGCACACCCTCGCCTTCTTCGGTCAATTCGAGGAATTCAGCGATGTCCTGCTTGCGCTCGAGGTCATCAAACAGCGTTCGGATTCGGTCCAACTCTTCGGCTTCGCCGGGTTCTCCCAGCAGATTCGCCCGTCCGCGCACGATCAAACGGGCTGAGTCGGTGCCGTCCCCATCCCAAGCGGCCATGCCACTTTCCACCATTTCGCGCGCAAGCACGTCGATTTCTTGCCGGCGCGCTGTGATCTGGGACTGCATCTGACGCCGCACTTCACTGAGCGTGCGTCCTTCGATCAGCGCGTTCAGGAAGTTCGCCGCTTCGCGCATCGAACTGGGCGTCTGTCCCGGAGGAGGCGTGAACAGGCGATTTTCAACATGCCCATCGGCAAAGACCAAAACCACCAAAGCGCGGTCGTGGGCCAATGAAACGAATTCGATATGCTTGATCTCGGATTCATGTTTGGGCGTCAGAACCAGCGATGCGCCGTGTGTCACGTGTGACAAAGCCGAACCGACACGATCCAGCATTCCGCCCACATCGCCAGCATTAGAGCCTAATGTTTCGTCCAGCTTCTGCCGATCATCTGCGCCCAGATCACCCACTTCCAGCAAGCCATCCACGAACATCCGCAACCCTTGTTGTGTCGGAATCCGCCCTGCACTGACATGAGGGCTGTCAAGCAAACCAAGAAACTCCAGATCCTGCATCACGTTGCGCACGGTCGCGGCGCTGACCTTCTCCGACAAGGTGCGGGTCAGCGTACGGCTGCCAACCGGTTCTCCACTGTCCAGATAGCTCTCGACGATCAGCCGGAACACCTCGCGTGACCGGTCATTCATCTCGTCCAGAATTTTGCGCGCTTCGCTCATGCGTCTTCCCCTGCTGGACCGGCATTAAATCGCAGGCAAATGAAAGGTCAATCGGGGTTGCATCCTAAGGCACGGGGACGTTATCCCCAACCCAGCAAACAAAGGATTTTCCATGCGACCCTCTGGACGAGATTTAAGCGAAATGCGCCCGGTTTCAATCGAAACAGGGTTCACCAAACACGCCGAAGGTTCCTGCCTGATCAAAATGGGCGACACCCACGTACTGTGCACCGCCACGATCGAGGATCGCGTGCCACCGTTCATCAAAGGCTCAGGCCTGGGCTGGGTCACTGCCGAATACGGCATGCTGCCCCGTGCAACCAACACCCGCATGCGGCGCGAGGCGGCCTCGGGCAAGCAAGGTGGTCGCACCGTGGAAATCCAGCGCTTGATCGGCCGTTCCCTCCGCGCCGGTGTGGATCGTGTAGCCTTGGGTGAGCGTCAGATCACTGTGGACTGCGATGTGATCCAGGCCGATGGCGGCACCCGTTGCGCTTCGATCACCGGCGGTTGGGTTGCGCTGCGTCTGGCCGTGAACAAGCTGATGAAAGCTGGCGACGTGATCTCTGACCCGCTGGTCGATCCGGTTGCAGCGGTGTCCTGCGGTATCTATGCAGGCCAACCGGTGCTGGATCTGGACTACCCAGAAGACAGCGAAGCCGGCGTCGATGGCAATTTCATCATGACCGGTTCGGGCAAACTGATCGAAGTTCAGATGAGCGCCGAAGGTTCCGTCTTCAGCCGCGCACAGATGGATCAGCTGATGGATCTGGCTGAAAAAGGCGTTGCCGAGCTGGCCGCTGCCCAAAAGGCAGCCACCGCATGACCCGCAAGTTCGACGGGGACAGGCTGCTGGTTGCCACGCATAACAAAGGCAAACTTGAGGAGATGACTCATCTCCTCGAACCTTTTGGTGTGTCGGTTGTTGGCGCAGGTGAGATGAACCTGCCGGAACCCGAGGAAACCGAAGATACATTCGTTGGCAATGCCCGGATCAAAGCGCATGCCGCTGCCAAGGCCACCGGCCTGCCTGCCCTGTCGGATGATTCCGGGATTACCATCGACGCGCTGGACGGCGCGCCGGGTGTTTACACTGCCGACTGGGCAGAAACCGGCAATGGCCGTGATTTCCTGATGGCGATGACCCGCGCGCATAACGAATTGGAGGCCAAAGACGCCCCGCACCCGCGCACCGCTCAATTCCGCAGCACGCTGGTTCTGGCCTGGCCCGATGGTCATGATGAAGTGTTCGAAGGCGTCGCGCCAGGCCACCTTGTCTGGCCGATCCGCGGTTCCGAAGGGTTCGGCTATGACCCAATGTTTGTCCCTGACGGATACGACATTACCTTTGCCGAGATGGATCGCTGGGAAAAGAACAAGATCAGCCATCGCGGTCGCGCGGTGGAGATGTTCGTGAAGGGCTGCTTTGGCGGATGATTGGCGCAACGGGGGCTTTGGCCTGTATGTGCATTGGCCTTTTTGCGAGGCCAAGTGCCCCTATTGTGACTTCAACAGTCATGTATCAAAGAAAATTGATCAAAAACAATGGCTTGATGCATATCTGAGTGAGCTGAAACGCTCGGCATATGAAACGCCAGACCGGGTCTTGAATACGATCTTCTTTGGCGGCGGCACTCCGTCTCTGATGAACCCTGAAACTGTCGCAGCAGTGATTGATGAAGCGCGGGCCTTGTGGCGCCCTGCCAACGACATGGAAATCACGCTTGAGGCCAATCCCGGATCAGTCGAAGCTGGTCGCTTTGCCGCCTACCGTGATGCCGGGGTAAATCGCATATCCATGGGTGTTCAGGCTTTGAACGACGAAGACCTGAGGCGGCTGGGCCGCATTCACACAGTGGCTGAAGCGCGCGCAGCATTTGACATCGCGCGGAATTGCTTTGATCGCGTCAGCTTTGACATGATCTATGCGCGCCAACATCAAACTGTAGAGGCGTGGCGCGCAGAATTGAACGAAGCACTATCGATGGCGGTCGACCACCTGTCCCTTTATCAGTTGACGATCGAAGACGGCACCGCGTTCGGTGACCGCTATGCAATCGGAAAACTACGCGGTCTGCCCGAGGATGACAGCGCGGCCGACATGTACCTTGCGACTCAGGAAATCTGCGAAAACCACGGCATGCCTGCCTACGAAGTCTCGAACCATGCTCGGCCCGGAGCGGAATCTCAGCACAATCTGATCTACTGGCGCTATGGTGATTATGTTGGAATTGGCCCCGGAGCCCATGGCCGCATCACATCACAAGGGCGCAAGCTCGCAACTGAAACGCAGCTGTCCCCGAATACATGGATAAATGCCGTCTCAGTAGGTTCCGGTGAATCCCATAGAGAAGAGCTCAGTCGCTCGGATCAGGCCAATGAATACCTCATGATGGGTTTGAGAATTGCAGAAGGTCTAGATGTTGATCGATTCAAACTACTGTCTGGTACCTCTCTCGATCAGGACAAGTTAGATAATCTTTGCGAGATTGGCATGTTGCGCCAGGAAGATAACCGTATAAAGGCGACAAAAGATGGTCGCGCAGTTCTGAATGCCGTTATACGGGAACTATTGGGGTAAAGCATGCAGTTTCTTTGGGCAGGATTGGGATTGCTTTGCGTTGCGCTGGCGGCAATCGGTGTAGTGCTGCCCTTGTTACCAACGGTTCCCTTTCTCCTTCTGGCAGCTTTCTTTTTTGCGCGCTCATCGTCCCGCCTGCACAACTGGCTTTTGAGCCACAGAACATTTGGTCCCATGATCATAGATTGGCAGCAATCCGGGGCAATTCGACCAGCCGCAAAAAAAGCGGCCACCATATCGGTCGCCGCTGTCTTTGGGTTGTCTCTGATTTTCTCAGTTCCGTCACATGTTCTGATCATTCAAGCTGTCGTACTGAGCGGCGTGATGATCTTTATCTGGACCCGGCCTAACGGCTGAGTTTCGCGCAAAGATCGTCCAGCTGATCAAGGTTTTCGTAGGTGAGAACCACCTGCCCTGTCTCGGTACCCGCCTTGTGATTAATCGCAACCTTCATGGCCAGGATCGCAGAAAGGTCCTTTTCCAATGCCCGTGTATCCGCATCCTTGCCCGCATTCAGGTTCCGCGACTTTGGCGTAGGACGATCTGCATCACCTTGCTGTTGCTTCTTCACCAAAGCCTCGGTTGCACGCACTGACAAACCGTCACGGACAACAATTTTTGCCAGTTCCGACGGATCTTCGGCCGTAATTAACGCCCGAGCATGACCGGCAGACAGTTTCCCTTCGATTACAAAGGTTTGCACATCAATCGGCAATGATAGCAAACGCAGCAAATTGGCAATATGGCTTCGGCTTTTTCCCAAGGCCTCGGCCAGCTTTTCCTGCGTATGGCCAAATCGATCCATCAGCTGCTTATAGCCTGCCGCTTCTTCAACAGCGTTGAGATCCGCACGCTGGATGTTCTCGATAATCGCGACTTCCAGTACTTCGGTATCGTCAAACTCGCGTATAATTACCGGGATATCGTGCAACTGCGCCATCTGCGCAGCGCGCCAGCGACGTTCGCCGGCAACAATCTCGTATTCGCTGTCGTTCACGGCGCGCACGATCAGTGGCTGAATGATCCCCTTTTCCTTAACCGATGCCGCTAGCTCATCCAGTTGTTCAGGGGCAAAAGTGCGACGCGGCTGATTTGGGTTGGCGCGAAGTTTTTCGATCGGAACTTTCATGTCCGGGCGGCGCGGTTCAGCAGAAACGCGGCCTTCAACATCCTGTGTGACATCCGCCATCAATGCGGACAGCCCCCGCCCCAAACCTCTGGGTTTTCCTTTCTTGGCGCTCAACTCGCCCTCCTGACAGCCGCTCAGGCGGCCACTTTGTTATTTTTATGCATGATCTCGCGCGCCAGATGCCGGTAAGCCATAGCGCCCAAGGACCCGGAATCGTATTGCAAAACCGGAAGCGCATATGATGGCGCCTCGCTGACCCGCACATTTCTGGGTATTTTGGTTTTAAATACCATCTCACCCAGATTGTCACGTGCGTCCTTTTCAACCTGACGGGACAAGTTGTTGCGGTTGTCATACATGGTCAACACAACACCTTCGATTCTGAGATCCGGATTTGCGGTCTGCCGAACCTCACGAATTGTCAGCATCAGTTGTGACAACCCCTCCAGAGCAAAGAACTCACTTTGCAGTGGCACAAGGACGGAATGCGCCGCAACCATTGCGTTTACAGTGAGAAGATTCAGCGAAGGCGGACAATCGATCAGAACAAAGTCGAACGAGAACTCATCTATTGCAGTCTGTCTGAGCGCATCGTGCAAAAGATAGCTGCGCTTTTCATTGGAAATAAGCTCAATATCAGCTGAGCTGAGATCGACGGTTGCAGGAACCACATAAAGACCACCGATCTCGGTTTCCTGAACAACCGCTTTCAACGGGGCGTCGTCCAGAATCAGATCATAGGTCGTCCAATCCCGGTCTTCGACACCTAAACCTGTCGAGGCATTTCCCTGTGGATCCAGGTCAACCACCAGAACCTTGCACCCTGCCTCGGCCAATCCCGCTGCCAGGTTTATCGCCGTCGTTGTCTTTCCCACCCCACCCTTTTGATTGGCAACCGCGATAATCCGGGGCCCTGAAGGGCGAGACAGATCAACCACGTGAGACTCCTTTGATCTTCAGGATAACGGCCTGGGGTTCAGTTAAACTTGTAATAGGCTCCGCTTCGAAATTCCATTCCTCGCGTGCGTCTGACAGCTCTTTTTTCCAGATTGCGCCCTTTGGGAACAAGGCTGTGCCATTTTCACCTAAATGCCTGTCACAAAAGGACATTAACTGGCGTAGATCCGCCAACGCACGTGCAGACAGTATGTCGGCATTCAATGGCTCAACAACTTCGATTCGTTTGGAGATCACTTTGCAATTAGCTCCGCATTCTCGAGACACAGTTCTCAGAAAAGCGGATTTTCTTTGATCGCTTTCAACAAATGTGAACCGTGTTTCAGGTGAAGTCTCAATTGCCATGATTGCGCAGACCATTCCCGGGAAACCCCCACCACTTCCCAGATCAACCCAGTGGCCAACTTTGTCTGCAAGACGAAAGACCTGAACAGAATCCAGAATATGCCGATCCCAGATGTCTTCCAGGCTTTTGCGCGATACCAAGTTGATCTTTGGGTTCCAACGAGCGACCAGATCAACGTAAATCGACAGACGATCGAATGTTTCACGTGAAACATCTAAGCGCTTAAGAACCGCATTGGTTTCAGGGATCATGCCTTGAGCGCTTTCTGTTCACGCCGCAATTTAGCAAGAACCAACGTCAAAGCTGCGGGTGTTACACCTTCAACCCGCCCTGCCTGCGCTATGTTTGCGGGCTTCGCATTGGACAGCTTCTGCTTCATTTCAGTGGAAAGACCGTCCAGAGCAAAGAAGTCAAAATCACGTGGAATTACATACGATTCATCCCGCTTCATTGCTTCCACATCGCGCTTCTGCCGTGCAATGTAGTTTGCGTATAAGGCATCCCGCTCTACTTGCAGACGAATTTCATCTTCGGTTTCACCCAATCCCTCAACGAGAGGAAGCAGATCATCGAAGGTTACGTTCGGAAACGCCAAGATCGCCATCCCATCGCGTCGGTTCCCGTCCTGATTAACCTCAATTCCGGCTGTGCGAATTTCTTTAGGCGTATAGGTTTGATCTGTGAGCTTTCCCTTAGCTTTATCAAGCTTATCCATCTTATCGTTGAATGAGGTCTGCCGTTCACTTCCAATGCAACCAATCTGATTCCCGATTGGCGTCAAACGTTGATCTGCATTGTCAGCGCGCAACGACAATCGAAACTCGGCGCGCGAGGTGAACATACGGTAAGGTTCCGCCACTCCACGGGTGGTCAGATCGTCCACCATCACTCCAATATAGCTATCGGCACGCGTGAAATGAACAGGATCTTTCCCTTGAACCTCCAACGCGGCGTTAAGACCAGCAACAAGCCCTTGGGCTGCTGCTTCCTCATATCCTGTGGTTCCATTGATCTGACCCGCAAGATATAGCCCAGGAATCTCCGGAAGAGACAACGAAGCAGTTAACACACGGGGATCGATGTAGTCATATTCGATGGCATAACCCGGCTGAAGAATCTCGGCCTTCTCCAATCCCTTTATCGATTGGACATATTCCACCTGCACATCTTGGGGGAGCGATGTTGAGATCCCATTGGGATATATGGTGTGATCATTGACCCCTTCTGGCTCAAGGAAGATCTGATGCGAATCCTTATCCGCAAATCGCACGATCTTGTCTTCGATCGAAGGACAATATCTCGGCCCCACCCCATCAATATGACCACCGTACATCGCCGAACGCGAGAGGTTCTTTTCGATTATTTCATGTGTCTTGGCGTTCGTATGTGTGATGCCACAAGCAATCTGTGGAGCAACAACGGTTTTGGAAAGGAACGAAAACAAGGTAGGTTCTTCGTCACCATCCTGCCTTTCCAAATCTGACCAATCGATTGTCCGACCATCCAGACGTGGAGGCGTGCCTGTCTTTAAGCGCGCCATGGGCAGTGAATAAGTATCAAGCCGCTCTGCCAGCTTTACAGATGGTCGATCGCCCATTCTACCACCGGGGCGAGATACATCTCCGATATGAATAACACCGCGCAGAAAGGTACCCGAGGTGAGAATTACTGTTTTTCCCGGGATTTCCGAACCATCTGCAAGCTTCACACCTGAAACACGGTTCCCATTCATCAGGAAATCAACAACTTCACCGGTAATCACCGAAAGATTTTCTCGATTGCGCGTTTCTCTTTGCATCGCCGCACGATACAGGGCTCGGTCTGCCTGTGCCCGTGGCCCCTGAACAGCAGGGCCCTTTCGACGATTCAATAGACGAAACTGTATACCCGCCTGATCCGCAATACGCCCCATGACGCCATCCAGCGCATCAATCTCGCGCACCAGATGCCCCTTACCTAATCCGCCAATCGCCGGATTGCAGGACATCACACCGATATCTGTTTCCGACAAAGTTACCAAAGCAGTAACAGTTCCCATACGGGCCGAAGCATGCGCGGCCTCTGCACCGGCGTGACCTGCACCAATAACAATGACGTCGAATTGTGAATGTTTCACGTGAAACACTCCTTACTTACCAAGGCAGAAGCTGGAGAATATCTCATCCAGAAGATTCTCGACATCTATTCTGCCAACCAAAGATTCAAGTGCCCGAATGGCTGTGCGCAACTCTTCGGCAGCAATATCATACAGGTCAGGTCCTGATTCCAGAACCGTCATAACCTGGTTAAGCGCGTCCAGCGCTTTTGTCATTGCAACGCGGTGGCGTTCCCGGGTTGCAATACCAGAGCTTGTGGTTCGGTCAGACAAAACACGCGAAATCTGGGAAATCAGTTGATCAATCCCTTGCCCTGTCTTTCCCGAGATCCCGTTTTCACCACTGCCCCTGAGATCTGATTTAGGTAATACCTGCACATCTCCTGGCTGCATCTCGACCCCAAGCTCAGTTGGATCATCTGTCAGAAACACACGCAGGTCCGCTGTTTCAGCGCGTTTCCGGGCCAGCGCTATCCCTAATCCTTCGACATGATCTTCGGTTTCCCGCAATCCGGCAGTATCCAGAAGGGTAACTGGGAGCCCGGCTAAATCCATTCGCACTTCAATCACATCTCGGGTGGTCCCGGCGTATTCAGACGTAATAGCTGCTTCCCGTCCTGCAAGAGCGTTCAGAAGCGTGGATTTTCCAGCGTTCGGCAGCCCAACAATCGCGACTTCGAAGCCCGTACGAATACGCTCCGCAATCTTTACCCCGCGTGCTTCACGCTCCAGATCGCCCATTACCCCTGTAATCAATTCGCGAACTTCGGGTGATACATCCGTTGGCACTTCTTCATCGGCAAAATCAATCACTGCTTCCAACAGTGAGGCAGCCCGGATCAGATCCCGCCGCCAGCGTTCGGCCAGATCCCCAAGCTCACCTGCCAGAATGGTCTGAGCCTGCTTTCTCTGCGCTTCGGTTTCGGCATCGATCAGATCGGCAAGGCCTTCGACCTGAGCCAGATCCATCTTGCCGTTTTCCAATGCCCGGCGGGTGAATTCACCGGGCTCTGCCATTCGCAAGTCTTTCATATCGGACAGGCAGCGCAACACTGCATTGACCGAAGCGGTGCTTCCGTGAATTTGCAGTTCGGTGACATCCTCGCCGGTAAAGCTTGCCGGTGCTGCAAAAGTCAAAACCAGCCCATCGTCCAACCGTGATCCATCACTTGCGTGCAACTCACGCAACCGCATTCCCCTGGGTGGTAAATCGGAACCAGTCAGCGCGCCCGCGGCTGCATGAGCCTGCGGGCCAGAGAGGCGGATGACCGCCACCCCTGCTTTGCCTTGTGCGCTGGCCAAGGCGAATATCGTATCCATTCGAAGGCCTCGCGTCGTTTAAGACCTGTGTTAGGTGTTCATCGAATCGAAGAACTCACCGTTCGTCTTCGTCTGTTTCAACTTGGACAGCAGGAACTCGATCGCGTCGGTGGTGCCCATCGGGTTGAGGATGCGGCGCAGAACGAAGGTCTTGGCCAGATCACCCTTGTCGACCAGCAGGTCCTCTTTCCGGGTACCGGACTTGAGAATGTCGATCGCCGGGAACACGCGCTTGTCTGCAATCTTGCGATCCAGAACGATTTCCGAGTTACCGGTGCCCTTGAATTCTTCGAAGATCACTTCGTCCATCCGGCTGCCGGTGTCGATCAGGGCGGTGGCGATGATGGTCAGCGAACCACCCTCTTCGATGTTCCGCGCCGCACCAAAGAAACGCTTGGGTCGCTGCAGGGCATTTGCGTCCACACCACCGGTCAGAACTTTACCTGAGGATGGCACCACAGTGTTGAACGCCCTACCAAGTCTTGTGATCGAATCGAGGAGAATAACAACATCTCGTTTATGTTCGACCAGACGCTTGGCTTTTTCGATCACCATTTCCGACACGGCCACGTGACGCGTTGCAGGCTCATCGAAGGTCGAGGACACAACCTCACCCTTCACCGAGCGTTGCATATCGGTTACCTCTTCCGGGCGTTCGTCGATCAGCAGGACGATCAGATAGCACTCAGGATGGTTCTGTTCGATCGAGTGCGCGATGTTCTGCAGGATCACCGTCTTACCAGTCCGCGGAGGCGCCACGATCAGCGAACGCTGACCTTTACCGATGGGCGCCACTAGGTCGATCACACGGGCCGACTTGTCCTTAATGGTGGGATCTTCGATTTCCATCTTCAGACGCTCATCCGGATACAGAGGCGTCAGGTTGTCGAACAGGATCTTGTGCTTGGCCTTCTCAGGATCTTCAAAGTTGATCTTGGTGACCTTGGTCAGCGCAAAGTAGCGTTCGTTATCGTCAGGGGCCTTGATCTCACCTTCCACTGTATCACCAGTCCGCAGCGAATGCTGGCGGATCATTTCAGGTGAGACATAGATGTCGTCCGGACCCGGCAGATAGTTCGCCTCAGGCGAGCGCAGAAAGCCGAAGCCGTCCTGTAGGACTTCCAGCACACCGTCGCCACCAACGGTCCAGCCCTCATCCGCGCGTTCGCGCAGGATCTGGAACATCATCTCGCCTTTACGCATAGTCGAGGCGTTTTCGATCTCCAGCTCTTCGGCCATCGCCAGAAGGTCTTTGGGGCTTTTGGCCTTCAGATCGGCCAGATTCAGGGATTCAGTTGTCATGATGATACGAACCTTGTCCGCATAGGTCGCGGCACAGAGTGGAAATTCAAAACGGAAGATACGCCGCCCGGACGGGCGTGTTGTTCTCTACATAAGCGTGACGGCAGTCGGAGTCAAACAGGCCCTCAGAACTTCAGAACGACCGCCAGAACGATGATAACCATCAAAACGGTCGGTACCTCGTTCATCATGCGGTACTGGCGCCCAGTGAGCTTATTTTGCCCCTCTAAGAAGTCTTTGCGTCGCGCCATCAGCCAGTGATGGAACCAGGTCATTCCAATCACGGCTGCACCTTTGACCCAGGGCCACGACCAGTCCCATCCGACAATCCCCGGCGTGAAGACCATGATCAAACCACAGACCCACGCTACGATCATTGCAGGGCGCATGATGACACGAAGCAGCTTATCCTCCATTTCAAAGAAGATTTCCTGCGCTCCGTCGACCGATTGTGCCTTTTCTACGTGATAGACGAACAGTCTGGGTAAATAGAACAAGCCGGCCATCCATGAGATCACGGCCATGATGTGTAAAGACTTCACCCACGGGTACAGCGTGAAAAGAAGATCAGTCATTCTGGCTCCGGACGTTGCTCGGAACTCTCCCTAATAAAAAAATAAGAAAAGAAAAAGGAAGATGGTTTTGTAGGGTGAGTAAAATCCGTGGATTACTTTTTTACCCATGTGTTTTCCCCAGGTGGATAGAATAGCCTTTCAGAAGGCATGTTTTGTTGATACTAAAAATTACACATTAAAAACAATAAGTTAAGATTGTTAAGATATTTAGATTCTGGGGATATCTCTTTGGGTAACTGTGGAAACCTCTCTTATCCAAGTTTACAAAGTTATCCTTGTCCCGATTGGACAGCGTTCGAGCGACTCATGGAAGTTTTGCGCGAAAATCCCGGGGTTGCGTGTCAACAGGAAAACCATACAAACCGTTCGAGAACACTCAACGTTTTTCCCACGGGGTTTTCCACATGTCTGTCCCCTTAGTTCTGGCCTCTGGTTCAGCAATCCGAGCGCAACTGCTGGAAAATGCCGGCGTCCCGTTTTCCGTCCAGGTGGCGCGCGTCGATGAAGAGACTGCCAAGCGCGCCCTATTGGCTGAAGAGGCTTCACCACGGGATATTGCTGATGCGCTAGCAGAACTGAAAGCGCGCAAAGTCGGTGACAAAACACCGGGCGCAATGGTTTTGGGTTGCGATCAGGTACTGGATTTTGATGGTCAGTTGCTTTCCAAACCCAGCTCACCCGAGGATGCATTGGCGCAGCTCAAGGCGATGCGGGGTAAGCGACATATGCTGCTTTCCGCTGCTGTCATATACATGGATGGTGAACCGATCTGGCGCCATGTCGGTCAGGTTCGCTTGCGTATGCGCGCCAGTTCGGATGCGTATCTAAAGTCATATGTTGCGCGAAACTGGGACAGCATTCGCCACGCTGTGGGCGCATACAAGCTTGAGGAAGAAGGTGTGCGTCTGTTTGCTACCATTGACGGCGACTATTTTAATGTTTTGGGTATGCCCTTATTGGAACTGCTCAATTTCCTGGCGTTGCGAGGGGTTATCGAACAATGACAGAGAACCGCATTCCACTGGCCGGGGTTATCGGACATCCCATAGCGCATTCCAGATCACCCAAGTTGCACGGTCACTGGCTCAGAACTTATGGGCTGCCGGGGCACTATATCCCGATGAATGTTGCGTCATCAGATCTTGAATCAGTTCTGCGTACCTTGCCGAAGGCTGGGTTTGTTGGTGCAAACGTTACGGTCCCACACAAAGAAGCTGCCCTGCGACTGGCGGACCATGTTTCTGACCGGGCTTCGGTGATTGGTGCAGCCAACACGCTGGTTTTCCGTGATGATGGATCGATCCATGCAGATAATACCGATGGCTACGGTTTCATGGAAAACCTGCGAAGCGGGGCGCCTGACTGGAATCCAAAGGATGGGCCAGCCGTGGTTCTGGGTGCCGGGGGTGCTGCACGCGCTGTCCTGTGCGCTTTGGCTGATGCCGGAGTGCCGGAGATCCTGCTGACAAACCGGACACGCACCCGTGCAGATCATTTGAAAGAGGAATTTGGCCAGCGGATAACCGTGGTAGACTGGGTACAGGCCGGAAATGTGATCGAAAACGCCGAACTTGTGGTCAATACGACCTCATTGGGAATGCAAGGCCAACCCGAGCTACGGGTGCCCATGGACGGGCTGCAACCGGGGACGGTTGTTACCGATCTGGTCTACGCGCCGCTGAAAACCCGGCTGCTGCAAATGGCGGAAGAGGCCGGGTGCACGACGGTCGATGGTTTGGGCATGTTGCTCTATCAGGCGGTTCCCGGCTTTGAACGCTGGTTCGGAACACGGCCCGAAGTTGATGCGGCAACCCGTGCGGCGGCCTTGGCATGAGTTTTGCTCTTGGCCTGACGGGCTCGATCGGGATGGGCAAAAGCACCACGGCGCAGATGTTTGTGGATGAAGGATGTGCTCTGTGGGATGCAGACGCCGCTGTTCATCGCCTTTATGCAGCAGGTGGTGCGGCCGTTGTCCCAATGTCGAAGGCATATCCAGACGCAATCGAAGACGAAGCGGTCAGTCGCAATGCTTTGAAAAAGATCATTTCAAACGATCCTGAAGCGCTGAAAATGATCGAGAGTATTGTTCACCCGTTGGTTGCCTCGGATCGCGCAGCGTTCCGGCAATCTACAACGGCTGATATTGTAGTATTCGACATCCCTTTGTTGTTTGAAACAGGCGGTGACGCCACCATGGATGCCGTAGCCTGTGTATCTGTTTCCGCCGACGAACAGAAACGTCGGGTTATGGAACGTGGAACCATGTCTGAGGCTCAGTTCGAACAAATTCGTTCCAAACAGATGCCGAATGACGAAAAATGCGCGCGATCGGATTTCGTGATCGTGACAGATACGCTGGACCACGCCCGTGCACAGGTGCAGGATATAGTCAGGCAAATACGGGCGGGAATGTCAGATGCGTGAGATTGTACTCGATACCGAAACCACGGGATTTGACCCAGAAGGCGGCGACCGGATTGTCGAGATCGGTGCGGTAGAGCTGTGGAACCACGTCGCCACGGGTGAGACCTATCACGTCTATATCAACCCGGAACGCTCAATGCCCGAAGAGGCATTTGGTGTGCATGGGATCGGACCCGACCTGCTAGAAAGCCCCCGCCCTCCAGAAAAGGGTGAGGTCACGCTGAAGGACAAACCGGTCTTTGCAAAGATTGGTCAGGGATTCCGCGACTTCATCAAAGATTCGAAGCTGGTCATCCACAACGCCTCGTTCGATATGAAGTTCCTGAACGCGGAACTCAAATGGATGGGACTTCCGCCTATTCCGATGGATCAGGCGCTGGATACACTGGCGATTGCGCGCAAGCGATTTCCGGGCTCGCCTGCGTCACTGGATGCGTTGTGCCGCCGGTTCAACATCGACAACACCAACCGCGTTCTGCACGGGGCCTTGCTCGACTCGGAAATTCTGGCTGAGGTGTATCTGGAGCTTATTGGTGGACGACAGCCGGATTTTGGCCTGTCCACCAGCGCGGCTTCTGCTGCCGGCGGCGACGACGACTGGCGCCCGACACCGCGTCCAACGGCACTGCCGTCGAAGATCACCGCAGAAGAGCGCGCGGCGCATGATGCTTTTGTCGAGAAATTGGGCGAGAACGCCCTGTGGACCCGCGCCTGAGGTTTTCAGGCGCGGCTCAATTGATCAAGCTTCGGTCTTTTGTGCCTGCTCGGCCTGACGGCGCATCAGTTCATTGCGGTAGAGACCCACAAAGTCGATGTTGTCCAGGTTCACTGGCGGGTAACCACCATCGCGCGTTACGTCGCTGACGATCCGGCGCAGGAACGGGAACAGCATCCGCGGGCATTCGATCATCAGGAACGGGTGCATCTGATCTTCTGGCACGCCTTCGATGTGGAACAGACCGCAATAGTCGATTTCGAACACGAACAGGACATCTTCCATGCCCTTGGCTTTGGAGTTCAGGTTCAGTTTGATCGAGACTTCAAATTGGTGATCTGCCGCACGTTTCTTGGCATCCAGGTTCACCTGAACCGAAATTTCAGGCTGAACGTCACCTGAGACACCCTTTTGTGCCATTACGTTTTCAAACGACATGTCGCGGACAAACTGCCCCAGAACACGCATTTGAACCTGAGGGGCGGCTTGGGCCGCGGTGTTTTCTGTGGCGTTTTCTTCGGCCATGGATCTACTCCAAAAATAAAATTCGCCACTGCTTATCAACTTGGGCGTGGCACCTCAATGCTACTGCGGCCCTTCGACCCATTTTGATGGCTTTGCGGGGTCACGCCGGGGCCGAACTTCGGTGAATTCACCGTCAATCACGTCATCCTGAGCAAAAGGATTGTTGTCTGTGCGGAACTGTGTTCCGGACCCCATCTGAAAAGAGGCAACAGTTACTTTGGACCGCAGATATCGGAACACAGCCAGCCGAACGGCAGGAATTAGCAGTGCGAACCCAATGGCATCCGTGAAAAATCCCGGTGTCAGCAGCAATGCGCCTGACAAGAGGATCATCGCGCCATGGGCCAGCGGCTCGGTTGGATCATCCAGTTCGGCAAAAGATTTCTGCAACTGACCCAATGCCATGCGACCTTGTGTCCTTACCAAAACGGTCCCCAAAACAGCGGTCAGAACCACGATGGCAAGCGTTGGCCACAATCCAATCAGACCGCCGACCTGAATGAACAGGGCAATCTCGATGATAGGCACCAACAAAAATGCCAAGAACAGATACATTTGCGTTATCCTTTACCATATGTCGGGCTGTGGACTTGCCACCCAGTGTCACCTACATAGTGGCATGAGGCCGTGTACACAAAGTCCCGGCGCTGAAAAGAGAATGAAATGAGCGACAACCCTATGATCCAGTTGCTGGTCTTGGCCGGAATTGCCGTTTTCCTGATCCTGCGCCTGAAAAGCGTATTGGGCACGCGTGAGGGTTTTGAGAAACCACCGCTGCAACAACAGCCCGATGCAAGCAAATCGCGCCCCGATTTCGAAGTGATCGAGGGTGGCCCGGATCATGACATTACCGACCATGTGCCCGAAGACAGCGAACAGGCGCAAACCCTGGCCGCGATGAAGCGGGTTGAACCCGGATTTTCGGTCAACGAGTTTGTTCAGGGCGCGCGCGGTGCCTACGAGATGATCGTGATGGGGTTCGAAAAGGGAAATCTGGATGAAATCCAGCCGTTCCTTTCTGAAGAGGTATTTGACACCTTCGTTTCTGTTGTTGCTGACCGCGAAGACAAGGGGCTGACTATCGAAGCTGAGTTTATCGGTGTTCGTGAAACGACTCTGACCGATGCTCGCTTTGACAAGGATACCAACGAAGCCGAGATCACCATGTACTTCGTAGGTGAACTGACCTCGGTCGTACGTGATCGAGGTGGCGATATCATCGAGGGCAACCCCAACACCGTTAAACGCCAAAAGGACAGCTGGACCTTTGCCCGTGTCATGGGCAAGGACGATCCGAACTGGCTGCTTGTTGCCACGGACGCATGATTGCCGCGCTCCGGTCGCTATTTCTGGTGGGCGTAATGACCACCGCAAGCGCTGCCGGAGCCGAGGCAACGCGCGCGATTCTGTCATTTGATGATCTGGATGGCTGGGCTGCGGACGATCATGGCGCAGCCCTTTCAGTTTTTCTGAACACGTGTGGTGATCTGCGCGACCCAGACTGGCAAGCGCTGTGTGCGGTAGCCAAGACCTATGAACAGGATGCGGCGCGCGCGTTCTTTGAGCTGTTTTTCCGACCTGTACTGGTCGAAGATGGCAAGGATGCGTTATTCACGGGTTATTTTGAACCCGAGTTGGATGGTTCGCGAACCCGGTCGGATAAATATCGATATCCGATTTATAAGATGCCGCCCGAAGCGCGAGAAGCCGGACAATGGCTCAGCCGTCGTGAGTTGCTGACCACCGATGTGATGAAAAATCGCGGTCTGGAAATCGCCTGGGTCGATGACCCGGTTGAGCTGTTCTTTCTGCAGATCCAGGGGTCCGGTCGTGTTCGATTGCCGGATGGATCAGCGCTGCGGGTTGGTTATGGTGGCGCGAATGGCCACCCCTATCGCTCGATCGGTGTTGAACTGATGCGTCGCGGGGCGCTGGGCGCGCATGAGGTCAGCGCACAGAGGATACGATCCTGGGTGCGCAAGAACCCCGAGGCAGGCACCGAACTGCTGTTTCACAATCCCTCTTACGTGTTCTTTCGTGAAGTTTCGCGTGTTGCTCCAGAACGCGGCCCTTTGGGGGCCATGAACCGCTCGGTTACAACAATGCGCAGCATTGCAGCTGATCCGGCTTATACCCCGCTGGGCTCGCCCGTATGGGTCGAAAAGGACGGCAAGGATCCGATCAGGCGATTGATGATCGCACAGGATACGGGCTCTGCCATCAAAGGGGCGCAACGCGCCGATATATTCTTTGGTACGGGCGACGATGCCGGACAGGCAGCGGGCAGACTTAAGGATCCGGGTCGGATGGTTGTGTTGTTGCCAATTCAGCGCGCCTACGCCTTGTTGCCGGATGAGTTCTGATGACACGGCGCAAACTGACGGCAGAAGAAATCGAGCTTTGGCGCAAAGTTGCGAAGCAGGCTGAGAGGCTGCATCCGGAAATTCCGCAATCGGTGCACCCGGCCACCCTGCCGAAACCAAAACCAACGAAGACCCCGAAAGCACGGATTGATGCGTTTGAATTGGGACAGAAAGTACCGGCCAAATCATCACGGAACACACTAAAACCTTCGGTAACAGAACAATTGCGTGGTGCGCCGGTCCAGATGGACAACAAGGCTTTCGGACGCATGAAGCGTGGAAAGCTGAAACCAGAGGGCCGCATTGACCTGCACGGCATGCGCGTTGATACGGCCCATCCGGCTTTGGTTCGCTTTGTTCTGTCGGCGCAGGCTTCAGGCAAGCGGCTGGTTCTGGTCATCACTGGCAAAGGCAAAGATCGTGATGAACCGGGGCCAATTCCGACGCCACGCGGGGTATTGCGCAATCAGGTGCCGCATTGGTTGTCGATACCACCTTTGGCACAGGCCGTAATGCAGGTAACACCCGCCCATATCAGCCATGGCGGTGATGGCGCTTATTACGTGTATCTGCGACGGGTTCGCTAAAGGCTGCGGGCAGCCCGGCTGATCCCGGCCCATGCCGTCAGACAAACCAGAACGAAAAAGACAGCGATCCACAGAAATTGTGTGCTGAGCGGTATGCCCAGATCAATCAGAACTCCGGTCAGGCCCGGGCCAATGGCTGAACCCAGAACCATCACTGCGGTTGCCATTGCCTTGATGGAACCGATGTGACGGGTGCCATAGAACTCGGCCCAGAACGCGCTGGGCAAAGTGTTGTTCGCACCGACCGTTAAGGCAAGAAAAGACATTCCTATAAGCGCCCCGCTGATCGAGTTGGTCACCCCGATGATGGCAAATCCGACTGCCATAGGTAGTTGGTAGAACGGCATCATCCGGGCCGTTCCCCACTTGTCCAATGCCCAGCCCGAGGCGAACATCGCAAGAAGTGAAACCCCGGTAAAAACCGGGAACAATGCTACCAGTTCAATATGCTGCCAGCCCTTCACCTCAGCCAGATGGACCTGATGAAAGAAAAAGGCGGTGATAAACGCGGATGGTCCCAATATCGCAGGTGTCATCAGCCAGAACAGTGGATGAAACAGGGTTTCCTTGCGGGTCCAGTGATGGCCCTGCATCCCGGTTGAAGAATAGGCATCCGACAGGCTTTGCGGGGTCCTCTCTTGCCGCAACAACCGGATCAGAACCGGAATGCCCAATGCGGTGATCCCGGACGACACAATCCAGAGCCAGTGCCAGTCTACAAATGCCATGGCGGCAACGAAGCTCAGCGGTAGCAATGCCTCACCCAGCGCAATACCAATTGTCGCAATCGACAACGCCTTGCCTCGTGTGACCGTAAACCAGCGGGCCATGGCGACCATGGCGATGTGGATGCTCATACCCTGGCCGAACAGGCGTAGTAGAAAGATTACTGCGGGCAGCAACATGAGCCACGAGTTCAACGCCATCGATATCGCCGCCAGCGCAAGACCAGCCAATACCACCGGGCCAAGAACCCGGACCCGAAAAACATCGGTCAGACTGCCGGCCCAGATCATCACGATGGCGGATATGGTTGTACCCAGAGAATAGAGACCTCCCCAGGCACCATGGCTCAGGCCGAATTCAGCGCGGATTTCCCCGGCAAAAATGGAAATGAAGAAGGTCTGACCGAAGCTGGACAGAAAGGTCAGCAGAACACCGGCACTCAACCAGGTAGCGTTGTCGTACAGATACTGGCGCAGCCTGAACTGCGTCACGGAGAGCTGACCTGCGCCTGCCCTGTTTCTGTCAGAACAATTTCGGTCGCACCGTCTGGATTGCGTTGGCTGGGTGGAACCAGAATGTCGATGCCCGGTCGATCTTCGCGGCCAAAGGTATTGTTTACGCGTCGCAGCGAATTGAGGATCGACAAGAGTGCCGGAGAGGTGGCCGCAACGAAATGTGAGGACTCTGCGTCTTTGTTAAACGCAGTTGTATCGATTACGTTGATCGGGAATTCTTCAAGCGTTTTAACCGAGCTTATATTACCCAATCTCTCGCTCTCGTCTGTTCCGCGGAGGCGGCCTGAAATGTTCAGGATCTTGTCCTTTTGTGACACCATAACCAGGAAAGGGTCGGGCGGATTCTTGATGCGTCTCATCTGCGAACGGAACAGGTCAACATCCAGATCCGGCGAAATCAAGACGACCCCTTCGATGTTTCTGTTGGCCCAGCCCGGTTCTTGCAGTTCAGCTTGTCGCATCATTTCCATTGCCAGAGCGCCGCCCATGGAATGTGCGACCAGAATGACGCGCTTGACGCCCATGGCTTTCAATTCACGGATCGTCTGCTCTAACCCGTCGCGGGCGAATAACATGCTGTCCAGATCATAGGCATACCCATACCCGGTTGCGCGGCTGGGCCAGGAGTAGACCAAGGTGGAGCCCGGAAGACCAATGTCGTGTGTTAGCTGAGCCGCGCGGAAAATCGTCTCGGTTTGGGTCGAATTATAGCCGTGCACAAATATAGTGACGTCGTCCTCGCCACGTAGATGTTCGCGCAGTCCCTTTGGCCCGCCCAGCTCGGTCACATCTGTCAGAACGAATTCTTTTTTTGGATTTGGGTTTGCGTAGGAAAATTTCAGCGTTCCGGGTGTGTGCGTTGGCGGGATCGATACTGTTGTTTCCAGAAACTTCAGCGAATCCCCGCGCCGGAAACCGTAGGTACCATCTGCTTCACGCGCTCGGGTGGTGCTTGCGAATATCTTTTCAGGCGTCCCAACGTTTACTGCCGAAGGCACGATCTCGGTTACCGTTCGGTCGACGCAGGCGCTTAGCGACAGAGATACAATCAGAACTAAAAAATATCGCAGCACGGGCCAACCCTCAGGATGAATTGCGCCTACGCTATCGCATTCTCGCCCTGCGTCCAGCGGCGCAGGGCGGAATTAACGGCAAAAACCGGCTGGCAGTGTTACAAAACGTAACGGCTCAGGTCGGTTGATTTGGTCAGCTCACCCAGATTGTCGTTCACAAACTGCGCGTCGACTGTGATTTGCGTTCCGGCTTGGTCGGGTGCGGTAAAGGACAACTCTTCGAACACGCGTTCCATCACTGTGTATAAACGACGCGCCCCTATGTTCTCGACGCTTTGGTTTACGTCTGCCGCGATACGTGCCAGTGCGGCAATGCCATCCTCACTGAAGCTGACGGTCACCTCTTCAGTACCCATCAGGGCGGTGTATTGCAGGGTCAGTGCGTTGTCGGTTTCGGTCAGAATACGAACGAAATCCTCTTCGGTCAGAGCGCGCAACTCAACGCGGATCGGCAGACGGCCCTGAAGTTCGGGCAACAGATCCGAAGGCTTGGCGATGTGGAACGCGCCGCTTGCGATGAACAGGATGTGGTCAGTCTTGACCGGACCGTGCTTGGTCGAGACGGTTGTCCCTTCGATCAGAGGCAGCAGGTCGCGCTGAACGCCTTCGCGGCTGACATCACCGCCACGTGCATCCGTGCGGGCGCAGACCTTGTCGATTTCGTCCAGAAATACGATGCCGTTCTGTTCAACGGATTCCAGTGCGATACGAGTGACGGTTTCATCGTCCAGAAGCTTGTCGGCTTCTTCACCGATCAATATGTCGTAGCTCTCGGCAACGGTCAGGCGCTTCTTGACGGTGCGACCACCAAAGGCCTTTCCGAAGATATCACCCAGATTCATCATGCCCATCTGGCTGCCGGGCTGGCCGGGAATGTCGAACATCGGCATCGGGTTTGATGTGTCAGACAGTTCCAGCTCGATTACGGTGTCGTCCAGCTCGCCTGCCTTCAGCTTTTTGCGAAACATCTCACGTGTGGATTCACGCGCATCCGTCCCTGCGATGGCTTCGATCACACGATCTTCGGCTGCCTGATACGCCTTGGCTTTGACATCCTCGCGCATGTATTCGCGGGTCTGCAGGATGGCGGCATCTGCCAGATCACGAACGATCTGTTCGACGTCGCGGCCGACATAGCCCACTTCGGTAAACTTGGTCGCCTCGACCTTTATGAATGGCGCCCGCGCCAGTTTTGCCAGACGGCGGCTGATCTCGGTCTTGCCAACACCGGTGGGGCCGATCATCAGGATGTTCTTGGGATAAACCTCGTCCCGAATGTCATCAGGCAATTGCTTGCGCCGCCACCGGTTCCGCAGTGCCACTGCCACCGCACGCTTTGCGTCCTTCTGTCCGATGATAAAGCGGTCCAGTTCCGAGACAATCTCGCGCGGGGTCAGGTCGGTCATGTGTTTTCTATCCGTTTGTTTCGCACGGGAACCTAATCATAAGGCGCGAAAACACAAGCCGATCACAGAAAGATCACAGCAATACACGGTAAGCACACGCAAATTCTAGGTGATGTGAATCGCCAGACAGTGAATACCTGCGCATAGTTTGCGACGACGGGCAAACCCGCCTGCACTTACTAATGGAGACACACATCATGATGACTCGTCGTTCGCTCTTTCTGAACGCGGCTGCCACTGGTGCAGCTCTGACTCTGGCCAGCGCCGGTGTTGCAGTTGCTGGCGGTGCTAAGAAAAAGGGCACATTCGAGGGCCGTTCGAAACACGTGACCACGGGTTCGGTCAAGGTGGTCAAGGATGGCGATCGTTACATTGTGGAGCTGGGTGACGACTTTTCTCTGGACAATGGTCCTGACCCGCGCGTGGCCTTCGGTAAGAGCGGCACCTATGATCCCAACTCAAAGCTGGGCGCGCTGCTGAACCTGACAGGCAAGCAGCAATATGCTGTCCCGCCCACCATGGATATCTCGGGCTATGACGAAGTCTACATCTGGTGCGAAGTAGCAGGCGTTCCGCTGGGCGTTGCGGCGCTTAAGTAATCATTTACGAAACATCAATTCAGCGGCCGGAGCAATTCGGCCGCTGATCTGCGGTTAGGTGACGCGCTGCCAATCTGCTACAGTGATCCCGGGTATTGGAACCAGGGACATGTTGCATGAGTAAAATTGCCAAGATCACATTGCTGTTCGTTGTATTTGTGGATCTGATTGGGCAAGGGCTGGTCTTTCCCATCATCAACTCTCTGATTATGGAGACGAAATCCGGGTTCCTGCCTGACAACACCCCGGATGGCCGCCGGCATTTCTACTACGGGTTGGTGATCGGATGCTTCTTTCTGTCCTGGTTTCTGGGGGTCGTATATGTATCCAAGGTCTCGGACTCGATCGGGCGTAAGAATGCCTTGCTGGTTTGTCTTGGTGGTGCGCTTGCCGGGTATGCGATCACCATTGCCGCCCTTTATCTAAACAGCTTGCTTTTGCTAATTCTGGGCCGGTCGATTACCGGCTTTACCGCAGGCAACCAGCCGATCGCGCAGGCAGCGATGATTGATGGCAGCACGGATGCTGCTGATCGCGATCGCAACATGGGGTACATCGTAACCGGTGTCAGCTTTGGCCTTGTAGGGGGACCGATCATCGGCGCGGTTCTCTCCGATGCGGCACTGCTGGGCAGCGCGGCGACATTGAAGACACCGTTTTATGGTGCCTTTGTTCTGGTGCTGATCGCGATATTCCTTGTGTCAGTCTTCTTTAAGGACACAAGAACCGAGCGCGAGCCTTTTGTTTTCAGGCCTCGTGATATCACCGACAGCCTGATCGCGGTGCGCGGACATCCGATGGTTCTGAAGATCCTGCCGGTCTATTCATTCTTCATGATCGCAAATGTCACGTTTTACGTCTTCGTGGATAACTTCCTGACCAGTGCGTTTGGCTATGGCGTGATCGGTGGCAGTGTTGCGATGGTCGTCATCGGCGTCGCGCTGGCGTTTTCGAGCACGTTCCTTGTGAAACCTGCACAAGAGCGATTCAGTAAACACAGCATCATCCATACTTCTCTGATCGTCATGATCGTCTGTGGCGCTGCTTTTGCCTTCAGTCCGAGCGGTGTTTTCAGCTACGTCCCGGTCTTCTTCTTCTACTTCCTGTTCGGAGTCGCCTACCCGACTATGCTGGGGCTGTTTTCATCCAGCGTCAGCGAAACGGATCAGGGCTGGGTCATGGGCGTCACAACCGCCGTGTTCTGCCTTGCCGGGGGGGTCATGTCGCTGATCGGAGGCGGATTGATGAGCATCGACATCCGTGTGCCGTACTACATCGTTATCATAGCGGCGATACTGGGCCTCATTGGCATGCATCGCCGCTGGAAAGGTAAAGAGATTTCAACGCTCCTGGCCTGAACTTCAGGCCGAGATCGTTTCGACCGTCAGCTTACCATTGGTATAAACGCAGATGTCGGCAGCGATCGCCATGGATTGACGTGCGACGTCCTCGGCCGATTTGTCGCTGTCCATCATCGCGCGGGCCGCGGCCAGTGCAAAGTTACCGCCGGATCCGATGGCCGCTACATTGTGTTCGGGCTCAAGCACATCCCCTGCCCCGGTGATCACAAACAGGTCTTTGCCGTCGGTTACGATCAGCATTGCCTCAAGCTTTTGCAGGTATTTGTCAGTACGCCAGTCCTTTGCCAGCTCGACAGATGCGCGGGCCAGTTGACCGGGTGTTGCCTCAAGCTTGGCTTCCAGCCTTTCCAGCAAGGTAAAGGCATCCGCAGTTGACCCAGCGAAACCAGCCACGATCTCGAACCCGCCAGGCGACAGGCGACGCACCTTTCGCGCGGTTCCCTTAATCACGGTCTGACCCAGGCTAACCTGCCCGTCACCCGCGATGACGATCTGCCCGTCTTTTTTGACGCCAATGATCGTGGTCCCGTGCCATCCGGGGAAATCGCTGTCTGCCATGAAAGCCTCCGTTATCACCGGCGACATATATGGGCCGGGGACGGGATCGGCGCAACCCGTTCCGAAACTGCCCAAAAGATATGCAAAAAATGCATTCCGGGGTTACCAGACTATCAATTGTGAGTCCGCCCTGCTGGTACTACATGGGGCTCACAACCGACAACGGGTCGGCTGTTTCAGATCAAAGGACTGGGCAAATGGCAACTACCGCAAATATCCACGCGCCGCTCGGAGCAGCTACCATTCTGCATGTAGTGGACGCGTTCATCAATGTCTTCAACAACGTTGTCGCGTGGAACGAATCCCGCAAGACGCGCAATATCCTGAACCACCTGACAGACGCTCAGCTGGAAGATATCGGCCTGACACGCGCCGAAATCGCAAAAATCTGATCTTTCGATAAGGATCAGCAGAGGAAGAGGCCGTCCGATACTGGGCGGCTTTTTTCATTTCAGCTCTGTACGTATTGGCCTGTAAGATCGGGAAGAAATGCCTCGATCGCAGCTGTGGCAACGACGTGACGCGTTCCGGCCTCTGTGTCCTCAACATCCAGCCCACCTTTGACGGCGCGAACCTCGGCCCGGCCACGTGGCAGATCGGACGCAACCAGATCACAATCCACATCCTCGGGATGTTGCACACCGATTGTTACGCAAACCCGCATTTCCGAATGATCAATGCCCAGTTTGGAAAACAATGTGATCGAGGAATGGTGCAGCGCGTCCTGCACTGCCCGGCGAGCCGCTTTGGTATAATCCTGACCATAAAGGTCGTTGCCGGTACCCATTTCCAGAATGATACGCTTTTCGGTCATTGGGCCGGCTCCATGTCGAAAGATACAACAACTGCTGCGTTTGCGATGACTGTGTTCCCTTCGGTATGAGGCTTGTCGACATCCAGCCCACCCTGCGTGACTTTGATGTTGGGCTGGCCATATGGGAACACGGCCTTCAGCGCCTCGACGTCGACCTTCTCTGGCTGCTGAACGCCAATTTCCGCATCAATGATCATCGCTTCTTTTGGAAAACCAAATAACTCCGCCATGTTGACCGAGTTGTGCCAAAGCGCATCCTTGATTGCTCGAAGTGCAGCTTCGGTATAGTCCTCGCGCCTTAGCGAAGTACCCATACCGAATTCCACCAATACTCTTGTTTTGGCCATGTCATTCCTTCGTCTCTGTCCGCGCAATATTCGCCCTGGATCAACGCTCAGGCAAAATCCAGTTGGCAGGCTTTGATCGGACCAAAAAAAGGCGCCCGATTGGACGCCTTTGATGATCAGATATCGTTACCGATCAGATCGACTCGTCGATCCAGCTTTGCAGAGCGGCTTTGGGTGCGGCGCCTGCGCGGTTTGAAATGACCTGACCGTCTTTGAAGATGAACAGCGCCGGAATACCACGAACGCCCATTGCAGCGGCAGAGTTCGGGTTGCTGTCAACGTCAACTTTGGCGATTTTCACCTTGCCGCCATACTCGGCTGCCAGCTCTTCCAGTGCGGGACCGATCTGTTTGCAGGGGCCGCACCATTCGGCCCAGAAATCTACTACTACGGGGACGTCCGAGTTTTTGACTTCGGCGTCAAATGTGTCGTCAGTTACGGCTACGGTCGACATATTCTGTCTCCTGAATGGGATGCGCTTGGGAATCGAAAGTAGGTGTCGTGTTGGGGGAGGTCAAGATATCCGGTAGCGGGCCAGTGCATCTGTCACAAGATCGTGTGGCAACCACATCAGGCTGGCCGTCCGGGTCCACAGAATGGCCGTTTGGATTTTCCGGTCGGGATAGATCTGTGCCATCGCCTGCGCATATGCACCCATTTGACGCAATAGACCTTCGGGACAGGATTCCGCACTCGTCGGAACGGTCGCATTTGATTTGAAATCAATCACATGAACCTCCGCTTCGGTGACGATCAGCCGGTCGATCACCCCGTGCATCCGGCGATCGCCAAGGGTCGCTGTCACGGGCACTTCAGCAAGCGAGTCAGCGGCAAAGACGGATTGCAGATCGGTTGCGGTCAGAACCCGGGTAGCTTCGGCCAAAAGCTCTCCCCTATCCGCCTCATGCATATCGGGCAGAAGCCGCGCGCAAAGCTGGGGCCACGCGGGTTGATCGGTGGCCGGAAGGTGTTCAAGCAGCATGTGCAGCTGCGTTCCACGCAGCTTGGCAGCCTCTTCATCCTGCCCGGTGTCACCCGGCAATGCTTTTGCCCCGCCCAGATCAGACGGGCTGACGGTTTCTGCAGGTGTTTCGGGTTCCTGCGCAGGCTTGTTGAAGTAAACCGGCAATTCGACAACAGGTGACGCGTGCTCGGCGTGTTGCTCAAGGGGCGGCGCGTCCCAGTTACCATGGGAAAGCCTGCGGATATCGGACCCCGGCAGCTGTGTGGCCCCTGCCCGCTCCATCGCGGCCTCGACCATTTGATACCAACTGGTGCCATCCTTTCCGACATCTCCGGCGGCGGCAACAATCAACCACTTTTCCGCCCGTGTCAGAGCCACATACAGCAAGCGAAGCCGTTCATTTTCTTCTCGAGAACGGGCCTCTTCTCGTGCGCGGGAAATGAGTGCGGGGGAAACATCTGCAGGAACTTTCCACAAAGGCGTGCCATCGGCGACCATGATTTCGGCATCGCGCGGCGGCTGCCTCTTGCCGGTATCCGGTAAGATTACAATCGGAGCCTCGAGACCCTTTGAACCATGAACCGTCATCACCCGGATCATGTTTCCAACGCCGCTCATCTGACGTTTGATCTCAAGATCATCGGTCTGCATCCAGACCAGAAAACCGGTCAGGCTGGGAATGTCCGTGCGTTCATAAGCCAAAGCCTGCGACAGTAGCGCGTTGATGCCGTCTTCGGCCTCTGCCCCCAATCGGCCCAGCAGTTTGCGACGTCCATCATGGCGGGTCAGTATGCGTTCGATCAGATCATAGGGGCGCAGGAAATCGATCTGCCCTCTCAGATCGTTCAGCACCGCAAGCGTTTCGGGGAATTCTTCGCCGCGGTTGCGTAGAGCCGCCCACAGAAAGGTTTCTTTGCGGCGATGCGCCAGATCGAAAAGCTGCTGCTCGGTCCAGCCGAACAGCGGGGATTTGAGAACTGTCGCAAGCGAGAGGCTGTCTTCCGGTGTTGCCAGGAAGTTAAGCAAGGCGGCAAGGTCCTTAACCGCCAACTCTGCCCCGACCTTCAGCCGGTCCGCTCCGGCAATCGGTAGTCCTGCTGCTTTGCAGGCTCGAATGATCTCGGCAAACAGATCTGATCGTCGCTGAACAAGGATCAGGAAATCACCTGGCTGAACCCGGCGGCGAACAAAGGTGCCCGGCTTCTCTCCGTCCTCGGGGATTGTTTCACCGCGCTCGATCATTGATTTGATCGAGCTGGCTACCTGTTCGGCCAGAATGACCGTGTGATGCCTGGCACCGGGTCGGTCGACAGGATCGGTCCAGTCACCCTCTTCTTCTTCGTCGACCTTTTCAACCACGGGCCAC
Source organism: Ruegeria sp. CE12 (assembly GCF_056537525.1). Lineage (NCBI taxonomy): Bacteria > Pseudomonadati > Pseudomonadota > Alphaproteobacteria > Rhodobacterales > Roseobacteraceae > Ruegeria > Ruegeria sp. CE12. The sequence goes on along the minus strand of NZ_JBQFRS010000012.1, from coordinate 22,254 downwards.
AGGTCCACCCGGCCCGGCAAGTCTGCTTTGAAGGCGCGGTGCAACGAGTCCTTGTGAAACCCTGCCTCAGATTGATTTTCGAACAGAATGTCGACCAGACCAAGGATCGCGCTGGAGGAGCGGAATGAATACTCCAATGTAGAATCCCACAGTTTAGAGCCTGATTCTTCCAGTTTCCGACCAAACTCGGCCTGCATCCTGTCAAACGCCTGTGGGTCAGCACCTTGAAAGGAATAGATCGACTGTTTCTTGTCTCCGACCACAAAAATAGTGCGTTCGATGCCGGATCGCGCGCCCTCACCGCTGGTGAATTCCTGTGCCAGTTTTTCGACCACATCCCACTGATCGGGGCTGGTATCCTGAGCTTCGTCCACAAGGATATGATCGATGCCGCCATCCAGACGATAGAGCACCCATTCAGCCACTGCCGGATCGTTCAGAACCTGTCGCGCCCGCAAGATCAGATCGTCGAAATCCAACCACCCTCGCAGCTGCTTGCGTCGTTCATACTCCGGCAAGAACGCGGTTGCGAAGCGGTGCAGCACAGCGGTTTTCCGGGCCGCGACAAGCGCGAGGCGATGTTCGCGCGCGGCCTCGATCCGTAGCATCAAGGCCTCTAGCTGGGGCATCCGGTCCGCCAACACGCCTTCGCGCACTGCCTTGGTTGGGAAACTGTTAAGTTTGGCTGTGAAAGGTTCTTTGGCGGACTTTCCGGTCAGAAAGACACCCTCAAGTATCGGAAGGTAGCTCAGCCGTGGCTCGTCAAAACCAGTCAGTTTGGCAGCAGCCTTAGCGTTATTGCCGCCGCTTTCGATCAGTGCGGGTAGTATGGAACGGATCAGTTCGACCTCGCCTCCAAGGTAAACCTGCCGCAGCAAGGTCTCTTCGTCGAAACCTTCAGGCAAGCCAAACCGTTGCTGCAGGCCGGACCAGTCCAACAGCTGAGCAAACTGACTACGTCTTTGCGTGATCGCCGCTGTCAGCTTGTCAAAACCGGTATCGGTGACATATCGCGCAATATCTTCGACCAGACCGGCCTGCGGGCCGTCGGCGAAATCCTCAACGATTTCTTCGCGCAACAGGGATGCAGCGCGATCTTCCATCTCGGCGAATTGAGGGCTGACGCCAGCCTCCAGAGGAAACCGCCGAAGCAGTGATGCGCAGAATGAGTGAATGGTTTGAATTTTCAGACCGCCCGGGGTCTCGATCGCGCGTGCAAACAAGGTTCGCGCCTGCCCCAATCGTTCGGGCGTGATAACTCCGTTTACGCCCAAATCAGTCAGCTGTTTCAGAAGGCGTTCGTCGCCCAGCATTGCCCATTCGCCAAGGCGCTTGAACAGGCGGTTCTGCATCTCGCTGGCAGCGGCCTTGGTGTAGGTCAGACACAGGATGTGCTGTGGTTGAACCCCGTCCAGCAAAAGGCGGGCGACGCGGTCTGTCAGAACGCGCGTTTTTCCCGATCCGGCATTGGCAGCCAACCAGGTCGAGGCATCAGGTCGCGCCGCTTGCACCTGCCGCTCGGTTGCGTCGTTGCGCGGGCTCATTTCACGTCCTCGGGATGTGTTTCCGCCGTACGATCCCACTCACCAAACCGGGCAAGATGATCATAGTCGCCAACATCAGTATCCTTGTGCAGCATCCGCCGGGATGAGAAACCCTGATCAGGCTCTAAATAAGAGGAAATCAGCACTTTCAACTCTGCAAGAACCTTTTCAGGCGGTTCTTTTGTCAGTGGTGCGCGAACCTCTTTGTAGGTTCCGCCCATGCCGATAAACACCGCCTCAGCGACGGGTAAGGGATCAAACCCTTCAATACCGCCCTGCTCTGCCATGGCGGCTTCGATCAGCAGCTGTTTGTCGAATTTCGCCTGCTGACTTTCAGTTGGTGGCGTGCCGGTTTTGTAGTCGACGATCCGCAACGCGCCGCGGCCATTGCGATCGATCCGGTCAGCACGCCCCGCGATGGTGAAATCAAGCGGTGACAAGACCAGCTTCATTGTGGCCTCAAAGGCGACGGGACCACCATCCCCATGACGTCCGATTTCGGCCTGCAGAAAGTCATCGGCAATTCGTTCCAGACGCGCCAGCCACAACTTGCGTGCCGTGGGCCAGGCCACGTGTTTATCCAGTAGAACCTCGGCGCGTTTCATGAAGTTCTCACGTGACAACAACGCACTATCCAGAACGCTGTCCTGAATGAAATGTTCAAGTATCTCGTGGATCACGATACCACGCAGCAACGCATCGGGTGCCTGCACCAGAGGATCCAGAGGCTTCAGTCGCAGTACATGCTTGGCATAAATCGCGTAAGGATCGCGGATCAGGCGCTTGATCTCGGTCACCGTCAGCCGTTTTGGGCGCGCCGCAACCGGCGGACGGGGTGATGGGCGTTGCGCAGCTACAATCTCGGGCGCATCTTCAAGGGTTTCTGACCAGTCCAGCCATTGCTGGCCCCGCGCTTTCATGCCGGCCAAGGCTTCTGGGCCGCCCTGCCCCGATAACCCTTGCAGAAGGTTGGTCATGCGGTTCAGCCAACGGGACGGAACAGTTTCGGCGTCATCAGAGCGGGTCGCCCGTGTCAGCCAAACTTCGGGCGCACCAACAGCTTGCTGGAAATCATGCGCAGATAGCCCAATGCGCCGTTCCGGCAGCAAAAGACCCGCCTTGTCCCGCATTTGCCGGTTAAGCCACGGATCCGGAGATGGCGCTTCGGGCCAGCTGCCTTCGTTCAAACCGCCTAGGATCAGAAGATCGGCGCCCTGAACGCGCGCCTCAAGCGTGCCCCAGATCATGATGCGCGGGTGCGGTGCATCCCGGTCGCGCACTTCTTCACCAGCAAGTAATGCGCCCAGAAGATCGGCAAAATCATGAGCGGTCATCGCGCCGCCATGTTTGGCTTCGTCTTCCAATGAGGTCAGAACTGCCAGCGCCTTTTGCCCTGCATTCTTATCCCATAGAGTGCCGGTTTCATCCGAACTTCCTGCCGAAATCGCTTCGGCCAGTTTGCGCAGATGTTTGACCCAGTCCACCAGCGGGCGTTCGCCCGAAAACTGCTGATCACAGAAGTGAGTGGAAACCCAGTTTACCCAGTCCTCAGGGATTTCCTTGCGAATGGCGGCGTTGGCCAGGCTGTCACTGTCAGGGAATGGTGGTCCGTGGCGGCGCAAATCCAGTTCCAGATCGCGCGTGTTTAACAGATGCGCTCCGCGCCCCGCGCCGTCATGGCACAAGGGGTGCTTAAGCAGTGTAAGCAATGCCTCGCCATCCAGACGGCGCGCAAACAGTCCGACAACATGGCGTAGGAACCGGCCGGGAGGTGACAGTTGCAGTGGCAAGCCAGCACTGTCATCCGGCAGGATGTTCCAACGGTCGAGTGCTGCACTGACCTGACGGGTCAGCATACGGTCAGGCGTGATCAGGGCAGCGGTTTGGCCAGTCTCAGCCGCTTGTCGCAGGCGCAGCGCAATGGCCAAGGCTTCAGCCCGTGGCGACTGGGCTTCGACCAAAGTCAGATCTGCGGTTGCTTTGTCCAGATTGGCCAGCTGGGGACCTTCGGTCATCCAGGCATCGGTTATTGGCGCTGGTCGTAACGCAAGAGATATCAACTGGTTACGAGAAGATGAGGGGGCCTGTTCATCCGTCCAGTGTTGAATTTGATCCGGCTCTAGATCCAACTCGCGCATCAGCTTACGGAATCTGTATTGCGGATGATCTTCTGATGTCAGCGCATCATCCAGCCGGCGCCAGACGTGATCCGGCTGGTCAAAATCATACCCAGGCAGAACCAGCGCGCCCTGAGGCAATCGCGCGACGGCCTGCATCAGCATCAAAGTCGTCCCGCGCGAACCGGTCGAGCCTGCCAGAATGACCGGGTGCTGAGGCGGCGCTACCTGCCAGCGTGCGATCAGATTCTCCACCACCCGACGTTGTCGCGCGTTTACGTCGAGCGCGTCCTCATCTGAATCGATGAAGTGATCCGCGATACCGATAAAGGCCTGAGCCCGCGCCCAGTGACCTGACATATCGCTTACATCCAGTTGGCGGATAGCGTCCGGAGATACGCCTTCGCCCTGCATCTCGTCAATCAGGGCGGCCAGACTGTCGGACAGGTCAAACAATGAAGACCGCGCAGCCAGATCAGGCTGTTGTTCAAGAAGTCTGGCAATAAGCTGGGTCAATTCCAACCTGCGGCGCAAAGGTAGAATTGCAGGCGGTATTTTAGCCAGATCGACGTTTTCACCCAGATCGGTGACCAGCGAGAGTTTCGGTAACAGACAAGCCGGTCCCTGATCGAACAGATCACGCACCTGTCGTGCCATGCGTCTTGTGTTCACGACCAGCTGCGCGCGCGCCAGTGCTTCCGGAGGAAAATGCGCGGACCGCAATTGCAGACCACGAACCAATGCCTTGGGAAAGTCTGCGCCGGGTGGCACTGCAAAGACACGGGGCAGGGTGCTGGCCTCAAACATCCGCCAGAAGACCTTCGGCCATTGCGATACCTTCGGGCCGGCCAACATCGCACCACCGCCCGGGATACTGAACGGCAAACAACCGCTTTTGGTTATGCATCTGGTCCCAGAGCAGGTTTAGCGAAAACGCCTTTTTCTGAAACGCGTGCAGCCCGTCGGTTTTCAGGATTTGAGCACCGCCATAGATCAGACCGGGCCCCCGGGTGATCCGGCCATCCTCATCGATCGTGAAATCACCCTGACCAGAATGTCCAATAGTCTGACTGACAGGGATGCACATGAGCAACGCATCCATCCGATCAGGATCCCAAGTTTCCTGCAACAGTTTTAGAGGGTTCGGACCGGCCCAGATGGCATCGGTGTTCAGGGTAAAAACAGGTTTGGTGCCCAATAGAGGAAGCGCGGCACGCAATCCGCCACCGGTTTCCAGAATGTCCGGTTCTTCACGTGACAGTACAACGTCTTTTGGCGCCAGATGTGCCTCAAGTTGATCAGCGCGATAATGGGTGTTTGCGACCACCTTGATCGGGCGTAGATCGTCCACAAGATCAAGCGCGTGGTCGATCAGGGGTTTGCCTGCAACCTCGATCAGGGGCTTCGGCTTGTCGCGGGTCAACGCACCCATGCGGGTGCCAAACCCGGCAGCAAACATCATTATGGATTGGGGGCTTTGGGTCATTGCGGCCTCAGCCTGTCCAGATTTTCCGGTGTGGGTTCTGGTAGTGCGCTACGCACCAGATCTGCGATCGCAATCAGCGCCGGATGTTCAAGATCGCGCATCAGATGTGCCCATACAGCAGGAATCAGGTCGATGTATTGCGGTTTCCCGTAGTCCGTTGCCAGACGTGCAAAGCCACCGAGAATGCGTAGGTTTCGCTGCGCTCCAAGAACACTGTATGCGGTGCGGAAATCGTGCCCATCTACACCGCTTGCGGCGATGTAGCGGTCGATCATGCGCATTTCTATCCCAGCCGGAACAGTGCGGCGCACATCCTGAAGCAATGACATCAGATCATAGGCCGGATGACACAGCATTGCGCTTTGAAAATCCAGCAGGCCGACGCGCTGGACGCCGTCCCGATCCGGCAACCAGATCAGGTTCTCGGCATGGTAGTCGCGCAGAACCACGACGCGTGTTCCGGAGGTTTCCTGATGCAGGATGTCGGCAAAGCGGTGCTCAAACCGGCTGCGCGCGTCACCATCATGCGTCCCAAGGATGCCTTGTGCGTATTTGGTGAAGGCAAGCGATGAATACTCTGTCATCAGGGATGGGTCATAACTGTCCAAAGACAGTACCGGAGCCTCGTGCAGGTGTACCAGAACATCTGTAGCTGCCTCATACAGTGTACGTTCCAGTTTTGGCTCTGTTTGCAGAACCCGCGCAAACAGATCATCCCCCAAATCTTCGAGCAACAGAAAGCCGTAATGCGCATCTTCAGCGTAGATTTCAGGTGCGTTGAGGCCAATGGAGCGCAGATATTCTGCAACTCGTACAAAGGCTTTGACGTCCTCGCCCTTTTCAGGTGGCGCATCCATCAACACAGCGGTGCGGCCCGTCTCAGGGTCGGTCAGCCGCTCATACCGACGGTTCGACGCATCACCGGCCAACGGTGCGTGGGTAGAGCCCACCCAAGGCGTTTGCGCGATCAGGGCTTCGGCCAGAACTGCCCGGTTTGTCATGTAAGGCTCTCCAGCTTTGAAGCCCATTTTGGGTCAGACCATGTGATTGTCATGGCGCGCAATTCTTCCTCGTCATCATCTGTTTTGAAGCTCAGCATCAGGGCAGAGGCTGGCGTCAGCGATCCCAGCTTGTCAGGCCATTCGATCAGGCAGATTGCGGTGTCGAAGGCCTCGGTCAGGCCAAGCTCTTCAATTTCTTCAACGTCGGACAGCCGGTAGAGATCTGAATGCCAGATTTCACCTTTATCCGTGTCATAGACCTGTACCAGAGTGAAGGTCGGCGAGGGGACATCTTCGGGTTCCTGCATCACCGACTGGATCAGGCTGCGGGCGAAATGTGTTTTGCCGCTGCCAATTGTGCCGTCCAGCAACAGAATGTCACCGGGCAGCAGCCCGACACCCAAACGTGTGGCCAGTTCAGCGGTTTCTTCGGGTGAATGAAGATCAATTGAGAGCGGCGAATTCATGGCGCCACAATGGACCCGCGACTTGGCCGCTGCAACCCGGTTCAGGCCGAGATTTGCCGCAATTCGGAAGCCTTGGTCACTTTGGGATCAACGGCAAAGCGCACGATGGTTGCACCGTTTTGCATCGGGCTGATGGTACAGGCAATCATAGTGCCATTGCGCATACGCATATCAGCAGACCATTCAGCCCGATTTTCACGCATTTCGACGAAATCGCGAATTTCGCCAAGGACCGGAGTCGCAGCGCACTGTTCCTGCCACTGTCGGGTGACCTCGAGCACGCTCGCGGGCTCAAAACCCGCCTCATGATCATCGCCCCACATTAGCTGATAGGCGTAATTGGTGCAGGCGAGCGTTCCGTCATCGGCAAAAACTGCAATGGCGTCCGCCAGCTTGTCCAGAATGGACTGCATCAGGTCCATTTCTGAACGAAACCGGCGTGTCAGGGTTATTTCGGCCGTAATATCCTCAAATAGAAATGCCACGGCACCATCGGGATGCGGACGTCCGCTGACCGAGTAAACAGAACCGGAAGGCAACGACCAGGTTTCCTGATAGTTTCCATCTTCGGCAGCCTCGAGCAGATCGTTCATCTGGCTGCGCCAGCTGCGGTAGTTCTTGGGTTCCGGCATCATATGTTGATCTCGCAGACGGTCAAAAAAACTCGACAGGCTGGGGCGGCAACTCAGGAAATCCGGGGGCAGGGTGGTCAGATCGATCAGTGCCGGATTGAACAGTGCAAGCTGCCGATTGCGATCGAAAATCGCCAGACCGATGGATAGTTGCGCAAAGGTCTTGGTCATCGTCTGGACGAATTTACGCTGAGTCGTTTCAGCTTCGACAATCGCATTGATGTCGACTGCATAGCCCAGTTGACCTTCTTCGCGATCCGTTCGCGTCAGATCAAACCAAAGCTTGTTGTTGCTACCCTCAACGTCAATCGCTGCACGGGTTTTTTTGCCAAAATGAGCTTCATCCTTTTGTGCGGGAAACAGTGGATCTGTCAGGTCCGCGTCCTGACCACGAGCCTTTCGCACCAGAGAAACATAAGCTGCATTGCACCACCTGACCTTGTCAGAGTGATCCAAAAGCCAGACAGGATAGGGCGCTTTGTCCATCGCCAGACGTACAGGGTCATTGGGATCGCGGCGTGCCTGATTGGGGCTACCTGTCAGATCTCGCAACTGGACCCGGATGATACCATCAATCCACTCACACAGAACTTCTCGTTCGACTGTGCAGTCGATGGCCGTGACAACAAGATTGCCCTGATCACGAACGACTTCTGGCGTCTCGGGAAAGGCTGGAAAATCGCGCTGCAGCAATCGCCTCAGATCATTCCAGACGTTGACGGTTTCATACCCCGACAATGCGATGTCCGAGTGACTGATCAGCCGGTTTCCGTCGAAAAGGAACACCGCATCGTACAGGGATTGTGGAGATGAAAGGCCAAAATTATCCCCGTGCCGTGGTCGGCGCGGTAATAGCCACTGAACCGCAAGGCTGGACGAGACCAGGCTAATCGCAGCCAGAATGATCCAATCCGCCATATATCGTCCCGCCCTGAAAAACTGGACGTGACTATGATTTACAATGGTTAACGGTGTCTTAATTCAGATCTTGATCTGCTGGTTTACACCGGACGGGACCGGGGTATCACCAGTTTGGGCGTCGATCAGGTTTCGCGGCCAGAATACTTTGACGATTGCCCCTCTGCGATCGGGTTGATCCGTCAAGGTTTGATAGGGGTCGGAACCATTTGCGAATTTGAGCTCGGCACCACTCCGCTCCAACAGAGTTTTTGCGATAAACAGCCCCAGACCCATACCCTCGTATTCAGGCCGTGTGCGTTGATCGTTCTCGGCGCGTCGACGTCGCATGAACGGATCACCGATCCGTCCAATCATTTGCGAAGGGTATCCGCGTCCGTCATCCATGATGCTGACGGTGATCCAGCTATCGGTCCATTCCGCATCGACCCAGACATTGGCGCGGGCGAAATCCACACCGTTCTGGATCAGGTTGCGCAGGCCGTGAATGATCTCGGGTTTGCGCAGGATCGAAGGTTGCTGCACATCGCCACCCTGACCCGGGCCCTCTTCGAAATGCACATGTTTGCCACGATGGATATGTGGCTCGGCGGCTTCGTGGATCACCGCCGATAGCGGAGCCTGACGCAGATGCAGGTCATCTTTACCCGCGCGCCCCATATCCCTCAGGATATCCCTGCAGCGATTAGCCTGTTCCCGAATAAGCGCTGCATCTTCCTTAAGATCGGGGCGGTCATCCAATTCTTCGATCAGTTCGGAACTGGTCAGTTTGATCGTCGCAAGCGGCGTTCCCAGCTCGTGGGCAGCGGCGGCAACAACGCCACCCAGATCGGTCAGCTTCTGTTCACGTGCCAGGGCCATATGAGTCGCAGCCAATGCCTCGGACATGGACTGAACTTCGGAGCTGACACGATGCGAATAAGCGCCCAGGAACACGATAGCGATGACGATAGCGGCCCAGTTTCCGAACAGAAGGATATCAGGAATATCCAGAACAAGACCCAAATCCGTGTGCAACGGCAGATGAAACTGCGCCAGCAATGTGGTCAGTACAACGGCAACGCCACCAACAATCATGGTAGAGCGCGTGCTCATGACGTTTGCGGAAATTGTGACCGGACCGACAAGAAGCAGGGCAAAGGGGTTGTTCAAACCACCGGTGAGATACAACAGGAATGCTAATTGCAGCAGGTCGAACAAAACCATCAGAAAGTTCTCGAACTCTGACAGACGCTTGTTCTGTGGAAACAGCAAAATGGCGGTCAGATTCCCCAGAACCGAAACCCCAATGGCCATATAACACAGGCCCAGTTCCAACTGAACGTGATAGGTCTGCTGGGCGACCGTGATCGCCGTAATCTGACCGATGATCGCCACCCAGCGCAGCAGAATAAGGGTCCGCAGCCTGATCCAGCTGCTTCTCTCCTGTCCGCGCCAAAGGCTGATATTGGAATTCTTCATCGGTCAATTATGTCCTATTGCGTCGGCTGATCATCTTGATAGGTGTCCCGGTCGAAACGATCAACAACACCCTGTGTCAGGATTTTAATCATGGTCCGCATATACGCCATACTCGCAACTGTTGTTCTGGCCGTCGGTCTGGGTGCCATGTGGCTGCTCACGCGTGGAGCGGGTTCTGATGACAAGTTCGCGCAGTGCCGGTCAAGTCAGATCGCAGGCGGTACCGCAGCGATTGGCGGACCTTTCGAGTTGATCAACGCCAAGGGCGAAACCGTTACCGACAAGGATGTGATCACCGAGCCGACCCTTGTCTACTTTGGCTACACCTTCTGCCCCGATGTCTGCCCGTTTGACATGTCGCGAAACGCGGATGCCATCGATATCCTCGCCGAGCGCGGGCAATCCGTCACGCCACTGTTCATCTCGATCGACCCGGAACGCGACACGCCCGAGGTCGTCGGGGATTATGCCTTCAACCTTGGCGGCAAGACCATCGCCCTGACCGGGTCGCCTGAGCAAGTCAAAGCTGCCAGCCGGGCCTACAAGACCTACTATAAGGCGCAGGACAAGAGCGACGAGTATTATCTGGTCGATCACTCGACCTTTACCTATCTGGTCACGCCCGAGGACGGCTTCATCGAGTTCTTCAATCGTGACGATACCGCTGAACAGATGGCGGACAAGGTCGGTTGCTTCCTGGATAAGATGTAACAGAAACAGGTAATTTGACCTTTGTTGCGGCGCTGCTAATACTTCTTAGCAAGCCAACGGCAAGACAGAATGGAAAGACCCACATATGGCAGACACTTCTCAGCTGGAAATCGGCCCCGACAAATCCCTGCTTCTGGTGGACGATGACGAGCCGTTTCTGAGACGTCTGGCAAAGGCCATGGAAAAGCGCGGGTTCGAGATTGAGACCGCCGGTTCTGTCGCTGCAGGCCGCGCAATCGCAACCGCGCGCCCGCCTGCCTATGCGGTGGTTGATCTTCGGCTTGAAGATGGCAACGGACTGGATGTCGTCGAGGTGCTGCGGGAAAAGCGCCCTGACAGTCGTGTGGTGGTTCTGACCGGCTACGGTGCGATTGCCACCGCTGTTGCAGCGGTAAAGATCGGGGCGACCGATTACCTGTCGAAACCCGCCGACGCCACCGACATCACCAACGCGTTGCTGGCCAAGGGTGACGAACTGCCCCCACCGCCGGAAAACCCCATGAGCGCGGACCGCGTGCGCTGGGAACATATCCAGCGGGTTTATGAGCTGTGTGATCGGAATGTCTCCGAGACGGCGCGCCGCCTGAACATGCACCGCCGAACGTTGCAGCGGATTTTGGCGAAGCGCAGTCCGCGTTGATTGTCTCGATTGGAGTATAGTATTTGGAATGAAGCGCTCGTTCACTTTTCTGTTCATTTTCTTGTGCTTAACGACTAATAAAGCTCTAGCAAACTGTGTGGATTTAACGAAAGGCAACTCCTTTTCATTGACTAGGAATATCCCGCTTTTCGAGATCACAAATATCGTTGCCGAGGACGGTACTGTCGTAGAACAGCGCAGGATGCAGCGTGATGGCTCAATTGAAAGAGTGGAGACGACTTATTGGAACGGCGTAATTGCTGTTGATAGGAGATCAAACTCAAGTCGTGTGCAAATCAAAATCAGTGAAGAAGCCAAGCTAGCGGATTTGAATAAGACGCGAAAAACATACAAATTTCCAATCTCGATCTTTGTGAATGGAAGAGAAATTGATCAGGGTTGGTATGTTGTAAAGCCAATGAAGAAAGTCCGAGTTTCCATCGACGGCTGCAAGTATCGTGCAATGGTTGTTCGAACCAGCATTGAACGGAACAGTGGGAATCCGATTAATGAGGAAGCGCTACTTAGCCTTGATGCAGGCATGCTTCTAGGAAATGTGGCGATGACGCCAGACTGGAAACCTCGCAGTTCTGTGCTTTTTGACAAAATCACAGCGGATTAAGTCGTGGTTGGATAGTTGAGAATTAGAGTAGCGACAGCAACAGTTCATGCCGCTCGGTATACGCCTGCCGCACTTCAACCGCTGGCCTCAGCCTGATCTCCAACCCCTCCATCACCACCTTGTCCGGTCGACCAAAAAACTTTGTCGCCTCAGCCTCCGAAAAACCAGCGATCTGGGTGGCTTCCATCCAGGCGCTGATCTTGTCGGCCTTCTTGATCTGCCGCTTGACGGTTTTTGGCACCGCAGCGGGCAGGCCGAACCGGATATGGATCGCTGCAGCCAGACGATCATCCAGCGCACCGTAATCGGGGCCGACGGCAGATTTGACGGGTGAAATCATGTCCCCGATCACATATTCCGGCGCATCATGTAACAGGGCCGCCAGCCGCCATTTTATCGGTGCTTTGGGGGCTATGCGGCCAAAAAGCTCTTCCACCAGAAGGGAATGCTCGGCCACGGAATAGGCGAAATCACCCGCAGTTTGCCCGTTCCAACGTGCGACAAAGGCCAGACCGTGGGCGATATCTTCTATCTCGATATCCACCGGCGTCGGGTCCAGCAGATCCAGCCTGCGGCCCGACAGCATTCTCTGCCATGCTCTGGGTTGTGTTGCCATTATGCCATGCCTTGTGAAGTGGGACACATTGAATTCGGATTTTTGTGCTAAGATGTATCTGTCAGGATCACCGGCTGCCAACGTTTTCTTGAGCATTCGTGCTTTGAAATGGTGTGTAGCGATCCCGACATTAAGGACTGAGGGGGGTGCATACTCCTCCCAGTGTGCCCCTCTCGAAACGAAACGGAACTCGTATCGAAAGGAGCTTGTCATGTTCAAGCGTTTGTTCGCAATATCCCTGACCTTTGGAATGGCTGCCACTGCACCGCCCGCTTTTGCCCAAAGCTGTGCGCAACGTGATGATGTCATTGCCAAATTGCAGAATAGCTACTCTGAAGAATTGACCTTTGGAGGCCTGCAAAAGTCGCGCGGAGCGCAATCGGTCATGGAGGTCTGGTCCTCGAAGGAAACGGGAACCTATACCGTTCTGCTGACCCAAGCCAACGGCATTAGCTGTATTGTTGCCGCCGGCACGGATTTTTTTGAAGCGATACCTAAAGTGAAAATAGACGGCACGCCGAGCTGATTTTGAAGGCGTCAGACCTGTTTCCGCCTATCTCCGTTGCCACTTGCATAAAGTGATGCTAGTGGCACCCCGGATCGAAATTTACCGGAATGGAGCATCTGATGGCCGGGGACTATATCGTTAAGGACATTTCGTTGGCCGGATTCGGCCGCAAAGAACTGGATATTGCCGAAACAGAAATGCCGGGACTGATGTCGCTGCGCGCCGAGTACGGGGAAAGCAAGCCCCTCAAGGGTGCGCGCATTGTCGGCTCGCTGCACATGACTATCCAGACAGCTGTTCTGATCGAAACGCTGGTTGCGCTGGGCGCTGACGTGCGCTGGGCGTCGTGCAACATCTTCTCGACCCAGGATCACGCCGCCGCCGCGATTGCCGAAGCAGGTATCCCTGTCTTCGCTATCAAGGGCCAAACACTGGAAGAGCACTGGGATTATCTGGACAAATCGTTCCTGTTCGATGAAGGCCCGAACATGATCCTGGACGATGGCGGCGACGCAACGCTGTACATCCTGCTGGGCGCACGTGCCGAAGCGGGCGAAGATATCATCCCTGTTCCGGGTTCGGAAGAGGAAGAGGTGATCAAGAAGCAGATCGCCAAGCGTATGGCGGCAAGCCCTGGCTGGTTCACCAAGATGCGTGATCAGATCAAAGGCGTGTCCGAGGAAACAACCACTGGCGTGAACCGTCTGTATCAGCTGGTGAAAGAAGGTCACCTGCCGTTCCCGGCGATCAACGTGAACGACAGCGTCACCAAGTCGAAATTCGACAACAAATACGGCTGTAAGGAATCGCTGGTCGACGGTATCCGCCGCGCGACCGACACCATGCTGGCCGGTAAGGTTGCCGTGGTCTGCGGTTATGGCGACGTAGGTAAAGGCTCGGCTGCTTCGCTGGCAGGCGCAGGCGCCCGTGTGAAAGTGACCGAAGTTGACCCGATCTGCGCCCTGCAGGCTGCGATGGACGGCTTTGAAGTCACTCTGCTGGAAGACGAGGTTGCCACCGCTGACGTGTTCATCACCACCACCGGCAACAAGGACGTGATCCGCATCGAGCATATGCGCGAGATGAAGGACATGGCCATCGTCGGTAACATTGGTCACTTCGACAACGAAATTCAGGTGGCCAGCCTGAAGAACCACAAGTGGACCAACATCAAGGAACAGGTGGACATGATCGAGATGCCCTCGGGCAACCGCATCATCCTGCTGTCCGAAGGCCGTCTGCTCAACCTTGGCAACGCGACCGGTCACCCATCCTTCGTGATGTCGGCTTCGTTCACCAACCAGGTTCTGGCTCAGATCGAGCTGTTCACCAAGGGTGACGAGTACAAAAATGACGTCTACATCCTGCCTAAGCATCTGGATGAAAAGGTTGCGCGTCTGCACCTGGATCGCATCGGCGTCAAACTGACCAAGATGGACAACGAGCAAGCGGCCTATATCGGCGTGAAGCCGGAAGGTCCGTACAAGCCGGAACACTACCGCTACTAAGTGCGAAAGACGCATGAGCAAGCAATCCGGACGCCGCCGATTTCTGTTATCGGCGGCGTCCTTTGTTTTCAGGGTCGCCGTTGTGGTCATCTTGTTCGGAGGCGGCGGCTGGTTTCTGCTGGCACATCCTGAAACACCCGTACCGTCGCATTGGAATCCGTTGCGTGAATTGAAAGTGACCGCACCAGTCACGCCGATCACCCGGTTTCAGCTTAATCGCGCCTTGGCCGATGAGTCGCAGTGCCGCGCAACGCTGGCTGAGGCAGGTGTTTCCTTTGCGGCGATGGATGATCTGATAGAAAGCGAAAATTGCGGCATTCCGGGTCGGGGTCTGCTGTCTAGGCTGACTTCAGCAGGTGTGAACGCCGTTGAAACGAGTTGCACGACGGCTCTGCGATTGACGATGTGGGAATATCATGTGGTCCAGCCTGCCGCGCAAGAACATCTGGAAACGGGGGTCAATCAGCTGCGGCACGTCGGCAGCTATAACTGCCGCCAGATGCGCACCGCGCAAGGCGAAACCAGCGCCTGGAGCAGCCATGCAAAGGCCGATGCCATAGACATCGTTGGTGTGCGACTTGACGACGGGCGCAGCCTGACATTGCTGTCAGACTGGCAGACAGTAGGGCCTGAGGGTGTGTTTTTGCATCAGATCTGGCGCGGCGCATGTGACTGGTTTCGGGTGGTTCTGGGCCCGGATTTCAATCACTTGCACGCCGACCACTTTCACCTGCAGGGTCCAGGCTGGGGCTATTGCCGCTAAGTATGCTTGGCAGGCCGTCAGCGTAGAGATGGAAAGAAATCTCCCCGGCCCTGTGGAGTAAAATCCAGGATATTCCACAAAGGCCATGCTGCATCCACATGCCGCGGATGCCAGTCGCTGGGTTCAAAGAACAGTTCGGAACTCCAGAAATGGCTGATACCGTCCTGATTGCGCTGAAAGACGTTCAGGATCGGCAGTTGGCTTCCGTCCTCGGCTTCGGCCAGATAGTCGCGCTGATAGTCCGTGCCCAGCGCGGAATAAAGCGGCAGATCGTTCCACCCCATAGTCGCCTTCAGCTCAGCCAGCTTTTCACAGGTGTTTTGAGCCATGACAGCAAACGCAATTTTCTGGGAAATGTGCGGGACCTGTCCATTCAACCCGTCCAGAAAGGCCGAACACATCGGGCAGGGTGCCTGCGCGTTCGGTCCATACATAAGCGAGTAGATGGCCAAGGTGTCATGTGATCCGAACAAGGTTGACAAAGGTGCTGGTGCTCCACGATCTGACCGGAAGGCATAATCCTGCGGAACCGCCCCGCCATTGGGTAGCCCACGTCGCAGGCTGGCTACTTCTTCCACTTTGGCGCGCAGTTCGGCTTCGGCGGATAGCAACCTGTTGCGTGCGGTTCTGTACTCGGGGCTTTCATTGGGCAGCGAAACGGGCATGGTAATCTCCTTATCCTATAATTTAACATATAAGTTAAATAAAGGGGGAGGCGAAATCAAGCCTGCTGTAGGGTCGGGAACCGCTTAGGGGGAATGCCGCTGATTTTTCCCTTTGTGCAAATTCTTGTGGCCGTTACCGTATTGGCGGTGCTGGAATGGCCATAAATAAACCTGAACCAGGAGACGACTATGGGAAAACGCGACGAACTGATCGCCAAATATGCCGAAGACCTGAAAAACAAGTGCGGTATGGAACCTGATATGGACCTGTTGACCAAGGTCACCATCGGGTGCGGTCCTGCAATCTATGACGCGGATGCCGAAACCGTCGCAGCCAGCCAGGATAGCGAGTTGGAAACGGTCAAGAACAACTTCTTGATCAAAAAACTGGGCCTGTCCGATGGTCCCGAGCTGATGGAAGCGATCAACAAAGCCATGGAAACCTATGGCATGTCCGAGCGGAACAAATACCGTGCCGTCGTCTACTACATGCTGACCAAGCATTTCGGCAAAGAGGCTGTCTACAGCTAACGTTGCCTTTGACCTTTTCTAACGCCCGTTGGGAAACCAGCGGGCGTTTTGCATTTGAGTCATAATTTAAGAACTCGGTGTTTGATCCGACTGACGGATACCGGGTAATGTCACCTTACGACCAGGACGGTCAGAACCAGAATATTCCATACGCGTGTGGTGAGTAGGGAGCACGCGGGGTAGGGAGGGTTCTGTATCGTTCAGGCCCTCCCGAAGTTTCAAAAAGCTCATTTGATATCAAGACTGTCGCCCGATAGGCTGGGTTCATCTTCTTCACTGTTCGCGAGGCATTGATGCCATCCATGAACTGCTCTTCCGAAGAAAATCCCGGCGTGCGGATCAAAGAGATCGGCAGTTTCTTTGCGGGTGGCCGCCGGGTGACCCTGACGGACCAGCCGGTACAGCAAGTACAAGTGGCCCGAAATGCCCCCGCTCGAACGGTTGACATGAACGGCGACTACATTACCGGGCAATGTTATGTTCAGTATCTGCGGCAAGTTGCACCCGCTTTTGATGCCCCCCTGATGTTTTGGCACGGGGGCGGCATGACAGGCGCAATGTGGGAAACGACGCCCGATGGACGGCCTGGTTGGCATAGCTATTTCCTGAACGCCGGGTTCGATACCTTAGTCTGTGATGCTGTCGAGCGTGGTCGGGCGAGCTGGTCACCCTATCCCCAGATCTACAAGGAAGCGCCTGTCTTTCGCACTCTGAACGACGTCTGGAACATGTTTCGGTTTGGACCTGCCGATACCTATACGCCTGAAGTTTCTGAACAGCAACCATTCGACGGGGTCAGGTTTCCGATGAGTGATTTGGATACGTTTGGGGCGCAGTTCGTGCCGCGCTGGGTCACTCATGCGGACATCACGCTCAACGCCTATTATCAGGCCTTGCAGCAGGTTGGTCCGGTTTGGTTGATCGCGCATAGCCAGGGTGGAAATCTCGCGCTCGAGGCCGCCGCAACCCATCCGGAGCTCTTCAGAGGCGTTGTGATTATTGAACCGGCTTCTGTGCCACCTGCAACAGGTCGGGCAGCGCGGGTGCCGCATCTGTTCATCTGGGGTGACAATGTCGAGAGGTTTGCGATCTGGAAGGCCTATCGCAGTGCAACCAATGGGTATGTCGATCAACTGCAATCTGAGGGGTGTGCGGCTAAAATTCTCGACCTACCAGCCTTGGGAATTACCGGAAATACCCACGCGATGATGATGGATGACAACTCTGACCAGATTGCATCTATGGTTCTTGAGTGGATCAGCGAAACCGGTCGAATTTTGGGTTCTGACCGATAAGTGTTAACATAATACGGCTTTCAACCATGACGAGGGGCCGTGTTATGTTGAAAAAGCCAACTGTACTGTTTCCTGTTGCCGTCTTCCTGTTCGCTTCCTGCGCCAATCTGGTTTGGGTCGAACCCAAGGTATATGTGCCTGGGTCCACCGAGATCGAGGTGGATGGATTTGGGATCAATGGTCCTGTCGACATCCTGCCGCGCGGAACAACTGCGATAACAATCTCCCACGAAATCACCAATGCGGGCAGCAGCCCCGTCCCTGCGGGCTATCTGATCACTGAGACCGTTGTTCAATGGGTGTTTCAGCGCAACGTCACCAGCGTTGGCTGGCGTCCGGGTGATCCAGCGACACATACGATCATCCAGCTTGCCCAAAGTGGACCGGCCCTGAATCCGGGGGAATCTGCAGTTATTTCTTTCGGGCCATTTCCTGTTGGAAGTTGCGGATTGTTCGGGGAAACGCTGGAATTGGATTCCAGCAACATCGTCGTCGAATCCTCAAACCAGGACAATGTAGACGAGCACCTGTTCTTTATACCCAGCAATCAGATCATCTATATCACGGCCAATACGATCAATGGGACCTTGTTTCACGAGGCAGGCCGCACATTGACGCATCAATTCACGATCAACTCAGGCGGTGCCGGCAATCAATGGCTGTATACAGGTTTTTCTTGGATCGCGACTGAAGGATCCACTGCAGATGCAGTGCCGCCACCAACCGGGCGTGTGCCTCAGGGGCCTGCTCCGCAAACAATCGACATGTTCGTCACACCCAGGGACCACGAACATTCACCGCTTGGGTTTGGTCCATCAGTCAAAGGCAAGGTCACTGCCATTTCCACTGATGGCTGCGTGATCAAGCAAAAGGCGGTTGAGGTGCTGGTCGAGCACGAATGAAGGGTTAGAAATCAGTCAGCGCGAGTCTGACCAAGATCACAGATCACCGCCCATTCTGCTTCGCTGACGGGCTGCACTGACAGGCGCGAATTCTTAACCAGAACCATCTCTCCCAAACGCTCGTCCGCCTTGATCTGATCCAGTGTCACAGCAGTGGTGAAAGGCCGAATCGCCTTGATATCAACGCATTCCCAGCGTTCGTCATCAGTTGTGCTGTCGGGATGGGCCTCGGCACAGACCTCGACGATTCCGACGATCGCCTTGTCTTTCTGCGAATGATAAAAGAACCCACGGTCACCAATTTTCATATCCCGCATGAAATTGCGCGCCTGATAGTTGCGCACACCATCCCATTCTTCGCCAGTTTCACCTTTGGCAACCTGCTGGTCCCAGCTCCAGGTCGAGGGTTCGGATTTGAATAACCAATACGCCATCAGCCTATAACTCTTTTCCAGGGGATCAATTCGACGGAAGAGAACAGACCAGCCAACGCATACGGATCACTTGCCGCCCATTCCTGAGCTGTCGCCATATCCTCGACATCGAGAATAATCAGCGAACCGATCATGTTTTCGCCATCCAGCAACGGCCCGGCCTGCGAGACGACACCGGTTTCTTCGATATAGGCCAGATGTGCGGCGCGGTTGTCCAGACGGGTCTGCAGGGCGCCGTCTTTGTCACGGGCGATCAGGGCGATCAGCATGTTATTCCTCCTTAAGTGGGCGATTGAGCAGTGATTGAATCGCCTCGGTCACACTGTATGTGCCGTGGCTGAGTTCCGCCACCGTTGTGCTGATGGGCATATCCAGCTCTTCCGATCTTGCGATATCTGCCATGGCGCGGGCGGTGGCAACGCCTTCGACTGTGGTACTGGCGTCAAAGTTTTCGTGACGCCCCAGCGAGAGGCCAAATCGATAGTTCCGTGACAGTTCTGACGAGCAGGTCAGGACCAGATCACCAAGGCCTGACAAACCCATCAGAGTGTCGGCACGTGCGCCACGTCTGGCAGCAAAGCGCTGCATTTCGGCAAAACCACGGGTCATCAAAGCTGCACGAGCGCTGTCGCCCAGACCGGCTCCGATACAGGCACCGCAGCCGATGGCCATGACATTCTTAAGCGCTCCACCCAGTTCGGCCCCGATCGTATCGGTCGTTCGATAAAGGCGCAGATTGGCGGTGGTCAGCTCCTCTTGCAGAGATTGTCCCAGTTCTGCATCGCCACAGGCGAGGGTAAGAGCTGTTGGCAATCCTCGCGCAATGTCATCGGCAAAGCTGGGCCCGGTGAGCAACGCCGGGCGCGCATCGGGAATCGTCTGTATGATGACCGAGATTGGTCCCATACCTGACGACAATTCGATACCTTTGCAGCAGGCGACCAGCGTCTTACCGGTCAGAGAATCTGCGTGCTCGGTTAATGCCGCACGTAGCTTTTGCATAGGCACCGCCAGCAACAGCGTATCTGCCTCAACTGTTTTTGTGATGTCGGCGGTTACAGAGATTTGAGGTGATAACGCGACACCCGGCAAGCGTCCGGAGTTTTCCCGCGTTTCTTGCATGCGCTGTGCGTGATCGGCATCGCGGGCCCAAAGGGTGACTGGCCTTTTGCCTGCAAGCGATATTGCTAATGCGGTACCGAAAGCGCCGGAACCCAGAACCGAAACGCTCATGCCTTTGCGCCTTTCTTGCCGCTGCCAAGCATGGCGGGGCTGGTTTTATCCAATGGCCATCGGGGACGCGCGGTCAGATCCAAACCGTCTTGCGCCCCGGTTCTGAAACGTTCCATGCCCGCATAGGCGATCATGGCGGCATTGTCGGTGCAAAGGTTCAGCGGCGGTGCAGTGAATCGAGCGCCCAAATCTGCACAAATAGTCTCTAACGCGGATCGAATAGCTGTATTGGCTGCAACCCCTCCGGCGACTGCTATGACCGGGTCGGATGGGTTTTCTTCAAGGTAGAGGGCAATTGCCCGGCGGGTTTTTTCCGCCAGCGTGTCCACTACGGCCTGCTGAAATCCGGCACACAGATCGGCGCGATCCTGTCGAGTCAGGCCGCCCTTTTCGGCGACAATCTGATCCCGCATTCGCATCAGTGCAGTTTTCAGCCCCGAGAAGGACAGGTCGCATCCGGGCCGATCCAGCAAGGGGCGGGGAAACCGGAACCGCTTTGGGTCACCGGATCGCGCTTCGGCCTCGACCGATGGCCCACCGGGTTGCGGCAATCCCAGAAGGCGCGCAGTTTTATCGAAGGCTTCGCCAGGGGCGTCATCAATTGTGCCGCCCAGACGGGTGAATTTTTCTGGGCCATGGGCAATCAGATATTGGCAATGACCACCAGAAACCAGCAGCATGAGGTAGGGAAACGCGATTCCATCAGTCAGGCGCGGCGTCAGTGCATGCCCGGCAAGATGGTTAACCCCGATCAGCGGTAGCCCGGTTGCAGCACTCAATCCCTTAGCGCACATGACCCCAGACATGACCCCGCCGATCAATCCCGGTCCGGCAGTCACAGCAATGGCGTCCAGGTCCTTCAGATCCATATCTGCGGCTTCCAAAGCCTGAACTACACAGACGTCCAGCTTTTCGGCGTGCGCGCGTGCGGCAATCTCGGGCACGACACCGCCGAAGGCGCTGTGCAACTCGGTCTGGCCGTGTACGACCGACGACAGAATTTCGGCTTGCGACCCCTCTGTCTGGCGCACAACTGCGGCGGCTGTGTCATCACAGCTGCTTTCCAATCCAAGGACGGTAAGTGTTTGCACCATGGGCCTGATCCGTTGCATCATGATTGCCAAGCGGGGTATCACCCTGCGCGGATGCAAACAATCCTCAAGGCCGAAGGCGCCGACCGTTGTATTTGTTGATGACCCGCCCTCGCGCCGCCTCAGAGAGGTTCGTTGCGCAGCTGCCGACCCGCACAAGATCGCGGGTCACGGTCATCCATTCCCCATTATTGGATATTCGCCCTCTGCCGGTTCAGGTGGTGACCACTGGTGTCGGGGGCCTGATTTTTACCTCGGCCAACGCTGTGAATGCAGCAGCTTCCATGGGCGTTGATCAAAGTTTGCCTGCTTTTTGCGTCGGTCCAGCGACCACGGGTACAGCCAAAGGGGCTGGCTGGCAGGCCCAGATGGTTGGCGGAACGGCTGAGGAACTTGTCGCCGCCCTATTGCAGCTCCACCCCGAAAGCCCCTTACTGCATCTGCGGGGCGAGCACAGCCGCGGCAACATAGCTGAACGCCTGACCGAACTGGGTCTGACCACGCTGGAACAGCCGGTTTATCAGCAGCGCCTGCTGCCATTGACGGAAGAAGCAAGCGAGGCAGCCAGCGGTTCCTCACCCATAATCGTGCCGATCTTTTCGCCGCGTACCGCGCGACAATTTGCCGACGTCTGGACCGGATCAGCCCCTTTGTGGATTGCCGCAATTAGCGAAGCGACGGCAGAACCCCTTAAATCCTTGGGCTATGAGCGATTGAGAATTGCAAAAGAGCCGACACCCAAGAAAATGCGGAAAGCCGTTAAAAAGCTTGTGAAACATGCGATGCGGGTTGAGGGTGAGCCGGGCGCAGATTAACTTGGAAACGTCAGTAGTTCAGGTGATTTTGGAATCGATAAGGGGAATACGACGGTGGCTGGTAAGAAGAAATCCGATCAGGAACCGATAGAGGACCCCAAATCGGAAGAGGTGGTAGAGGATACCGCTGCCGAATCCGGAGCAGAAACTCAGGAAGAATCCATTGACCCCACGGCCTCGGAAGAAGAGGTAATTTTCGAAGCCGAAGCCGAAGCCGAAGCCGAAGCCGAAGCCGAAGCCGAAGCCGAAGCCGAAGCCGAAGCCGAAGCCGAAGCCGAAGCCGAAGCCGAAGCC
>NZ_JBQFRS010000011.1:0-138579 GCF_056537525.1 Ruegeria sp. CE12 | reverse complement strand
ACTGGGTGAACCCTTCCGCCGCGACGCCATGAAAAAACCCGTCGCAGTCGCAGGCATCGACGCAAACGACATGACACCACAAGAGGCGTAACTGGGTGAAACCTCTACGCACAATACTCGGAGCTGCAACCAGCTCCGACAAGATCATCGCCCTCGCTGAGGGCGATGATCCAAGAGTCGTCGAAGGCGCCCTGAAGGCCCGCTCTGAAGGGGTCGCCCGGATTATCCTTATTGGTGAGCAGGCCAAGGTCAAAGCTGAACTGGCAAAGCAAGGCGGTTCGGATGTTGATGGGATCGAAATTCACGACCCCAACAGCTCTTCTCTGACCGAGTCCTTCGCCGCGGAACTGCACGAACTGCGCAAGCATAAGGGCATGACGCCCGAGCAGGCCCGAGAGCAGATCACGAAACGCCTGAACTATGCCGCGATGCTGGTTCACAAGGGGCTGGCCGATGGAACTGTCGGCGGCGCGGTAGAAACAACATCGGACACCGTCCGTGCAGCCTTGCAAATCATTGGCAAAGCACCTGATGCTGCTATGGTCTCGAGCTTCTTCCTGATGCTCTATTGCCGCGATCATCATTCGGTAAGGGGCGCTCATATCTTTGCGGATTGCGGTCTGGTTGTTGATCCGAACGAAGAAGAACTGGCGGCAATCGCCCGTGCCTCGGCAGCATCCTACCACGCATTGACGAATGAAACGCCACGCGTGGCGATGTTGTCATTCTCGACTACAGGCAGCGCCAAACATCCGAAAGTGTCAAAGGTCGTCGAGGCGACAGAGATTGCCAAGGCTGCGGACCCGGATCTGCTGATCGATGGTGAACTGCAGTTTGACGCAGCCTTTGTTCCGGAAGTAGCGGCCAAGAAAGCGGCAGCTTCTCCGTTGCAGGGCCAAGCAAATGTCTTTGTTTTTCCAAATCTCGACGCTGGCAACCTTGGCTACAAGATTGCGCAACGTATCGGCGGCGCCGAGGCGATCGGACCAGTCCTGCAAGGATTAGCGAAACCTGCAAATGACCTCTCGCGCGGTTGCTCGGCCGAAGATGTCCTGCACATGGTGGCGGTGACCGCAGTCCAGGCGCAAACCTCCCAAACCCGAAAGGATGTTTCCTAAACTCGGGCGAAGCAAAATAATGTTCCGATTTTTCCATCGGGTATGGAAAGATCGGTTCAATAGCCACAGGGACCCAAATGAACCAGCCAATCATCGACACATCGCCAAAGGTTTCAGACGAAATCCGGCGAACCACTTGCTACATGTGTGCCTGCCGCTGCGGCATCAATGTGCACATGAAAGACGGCAAGGTTGCCTATATCGAAGGCAACCGCGATCACCCTGTCAACAAGGGGGTGTTATGTGCCAAGGGCTCGGCTGGCATTATGCAGGTCAACGCTCCATCGCGGCTACGTGCACCGCTAAAGCGGGTGGGGCCGCGCGGTTCCGGCGAATTCGAAGAGATCAGCTGGAATGAGGCGCTTGAAATCGCGGTTGGTTGGCTGAAGCCAATCCGCGAGGACAACCCCGAGAAGCTGGCGTTTTTCACTGGCCGCGACCAGAGCCAAAGCTTCACCAGTTTCTGGGCGCAGAATTTCGGCACCTGCAACTACGCAGCCCATGGCGGGTTCTGTTCCGTGAACATGGCCGCCGGTGGCATATATACTATGGGAGGGGCGTTCTGGGAGTTCGGCCAGCCCGACTGGGACCACACCAAACTGTTCATGCTGTTCGGCGTGGCCGAAGATCACGACTCGAACCCGATCAAGATGGGCATCGGCAAGATCAAGGCGCGCGGCGCGCGGGTGATTGGTGTCAACCCGATCCGTTCGGGCTATAACGCCGTTGCGGACGACTGGGTTGGGATCACTCCGGGAACCGACGGCCTGTTCATCCTGTCGATGATCCACGTGCTGATGAAGGCGGGCAAAATCGATCTCGATTACCTTAGCCGCTACACCAACGCGCCGGTTCTGATTGACGCGTCCGAAGGACCGACCAAAGGCCTGTTCCTGCGGGATGAAGACGGTAAACCGCTGGTCATCGACCGCGCCACCGGCGAGTTGACGGCCTTTGACAAACCCGGTGTCCGCCCGGACCTGTCGGCCACCTATGAAAAGGATGGCGTCACCCACCGTCCGGTCTTCCACCTGATGGCCGAGCGCTATCTCAGCGACGAATACGCCCCCGAAAAGGTGGCCGAACAGTGCGGCATTCCCGCCACTCGCATCCGCGCCATCGCCGGTGAACTGGCCCGTGTTGCCTTTGACGAGGCGTTCGAACTGGATCACGAATGGACCGATTTCCGTGGTGAGAAACACACCAAGATGATCGGTCGCCCCGTCGCCATGCACTCGATGCGCGGCGTGTCGGCCCATGCCAACGGTTTCCAGACCTGCCGCGCGCTGCACGTGCTGCAGATCATCCTCGGCACGGTCGAGGTTCCGGGCGGCTTCCGCTTCAAACCGCCCTATCCCAAGCCGGTCGAGGCACACCCGACACCGCACTGCAAGGTGACGCCGAACTCGCCACTGGATGGCCCGCATCTCGGCTTTGTTCAGGGGCCAGAGCATCTGGCGCTGAAAGAAGACGGCAGCCCGGCGCGGATCGACAAGGCGTTCACCTGGGAAAATCCGATGTCCAGCCACGGGCTGATGCATATGGTGATCTCGAACGCGCATGCGGGCGATCCCTACAAGATCGACACATTGTTCATGTACATGGCCAACATGTCCTGGAACTCGACCATGAATACCAAAGGTGTCATGGAGATGCTGACGGACAAGGATGAGAACGGCGATTATGTGATCCCACACATCATCTATTCCGACGCTTACAGCTCGGAAATGGTGGCCTATGCCGACCTGATCCTGCCGGACACCACCTATCTGGAGCGCCACGACTGTATCTCGCTGCTTGACCGCCCGATCTGTGAGGCCGAGGCAGCAGCAGACGCCATCCGCTGGCCCGTGATAGAACCCGACCGAGACGTGCGCGGCTTCCAATCGGTGCTCATCGATCTGGCCAACCGGTTGGAATTGCCAGGCTTCACCAAAGAGGATGGCAGCGCCAAATGGGTCGATTATGCGGACTATATCGTCAATCACGAACGTAAGCCCGGCATCGGTCCCCTCGCCGGCTTCCGTGGTGAAAATGGCGACAAGGAAGGTCGTGGCGAGGTCAATCCAGACCAGCTGAACCGTTACATTGAGAACGGCGGCTTCTACGTAGCCCACATTCCCGAAGGTGCGGACTACTACAAACCGTGGAACACCGCCTATCAGGACTGGGCCGTTGGTATGGGCATCTATGACAGCCCGCAGCCTTACCTGTTCCAGCTGTATTCCGAGCCGATGCGCAAATTCCAGCTTGCCGCCGAAGGCCATGGTGAGCGTCAGCCGCCGGACCATCTGCGCGCGCGGATCAAGGAAACGCTGGACCCGATGCCGATCTGGTATGAAACCGACCAGCACGGCAACGAAGGCTTCACCGTTAACGCCCTGACACAGCGCCCGATGGCGATGTATCACAGCTGGGGCACTCAGAACGCGTGGCTGCGTCAATTACACGGTCGCAACCCACTCTATGTTCCGACAAAACTGATGCGCGAGCATGGGCTGCAGGATGGCGACTGGGCAAAAGTGACGTCTCCGCATGGTGAGATCACGGTTTCGGTCATGGAAATGGCGGCACTGAACGAAAACACCGTCTGGACCTGGAACGCCATCGGCAAGCGCAAAGGCGCGTGGGCATTGCAAGAGGACGCACCCGAGGCGACCAAGGGCTTCCTGCTGAACCACCTGATCCACGAGCTTCTGCCGCCTAAGGGTGACGGTTTGCGATGGGCCAACTCTGACCCGATCACCGGTCAGGCTGCGTGGTTCGACCTCAAAGTGAAAATCGAAAAAGCTGCGCCACCTTCGGATGCAGAAAGCCAACCCGAGTTCGATCCAATTAAATCGCCGGTTGGCACCGGCCCCAAAGACTTGGCGTGGAAGGTAGGCAAATGACCCAACTCCCCCAATCCACTGAACGCAAGATGGGTCTGGTCATCGATCTGGATACCTGCGTCGGCTGCCACGCCTGCGTGATTTCGTGCAAAGGCTGGAACACCGAAAATTACGGCGCACCCCTGTCAGATCAGGACGCTTATGGCGCCAACCCATCAGGGACCTTCCTGAACCGAGTACATTCCTACGAAGTGCAGCCCGAGCAGGGTCATGCCCAGCTCATCCACTTTCCCAAATCCTGCCTGCATTGCGAAGACGCGCCCTGTGTCACCGTTTGTCCCACAGGGGCCAGCTACAAGCGGGTCGAGGACGGTATCGTGCTGGTGAACGAAAGCGATTGCATCGGCTGCGGCCTGTGCGCGTGGTCCTGCCCTTACGGTGCACGTGAACTGGATCAGGCCGAAGGCGTGATGAAAAAGTGCACCCTCTGCGTTGACCGGATCTATAACGAAAACCTGCCCGAAGTAGATCGCGTCCCGTCATGCGTTCGCACCTGCCCCGCCGGAGCGCGACATTTTGGCGATCTTGGTGACCCGGACAGCGATGTCAGCAAACTGGTCGCAGACCGTGGAGGCATGGATCTTATGCCCGAAATGGGCACCAAGCCGGTCAACAAATACCTGCCGCCGCGCCCCAAGGATCAGGTCGAAGAACAAATCGACATCCTGGCACCGCTGCTGGCCCCGGTCGCTGAGGAGTCCAAAGGGTTCCTGGGCTGGCTGGACAAAGCGCTCGACAAAATTCCCGGAGGAGCGAACTGATGCATCCCGCACCTTCAGTCATCATCTTCACGACCTTTTCGGGTCTGGGCTTTGGGCTCTTGTTTTTCCTGGGCCTCGGCCAACCGTCGGTCACTGGCTTTGTCGCCTTCGTATTCTACGCCATCGCCTATGCGCTGGCGGTGGGCGGTCTTCTGGCGTCAACATTTCACCTGGGCCATCCGGAACGCGCATGGAAAGCCTTCAGCCAATGGAAATCCAGCTGGCTCAGCCGCGAGGGCGTCTGCGCAGTAGCCGCGCTTATCATTATGGGTCTCTATGCGCTTGGAGCAGTGTTCCTGCAAAGCCACTGGACATTGTTGGGTTGGGTCGGTGCGATACTCAGCCTTGCTACCGTCTTCACCACCTCAATGATCTACACCCAGCTCAAGACCATCCCACGCTGGAACATGAATCTTACACCAGCCATGTTTCTGTCCTTTAGCCTGGCGGGCGGTGCGCTGTTATCAGGGGCTGAAACACTTGCCCCCTGGCTGCTTGCAATAGCGGGCGCAATTCAGCTGGCATACTGGGCCAAGGGCGATCAGGCCTTGGCAAGCTCCGGCACCAATCTGGGCACAGCAACTGGTCTTGGGGATCGTGGCACCGTTCGGGCGTTCGAACCACCGCATACCGGAACCAACTATCTGCTGCGTGAATTCGTCCATGTCGTGGGCCGCAAACACGCTCAGAAGCTGCGTGTGATTTCATTCGTTCTTGCGTTTATCCTGCCCTTGCTGCTGATCCTGACACCGGTCGCGGGGGTCGCGATCAAGCATGTCTTTGCGCTGCTTGCCGTACTGTCACACCTGACCGGGGTTGTGGTCTCGCGTTGGCTGTTCTTTGCTCAGGCCGAACATGTGGTCGGGTTGTACTACGGAAAACGATAATCTGATTAAGAGCCTCGTTACCGAGGCTCTTTTTTTAATAACAATGTCACAAACCCGGTGGCCCGTCCGTCCTGTTTTTGTTCAAATCAAAACAGGAGAATTCGATGTCCCCTCGGATCAATCATTTTGCCGTCGCGCCTGAACTGCTGCAACCGATGCTCGACATGGAGGAGCGCCTGCGTGCCTCAGGGTTGGAGCATAGTCTGAATGAACTCGTCAAACTTAGGGTTTCACAGATCAATGGCTGCGCCTATTGCATTCACATGCACACGCACGACGCCCGAACCAATGGTGAGAGCGAAGATCGCCTGCACCTTCTGAACGCCTGGCATGAGTCTTCGCTTTATTCAGAACGTGAACGCGCCGCTCTTGCATGGGCCGAAGCCCTGACCCGCGTTGAAGCCAATCGGGCTCCGGACGATGTGTATGAGACGATGGCGAAGTATTTTTCGGAACACGAACAGGTCGCACTGACTTTGGTGGTCACCACCATCAATGCGTGGAATCGTCTGGCGATCGGATTTGCAGTTCCTCACCCCGACACCACTAAGGCCACAGCAGCGTGACACAGACGGGTCCACAGCCTAAAGAACAGGCCTTTGTCGATATGCAACCGCGACTTTTCGCGGTTGCATATCGCATGCTCGGATCGGTCAGCGACGCTGAGGACATCGTACAGGACGCCTATCTACGCTGGCAGAGTGTCGAGTTCGATCAGGTACGAGATAAAGCGGGTTACTTGATCCGGATCGTAACGCGCCTGTGTCTCGACCAACTGCGCGCAGCACGAACAGTACGTGAGACCTATCCCGGTGAGTGGTTGCCGGAACCTCTGATCACTGACGATTCGACAGAGCGGCTGGATCGCGATGTTTCGGTCGCGCTTTTGATGGCATTGGAACGTTTGTCACCGCTCGAACGCGCGGCCTTTCTTCTTCATGACGTTTTCGAACACTCTTATGAAGAGCTTTCAGAAACGCTCAAACGCAGTCAGAGCAGTTGTCGTCAACTCGTCAGCCGTGCGCGCAAACATGTCGAACAGGTCAAGCCACGGGTTCGGGTTGAACGTGAACACGGTGAGGAATTGGCCAAAGCGTTTTTCAGCGCTGCAAAAAGTGGTGATACAAAGCACCTGACTGCTCTTCTGGCGCGCGATGTTCAATTGCACTCGGACGGTGGTGGAAAGATCATTGCGACTCTGAACCCGATCTACGGACGGGACAAAGTCATCCGTTTCTTTGCCGGGCTGGCACGAAAGCCGTCAGCACCACGTTCATTCCGATGGGCATTTTGTTGGTTGAATGGTTTGCCCGCAATCATCAACCGCGAGCCCGGAGGCTCATTGCAGGCAACATCACTGAAGATCGAAGATGGAGAGATTGCGGAGATCTACATGGTCCGCAATCCGGACAAAACTCAGCATCTGGAAGATCTGCTGGATAAACAGGGCCTGCTTTAGCCAGTAGACCCTGACAGCTGAATCTACACCAGTCCGGCGTGCGCCATGGCCTTGTCGATGGCGGATTTTGTGCTGTCCTCAAGTGTGGTCAGCGGCGAACGAACCTCTTCACTGCAACGGTCCAGCTTGCTGAGGGCGTATTTGGCACCCACGAGACCGGGTTCGATGAAGATAGCCTCATGCAGAGGCATCAGACGATCCTGATACTCCAGCGCTTTCGCATAGTCGCCATTCAGCGTCGCCTGCTGGAACTCAGCGCAAAGCTTGGGCGCAACATTCGCTGTGACCGAGATACAACCCACACCCCCATGCGCATTGAAGCCCAGCGCCGTCGCGTCTTCGCCAGACAGCTGGCAGAAATCTGCGCCACAGCTGGCACGTTGCTGGCTGACACGCGCCAGATCACCGGTGGCATCCTTGACGCCGACAATGCGCGGCAACTGAGCCAACTCACCCATCGTGGCAGGTGTCATGTCGATGACCGAACGACCCGGAATATTGTAGATGATGATCGGAATATCTGCGCAGTCGTGCAGTGCACGGAAATGCGTGATCAGCCCCTTCTGGGTCGGCTTGTTATAGTAGGGGGTCACAACCAGAGCCGCCGCCGCACCAACCTTTTGAGCGAATCGCACAAAGCGGATTGCTTCGACGGTATTGTTGGAACCAGCACCTGCGATGACCGGCACGCGCCCTGCCGCCGCTTTCACAACCTCTTCGACCACGACCTCGTGTTCTTCGTGGCTCAGTGTGGGGCTTTCACCGGTAGTCCCAACAGGCACAAGTCCGGTCGAACCTTCCTGAATCTGCCATTCCACCAATTGTTTGAGCGTATCCAGGTCCAACTCGCCGTTGCGGAACGGGGTGACGAGAGCTGGCATCGAGCCTTTGAACATGGAGCGCTCCTTAGCGTGCAGTTTGCAGATTTTGCGTCCCGGCCTGTCACGATTTTGAGTTTGTGAGTTGATCCCGGTGGCGCAAGGTTTATCCTGCATGGCTGTATCCTTGGTTGGTTGGGAAATGCAAGGGATGACACGCATTCTGTCACTTATGATCGCCGTGATTCTGGCTTCGGTGTTGCAGGTTCAGGCTGCCCGCGCCGATGCGGCTGCGGATTTGCGCGCCGCGCTGTATCAAATGCGGAAAGGCGATTGGAACGAAGCACTGCGGGTGGCAGGTGCGCGTGGCTCTGTCTCGCGCGACATCATTGTCTGGCATTGGCTGCGCGAGGGTTTTGGCAGTTCGGGCGACGTGCTTGTGTTTCTTGACCGCCGTCCTGACTGGCCCGGTCTGGCGTGGCTTCGCCGCAAGAGCGAACCCTCCTTCACGGGTGCTGACCCGGATCGGGTCTTAAGGTTCTATTCGGACACGCCTCCGCAATCTGCCGAGGGCGCCCTGAACTATGCCGTAGCCCTGATGGCCAAGGGGCGTCAGGGTGATGCTGAGGCAGATATCGTGGCCGCATGGCGCACGATGCCCATGGGGTCGGGACTGCAAGGTGACTATCTGGAAAACTTCGGCAAGTTGCTGAAACCACATCACGAAGCGCGGTTGGATCGTCTGTTATGGGATGGTCATCTGGTCAGCGCCAAACGGATGCTGCCGCTTGTAAGTTCCGATCAACGCAAACTGGCCGAAGCGCGCATTGCGCTGCAGGAACGTGCGCCAGGTGTAGACAGCAAGATTTCGGCTATACCCAAATCGCTCACATCATCGCCGGGCTTGGCATTCGACCGTTTCGTTTGGCGGGATCGGAAAGAACTGGATGACAGCGCAATCGATCTGATGCTGGAACGCTCGACCAGCCCAAAGTCGTTGGGCGAACCGGATAAATGGGCCGAAGGGCGACGCCGGCTGGCCCGGCTGGAAATGCGCAACGGGGACGCAAACCGCGCTTATGTCATCGCCGCAAACCATCACATGACGCCTGAAATGGGCTATGGTTATGCCGATCTGGAGTGGCTGGCGGGATTCCTTGCCCTGCGCAAGTTGGATGATCCGGCGACAGCTGTGCGGCATTTCCAGAATTTCTCGGACGCTGTTGCATCACCGATCTCCAAAGGCCGTGGCGGGTACTGGCTGGGTCGCGCCTATGCCGCGCAAGGTAACGCCGAGAAAGCTTATGAGGCCTATGCGGTCGGTGCTGACTATCAGACCTCTTTCTACGGTCTGCTTGCGGCCGAGCAGATCGGTCGCCCATTCGACAGCGAATTGGCGAACCCGCGCCGCGCGCCCCATTGGAAACAAGCGGAGTTCACGAAATCCAGCGTGTTGGAAGCCGGGTTGCTACTGCATGCAGCCGGGGAGCCAAACCTGTCCGAACGATTTCTGACACATCTGGTCGAAGAACTTGATCAGGTTCAGGCCAATCAGCTTGGGGATCTCGCGCTTGAGCTGAAAGAGCCCCACCTCGCCGTCATGATCGCCAAACGCGCCGCTAAAACCGGTGTTGTCCTGCCTGCAGCCTATTATCCGGTGCATCCGGTGGCTGATATGGGCCTGCCAATGGCCAAAGAGATGACGCTGGCCATTGCCCGTCGTGAAAGCGAATTCGATCCGGTCGTCATCAGCGGGGCCGGCGCCCGTGGACTGATGCAGGTCATGCCAGCCACTGCGAAACTGGTCGCAAAGGACCTGGGTATCCTCAGCGGCCATCAGACCGGTCGACTGACCACTGACTGGCAGTACAACGCCAAACTGGGGGCAAACTATCTGGCTGGGTTGGCCGAGGATTTCAACGGCAACATTGTCATGATGGCTGCAGGTTATAATGCAGGACCAAGGCGACCCATCTCATGGATGGAGCGCTATGGCGATCCCCGCGCCGGAGAGATTGACGTGGTGGATTGGATCGAAACGATCCCCTTCAACGAGACCCGGAACTACGTGATGCGGGTCTCCGAAAGTCTGCCGGTTTATCGGGCGCGACTGGGTCAGCCTGCCTTGCCCGTTCCGTTCACAGAAGAACTGATCGGCTCAACCCTGTCGTCTTTCGCGCCATAGGGTGAACAACCCGGCTGCGACCACCAGTGCAGCGCCAATTACGACTGCAGGTCGCAGCGTTTCGCCAAAGATCGAGATGCCCAGAATGGCGCTCCAAACCAGATGGAAATAGGCAAAGGGCTGAACTGCGCTGGCCTCGGCCATCTCGTAGCATTTGATCAGCAACCAGTGACCCAACACACCACTGACGCAAAGCAACGCCATCCACAGCCAGTCCGGGCGGGCCATCGGTTCCCAGAACCACATGCCCACCGCGGTCATCGCGACCGCACCGACAATACCTGTCCAGAAAAAGCTGGTGGCTGAGCTGTCACGCCGGGCAACATATCGGGTCAACAGTCCATAAATTGCAAACATCAGGGCCGAAATCAGCGGTATGATTGCCCAGGGGTTGAACACCCCAACACCCGGTTCGAGGATGATAAGCACACCGATGCATCCTACCCCGATAGCCGCCCACCGGCGCCAACCGACCTTTTCGCCCAGTACCGGTCCGCTAAGCGCCGCAACCAACAGTGGGTAGCAAATGAAAACGGCCATACTGTCGATCAGACCAAGGACAGTGAAACCATAAACAGCAACACAGATTTCACCCGCCAGCAACACACCACGCAGAATCTGCAGACCCGGTTGGCTTGTCTGTGTGGCTGCCTTCAGACCACCCGGCGCACGCGCTGCAAGCGCTATAACAAAGGCAGCAAAGAACCAGTACCGGATCATCACGACCATATAGGTGTTGTAGGTGCCCGCCAGATGACGCGAGACGCCGTCCTGTAGTGCGAAGACGATAGTTGCCGCGATCATCAGAACAATACCTGCGCGGCTGTTGTTCTGCTGTGTCATGCTTTGACTGCCTGCGTCATGTGCCGCTTGCGGCCATATCCGGAACTTCGCGTAACGGCAAAGCCAGCCTCTTCAAGTCCCCTGCGGACAAAGCCAGCGGCGGTATAGGTCGCAGCCGTTCCGCCCGTCGCTGTGTGATCCGCAACCTGTTGCATCAGATCTGCTTCCCACAATTCGGGGTTCTTCGCGGGAGAGAAGCCATCAAGAAACCAGGCATCCGCGCTGCCCGTCCAGCAGGACAAAGTCTGGCGTGCATCGCCTTCGATGACCTCCAGATGAAGCGTATCCAGATCGCATGTTTTGCCATTCCAGGCTGCCAGGAATCTCTCGCTCCAAGGCGACAACTCGGGAAAAGCTTGCAGCGCGCGATCCATGTCTTCTACCGCCATTGGGAAAGCTTCAAAGCTGGTGAAAGACAAAGGAGTGGTTTGCCCCGATCTCTCCCACTCGGACCAGACCGTCAGCATATTGAGGCCAGTGCCAAATCCCAGCTCGGCAATCCGGAATCCGGGTGCAAAACGTGCTGGCAAATCATTACCCGCCAGAAAGACATGGCGTGTTTCCTCCAACCCGTTCTGAAGCGAGTAGTAAGGGTCGTCGAAACGGTCCGAGACGGGAATCTGGTCCTCCGTCCAAGTCAATTTGGCGCGCTGGTTTGCCATCGGGTATTCCTGTAGCTAAGCGACGCGACACTGAAGAAGGAAAAAGGGATTGGCAATGGTCGATGTGACGGTTCGCGGTGCAGGAATTTTCGGCCTGTCCATCGCCTGGACCTGCGCCCGTCGCGGCGCAAGGGTACAGATTGTTGACCCCTTCGGCCCCGGCGCAGGATCAAGCGGGGGACTGGTCGGTGCATTGGCGCCACATGTTCCTGAAAACTGGAATGCAAAAAAGGCGTTTCAGTTTGAAAGCCTGATCATGGCCGAACCATTCTGGAAGCAGGTCGAAGCGACCGGAGGTGTGTCGCCCGGCTACGCTCGTCTGGGCCGCATTCAACCGATCCCGGATCAGCGCAGTCTGGAACTTGCACAACAACGTCATGTCACGGCGCAAGAGCTTTGGCACGGTAAAGCGGAATGGCGTGTGGTCGAAGCGGCTGCGGAAGGTGCATGGTGCCCTCCAACCCCGACCGGTTACGTCATTCACGATACTCTGACGGCCCGCATGCATCCGCGCCGCGCATGTGCCGCTCTGGTCGCCGCTCTCGCGGTGATGGGAGTTGAAGTTGTGACAGAGGCGCAGGACAGGGGGCGCATCATTCACGCAACCGGAGTCGCCGGTCTGCAGGAGCTTAGCGAAGCCCTTGGTAAAACCGTTGGGAACGGCGTTAAAGGACAGGCGGCTTTGCTGCGGTTTGATGCGGGCGAGGTGCCTCAGCTATTTGCGGATGCGATCCATATCGTCCCCCACGCCGATGGAACACTGGCAATCGGCTCCACATCGGAACGCGAGTATAATGACCCTACTGGCACAGACGATGCATTGGATGACGTGATCGAGCGAGCGATGCGCGCAGTCCCGGTTTTGCACGGTGCAGAAGTCATAGAACGCTGGGCCGGTGTCAGACCGCGCAGCAAGAGCCGGGCACCAATGCTGGGTCAGCACCCTCTTTATTCGGGGCAATTCATTGCAAATGGTGGTTTCAAGATCGGGTTTGGCATGGCCCCGAAAGTAGCAGAGGTGATGTCAGATCTGGTTCTGGAGGACCGCGATACGATCCCCGAAGATTTCAGGCCCGACGCCTCACTCTGATCGCGGTACTGCCACCGCTTGCATGCACTGACGACCATCCGGGCCGCGTACCCAAAGGTCTTGCCCATTGCGACAGAACAGAGCGGTTTCAAAATGCATAAGCGGTGACGACGCTCTGAATGAAAACTCGGCCATGGGCCCAATAACTTCGGTCGCAAGCAGCATCAGATGTTGGGCCAATAGCGGTCCGTGAACCACCAGCCCGGTATACCCTTCGACATCGCGGGCGTAGTCCAAATCATAGTGGATACGGTGACCGTTGAACGTCAGTGCCGAATAACGAAACAACAATGTGGAATCGAAGCTGATTTTGCGGCTATCCGTTTCATCGACCCGGGCCGTGGGTGGGGTCGGCTTCGTTGCGTCAGGGACAGGATCTTCACGATAGACGAGGTCCTGCCACTCGGTCAGACGCAAAGTGCCTTCCTGCCGGATTTCATGCCTGAGCGTGACAAAACCCAGCGGGCCGGTTCTTCCGGTTTTAGAGCTTGCGCTATCCAGCATCGACCGACGCTCTGCCTCGACCCCCGCCATCAGGGGGGATTGGAACTGCAATCGCCCGCCGGCCCACATGCGGCGCGGCAATCCCATGTCCGGGATCAACCCGGTCCCACCAACCTTAGGGTGCCCATCCCTTCCCAATCCGGAAGGCGGTTGAGGGGACCAGAAGTAGAGCTGGTGGAAAAATGGCGGAAGCGGCGACCCATGTGTGATCGAAGCTGCCTGCCCCAGCGCCACCTGAAAGGCGGCAGCCCGGGCAGGATCCATTACATCGCTTTGCGTTTCGGTCAGTGTTTTGTTCGTCATACCGGCAGCTTAGGTCCCGTCGGATGGCGGAACAAGCGGCAAGGTATGGTCAGAACCCCACTTCGGCACGAAGCTTCTTCATCAGGGAGTGAAGCGATTTCTCATATCGCTCATTTGTCAGCTTGCCCAGTTCATCAAACTCATTCGAACTGTCGGCAATATGAATCTCCGGACCTTGCAGAATCCGGGGTTGGAACGGAACCATATAGGCACGCAGGATCATCTGGGCACGTTCACCACCTGCCCGGCCTGCGGCAGCGGACATGACGGCAACCGGCTTGTCCGCCCATGGCCGCCCATCCGTACGGCTCACCCAATCCAGCGCGTTCTTCAACACACCAGATGGGCCTTTGTTATATTCCGGGGTCGAGATGACCACAGCGTGGGCCTGCGCAATCTGATCAGCCAGCACCTGAACCTTTTCCGGGATCCCCTCGCCATCTTCCAGATCACCATCATACAAAGGCAAGTCCAGATCAGCCTCGATGTAGGTTCCGGGCTCAAACAGCCGTGCTGCTTCGCGCACAAGTTTGCGGTTGGTTGCGCTTTGGCGCAGCGAGCCGGACAGGGCCAGAAGGATTGGTTCAGACATTATGGGGAACTCCGTCAGTCAAATTTCCGGTAGTTTAGCCAAGTCATTACCGCACTGCAGCCCAATTGACGCGCAGTCACTGTGCAAAAAAGGGGCCTGGCAGGCCCCCTTTGATCATAGCGACTGCGTAGGGATTACGTGTTGCCGCTGGGCACAACTACGATTTCAACCCGACGGTTCTGAGCTTTGCCTTCTGCCGTCAGGTTCGAAGCGATCGGGTTATTCTCACCCTGCCCAACTGTCGTGATGCGGCTGTAGCTGACACCATTTGCCTGAAGAATGTCCGCCACCGCATTTGCGCGCCGTTCTGACAAACGCAGGTTATATGCGGCTTCACCATCGCTGTCGGTGTGGCCGATAATCTGGACGTTAGAGTTGGGGTAATTGACCAGATTCTGACCGACCCGGACCAAGTCCGACCGCAGCGCCGGGCGCACAGTTGAACTGTCCGTATCAAAAGTAATGTCATTTGGCACCGTCACAATCAGCCGGTCGCCCGCATTTACGATTGTGATGCCATCGTTGGCCAATTGCTGACGCAACTCAGCCGCCTGTCGGTCCAGTTGATTGCCGATCAGGCCACCACCGGCCGCCCCAACCGCAGCACCTGCCAGAGCACCCAAGCCAGGGTTTGAATCATTTGCAATGGCGCCAACGCCGGCACCGATAAGGCCGCCCAGCAGAGCACCCTGCTTTGCGTTCTGGTTCGGATCGTTCTGTACAGTCAGCGTACCCGGGTCGGTACATGCGCTCAAAACAAGAGCCGAACACAGCCCTGCCGACAGAACAAACTTGGAAATCGTCATGGAATCACCTTCTGCTCCACTACCCGTTAGCCGGGTTTGCCTCTTTGGCGCAGTATAGCATGGCAGTCATAAGCGGGCTCAAGCAACAATGCAGTGAGATCGGCAAATACCTGCCGTCTACTCTGCGGCAGCATAGGTCTCCCATTGGTTCTGCTCCTGCCAGATGGCACGCAGATGCTGTCCCTGGCCGCAAAAGTGATCGTCGATAAGGTCGCAGGACCAGATCCGGTCGGTGCGAAAATGGCGAAATCCATTCCTCATCTCGCACCAAGCAGCCAGCATGGTGCATTCGATATGGTAGATCAGCGCGACAGGTCGCACGATCCTCTCTGTGCGCTCATCCTTGGCATTTACATAGGTGATGCGAATCTTCTGCTCGGCCCGGATGGCTTCGCGATAGTTCACTACAGGCACGCATCCCTTTTCCGGATCATCAAGCGGCGCCCCCCAAGGCGCAACCTGTAGCCAGTCGGCCGGATCACGCAGCGCTTCGATCTTGCGACACACGCGGTCTGCTGCCTGTTGCAGCGTACTGTCACCCGTTCGGGCCAGCATCGACAAGCCCACCCAAAGCGCCTCGACCTCTTCCGCGTCGAAATTCAGTGGCGGCAGATCATAGCCTCGCCGCATCAAGTATCCCACACCAGCTTCGCCTTCTATCGGCGTACGCTGGGATTGCAGGGCAGCAATATCGCGATAGACCGTGCGCACCGACACTTCGAGCTTGTCCGCCAAGGCCTCAGCCGTCACCGGCGCATCAGCTGCGCGCAGAATCTGAATGATCTCGAACAAACGGGTCGAACGGCGCATGTCTCACTCCTAGCGGTCTGCTGACACTTTAGCACACCCCCCTGACAAGGTGGTGTCAGGAGTGATGGGCGAAGCTTGGTCAAACACAAGAAAGGAGATTGGATATGCCAAGCCGGGACAATCACGTCATGATGACCTTGCAACTGGGCCGCTGGGCGCAGGATCATACACTGCGCGCCTATGAGATTGAGCGCGAGATTATGGCTGATCGGCAGCCACGGTTCGCAAGCCCCAAAAGACGCACCAAACGATTCTCGCTGGGAAATCTGAAAATGTTGTGGAGCAGCACAGCCTAGCGACGCTTAGAAATCTGCTGCTGCCCTGAACTTCATCGACATGCCATCTTCGGGATGCTTCAATCGCAGTTCTTCGGAATGCAGCATTAGCCGTTCGAAATCCCGAGCCGGGCCATCAGCATAGAATGGGTCCCCCAGTATCGGATGCCCAAGCGCCTGCATATGAACGCGTAACTGATGTGATCTACCCGTTTTGGGAAACAGGCGAATACGCGTGGTATTGCCCTCATGCTTTACCACGCGCCAGTCGGTCACCGCGGGCTTTCCGGTTTCGTGACACACCATCTGCAAAGGACGATTTGGCCAGTCGACGATCAGCGGCAAATCAACCGTTCCTGTCTTGGGCTCGACACTGCCCCAGACCCGCGCGACATAGGTCTTGCGGGTCTGACGTTTTTCAAACTGTAGGCTCAGATGGCGTTGCGCATGGGGTGATTGCGCAAAAACCATTACGCCAGATGTATCCCGATCCAAACGATGCACCAGCAACGCCTGAGGAAACGCAGCCTGAACGCGGATTAGCAGGCAATCGGCCAGATGCTCTCCCCGCCCCGGCACAGACAACAGGCCAGAGGGTTTGTTCACCACGATCAACTGCGCATCTTCATGCAGCACGTCCAATGGGGTTGTCGGGGGATTATAGGTCTCGCTCATGCGCGCCTGCCTATCGCAGCGCGCAACCTCTCGCAACGTCGTCCTTGCCCAGACCCCTAGCTTAGGCAAATCTGACCCCAACGGAGAGGAGAAATCATGCACCCGACTATTGAGCGAATGCAGGAGGTTGTCGCCAAAGGAGACGAAAACCTGATCCACGAGCTGCTGGCCGAAGATGTACGTTTTATGCCGCCAACCTACTATAAAACATGGACCGGTCGTGCGCCGGTGGCAGCTGTGCTCGGCCATGTGGGAAAGGTATTCTCGGACTTTCGCTATCGCCGGATCATGGGGCAGGGCAACGATTGGGCGCTGGAGTTTCAGTGCAGGGTCGGAGAGCTGGATGCCATTGGCGTCGATCTGATCACACTCAACGAGGATGGACTGATCCAGGAGTTCGAGGTGGTGATGCGCCCCTACAAAACCATCGGCACGTTGCGGGATGCTATGAATGCCCGGGTTATGACCGATGCCCGTTTCCTTGAATATCGCGAAGCTTTGTCCTGACAATGCCCAGCCCTATCGCCGCTGATCAGATCCTACGTGTTCCCTTGTTGCCGCTGTTGGCAGCGCAGGGCCTGTCCGTTCGGCGCAATGCGCAATTGCTCCCGGAACCAACAGGCCCACGCGAAGGGCGCGAAGGGCGAGGGCCACGGCTGCGATTGCTGATCGCCGGGGACAGCTCTGCCGCCGGTGTCGGTGCCGGAACCCAAAAGCAGGCTTTGTCCGGACAACTGGTGCGGCAACTGGGCAAACACTACACGGTCGAGTGGCGGCTGGAGGCTACCACCGGCCATACCACCCGTGACACCATTGAACGGCTGCAAAACATCGAAGGTCGTTACGATGTCGCTGTAACCGCGCTGGGTGTGAATGATGTCACCCGTGCGGTGACCAAAGCACAGTTCATGCACAGGCAAACCCGGTTGCTGAAGCTGCTCACGGAAACCCTGGGAACCCGTCTCATAGTGCTTACCGGCGTTCCTCAGATGCACCGGTTTCCAGCCTTGCCGCAACCATTGGCCTGGGTACTGGGCAGGCAGGCAGGTCGCCTTGATCACGGGTTGCAGCAGGTTGCGGCGTCTTTTACGCAAGCCCGTCACCTTTCGCTGGATTTACCCGCTGACCCGGCACTGGCCGCACCAGATGGCTATCATCCAAGCCCCAAGGCCTATGCGATCTGGGCTGAGGAAGCGGCGCAGATCATCCGTGATCAGGGCTGAGCCCGCATCTGCCGCACCATCGGAATAGAGTAGATTACCAGTGCAGCCCAAATCATGGGAAACGCAATCATGCGGCCCCGGTCAATGTGTTCTCCGAACAGTGTGATCGCGGTAATGAAGATCATGGTTGGTGCAATGTATTGCAGGATGCCCATTGTCGACAGGCGCACCAGCTTGGCCCCATTCGCATAGATCAACAACGGGACTGCAGTCACCACACCCGCACCGGCCAGCAAAAGTGTATCAGTCGTTGCGGCGCCGAAATGCCCGGTGCCTTGCGCACCCAACCATGTGACATAGGCGAGCGCCGGGATCAGCAGGATCAGCACTTCAAGCAGAAAACCCTGATTGGGACCGATCGGAAGCGACCTCTTGAAGAAAGCGTAGAAACCCCAACTGACCATAAGACCCAATGCGGCCCAAGGGAATTTTCCTGCCTCAAGCACCAGAACAAGGACGCCCAGCGCAGCCAGTGCGACGGCTGCCAATTGCGTTCTGTTCAGCGGCTCTCGCAGAAGGATCGCGCCCAGTGCGATGCTGAACAGAGGGTTGATGTAGTAGCCCAGCGCTGCATCCAACGCATTGCCGCTGGCGATGGCCCAAACATAAATCGCCCAGTTGACCGAGATCAGGGCTGCAGTCAGACAGGCCATTCCAAGCATTTTCGGATTGCGCAAAGCCGCCTTCAGATCACGGGTACGTCCCAGCGCAATCAGCAATAGCCCCGCGATGGGGATCGACCAGATGATCCGGTGCGCCACGACCTCGACCGGAGAGATGTGCGCCATCGCCTTCATATAGAGCGGAAGAAACCCCCAAAGAAGGTAGGCCGTAATGGCCAGCGCCAAACCCTTAGGGGTGTCGACATTCTCTGGTTTCACAGGTTCAGTCATGGTTTGTCTCCGCATGATACCGTTTGTCTTTACGGCACGTCGAGCGGGTAAGGGAACTGCAAAAACTGTGAGGTGGGGTATCAAGAAAATTGATAAGTTGCAGTCAACGGCGATCTGTGAATCACAAACGAAAAACGGGGCGCATGAAGCGCCCCGCTCAACTACTCACCGTGAGGGATCAGACCTTCACGCGTTCGGATTTTGGATCGTACATCGGCTTTAGCGAAGCCTCGGCTTTCACTTTCACACCGCAAACGTCGATCTCATATGTCGACGCCAGCACGTCGGCCGCTTTTTCGCCTTCGCAAGGCACATAACCCAGACCGATGGCGCCGCCCAGCGTATGACCATAATTGCCCGAGCTGAGATAGCCGACGTATTCACCGTCACGGATGATCGGTTCATTGTGGAACAGCAATGGTTCGGCTTCGGTCAGCTTGAACTGGACCAGACGGTTTTTCGGGCCGCTTTCCTTGCGCGCGATCACTGCCTCTCGGCCGATGAAGTCGCTGCCCTTGTCCACCTTGACCGCAAAACCAAGGCCCGCATCAACAACGTGATCTTCGCAGGTGATGTCGTGGCCAAAGTGGCGGAAGCCCTTTTCGATCCGAGCGCTGTCCATCATGTGCATGCCGCACAGCTTCAGGCCCATGTCCTGCCCCGCTTCGTGCAGGGTTTCGAAAACGTGACCAGCCATGTCGGAGGAGACATAAATTTCCCAACCAAGCTCACCAACGTAGGTAACACGGTGTGCGCGCGCCAGGCCCAAACCGATCTCGATTTCCTGTGCAGTGCCAAAGGGATTAGTCGCGTTGGTGAAATCGTTCGGTGAAACCTTCTCGAGCAGAGTACGCGCGTTGGGGCCCATCACCGCCAGAACGCCTTCACCCGCTGTCACATCAGTGATGACCACGTTGAAGTTGCCCGCGTGACGCTGCATCCAGGTCTGATCTGCCAGACGAGTCGCTGCTGGGGTAACCACCAAGTAGGACGTTTCAGTCAGACGCGTTACAGTAACGTCAGCTTCGATCCCACCGGTCCGGTTGAGGAACTGGGTGTAAACGATCTTGCCGTTCGGCACCGAGTAGTCGCCGCCGCCCACGTAGTTCATGAATGCTTCGGCATCCGGGCCTTCGACCCGGATCTTACCGAACGAAGACATGTCGTACATGCCAACGTTTTCGCGAACGGCTTTATGTTCAGCGGCCGAGTTCTCGAACCAGTTCTGACGCTTCCAGCTGTACTGGTACTCCCGCTCCTGCCCTTCATTCGCAAACCAGTTGGCACGTTCCCAACCTGCAAGCTCACCAAATACAGCACCCTGTTCTTTCAGGTGATGATGGAACGGAGTACGGCGCACACCACGTGCCGTGGCCTTTTGGCGATAGGGATAGTGATCGGCATAAAGCAGGCCCAGCGTTTCTTTCGAACGCTCAAACAGGTATTGCTTGTTGCCCTGGAACGGTTGCATCCGGCTGATGTCTACATCGCCCAGATCAAAGGGTTTCTCTCCGGTATCCATCCACTCGGCCAGTGCCATACCCGCACCACCGGCAGATTGAATACCGATCGAGTTGAAGCCTGCCGCGATCCAGACATTGTCCATCTCAGGTGCCAGACCCAAGTGATACGCATCATCCGGCGTGAAGGATTCAGGACCGTTGAAGAAGGTATGAATGCCCGCTTCGGCCAGCATCGGCATCCGGTTACAGGCCGCTTCGAGGATCGGTTCAAAGTGATCGAAGTCTTCGGGCAACTGGTCGAACTCGAACGTATCCGGGATACCGTCCATGGCCCAAGGCTTGGCGTTGGGCTCGAATGCGCCCAGCAGAATTTTCCCGGCATCTTCCTTGTAATAAGCGCATTCGTCTGGAACCCGCAGAACCGGCAATTGGGACAGTCCGTCGATGTTTTCGGTCACGATGTAGAAATGCTCGCATGCGTGTAGCGGTACGTTAACACCAGCCATGCGACCAACTTCATGCCCCCACATGCCGGCACAGTTCACAACCATATCGCATTCGATGTGGCCCGAGGCACTGCCGTCATCGGCAACCCAGTCAACGCCGGTTACTTTGCGCCCATCTTTGACGATATCGGTGAACTTCACGCGCTCCTTGACGATACCGCCACGCTGACGCGCACCTTTGGCTAGAGCCAGCGCAATATTGGCCGGGTCGCCCTGACCGTCGAGCGGCAGATGAACAGCGCCCTTGACCCCTTCGAGGTTCAGATGGGGATACAGTTCCTGCACACGCTCGTTGGAAATCTCTTCAACTTCGACACCAAAGGCGCGAGCCATAGCTGCCTGACGGTAAATCTCTTCCTTGCGCTCTTCGGTCAGTGCCACAGTGATTGAGCCGTTGCGCTTGAAGCCGGTTGCGACGCCGGTCTCTTCTTCAAGCGAGCCGTAAAGCTCCTGGCTATACTTTGCCAGCTTGGTCATGTTCGCTGTTGCCCGCAGCTGCGCGATCAGACCCGCCGCGTGCCAGGTCGTACCGGACGTCAGCTGCTTGCGTTCCAACAGGACAACATCAGTCCAGCCCTTTTTCGTCAGGTGATAAGCAACAGAACATCCGATCACACCGCCGCCAACAATGACCACACGGGCTTTGGTAGGAAGATCAACCATGGTGAAGACTCCGAATTTTAGCTGAATTCTGACTGACACGAATTGCCGACAGAAAACCCATCAAAAACGTCAGAGCATCCGTAATAATCACCGATGTGAGGCTTGCCGCTTTTCTCGCCGTAGAACAAATGGCGTAATGCCAAAGTAACTCTTGTAGACGGAAGAGAATCCGTTGGGAAAGCCGCATGCAAGTCCGATCTCGCGAACACTCATGGTCGTGTTCAGAAGCAGGTTGTTGGCCTTGGCCAGACGCATTTCACGATAGAACCCGTTGGGAGTTGTCCCGAAAAACGACTTGAACTTACGCTCAAGTGACCTGTTTGAAAGATGCAGTTCCTCAACGATCCGATTAATCGGCAAAGGCTCTTCAATGTTTGCCTGCATAAGCTTGATGCACTGATCCAGCTTGGCGTCCCCGGTTGCAGTGTTTTTGGCACCCGAAAAGGGCTGCATTGACGAAAAGTCGCGAATATTCTCATGCAACATAATATCGGCAACCGTCATCTTGGCCGGTCCGGAAATGTGACGCCCGATCACGGCCAAAGCAATGTCCGTCGTGGCCTCCATCCCTGCACAGGTGACGACCCCACCCTGTTCGGTTGCGATTGACAGCTTGGCTTCAAACTGAGCACCGCGTTCGCGCAGGAATGATGCGTTTTCCCAATGGGTTGCCAGATCAGCTGTCCCTTGCTCTTTGATGTAGCGACTGGCCGCCTCGGCCAGCAGAAACACCTGCGCGCCACGATAGGTATAATCCGATACAATTCGCCCAAGCGACAGATCCGGCTGATCCGGATCAGAATTGCCAATCACGAACAGATAATCCGCATCCGGCTGTGCAGATACGCCTTTGGTCGAAATCATCGCAGCACTGCTGCTTTCAATCGGCCCGCCCCTGATCGAACGATAGGTATAGGTAAAAGGTGGATGTGGGCAAACGCGGTTAGCAAGA
Organism: Ruegeria sp. CE12; assembly: GCF_056537525.1. NCBI lineage: Bacteria > Pseudomonadati > Pseudomonadota > Alphaproteobacteria > Rhodobacterales > Roseobacteraceae > Ruegeria > Ruegeria sp. CE12. The sequence goes on along the minus strand of NZ_JBQFRS010000011.1, from coordinate 116,200 downwards.
CGTATGACCTCGACCAAAGAAGCCAATTCCAGCAGCACATATCCCGGCGCCACCAGAATATCGAAGTGTTTCTGCTTCGTCTTGTTTGGCGATTCATCCGGCCTTTTATTGGCAGCCATCATCCTCTCCTCAAACGATTCGATGCCCGGCATTGCGCAGGTTTTGGGCTAGTGTTTCGATGTGGTCTGGGCCAACTTCGCAGCATCCACCCACAATCGTTGCGCCTTGGGCAATCCACGTCATCGCGTGTTCTGCATAGGCTTCCGGTCCGAGATCTTTGCGTTGCTCAAGCGCATCGACAGTCGGCGCGTCCTTCAGAAACCCCTCGGAGATACGCGTGAACCCATTTGCATAAGCACCAAACGGGCGACCCGCTTCCGATACTATATCCAGCGCGGCCGGAATCGCCTCGGGTCGGGAGCAGTTGATCAAAACGGCCTCGACATCAAAACGCTCAATCACCGGCATGATATCAGCTAGCGCCTCACCTGAACGCAGGTGGGTGCCGTCTTCATCCATAACGGTCAACGCCAGCCAGACAGGCTTGCCACAGCCCTGAGTTCCTCGCAGCGCACCTTCCGCCTCTTGCAATGACGACACGGTTTCGATGAGAAACAGATCGACACGATCCGCCATCTTACGAACGATTTCCGAGTACTTTTCTGCGGCTTCGTCCGGGTCCGGTTTCAGATCCGGGCGATATGAGGCAAGCAACGGACCGAGTGATCCGGCGATGCGGCCTTCAGCCCCTTCACGCGCCTTTTCGGCTTGCGAAACTGCCGTGTCGATCAGAGAATCCATCTGATCTTCCATTCCAACGCGTACGAGGCGGGACCGATGCACTGCATAGGTGTTGGTCGTGGCTATGGTCGCACCCCGCCGGAAGTATTCAGCATGAACATCACCGACCAAATCGGGGTAATCAATCATGACACGCGTCGACCAAAGCGGTGTCGCTCTGTCACCGCTGCGCTTTACCAGCTCCTGACCGATCGAACCGTCGAGCAGAGTTATGTCAGCCATGGATCAGCCTCCTTAAGGGATCAGGACAAGTTTTCCCGCAAGCGCCTTGGATTGGAAATCCTCCTGCGCTTTCGCAATTTCGTTCAACGGGTAGGTTTTTGAGATCAAGGGTTTGATCTGGCCTTCGTTCATCATCGCGACAAGACGACTGAAGACCTCATAGGCCTGATGGGTACATCCGTGGATGGTAATGTCACGCAGGTAGATTTCGCGCAGGTCTGCCTCGACAATCGGACCGGCAATCGCGCCGGACACGGCATAGTGCCCGCCGGGCTTCACCGCGCGTATGAGGCCGGGCCAAGCAGGTCCACCAACGACATCAATCACAACGTCGAACATATCTTTGGGAAGGTTGGCATCGCGGGCGAATGTGTCTGTTGCACCCTGCCCTATGACAAAATCGGCCTTGGCTGAGCTGGTCACCCCCCAGACAGCGGCACCGCGTAACGCCGCCAACTGCACAGCCGCCAATCCCACACCGCCGGATGCGCCGGTAACCAGAACCTTGTGTCCTGCGGTTATGCCTGCGCGTGTCAGCAGGTTTTCAGCTGTCCCAAAAGCACACGGGATTGCAGCAATTTCGACATCAGTCAGCGGGGATGCAGAAACATCATAGAGATCGTCCGCTTCGACCAGACAATATTGGGCAAATGCACCGTCGATCTCAGAACCCAACGCAATGAACCCCTGAGGATTTCCGGGGCGCGGGCGCGGCAAATTGATAGGACAGGTAACGCGCTGGCTAGGATCAAAGGAAACACCCGGTCCAACCGCGTCAACAATCCCGCACAGATCACCACCCTGAATGCGTGGAAAAGCTAGGGCACCGCCCCAGCCGCCTGTCTCGACATCCTGTTCAACGGAATCCGTCGCAGCCGTCACATCAGACGAGTACCATCCGATCCGGGTATTGATATCCGTGTTGTTGACCCCTGCTGCAGCAACTTTGACCAGAACCTGACCGGGTCCGGGCGTTGGAACAGGGATATCGTCCCTCCATTCCAGCACCTCCGGCCCGCCGTGACGGGTCAGGTAAACTCCGGACATTGTCTTTGGTGTTGCCATGACGTCCCTTTCAGACAGTGTCGTCGGGATGCGCGGGAACCGGTCCCATGGGGATGATGTCATAGCGACTGTTGAGTTCAGCCATCTTGGCCTCGTCTGCAAAATCAGCCTCAGTCATTGTTGCAAGTTCAGCCAGAAACCCGTCGAAACCCGAAGGCTGAAAGATCATCAGCATCCGGGCCGGAGCATTATTGGCAACGCGACAGGCATGGGGTACGCCGGGCGGAACATGCATTGTCGTCCCTTGCTTGCAGCAATGCCAATCCCCATCGACATAGAAATCGACCTCGCCCTCAAGAAAGTAAAAGGTCTCGGCATGCGTATCGTGCCGATGCAAACCCAGCGCAAAGCTGGATTTGAGGTTGTCCTCCATGAGCGTATAGGCGCCACCGGTGTCCTGACCGGACACTTTGACAAAGGTATGATCGTTTTCCCAGTCATAGTTGGGACCCTCACCGGGTCCCAGTTTGGCGTACCTTGTGCCCATGGAGGCCTCCTTATCGCGATCAGGCGCGGAGCCGCTCGTTTTCAGCATCCCAGAGCGGCTGATCTTCCTGTACCACAGCGCGGCACTTTTCGCCGTAGATTTCGACCTCAAGCTCGGTACCCGGCACCGCCAGATCAGGGCGAACCATGCCCAGCGCGACTGACGCATTGATGCGATAGCCCCATGCGCCAGAGGTGGTTTCGCCAACAATCTGGCCATCATGCCAGATGCAGGACATGTACGGCGCGTCGCAATCCTTGGCATCGACCAGCAAGGTTACGAATTGCTTCTTCGCGCCCTGCTGCTTTTCGTTCAGGATTGCAGCCTTGCCGGGGAAGTCCTGCGGTTTATCGAGTTTAACAAACCGACCCAGACCACCTTCGAGCAGCGAGAAGTCAGTCGACAGATCGCCTTTCCACGCACGGTATCCCTTTTCGATGCGCAGGCTGTTGAGCGCATACATTCCAAAGGGCTTGGCACCCGCATCGATGATCGCCCCGTAGATCGCGGGCATGTGCTCGTTCAGGGCGTGCACTTCCCAGCCCAACTCTCCGGCGAAGGAAACGCGGATCAGATAGGCAGGCTGGCCAGCAACAGTTGCCGATTGGTGGGTCAGCCATCCGGTCGACAGATCCGCATCGGTCAGACCCGACAGGATCTCACGCGATTTCGGACCGGTCACGATCAGCGTGTCACGGGTAGTGGTCACATCATCGACTGTAACGCCGGCAGGCATAGCATTGATCAGGATGTCCCGATCATGCCACTGAGCGGTCGCAGCTGTGATCATCATGAACTCGTCGTCACCTAGACGGATACAGGACATCTCGGTCAGAATGCGGCCACGGTCGTCAGAGACATAGATCAGGTTCATCCGGCCTACTTTTGGCAACCCACCGGTTGCGAGACCGCGCAATGCCTCAGCGGCACCCTCTCCTTTGACCATGAAGCGCGAGAAGCCTGGCAAATCCAAAACGCCACAATGATCCCGCACGGCCTCGCATTCTTCTTTGATCCGTTGCTCCCAAGGGCCGGAACGACCCCATGTGTGAGTGCTTTCCTCGCTTACATCATCACCGGGTTGCGCGAACCAGTTGGCACGCTCCCAGCCGTTGTAAGCACCCATGACACCACCCAGTTCCTTAACCTTGGCATGCACCGGCGACAGTTTCTTGTCGCGCGCCGCAGGCCATTCGTGATGAGGGAAGTGCATGGCGTATTCGTTGCCGTAGACTTCCAGCCCTTTCTGGTTGCAGTAGTCCTGATCGGTGTAGTCGGTGTAGCGGCGCGGATCGACGGCCCACATGTCCCACTCGGTGAAACCATCGACAATCCACTCGGCCAACACTTTGCCGGCACCACCACCCTGCGCGATACCGAAGGTGAATGTGTGCGCCTCAAATGCGTTCTGAACACCTGGCATCGGGCCAATCAGCGGCAGACCATCCGGGGCATATGGGATTGGTCCGTTGATCACACGACCAACGCCCGATGTCGCCATCAGCGGCACGCGCTCCATCGCATCGGTGACGATATCCTCGATGCGGTCCAGATCATCATTCCACAGCTGGAAGCTGAAGTCTTCGGGCATCGGATCATCCTCAGTCATCCAATGGCCCTTGCAGTTGGGCTCGTACGGACCAAGGTTGAAGCCGTTCTTTTCTTGCCGCAGATAGTAAGAGATATCCACGTCACGCAGCAGCGGCAGTTTCTTACCACCGTTTTCCTTCGACCAGGCTTCGATTTCAGGCACTTCGTCCGTCAACAAATACTGGTGGCTCATGACCATCGCAGGAACGGTTCGCCCGCCGAACGGCTTGAACCATTCACCTACACGTTGCGCATAGTATCCGGCCGCGTTCACGACATAGTCACAGTCGATATCACCCTTTTCGGTGTGCACGGTCCATGTGCCATCTTCCTTCTGCGTCACACCCGTCGCAGGGGTGAACCGCAAAATCTTCTGACCCATGTCGCGGGCGCCTTTGGCCAACGCCTGCGTCAGCTGCGCCGGGTCGATGTCACCATCGCTTGGGTCAAACAGCACGCCCTCAAGGTCGTGGGTTTCAAGGAACGGGTATTGGTCCTTGGCCTGTTCCGGCGTCCACATCTCCATCTCGATGCCCTGATAGCGGCCCATGGCGCATGCGCGCTCGAACTCCTGCATCCGCTCTTTGCTGTGTGCCAGACGGATCGAGCCGGACTGATGATAGTTCATCGGATAGTCGACCTCTTCCCCAAGGCGCGCATACAGCTCGGTTGAGTAGCGCTGCATGTTCATGATCGCCCAAGAGGTCGAGAAGGTAGGCACGTTACCAGCCGCGTGCCAGGTCGAGCCAGCAGTCAGCTCGTTCTTTTCCAGCAAAACGCAGTCAGTCCAGCCCTTTTTGGCCAGATGGTAGAGCGAGGAGGCCCCCACCACACCGCCACCGATGATGACCACGCGGGCTTTCGTCGGAAAATCACTCATGTCTTTCAGTTCCTGTTATTGCGCCTCTTGAGGCAGGTCGTCCGTGATGTCGTAGTAGTCGCCCTTGTCAGCCACAAAGATGTGGCGGGCGAGTTTCAGTCCGGTAGGTGCATCCAGCACCCCCATGGAAATCGAAATCGTGTCTTCGTCATTGTGCTGCCAGAACAGGAATGAACCGCAATTCCGGCAGAATCCGCGCCGGGCAAAATCCGAGGCGCGGAACCAGCTAAGCGTATCGCTGGCCGTAAAGCTCAGATTGTCCTGATGGGTCCAGGTCGAAGCCCAGACATGGCCCGATTGCCTGCGACACTGGCCGCAATGGCAAACTGATGGTGGCGACAGCTCTCCTTCAATCGTGAAAGCCACCGAACCGCACAGACAAGAACCAGTATGCATTACCTTATCCTCTTGCTGCGGGCGTGGTGCTGGTTCCCAGCAACACACCGTAGATGATGAAACACGTCGCCATGACCCGGCGCACCCAGATGTTGAACACCGCGCCCAGCGCTGCTTTGCCCATCAGGGCACCCAGTAGTGTAAAGCCTGTGTAGCTGAGCGTTGTGATGACCAAAGCGGTCGGCATGATGATCGTCATTTGCTGCCAGATCGACACGTCGGGCTGCACGAACTGCGAAAACGCAGCAAGGTAGCCGGCAACACTTTTTGGGTTGATTGTGGCAACGGCCAGCGCATGCAGATAGACGTGGCGCGCAGGGCGTTCCGTTGCAGGAGCCGGTTTAGTCGCGTTCATCCAACCGCGAACACCCAGCCAGATCAGAAAGCCGGCACCGATCAGCTTGGCAATAAAGAACCCTGTCGGAGAGGCCGCGATCAATGCGGTTATGCCTAACGCCGACAAGATCAGAAATGCACTGGCCTGTGTCAGGATCGCCAGCACGCCCAGCATCGCCTTGGGGAACGGCAGGCTCATCCCGTTTGAGATGCAGTTAACTGCATTCGGGCCCGGGGTGGTCACGAATACCACCCAGAAAACCGCAAATATGGTCCACGCCTCAAAGCTCATCAGTACACCGGTGGAGCGATGACCCAAACTGCAACAGCAGGCTCGTCATAGGGGTTGGACCATTGGTAGGGCTCGTGCTTGATCCGGAAACTGTCGCCGGGACCAACGGTGTATTCGCGATCTCCGATTTTCAGATCAAGCTGGCCGGAAACCAAATAGCCGACTTCCTGCGTGGGGCGGTTCGCCGGGGTTTGCATATGGGAGTGCGGCTGAAATGTGGAATGCACCATCTCGAAATCGTCGGTCAGATCGGGTGAAAGCAGCTCTTCGATTAGCCCTTCTTCGCCCGAACCCATGGGACGGCGTGATCCCGCGCGAACAATATGACCCTGTTCGTCAGCAGGTGCAGCCGAATGTGCGAACAACATCGACATCGGAACACCCAGACATTGAGCAATCTGCCGCAGATCAGAGATCGAGGGCTCTGACATGTCGCGTTCAACCTGACTGAACCAACCGACTGATCGATCAAGCTTGGCAGCTATCTCGGCAAGTGTCAGTCCGCGCGCCTTTCTCAAGGCACGGATATCGGCACCAAGTGTCGCGCTATGAGGGGCTTGGTCGTTCAAGAACCGCTCCGAATCTCGTGAAATTTTCTCCTCGTTTTTCACGATGCCTCGAATCGGTGAAAAAACCAAGCGTTTTTTCATTTGCTGCGATCATAGGCATTGGCTATGTCCGGCGCATGTGGATCGCGATCATGTATCTTTGGGCCATCAACGGGCTGACACTGTTGGCTTTTGGCTGGGACAAGCTGCGTGCTCGTCGCAAGAAGCGACGGATACCGGAACGCAGGCTGTTGTGGCTGGCCGCTCTGGGCGGTAGCCCCGGCGCTCTGGTCGGGCGCTGGATTTTTCAGCACAAGACCCGCAAGCGCAGCTTTTCTGTCTGGTTATTCGCGATCACTGCTATTCAGTTGGCGACTTACTATTTAATAGCGTCAGGCGCTTTATCGATACAATCGTGATTAAAGGCGAGCAGCCATGCCTTACAAGGCACGCTGCAAATCATCCGCTGTAAGTACTGGCTGAATTTCAATTGATGCGTTGAGCGCTGCAAACAGCGGTTCGTTGAGCTTAGGCATCCGGGCCTGATCTGTTTCTTCAAAGATGATGATACCCATGCGCTTACCATCTTCGAGCGCGAAGTAAGACGCCTCGGCCTTGACCTCTTCGATCAGCCCGGCAATCGTCTTACCCAATGTACCGTCGCGCTCGGCCTCGTTTCCTTTTTCAACCGGAATCGTGAATTTCATCATCAAACGCATTGTGTTCTCCAATACTTGAACCTGCAGCGCTTGTATCAGAAACCGCTCAATCGCTCACGCGGTATCCACGCGCAGCGTTTTCTCAGACCTTTGAATCATCGTCTATGACTAGGCAAACACAGTCGACAAAATCGCACCAATCGCGTCTGCGTCAGCTTGGGTAAAGGCATCAGGCTGATCACTGTCGATATCAAAGACCGCTATGATTTCGCCCGCGGCATTCCGAACCGGCAGCACCAGTTCTGAACGTGTCGATGACGCGCAGGCAATGTGCCCCGGGAATGCATCCACATCCGGCACCAGTTGCGTTTCACCTGTGCGAGCAGCTGCACCGCAAACACCGCGCTCGAATGGAATGACAAGACAGCCGTGCCCGCCCTGATAAGGCCCTATCTTCAATAGACCCGGTTCAGTCACACGATAGAAACCCGTCCAGTCGAACCGATCATCCGAATGGTGCACTTCGCAGGTAACAGTCGCCATGAGTGCGACTTCATCGGTTTCACCTTCAGTCAGTGCAGCGATTGTCTTTGCAAGCGTGTCGTAATCGGCGGTCATGGCAATGCTCTTGATAGATTTGGGAAAGGACTTCCCTTTCCCAAACCCGGTTTCATTCGATCCGGAAGTATTTGGAAATAGCCGAGGCGTCAAACACGTTCGATCGCGATGGCCGTACCTTCACCACCCCCGATGCAAATGGCAGCCACACCTCGTTTGAGTCCGCGTTTCTCAAGCGCGTTCAGCAGTGTCACCATGATGCGAGCACCGGACGCACCGATAGGATGGCCCAGTGCACACGCACCACCGTTTACGTTTACCTTATCGCGCTGAAGACCCATTTCATGCATGAACGCCATCGGAACAACGGCGAAGGCTTCGTTGACTTCCCAGAGATCAACCTCATCAGCACTCCAACCGATCCGATCAAGAAGTTTCCGGGCAGCAGGAACGGGGGCCGTTGTGAAAAGACCCGGCGCTTGCGCATGGCTGGCGTGCCCGACAATCCTTGCACGCACCGTCAGTCCCTTTGCCTCGGCCGCGTCTGCGGAAGCCAGTACCAGTGCGGCTGCACCATCTGAGATTGACGAGGAATTGGCAGCCGTCACGGTGCCATCCTTACGGAAGGCTGGCTTCAGCGTCGGAATTTTCTCAGGGCGGGCAGATTTGGGCTGTTCATCTGCATCGCGAGAAGTTTCACCTTTACGAGTTTTGACGAGAACCGAGGCAATTTCACCATCGAAAGCTCCACTCTCCTGCGCAGCCAGTGCATTCGACAACGACCGAAGCGCATACTCATCCTGCGCCTCGCGAGTGAATTGATAGGCCTCAGCGCAGTCTTCCGCGAAGGTCCCCATCAAACGGCCTTTGTCATAGGCATCTTCCAGACCATCCAAAAACATATGGTCTACGACCTGGCCATGGCCGATCCGGGCACCGCCGCGCATTTTGGGCAGAAGATACGGGGCGTTGGTCATGCTCTCCATTCCGCCAGCAACCATCGTATCCGCATGGCCTAGCGAAATCTGGTCAAAGGCCATCATCGCCGCCTTCATGCCCGATCCGCACATCTTGTTCAGCGTGGTGGCCGGCACCTCTTCGCCAAGTCCCGCTGCGAACCCGGCCTGCCGAGCCGGAGCCTGACCCTGTCCGGCCGGAAGAACGCAGCCCATCAGCACTTCGTCCACTGTCGATGTACCCGCACCTTCGAGAGCTGCGCGGATAGCGGCCCCACCCAGATCAGCAGCGGCAACCCCATCAAACATACCCTGGAACCCACCCATCGGCGTCCGGGCGGCACCGGCGATCACGACCTCTTTCATCTCAACTCCTCCTCTTTTGATGAGTTGAATACCGAATGGTAAGAAATGCCGTCTAGCGTATTTCTACGAGGTTTTTTAGTTTTGGAGAGTGGCGCCAATGGCTCTGACCAGCAGCACGACCGGCACGACGCAGGTTATTACAGTTCGCGCGGATCGGATTGATGCCGCCATGGCCATCCAATTCAAAGAGGACATGCGATGCCAAACCGAAGGCGGGCCCACACGCGTCATACTGGACCTGAGCTCTGTCGAATTCATCGATTCCAGCGGTCTGGGAGCGATAGTCGCCTCGATGAAACAACTCGGCAACGGGCGCACTCTGGATCTGGCCGGACTTCATCCGGTTGTTGAAAAGGTATTTCGATTAACGCGCATGGACACAGTTTTCAGATTATATCCAACCATGGACAGCGCCCTTTCGACGGCGGTGGAACAATAGTCGGCGGGAGTTGACGAGTGTGAACCGCAAGTGTGACAAGAAATGCCTTGAGCTGAGCTTTCCGGCAGTCGAAGCGGAGGCAAGCATTGGGATTGCGACGCTTAGCGCGCGATTGACCCAAAACGGTTTGCCTGAACACAAAACCGATGACGTCAAGATTGCTCTTGCAGAGGCCATCAATAACGTTGTCGAGCATGCCTATTCGGGAATAGCCCCGGCAAATGTGCAGGTGAATTGCCGCCTTTGCAAAGAACGTTTGGAAATCGTGATCTCGGATAGCGGCGCTCCGTTGCCCGGCCTGCGCATTCCTGACGGCAAACCGGCGGCATTGGGATCAAGCATTCAGAACCTGCCAGAAGGCGGATTTGGCTGGTTCCTGATCCACCAGCTTACAAGCGAAATTCGCTACGAACGGTATGACGGTAACAACCATTTGTGCTTGCGATTTGACCTGTAAGAGCGGCATCGAATGGCCACAATAACGCCGTTTTCGCACCATTGTCGCGCCGCAAACAAATGTGAAAAACAGAATGTAGCTCAGATAGCTTCCCTCGGCGCCTTGTGTCACAGCCCCCACCCAGTGAACGGCGCCGAGGAACTTCTCCTTGAAATGACTGGACAAACTTTAAGCGCGTTCTAGTGTCGGCGTGTTCAAAGGGAGAGCGGTATCATGCGTGATTTGCACATGCCGGGCCGATCCGAGGTTCTGGCGACTGAGGGGATGTGCGCAACATCTCATCCACTGGCGGCTAAGGTAGCTCTGGATATTCTGGCTCAAGGTGGCAATGCGATGGATGCCGCAATTGCAGGCGCGGTGTTGCTGGGTATTTGCGAACCTCAGATGACCGGCCTCGGCGGTGATTGCTTTGTGCTCTATAACCGCCCCGGTGAAAATAACATTCGCGCTTTGAACGGATCGGGCCGGGCCGCGTCCGCCGCGACAGCGCAATCGCTGCGTGCTCAAGGTCTGTCTGCTGTGCCGCTGAACAGCCCTGATGCAGTCACCATACCCGGCGCAGTGGATGCATTTTGTCATTTGTCGGAAACAGAGGGACGTCTGGGTCTCGATACCATTCTACAACCAGCTATTCAGTACGCTGAGATTGGCGTGCCCGTCGCCCCGCGCGTGGCGTTTGACTGGGCAACCGGGGTCTCAACCTTGCAAGGTGCGGCGCGAGACCACTATCTGATCAACGGCAAAGCGCCCAAAATCGGGCAAGTTTTCCGCTCACCCGGGCAGGCAGAAGTCTTACGGCGAATTGCCACAGAAGGTCGGGATGCATTTTATTCAGGGGAAGTTGCTGATGACATGATCGCCACCCTGACAGCCAAAGGTGGCGTACACACGGCCAAGGATTTTGCAGATACAAAGTGCAGTGAAACCCAGCCGGTCAGTGGCGAATATGGCGGCACGGAACTCGTCGAGCACCCACCAAACGGTCAAGGCGCAACTGCAATCCTTCTACTGAATATCCTGAAACATTTCGATTTGGCCGGGATGGATCCATGGGGCGCAGAGCGCGTTCATATCGAGGCCGAAGCAACCAAGCTTGCCTATGATGCAAGGGACCGATTCATCGCGGATCCGAACTACACCACCCGAATGGAGCATTTTCTGGCACCAGAAACCGCCGCAGAACTGGCTGCATTGATCAATCCACAAAAAGCGATGGCAGCCGCAGCACCATTGACCGAGGCGGTTCACAAAGACACGGTTTACATCACAGTCGTGGACCGGGACCGTATGGCCGTATCACTCATCTATTCCATCTTTCACAGCTTCGGGTCGGGGATTGCTTCTGACAAATTCGGGATTTTGCTGCAAAATCGGGGGGCCGGTTTCACACTCGAGGCGGGGCACCCTAACGAGCTTGGTGGCGGTAAACGTCCAATGCACACCATCATCCCCGGCATGTTGCGCCAGAACGGCAAGGTTACGATGCCATTTGGTGTAATGGGCGGCGCGTATCAGCCAACTGGCCATGCGCGCTTCTTGTCAAACCTCACCGATTTTGGCCTTGAACTGCAACAAGCAGTGGATGCGCCGCGCGCATTTGTCGAAGATGGCACTTTGAAACTGGAACGTGGCTATTCAGATCAAGTTTTGAGACAATTATCCGACTTTGGCCACAATGTTGAGATCAGGGAAACGCCATTGGGCGGAGCTCAGGCCATACGAATCCGTGAAGACGGAGTTCTGGAAGGAGCAAGTGACCCACGAAAAGATGGTTGCGCACTAGGCTATTGATGAAAACCCAAAGGCGTCAATCTCAACCGGTCAAATCAGTTCAACTGGAAGTGCAGCGGGTACGACCCGTCTTCGAATGGTCCAAACATATCTGGGATATCCGGATGGTCCACCGGTTCACCGGATTGGTCCTCAACCAGATTTTGTTCAGAAACATAAGCCACATAGAAGGATTGATCGTTCTCGGCCAACAGGTGGTAGAACGGTTGATCCTTGATCGGACGGCTGTCTTCCGGGATCGCCTGATACCATTCTTCGGTATTTGCAAATTCCGGATCCACGTCAAAAATCACCCCTCGGAAGGGATGTTTTTTGTGTCGAACCACCTGACCCAGGCGGTACTTGGCATGTGTCTTCAGCATTGTTTCAGCCCCCAAACACGTTACTACATCTTTCCGGGCCGGATTGCCAATCATTGATCTGAAATTCAGGGAAACAGTCTGTGAACCTCATACTGACAGTGTTCGAAATCGTGGCCCCCGTCTTCCTGTTGTCAGGGATTGGATTCACGTGGGTTAAGCTGGGATTCGAGTATCGGCTTCAGTTCGTTACACGCTTTGCGATGACATTGGCGGTGCCCAGCCTGATCTTCGTCGCCCTGATGCAGACCGAAATCCCGGGCGGGGATCTATCCCGGTTCACGCTCGCTACCATCGCAGCCAATCTTATTCTGGCTGTCGTTTTCTGGGTGCTGGTTCGCGTGCTGAAGCTCGAGCAACGCACATATCTTTCTCCGCTTATATTTGGGAATACCGGCAATCTGGGCCTACCATTGTGCATCTTTGCATTTGGTCAGGCCGGACTTGGGTATGCAGTGATTTTCCTGGCCGTTACGGCTTTGTTTTCATTCACTTACGGCATCTATCTGGTCGCGGGAAAAGGTGCATTTGGCAAAGTTGTACGTGAACCCATGGTGTGGGCGACATTGCTGGGTGCCCTGTTTCTGTGGCGTGGATGGGAAACACCCTTGTTCCTGACAAATACGCTGGATTTGCTGGGGCAGATGGCGGTTCCGATGATGCTGATTACTGTTGGGGTCGCGATCGCACGTCTGACAACCCACAGCCTGAGCCAAGCAGTCTGGTTATCGATGCTTAAGCTGGCAGTGTGCTTTGCCTTGGGGTGGGGAATCGCCGTTGCCTTTGAGCTCGAAGCGATCGCGTTTGGTGTTCTTGTCGTACAGATGTGTACGCCGGTTGCGGTGACCTCATATCTGTTGGCTGAGCGGTTCAATGCCAACTCGGATGCGGTTGCCGGAATGGTTATGGTCTCGACACTGCTTTCAGTGGCCGCATTACCTGTCGTTCTGGCTATGGTTTTGTAACGATTGTGATTTCCTAAGCGGTCAATTTGCGCTAGAATGCCGAAAAAAGGCACGAGGCACATGAGCAGAATTCTTTTCGTACTCTTCGGGGTGCTTCTTTTGGCATCCTGCGGGGGCGGGTCTCAGCGACCCCCCAGCAATCTGAATGACGCCTGCAGCATTGCGCGCGAGCGTCCGGATTTCATCAAGGCCTTCAAAAGCACCGAACGCAAATGGGGTGTTCCCGTGCATGTTCAGATGGCCACGATCTATCAGGAAAGCCGTTATCGGCATGATGCACGCACCCCACATAAATACGTACTGGGCGTGATCCCCATGGGACGTCAAAGCAGTGCCTATGGGTTCAGTCAGGCACTGGACGGAACATGGGATGAGTATCAACGCGAAACCGGGAAACGCCGCGCGAAGCGGGATCGGATTCGTGACGCATCTGACTTTGTCGGCTGGTACATGAACAAAAGCTATGAGCGGAACGGTATCCACCCCAGCGATACGCGCAATCAGTATCTGGCCTATCACGAAGGGCACACTGGCTTCTCGCGCGGTACCTACAACAACAAGTCGTGGCTGCTGCGGGTAGCCAACGATGTTGACGCCCGCGCGCAGCTTTATCAGGCCCAGTTGGCCAGCTGCAGATACTAGCTAGTACCCTTGCGGGTCAGCGATCAGCTGACCCGCTTCTTTTTCTGTTGGAAAACAGGCTCTGATCCACAGACCCTGTCTCGTTCAACGGGCCAAGCAAAACGGTTGTCTGACTGCCTGCATTGTCATGAATAACCCATTTGCGCAGTTCGATCGGCTCACCAGTGAACATCAGTTCAATGCGACCCGACTCCGGGTTTTTGGGATCCTGTGCGGTCACAACGGTCGCTGTGCCATCAAAATCATGCCCCACGACCATATTGGCCTGATTCAGGTTCACGTTTCGGGCCAAAACCAACGATAGCGGTGTACGCTTTAGCGGATACTGCTCGGGTGGCTGATTGGACTTTGGATCAAAAATCATCACCGTCCCGGCACGTGCAAGTACCACAGCACTGTTGGGCGGGTCATATTCGAAGCGCATCTTTCCCGGTCTTTGCAGCCACAGCTTACCTGTGCTGAGCGATCCGTCGTCGTTCACCTGCGTGAACGTCGTCTGAACCGTCTTCATATTGTTCAGGTAGTTGGAAATCTGAGAGAGAGGCAGCTTATCAGCAGCCCAGGCCGCCGGAGCAGCCAGTGTAAATGCAAGGGCAAAGGCAATCTGTTTCATAAGCTACCAGATAAGCGCTTTGCCCTTGTTATTAAATATCCTACTGCTCAGGAACGAGGATTTCGCGCTTACCGACGTGATTTGCCGCCGAAACAACGCCTTCGTCCTCCATTTGCTCAACAAGTCGCGCAGCTTTGTTGTAGCCAATGGCGAGTTTCCGCTGAATGTATGAGGTCGAGCATTTGCGATCCTTGATCACAATCGCCACCGCCTGATCATACAGAGCATCCTCACCGTTGGTATTGCCACCCGTATTGAGCCCCAGAACAGCGTCAATGTTATCGGCCTTGTCCTCGGCCGGACCATCAACGACACCACCGATATAGTCCGGCGGACCAAACTGCTTGAGGTGGTTCACAACCTCTTCAACTTCTTCATCCGAAACAAACGGGCCATGGCAGCGCGTGATCTTGGCACCGCCGGCCATATAGAGCATATCACCCTGCCCCAGCAGTTGTTCGGCACCCATTTCACCCAGGATGGTACGGCTGTCGACCTTTGAGGTCACCTGGAATGATATCCGGGTGGGGAAGTTCGCTTTGATCGTACCGGTGATCACATCCACCGATGGGCGCTGCGTGGCCATGATCAGGTGAATGCCTGAGGCGCGCGCCATCTGTGCCAGACGCTGGATACAGGCTTCGATTTCTTTACCTGCAACCATCATCAGGTCCGCCATCTCGTCGACGATGACCACGATATAGGGCATGGACTTGGGCTCGAACTCTTCGGTCTCGAACATCGGTTCGCCGGTTTCATCGTCGAAGCCGGTCTGAACTGTACGACTGAACATCTCGCCCTTGGCCAGCGCATCCTTCACACGGCCATTGTAGCCCGCGATGTTACGCACACCCATCTTGGACATCTTGCGATAGCGGTCTTCCATCTCGCCCACGACCCATTTCAAGGCAACAACCGCCTTTTTGGGGTCGGTAACGACCGGCGACAGCAGATGCGGAATGCCGTCATAGACCGAAAGTTCCAGCATTTTGGGGTCGATCATGATCAGGCGGCATTCATCCGGCGACAGCTTGTACAGCAGTGACAGGATCATGGTGTTGATCGCAACCGACTTACCCGAACCCGTCGTACCCGCAATCAGCAGGTGAGGCATCTTGGCGAGATTGGCCACGACCGAGTCACCACCGATGTCCTTGCCCAGCGCAAGCGGCAATGCCTGATTGCCATCGCCAAAGTCACGGCTTGCAAGAATCTCGCGCAGAACAACCATTTCGCGGTTTTCGTTCGGAAGTTCGATACCGATGACCGAGCGGCCCGGCACCGTTGAAACACGTGCCGAAAGGGCTGACATCGAGCGGGCAATATCGTCCGCCAAACCGATCACACGGCTGGCTTTCAGACCCGGCGCAGGTTCCAGCTCGTACATGGTGACCACAGGGCCAGGGCGAACGCTGACGATCTCGCCCTTTACGCCGTAGTCATCCAGAACATTTTCCAGCATCCGAGCGTTTTCTTCCAACGCTTCATCACTCAGATGGTGGCGTTGAATGCCTGTCGGATTGGTCAACAAGCCCAGAGGCGGCAGTTCGAAATCCGAGTGACGCTCTTCAAAGGACAAGGTAGGCTGCGCCTCGGCCTGCGCACGGCGGGATGGCAGAACATTCCGGCGAACTGGTTGAGCTACGACCGGCTTGCGTGGCTCAGCCACGGGAATTTTCATTGCTGGTGCTGCAGGGGCTACAGGCTCAACTGCTTCCTCGAACACTGCCTCGTCTTCGTAGCCCGGATCCGACGGATCGTCCTGAACATAACCAGCTTCGGACGCGTAGTCCGGTTCGGGCGCGTATTCGTTGATCTGAGGCTGTTCCCACTGTGATGCTTCCATCGCCGTCATCGGTGGCTCTGGCGGCAAACCATCAGATGTCAGCGGCGGCTCAGCTGGCAATTCGCCCGATTGCATCGAATTCAGGATCAACGGGTCCGGCCCTCTGCCCCGGCCTTTGGTCAGCGGCAGATTGGGATCGGGTTCAGGGGTCAGCTCTCCTGATGCAACTTTGCGGTTGCGCACGGCTGCCGAGATTTTTGAGCGAATACGGTCCTCGCCCGGCATTTCATCATAGCCCTGGACAGGTTCGGGATCGACCAGTTCCGGCTCTGGCATAGGTTCGGGGCGACGGATCAGAGCAGGCATCCGCGCCAACAGCCCCGTTTTGGCCACTGGTTCGGGTTGCTCAATCTCCGGTTCCTCAAAGATGGGGTCGGCGTAGGCCAGCTCATCATCAAACGTGGCCAGTGCGGGTTCAGCACGCGCTGCCTTGCGTTCTTCCCATTGCGCCCGACGTTCACGGGCCGCCTGGGCAGTCGCAGTGGCTCCACGGCCCAGAAGTTTCATCATCATGTCATATGACATCACGAGACCCAGCAGGAAGGCGCGGAACCCGCGCTGAACATCAACTTTGCTAAAGCCGAGTACGAATACCCCAAGCGCCAACATGCCTACAGCCATGGCCAGAGACATCAGCTTGACCAGAAAGTGTGAGGAGATTGGCAAAAGCGTCAGCAAAGCACCCATTACGGTGTCGCCGAATAGACCGCCAAGGCCATAGCTGTGTGTTGCACGCCACTCCGCACCCGGCACCAGCGTCGCAGCATATACTGATACAACCGCAATCCAGATTGGTGCAAAAATCAAACGGGCGACAGCGCGCTCTTCGCTGAAATGGCCCGTGAAACGGACACCCCAACCGATAAGCACCAGCGCAATACCCAGACTGCCCCAGCCCACGATCATGAACAAAGGCGCAGCAATCGATGCCCCAATCCGCCCCATCCAGTTCTGTACCGGTGCATCTGTTGACACCATCCAGTTCGGATCATCGGGCGTGTAGGACCAGATCATCGCCGCAGATGCCAAACCCAACAGGATCAGGGCAATTCCGATCAGTTCCTTACTGCGCCGCTCGAGTGCGGCCTGAGTCGTGCTGTCCAACAATGGGTCGCGATTGCGCGCGTTCAAAGATGCCATTTTGCCCTCGTACCTCACGAATAGATGCAGTCGCGGAGTGTAATCAGCCCGCGCTGCAACTCTGTTTTTGGGGCCACCATTGCGACCCTGATAAATTCTTCGCCCGGGTTCTGCCCCGGATCACCTTGTGAAAGATAAGCACCAGGCAGAACCCGAACACCGGTCTCCTGCCACAGTTTCAATGCGGTTGCTTCGCCGCTCTCGACCGGCAGCCACAGGAAAAAGCCAGCTTCGGGGGGCATATAGCCCTGTACCCCTGCAAACACATCGTCTGCGATGGCGTATTTCTCCTGATAGAACGCGCGATTCTCCTGAACATGAACTTCATCTGACCAGACCTTGGCCGCTGCAGCTTGCAGAGGCGCTGGCAGAGGTGCACCGGAATAGGCGCGCAACTGTTTCACTCGTTTGATGGTTTCCGGACCACCAGCAATAAGGCCCGAGCGCAGACCAGCCAGATTCGACCGTTTCGAAAGCGAGTTGAACAATGTGATCCGCTCAGGATCCGCGCCAAGCTCGTGCGCGACTGTCAACACACCGGTAGGAGCTTCTTCCCGATAAATCTCCGAATAGCACTCATCGGCGAAAATGCGGAAATCATACTTCTCGGCAAGCTGGATCAGCTCGGCCCAATACTCGCGTGACGCAACCGCGCCCTGCGGATTGGCCGGCGAGCAGATATAGGCAATAGCGGTGCGGTTCAGCACATCCTCGGGCAATCCAGCGTAATCCGGCAGATGCCCAGTAGCGGCGGTGGCAGGCACAAAGTAAGGCTCGGCGCCAACCGAAATCGAAGCCACCATGTAGACCTGATAGAAAGGGTTCGGGCAAAGAATGATCGGCCTTTGACCATTTTTCTGCTCGGGGCACAGCGCCATGGCAGCGTTATACAGGCCTTCACGCGTGCCATTCAGCGCCATGACGTTGGCGTCGGCATCTAAAGAAACGCCATACCTGCGCCCGATCCAATCGGTGATGGAGGCCCGCAGCTCTGGCGATCCTTCATTTGGCGGATAGCCCCGAAAATCCGCTGCATTTTCCATGATGATGTCGGTGACCCAACCCGGAAAATCGTGTTTCGGCTCACCAATCGTCATATGCACGACTTCACCGCCCGGCTGATGGTGATCCAACAGGGCGCGCAGACGCGGGAATGCATAAGCCGGTAGGTTCGAAAACCGCTCGGGGAAATTCATAACTACTGCCTCAATACCGGGATCATTTTCGCCCCGTTTTTTTGGCAGATTACAGGGCACGCCCTGCTTCGTCCAGACAAAGAGGTTCCGAATCAGGGGATTGTGGCATTCAGGCCAACGCAGTTTCGGCCGCTGATCCCAGGCGCAGCAAGACTTCTTCAGACCTCGGATAACCCAGCATCATCAACCCGCACCCCGGGGTTCCGGTAGGCAAAGTCAACGCCGCCAGACCCATCAGATTCCCGATACGCGTGTTGCGCAGGGCCAGAAGATTCTCGGTCACGTAATACTCATGATCGCTCATCAACCGATCCAGGTTTGGTGGCAGTATTGGCGCAGTCGGCGCAAGAACCGCATCGAATCCGGAAGTCGCCTCATCCCACGCAGCCCGACAGGCCTTCAGCCTGGACCACGCCGCAACATAGTCCGGACCGGAATATTCTTTCCCCATGCGGAACCGCTCCAGTATCTCCGGGTACATCGCATCTGGATTGGCCTCGATCACATCACGCCACAGCCCATAGGCTTCGGTCGTGTACAAAACACCTGACAAGGCCATCGCTTCGTTCAATTCAGGCACTTCGAGCGGGACGATTTCGGCCCCTGCATCCCGCAAACATTGCAGGGCGTGCTCATAGGCCTCGCGCGGGGTATCGCGCAGATCGTCTTTGGCTACGTTCTGCAAATCCGCAAAACGGCGGCCCTTCAATGTTGAGCCGCGCAAATCGGCCACTGGTTTGCCTTCCAGAAGCGCCAGCATATGCGCTGCATCCTCGACCGAGCGCGCCAGCGGCCCCACGGTATCGAACCTCAGGCAAAGCGGCACTGTACCCTCAAGGCTGACACGTCCGGCGGTTGTTTTCAGACCCACCAGGTTGTTCCACGCAGAGGGAATTCGGACCGACCCACCTGTATCCGAACCAATCCCACACGCCGCCAGACCCCACGCAACCGATGCCGCCGCACCTGAAGATGACCCGCCTGGCACCGCATCTTCATCATCCACACAAGGCGGTGTGTCGGTGATCGGGTTCAGCCCCAAACCGGAAAAGGCGAGCTCGCTCATATGGGTTTTGCCAAGGCAGACCGTCCCCATTGCCGTGGCATTGCGCACTACAACGGCGTCATGGTCAGGTACCCGCCCCTTCAGAAGAGCCGAACCTGCCTCTGTCCCAATACCAGCAGTGTCGAAGAGGTCTTTCCAACTGATCGGAACCCCGTCCAACAGGGAACGGCGAAGCCCTAATCCTGCCCGCTCCTGCGCAGCTTTTGCCTCTGCACGGGCACGATCGTGGGTTACGCGGGCATAAATTCGGTCCCGATGCGGGTGCGCGTCAATCGCTGCAAGATAGGTCTCCGTCAGCTCAACCGGATCGATCTGCCCCATGCCAATGCCCCGGCCCAGATCACACGCTGTCATGGTCAGCCAATCCTGCATCACACCCCTCCCGAATTCTGTGCTTTCGGGGACGGTAGCGACAGGACCGCACATGGACAATCCCGAAAGGGCGCGCATATTGCACATCATGACAAAGGCTTCGGATATCCTGATCGTTGGCGGTGGCCTGAACGGCCCTGCCTTGGCACTGGCACTTGCGCAGACCGGGCATTCAGTGACCGTGATTGATGCTCTGGCTCAGAAGGTGCGCAAGAACGCTGCCTTTGACGGGCGGGCCTATGCGCTTGCACTTGCATCAAAGCGATTGCTGGACGCCATCGGAGTTTGGGAGCGTGTCGCAGACCACGCCCAGCCGATGTTGGAAATCAAGGTGACTGACGGCCATGCCGGTGCTGGTCCTGCGCCCTTCTTCATGCATTTCGACCATGCCGAAATAGAAGAAGGCCCCATGGGTTACATGGTAGAAGATCGCCATCTGCGCCGCGCCTTTCTTGATGCAATGGCTGAAAACGAACGAATTACGGAAATCAGTGGCAAAACCGTTGTGTCTCAGGACGCGGATGTGTCCGGGGCAACGGTTACGCTGAATGACGGGACAACCCTCACGGGCGAACTGCTTGTCGGATGTGACGGGCGTCGCAGCGGAACAGCGCAACGAGCAGGCATCAAGCGAACCGGTTGGGATTATGGCCAAACCGCGCTCGTATGCGCCATCGAACACGACCTGCCGCATCACGGCGTCGCACACCAGTTTTTCATGCCGCCGGGACCGCTGGCGATCCTGCCTTTGACTGGAAATCGCAGCTCAATTGTCTGGAGCGAGCGTACAGAGACAGCTCACCAGATCAACGCCATGTCCGAGTCAGACTATCTTCAGGTTCTGAGGCCCCGTTTCGGGGACTTTCTGGGCGAAATCCGACTGCAAGGCGATCGCTTCACTTATCCGCTGAACCTTACGATCGCAAATTCATTCATCTCGGATCGTCTCGCTCTGGTTGGGGATGCAGCCCACGGCATGCACCCGATTGCCGGTCAGGGGTTGAACGCGGGCCTGCGCGATGTTGGCGCTCTGGCCGAGGTCCTCACACTGGCCGGTCGCCGCGGTGAAGACATCGGTTCGATACTGGTTCTGGAACGGTATCAGGAGTGGCGCCGTTTCGACACCGCAGCGCTTGCGATAGCGACGGACGTGTTCAACAAGCTGTTTTCAAACGACAACCCTATCCTGCGGATGGGGCGTGATATTGGCATGGGGATTGTCGGCTCATTGCCAGGCCTGCGCCGGGGCTTTGTACGAGAAGCAGCCGGGCTGACGGGTGATCTGCCCAAACTGCTGCAGGGTCGCGCGATCTAGTCGAGTTCGCGCGCCTCATCCACCAGCATGACCGGAATGCCATTGCGGATCGGAAACGCAAGACCAGCAGCCTTGGAAACAAGTTCCTGCCGGTCAGCATCATAGTGCAGTGTCGTATGGGTCTGCGGACAGATCAGTGCCTCAAGCATGTGCCGGTCAAAGGCAAATTCAGAATCGGTCATTGCAGTGTTTCCTCATTTGATCCGCCTCGCAGCGAAAATTCGATCAGTGTCACAAGTGTCTCACGCCGGGTACGCAGGCAAGGTGCCTCAAGCAGGGCCTGTTTATCCTCGGGGTCGAAATCCAATAGCATCGAAAGCGAATTGACCAACAATTCGTCGTCAGCATCCTTCAACGTGTCCCAATCGGTCGACAACTGGCGCGAAGAAAAGAAGCGCTCCAAAAGCTCAAGGAAACGCGCACGGTTAAAACTGTCATCCAATTCAGCCTTACCCAGATCGCGATCAAAGCCATCCCATGAGACCTGACAGCGGCGATATGGGGTAAAACTGTCCAGCTCGGACTTGATCCGAAACCGAGAAATCCCGGTCAGCGTGATCAGATATCGGCCGTCTTCGGTTTCGGAAAATTGCGTCACACGGCCAGCACAGCCGATCTGATGCAGCTTGTTCTCATTGCTAAGGCAAGGGTTTGGCTGAACCATACCGATCAGCCGTTCCTGCGTTTTCAACGCATCGTCCAGCATCTGCAGATAACGCGGCTCGAAGATGTGCAACGGCAAGCGTGAACGGGGCAGCAACAGCGCCCCGGGCAATGGAAAAACGGATACCATATCCGGCAGGTCGGCGGGATGCATCATGTACCCGAGTGTAGTCCTGAACGGGAATTAGGCAAATATCATCGAGCTGAGCTTGCGTCGCCCATTCAGAACAATCGGATCATTGGGCTTGAGCGCATCGAAAACGGTGAACAACTGCGTCTTGGCCGCGCCGTCGTTCCATTCACGGTCCCGGCGGAACAGCTCGAGCAATTGTGCCACTGCTTCTTCGACATCACCATTGGCGTGCAACGCCTGTGCCAGATCGAAACGGGCCTGATGATTGTCGGGCTCAGCCTCGACCGCTGCAGTCAATTCAACCACCGGGCCCGCATCAGCGGCTTGCTTGGCCAGTTCAAGCTGGGCATGTGCCGCCTCAAGCTCCGGTGAACCTGAAATCTCAGCCGGTGCGCCATTCAGGATGGCTTCGGCCTGCTCCAAATCACCAAGGGCGATATGGGCACGCACCAGCCCGCCATAAGCGCCCGCATGGTTTGGATCTTCGCCCAGAATTGCAGCAAAGGTCTGGGCCGCATCGACCGCTGCGCCGTCGTTCAGCATGTCTTCGGCGGCTTGCACTGCATCATCCAACTGACCTCCGGGGCTTTCACCACCGGCAGCTTCAATCACGCGATCGACAAAAGCCTTGATCTCGGATCCGGGCACAGCCCCCTGAAAGCCATCAACCGGCTGACCTTTGAAAAATGCATAAACGGTCGGAATGGACTGAATACGCATCTGCGAGGCGATCATCTGCGCCTCGTCGACGTTGATCTTGACCATCTTCACCGCGCCCTTGGCGGCGGTTACGGCCTCTTCCAACAGCGGACCAAGTGTTTTGCAAGGGCCACACCAGGGCGCCCAGAAATCAACGATCACCGGGGTTTCCTGCGAGGCTTCGACCACGTCGGCCATAAAGGTCGCCTCTGACCCGTCCTTGATCAGATCGGTGGCTTCGGGGCTGGCTGCGCCGTTCAGAAGGTCCATAGCATTCACTCTCCGGTTCGTCCTTGCGCCCTATATGCAACCACGTCGCGCGGAAACCAAGGGCCGAGTTGGCGAATTACGTTTTTGATCAGACGTCGAAAGTTGCAAAGACGGGTGCATGATCGCTGGGTTTTTCCCAGCCACGCGCGTCACGTAACACACGACTTGAATGGCCCGCGTTCGAAATGTCGGGCGTTGCCCATACATGGTCCAGGCGCCGTCCTTTGTCCGCAGCATCCCAGTCACGCGCGCGATACGACCACCAGCTATAAAGCTGTCCTTCGGGGATATCCTGACGCGTAATGTCGACCCAGCCACCTGCATCCTGCGTTTCGGCCAGCGTTTCGACCTCGATTGGTGTATGCGAGACCACTTTCAACAACTGCTTGTGAGACCAGACGTCATCTTCACGCGGAGCAATATTCAGATCGCCGACAAGGATGGATTTCTTGGGCTTTTCAGCATGGAACCAATCGCGCATATCCGTGAGGTAGTCGAGTTTTTGGCCGAACTTCTCATTCTTTTCGCGATCCGGAATGTCACCGCCTGCCGGAACGTAGAAATTGTGGATCGTCACACCGTTTTCCAAACGACCCGCGATATGGCGTGCGTGGCCCAGACCGGCAAAATCCTTGTCACCCACTTCCTCGATCGGCAAACGCGACAGGATGGCAACACCGTTATATCCCTTTTGCCCGCGCGCAATCATGTGGGTGTAACCCAGTTCGGCGAACCCCTCGGTCGGGATCTTTTCGACCGGAGATTTGCACTCCTGCAGACACAGCACATCCGGAGCTTCTTCCTGCAACAGTTTCAGCACGATAGGCTCGCGCAGACGCACGGAGTTGATGTTCCAGGTGGCAAGGGTAAAGGGCATCGGCGGTTTCCTTTGTCGCGTTTGGCGAGAGGTTAGCGTGGTGTGAGATGGGGTGCCATGAGAAAAGGAAGCTAAGCGGACTTAGCGGACATCTATCATCAGTGAATGTCGTTCTGGTGTGCAGGGACTCTTGTCAAATCTATCGCCAAGGAACTGACCCATTTACATTCGTGGCCGTTACGCGCAGCGATGATCCGGTCTTCAACATGACTTGCCTCCCATACTGCAGCGCATTCCAATCCAAGGCACTCGCTCAGAAGCGCTGGCCGTTCCCAGCCTTGCTCAGCAAAGTCTGAATGATGAAGCGAAAGAGCCCCGGAAATTTTGTCCTGCTTGAAACGGTAATCTTCGTTCATCACATCACTTCGAGGCTCAACTCGGCCAATTTTCAGCCAAAAACCTCTACTAATAACGTCACGATAGACAAAGGACTTGAACAATATAGGCAGGTGAATCAAATTTTCGATTGCCGGGCGTTCTGAGAAATATCCTTCAAAAACCGCGACGAAATACTCTTCCCCAAGCTGCCCATATGCCCAACAGTTTTCAGCAATTGGAATCTCAACTAACGCCCCAACTTGCCAGCGCTGCCGTTTTATAGGTTGGCCTCTTTGTGCTCGTAGTAAGTCATTCGTGCCCATGCTTCGTGCATCGCATGCTAAACACTTATTCTCAATGTCAAAGAAGGGCTCTATGCCGACCTTTGCTTCCAATCAAATCACAAAAAAAAGCCGGGCCAAAGGCCCGGCAGTCCAACAGGGAGGTACATGTCATTACCCGGACATGTGCGGGATGGAAGTAACCTTAATATGGGTCAGATAGTATCACTTTGATCCAACTCAATCCACATCCAGTTAAGAAACCAGCCTATAGCCACCAGATTCTGTGACCAAAAGGCGTGCATTCGACGGATCAGGCTCAATCTTCTGACGGAGTCGGTAGATGTGAGTTTCAAGCGTATGAGTTGTCACACCGGCGTTATAGCCCCAGACCTCGTGCAGCAGCACATCGCGTGCAACTACGCCATCTGTCGAGCGATACAGGAACTTGAGGATGTTGGTTTCTTTCTCAGTCAGGCGAATCTTGCGATCATCTTCGGTGATCAGCATTTTCATCGCGGGTTTGAACGTATACGGCCCCAATACGAACACTGCATCCTCAGATTGTTCGTGCTGGCGCAGCTGCGCACGAATACGGGCCAGCAGCACCGGGAACTTAAATGGCTTCGAGACATAGTCGTTGGCACCGGCATCCAGACCCAAAATCGTATCTGCATCGCTGTCGTGACCAGTCAGCATCAGAATTGGGCTTTTCACACCCTGTTTGCGCATCAGACGGCACAGTTCACGCCCATCGGTGTCCGGCAGGCCCACATCCAGAATCACCAGGTCGTAAATCGCCTCGCGGGCGCGCTCCATGGCGGATTGACCGTCATGAGCTTCGAACACATCGAAATCCTCGGTCATCACAAGTTGCTCGCTGAGCGCCTCGCGTAGGTCTTCATCATCATCCACCAGCAGGATTTTCTTGAGCTGAGCCATGTTCGGGTCCTCCTAAGCCTGTTGCATCACTTGCGCGTGGAATATGCAATCAACAAGATTTACTGCAATCGTCTCACGGCCTCGTGTCCGACGCGGCGGAAATGTTTCACATTTGCTGCAGAAAGGGCTAGGAGAATGCCTGATCGCTATAGGGTATCATAGATGAGTCTCATCCCTGACATTACCGAACTGCTCGCGCGCGCACGTGCGGATCTGCGAATGGGCGTGCCTGTGGTCCTGACCGATGACAGCGGTTTCAGCGTGCTCGCACTAGCCTCCGAGACCTTGAGTGCTCAGCGCCTTGCCGATTTAAGAGGATTGGGGGGTGAGCCTGTTGTCGCCATCACCGGACGTCGGGCGGAAACACTCAAGGCGCGGGCCTATGATGGTGATCTGGCACGTGTGATCATTCCGTCAGATGTAGACATCGCCTGGGTTCAGGCCGTCGCCGACCCATCCGACGATCTCAATGCCCCTATGAAAGGTCCGCTGATGACAGAGCGGCAGGGCAACGCCAACCTGCATCGCATCGCCATTGCGCTGACGAAATCCGCGCGCCTGCTGCCTGCCGCCGTGGTAGTCCCTGTCGAAGATGGTCGGGCATTCGCTGCAACGAACGGGCTGACCTGCATTGATCATACGTCTGCCGCACCACACCTTGCAGATCGCAGTGCGCTACATGAGGTTGTAGCAGCGCGTTTGCCTATGGAAGTATCCGAGGCTGGCCGATTGCATGTATTCCGGCCCGAAGATGGGGGCGAGGAGCATTATGCTGTGGAAATCGGGCGACCTGATCGCGGAAAACCCGTCTTAGCTCGCCTGCATTCGGCCTGTTTCACCGGCGACCTCATGGGCAGCCTGAAATGTGACTGCGGGCCGCAACTGCGCGGTGCGTTGGCGCAGATGGGCGCCGAAGGCTCAGGTGTATTGCTATATCTGAATCAGGAAGGCCGAGGTATTGGCCTGGCCAACAAAATGCGAGCCTATTTCCTGCAGGATCAGGGATTCGATACCGTCGAAGCCAATCACAGGCTGGGCTTCGAAGATGATGAACGCGATTTCCGACTGGGATCGGATATTCTGAAATCACTCGGGTTTAATTCGGTACGGCTGTTGACCAATAACCCTGCCAAAATCTCCATGATGGAACGCACAGGCATTGCAGTCACCGAACGCGTGCCACTCAAAGTCGGTGAAACAGCCCACAATCGGGGATATCTGGCTACAAAGGCGGCGAAATCGGGTCATCTGCTTTGACACCCGACGATCTGGTTCTGACCCCAAAGGGGGTGCGGTTTTCAGGAAGACTCTTTCCCTGTTCAATCGGCAAGGGTGGACTGAGCGACCAAAAGCGCGAGGGTGATGGCGCGACCCCGATCGGCGTTCATAGAATCGCTGGCATGCTCTATCGACCTGACCGGATCACGCCCCCTGCCCCGTGGGCACGCCCCATAGGGCCACATGACCTCTGGTCGGATGATGTTTCAGACAGCAGCTACAATCATCTCGTTACAGCCCCATATCCGTTCAGCCACGAACGTCTAAGACGATCCGATCCTTTGTATGATCTTGTGCTGATCACAGATTGGAACTGGCCCAATGCAGTTCCGGGAAAAGGATCTGCGATTTTCATCCACCAATGGAGGCGGCCAGGCTATTCGACAGAAGGCTGCGTGGCATTTCGACGTGACCACCTGCGCTGGATCGCGGAACGGATATCGCCCGGTACCCGCCTGATTATTCCGCCGACTTAATCCGCTCACCAAAGATGGCAGATCCCACGCGCACATGTGTAGCACCCAGCGCGATCGCAGATTCGAAGTCTCCACTCATCCCCATCGACAACCCTTCAAGCCCGTTTCGCTGAGCGATTTTGGCGAGCAATGCGAAATGCAAAGAAGGCTCTTCCTCGACAGGGGGGATGCACATCAATCCACGCACAGGCAGATCAAGTTCTCGGCAATCGGCAATGAATTCATCCGCATCAGCAGGCAGAACACCCGCCTTTTGCTCCTCTTCACCTGTGTTGACCTGAATGAACAGGTCCGGACAGGAACCCATTTCCTGCGCGAGCCGGGCGAGAGTCTTTGCCAGTTTCGGTCGGTCCAGCGAATGGATCGCGTTACACAGCTCCATCGCCTGCCGGGCTTTGTTCGTCTGCAATGGGCCGATCAGATGTAAATCTATGTCCGAATAGCGCTCTTTGAATTCCGGCCACTTCCCGGTTGCCTCCTGAACACGGTTTTCGCCAAAGCAACGGTGCCCCTGATCAAGGACGGCCTCGACGCGCTCATTCGGTTGCACCTTAGAGACAGCTATCAGCTTCACCGATCCCGCCGGGCGACCAGCTGCGGTTTCAGCTTTGGCGATACGGGCGGTGATTTCTTGCAGCGGCATTGCGCGGTCCTCAATTTTGTTTTGCGCAGAGAAACACCAAGTCAGCGCAAAAGAAAAGGGCAGGTCCTAAGACCTGCCCTCAAACCTTGCGGTTCAGATCAACTTAGAAGTTGAACTGTGCACCGAAGTCAGCTTGGGTCACGCTTGTGCCCTGACCGCGCTTCGAGCGACCAACACCACCGCGCAGGGTTACACCGCCGCCCAGATCGTAGATGGCGCCGATGCCGTACTGCTGGTTATCGTCGTCAGCAGAACCGTCACCGTAGACGAACTGCAGAGTGGTTGCGGAACCAACAGTGTAGGCACCCGAAACACCGTATGCAGTACCGTTGCGAGCAGCGTTGACCACGTCATCGTCCGCTACAAACAGGCTACCAGTGAAGTTGCCGAATTCTGCACCCAGAGTGAATACAGTCAGCGACTCTTTTGTGCTGGAGCTGTTCACGCTTGCTTTGGTCTGACCGTAGGCCAGAGCAGCTGTGATGTTGTTGAACGCATAGGTTGCGCTGATGTCCCAGCGGTCGCCGTCCTGCGGAACACCGTTAACTGCGAAAGTCGCTTGGTCGTACGATGCGCCGAACGAGAAGTCGCCAACTGCATACTGGAAGAATACAGCGTTCGAGCCCGAACCGGTCGACGAGTAAGCCAGGAAGTTGTAGTCAACGCCCGAGTACTGACCTGCGAACAGTTCCAGACCGATTTCAGTACCGTAGTAGTTTGCCAGGTTGTCAAACGAACCCGCTACGTTACCCGCGTCAACACGCAGACCGCCGTAGATGACCGAGAAACGTGCGCCGTTCAGGCCAGCCGAGTTGGCTTCACCGGTGTTGGCGTTTTCGTCAGCCTGCAGACGAACACGAGCCGAGAACTCAACGCCACCGTCGGTTTCTGCGGTGCCGTCGATGTTCAGGCGGAAGCGCGAGACCAGGATGGTGTTGTCGGTTGCAACAGTCGCCGTGCCAACGGTCGGCGGAGTTGTGGTGGTGTCGATGTTCGGTACAGTACCGGTACGGTCTTCTTTGTACGCGATACCAAAACGGCCGTAGCCGCTGAACTTAACTTCCGCTGCTGCAACGCTTGCGGTCGCGATCAGCGCGGTCGTTGCGAAGAGAACTTTTTTCATCTTGTTTCCCTCGGTTTCAATAATTTCTACTCGACATATGCCTGCTGCACATGTCTCAGCACGGACATCGTTTCGCTCTTTTCGCCCCCAAAGCGCAAGCTTGCTATAAATGCACCGACGTCATTGAGCCCTGATTGGTGCAAGGATGCCACAGTGCATTTGTGCGAAAAGCTGTGCCGACCCCCCGACGGCACATGAACGTGCCCGCAGTGCCCCTAATTAATAAGTGCCAAGTTGGGGGTTGTTGCAGGAGTTTTCCTTCTCTAGGAGTATCTCTCAGCAATAAACAACAAGTGAAACAGGACCTGCCGACGATGCGCCTGCTGACGATTCCGGGTTTGATCATACTGACTGCCACCGTTTCGGCCTGCAGTCGTAATAACGACGGGCCTCCGGCTTACAACCCGAAGACACTTGGGGGCGGAAATGCAGCCGAGGCGGAACTTGATGATCCGAATCGCTCGACAATCTGGGATTTGTTTGGCCCGAATAACGCCGAACAGACCACCCAGGTGAATCGGTACTTGTGGGCGGCATCGCTTGATGTGCTGAATTTCCTGCCCGTTCAGGAGGTTGATCCGTTTACCGGTGTCATCGTCACTGGATACGGCACACCTCCGGGTGGAGGCCGATCCTATCGCGCGACTGTGCATATCAGCGATCCGGCCCTTGCAGCACGCTCTTTGTCGGTCGCGCTGCAGACGAGCGGAGGTGCTCCGGTAAGCGCCGCAACAACGCGGGCGGTCGAAGACGCCATCCTGTCGCGGGCGCGCCAGCTACGTATTGCGGACAACAAGCTCTAGTAACCCGCATCAAATCGCAATATTACCACGCCGGGTTCATGCCCGGCGTTTTCATTACGAAGGACCGTACGATGTCTCGCTACTCGGCCAACGAAATCGAAGCAAAATGGCAGGAAGCCTGGGACAAGGCTGGAATCTTCACCGCCAACCACAAGGCGGACAAGCCGAAGTATTACGTGCTTGAGATGTTCCCCTACCCGTCGGGCCGAATCCATATGGGGCACGTACGCAACTATACGATGGGCGATGTGATCGCGCGTCACAAGCTGGCAACCGGACACAACGTGCTGCACCCGATGGGCTGGGATGCGTTCGGGATGCCCGCGGAAAATGCCGCTATGGCCATTGGCGGCCACCCCAAAGACTGGACCTATAGCAATATTGCCGACATGCGTGGGCAAATGAAACCGCTGGGCCTGTCGATAGACTGGTCCCGCGAAT
The DNA here is from genome assembly GCF_056537525.1 of Ruegeria sp. CE12. NCBI lineage: Bacteria > Pseudomonadati > Pseudomonadota > Alphaproteobacteria > Rhodobacterales > Roseobacteraceae > Ruegeria > Ruegeria sp. CE12. The sequence goes on along the minus strand of NZ_JBQFRS010000011.1, from coordinate 85,896 downwards.
TCGCCACCTGTGACCCGGAATATTACGGCCAGCAGCAGGCATTGTTCCTTGATATGCTCGATGCTGGCTTGGTTTACCGCAAGAACGCCGTGGTGAACTGGGACCCGGTCGATATGACGGTTTTGGCCAATGAGCAGGTGGAAAACGGCCGCGGGTGGCGCTCGGGTGCGCTGGTGGAACGGCGCGAGCTGACCCAGTGGTTCTTCAAAATCTCAGACTATTCCGAAGAATTGCTCGACGCGCTGGACACTCTGGATGACTGGCCCGCTAAGGTACGCCTGATGCAGGAAAACTGGATCGGCAAGTCACGCGGCCTTCAGTTCGGGTTCGAACGTACCGATGGCGAAGAGCCGATCACCGTATACACGACTCGCCCGGATACTTTGCTGGGCGCGTCTTTCGTTGGCATCTCACCAGACCACCCGATTGCCAAGCAGCTTGAGGCCGAAAACCCCAAAGTCGCTGAATTTGTTGCCGAATGCCGCAAGGGTGGCACCACGGAAGAGGCGATCGAGACCGCTGAGAAACTGGGCTATGATACCGGTATCCGCGTCAAACACCCGCTGGACCCGAATTGGGAACTGCCGGTCTGGATCGCGAACTTCATCCTGATGGACTACGGCACCGGCGCGATCTTTGCCTGTCCGGCGCATGATCAGCGCGACCTCGACTTCTGCCGCAAATACGGCCTGCCGGTGGTCGATACCTTCTTTGCACTTGATGACGACACACCGGTCGACCGGATCGCCTTTGTACCTCCCAAAACTGAAAAAGTCCGCTGGGTGAACCATTTCGCAGGCTTGACCGAGGCGACAGGTGAAGAGGCAATCAACGCCACAGTCGATTTCGCAGAAAAGGCCGGTTGGGGCGAAGGTGTCACCAAATACCGTCTGCGCGACTGGGGCTTGTCACGCCAGCGCTATTGGGGCTGCCCGATTCCCGTTGTTCACTGTGAAAAATGCGGCACCGTGCCCGAAAAGAAAGAGAATCTGCCGATCGAGCTGCCATATGACGATGGCAACGGTAAGCCGATAGACTTCTCGATCCCCGGCAACCCACTGGACCGCCACCCCAACTGGCGTGATACCCCGTGTCCGTCCTGCGGAGCCTCGGCCAAGCGCGAAACCGACACGATGGACACTTTCGTCGATTCGTCCTGGTATTTTGCCCGTTTCACTGCTCCGCGCGCTGAAACGCCAACCGATCTGACTGAGGCCGAATACTGGATGAATGTCGACCAGTATATCGGCGGGATCGAGCATGCGATTCTGCACCTGCTCTATTCGCGTTTCTTTGCCCGGGCGATGCACATCACCGGACACCTGCCGAAGAAGGCCATTGAGCCGTTCAATGCCCTGTTCACGCAAGGCATGGTGACACATGAGATTTATCAGACCCGTGATGCCAACGGTCGTCCGGTCTATCACCTGCCCGAGGACGTGACCGACGGCAAATTAGCTGACGGCACCGAGGTCGAGATCATTCCCTCGGCCAAAATGTCGAAGTCCAAGAAAAACGTGGTCGACCCCGTCAGCATCATCTCGGCCTTCGGTGCGGACACCGCACGATGGTTCGTTCTGTCCGATTCGCCGCCGGAGCGTGACGTGGAGTGGACAGCTGCGGGTGCGGAAGCAGCCTTTAAACACCTGAACCGGGTGTGGAATCTCTGCGACAAGATCGGCGCAATGGACCCTGATGCGAAAGGCGAAGGGGATGAGGAGCTGCTGCGCGAGATGCACAAGACCATACACGATGTGACACTGGGTGTGGAAAGCTTTGGCTTTAACGCAGCTATCGCGAAACTCTATGCATTCACCAATACGCTTGCGAAATCCAAAGCAGGTGCAGCCGCTCAAAAGCAGGCGATCAAGACACTGGCGCAGCTGATGTCGCCAATGACCCCGCATCTGGCCGAGGATATCTGGGCACATCAGGGCGGCGAAGGTCTGGTGGCCGTCGCTCCTTGGCCGGTCGCTGACGAGGCAATGCTGGTTGATGACACCGTCACCCTGCCGATCCAGATCAACGGCAAGCGTCGCGCAGAAATCAGCGTGGCCAAGGATCTGGCCAAGGATGAGGTTGAAAAAATCGCGCTCAGCACCGAAGCTGTGCAAAAGGCGCTGGATGGTAATGCGCCCAAGAAAGTGATTGTTGTACCGGGCCGGATCGTCAATGTCGTCGTTTGATCGCAGAACCTTGTTGCTGATGCCGCTGGCAATCGCCGCGTGCGGTTTTCAGCCCGTGTATGCCCCAGGTGGGGCGGGATCGAACCTTTACGGAAAGGTCGCCGTTTCTGCCCCCAATACGGTCGACAGCTATTTGCTGGTCCAGAATCTCGAACAACGGCTCGGGCGTAGTGCGACATCGGGCAGTGATTACAATCTGGATGTGCAGGTTTCGGCCGTTGTCCGGGGGGCCGCCATCACCCCAACCAACGAAACCACGCGCTACACGATCGATGGTCGGGCGGATTACTCGCTGAAATCCGCAGAAACCGGTCAGATCGTTGCCTCGGGCACGGTGACCGATTTCGTCGCCTACTCTGCTGCCGGTTCAACCGTGTCCACGCTCGCAGATGAACGCGATGCAAAGGATCGGTTGATGACGATTCTTGCGGATCAGATTGTCACGCAGCTTTACGCCAACCCCGGTCTCGCCACATGAAGTTAAGCCCGCGTGAGGCAGAAGGCTATTTCGCTAAGCCTGACGCGGACAAGGTTGGATTGTTGATCTACGGGTCGGATGCCATGCGCGTCGCACTCAAGCGTCAACAAGTCTTGGTATCTCTGCTCGGCCCGAATGCCGAAGAAGAGATGCGCCTGACACGAATGCCCGGTGCAGATTTGCGCGGTGATCCGGCACTTTTGTTGGATGCAGTCAAAGCAGTTGGCTTTTTCCCTGGTCCCCGGGCCGTTTTCGTTGAAGACACAACAGATGCTGCCGCACCGGCGATCATCTCGGCGCTTGAAGACTGGGCACCCGGTGACGCACAGATCATCATCACGGCCGGGCAGCTCAAACCAAGTTCCAAAATCCGCAAGGCGTTTGAGGCGAATCCTGCAGCCTATGCGGTTGGTATCTATGACGATCCGCCATCGCGGGCCGAGGTTGAGCGGGTACTCAACCAGGCCGGATTGCAGAACATCTCACGTGATTCCATGTCTGCTCTCAGCGAGTTGGCGACAGGGTTAAGTCCGGGAGATTTCACCCAAACCGTTGAAAAACTGTCGCTTTACAAGCGCGGTGACGAATCGGAATTGACGGTCGAAGATATCGAGGCTTGCGCACCCCGCTCGACCGAGGCGGCATTGGATGATGTACTCAACGTGGTAGCCGAAGGTCGCGCCGGAGAGATCGGACCGCTGATCCGACGCCTGCAGGCGCAGGGGACCAATGGTGTAACCCTGTGCATCGGCGCAACCCGGCATTTTCGTACCCTGTATGCGTGTGCCTCTGATCCGGGTGGGGCCGCACAAGGCATCGGCAAACTGCGCCCGCCGATTTATGGCAAACGGCGTGACCGCATTCTGCGACAGGCGCAGGGTTGGGGTGCACCCAAGCTACAAACCGCACTTACGGTTCTGACCGATACGGACCTGTCTCTGCGGTCAGCTGGACAAACTGCGCCCGCTATGGCGTTGGTCGAACGCGCGATGATCCGGATCGCCATGCTGGCCCGCTCACGCTGAGGTGACCTCCCGTTTGACTTGACGCCCGCCAATTGAACTTCAGATTGGACGCAGACATGTCAGCCGGGAGATTCTCATGTACAAAGTCTATGGTCGCATCCAAAGCCGCGCATCGCGGGTAATCTGGTTGCTGGAGGAGCTGGGACAGGACTACGAGTTCATCAATGTCGGACCGCATGATCCTCAGGTGCTGGCTTTGAACCCGTCGGGTAAAATTCCGGTTCTCGTGGACGGGAACACTGTAATCTCAGACAGCTCGGCGATCATGACCTATCTGGCCGACAAGCATGGCGCATTTACCTTCCCGGCCGGCACCGAAGAGCGCGCTGTGCAGGATTCTCTGTTTCACGCGCTTCTGGATGAATTTGACGCAGTTCTGTGGGTCGCTGCGCGCCACGGGTTCGCATTGCCCGAAGAAAAACGTGTGCCGCAGATCTCGGATTCAGCGAAATGGGAATTCGACCGAAACTTTCAGCGTATGGGTGATCGGTTCAAAGGTCCCTTCCTGCAAGGTGAGACCATGACCATTGCCGACATCCTGTGCATCCATTGCATGAGCTGGGCAAAGTCCGCCGGTTTCCCGCTGAACTCAGACGTGTTGAGAGCTTACGGCAAAGAGGTACGCAATCGCCCCGCCTATCTTAAGCTAGGAGAGCTGGCTCAAGCCGCCTAAGCGTTACCGGTCTGCTGCAACCATTCCGCAGCAGACCTGCCAGCCCACCGACCAGTCGCGAGACACGCGGTCAACAGATACCCCCCGGTCGGGGCCTCCCAATCCAGCATCTCACCGGCACAGAACACGCCCGGCAAGTCGCGTAACATTAACCCGTCATCCATGGCTGATCTCTTCACGCCACCAGCTGTTGAGATAGCCTCGTCCAATGGTCGCAATCCTGCATGGCGGATTGGAAGCTTTTTCAGCATCCTGACCGGGTCTTCCTGCATTTGAGGATCGCCTTTTGACATCTCATGAAAAAGGGCAATCTTTTGCGGCGAAAGGCGCAACCCATTCTTAAGCCATTGGGAAAGAGTAGTTTTTGATTTTTTCCTGGCAAATCTGACCTTCAATTCGTCCCGAGTTAAATCGGGCAGCAGATCAACACAAAGCGGCACCCCTTCCCGCAATGCAGGGGTCAGAGGGTAGAGGCCACCACCTTCCAATCCGTTTGCTGATATCGTCGCCTCACCCCGGCTTTCCAATTCTCCGGCGGTCCAGCGCACCGCCTTGAGAGCAGCACCAAAATGGGCCTGCATATATGCGCTCCATTCTACTGAGAGTGCCGAATTAGCGGGCGCAAACGGAGCAATCGGAACACTTTTGTCAGCCAGAACCGGTGCCCATGCACCATCCGAGCCCAGACGAGACCAACTGGCACCGCCCAGCGCCAGAATCGTCGCATCCGCCTGTACTTCAGTGCGGTTATCAGGGGTCTCAAACACCAGCGAAGAACCCTCCCAGCCAGTCCAACGCCATCGGGTTCTGATCTGAACACCTTTTTCCCCCAGACGCGCCAACCAAGCCCGAAGCAGAGGTGACGCCTTCATGACCTTCGGAAATACTCGTCCAGTGGAACCGGTAAACAACTCCTGCCCCAGATCTTGGGCCCAGCCCTGAACGGAATGTGCGTCGAATTCGGCAATGATCGGGCCCAGCCAGTTCTGCGCCTGATCGTAAGACTGGATCAATTGCTCGAACGGCTCATCCTTGGTCAGGTTCAGACCGGACTTCCCGGCCATCAGAAACTTGCGCGCGACCGAGGGTTTGGCTTCGGCTACGAGAACCGAATGACCAGCATCAGCAAGCTGCTCAGCGGCCATCAGCCCGGCTGGACCTGCCCCGATCACCACGGTCTGCGCCATCATCACCCTCTTGCGTTGCTCTGTTTTCAGCGCGAATTTGCTGTCATCATGACGAACAGCGATCCGATCTGCCCACTTTGCGACCGCCCCATTCCGGACGGGACCGGCAGCCTGCATCATCTGATCCCAAAACTCAAAGGGGGCAAGGGTGGAGCAACAGTTTTGCTACATCAGATTTGTCATAAAGAGGTTCACGCCACTCTGACCGAGGCCGAGCTTGCGCGCAGTTTCAATACTGTCGATGCCCTGCGCGCCCACCCTCGCCTCGAGAAATTTCTCAATTGGGTTCGCAAACGTCCGCCCGGATTTCGCTCCAAAGTTCCGGGCAAGCGACGCGGGCGATGATCAGCCGGGCAAGACCGGATCGCCCTGCACATCCTGCAACGGCTGGGTGAGGCCCTGAACCTCAATCCCCCGATATTCTGGCACAGAGACAAATCGAGCCTCAGGAACGTGTTGGAGTTCAAGCGTTGTATAGGGACGCTTCCAAAGCCACTCTCGGTTTTCAACGGCCCAGAGATCCGGGTTTGGCGGCCTCTCATCGGTGAAAGCATAGAAATGCAGATCGAAACCGTAGGGGGCAACTTCCTGTATCGAAAGCAATTGCATTCCCTGTTTGCGCCAGAAAGTTTCTTCGGAGGCTATATCACCTGTCCGCAGCGTGATCTGACCGATGCAGGCTTCAGAAAACGGTGAAGCCGGATCGCCAGCTTTCACCGGACGATTGCTTTCGAAATCATGCTGCAGCAATTCGATGACAAAGCCTTCGGGGTCGCTCAGATGGCACATATAGCCGATATCCAGAAACTGGTTCGGCTCACTTACGGGCACACCCATCCGACGTAGATGCGAAGCTGCTAAATCCACGTTCGGCAGCGTGATGCCAATCTTCCAATATCGATGCCCCCTGTCGTGGCTGTACCCGTTGCCTCCGGGCATCAACAAAAGATCTGCATCCTGCCCGGGATAACCAACGCGAAGGTTTGGCCCCTCGTGTGATACCGACATCCCCAGAACATCCCGATAGAAATCGGCCAATCGACCCGGGTCGGCAACACGCAGGTGTAATGCGGAAAGCCTCATCCACATAGCTCCGCAATGCCTGCCGCAATCCTGGGCTCAGCGGCAACGCTGTCAGCAACGAGGTCACGTGCGGTTTGCATCAGCAGGTCGGGTTCAACGATGCGATCCACCAGTCCGAAGGCATAAGCCTCGTCTGCTGAAATTTTCTGCCCTGCCATCAGGATCATTTTGGTTCTCGATGGACCGATCAATGCAGCCATCCGTTTAGGATCAGAGGGTTGCGGCAGGAAACCCAGTTTCATCACAGGATAGAAAAACCTGGCAGAAGGGACGGCAATACGAATATCGCAGGCCAGTACCATCCCATTCGCACCGCCAGCCAATGTACCATTCAGAGCGGCAACAGTCAGGCACGGCAGGGCTGCAATAGCACCCGACAAACGCTCCCACACATCCGAGGTCGCAAGCCCGGCACGTGCCTCATCAAGATCTGCGCCGGCGCTGAACACTTTGCCAGCACCGGTCAGAATCAAAGCCTTGGCTTCGGTCGCCGACTCGGCGATTTCGGCCAGTTCCGTCAGCATGGCCTCGGTCAAGGCGTTCGCCTTGTCGGGGTTATTGATAGTGACCGTCCACAGACCACCGTCTTGGGTGAGTTCGATCACGACAGTCCGATCCTTTTGCGAATGTCTTCCACCCTCAGCGAGATTTCCGCACCAAGAAACTCATCTGCATCTTCAGAACACATCCACAGCAGCGCGCGGGCAGGCCAATCCGCCGGGATGTGATCCTCCCAGTCCAACTGGCTGACGGGGTTGATGCCGCTAGCCTTGATCACACGCTGCATTTCTGTGGCAACCGTTCCGGGTGAAAGCCCCATTGCACGGATCCCGTGATGTGCTTCTTCCAGATGCAGACATTCGGTCAGCATCTTTGCACCGGCCTTCGAGGCACAATAGTGGCTCCATGCCTCAACCGGGTTTGATGCCGCACCCGAAGATACTGTCAACACAGTACCTCCGCCTGCCGCTCTCATGATGGGTAAAGCAGCACGCATTCCGTAGAAGACACCCTTGAGGTTGATATCAATCGCCTGACTCCATGCATCTGTATCAGCGTTGGATAAATGGAATATCGGCTCGATGACCCCTGCATTGCCGATCAGGATGTCCAGACCACCGAACCGGTCAACACAATCAGCAACCGCCTGCTCGACCTGTGCAAAGTTGCTGACGTCGCAGGCCAGCGCGATTGCATTATCGCCCAGCGCGGCCGCGAGCGCCTCGATCTGGTCGCGGCTGCGAGCCACCAAAGCGACATTGGCACCGGCTGCGGCAAAAACGCGCCCCGCCTCTGCGCCGATACCCCTGCTCGCGCCGGTAATGAGTACTGTTTTGCCCTGCAACTGCATCGTCTGCTCCCCATGCTTTGAGATTGAGTAACGTCGTACCGTGCAAAGGGGGAATTGGTCCACCCCTTGCCCCCTTGACGACCGACGCCTCAGGCACGACGATGCGCCCAAAATTGATGAAGAAGGGTTCCCTTATGTCTGTTTTCCTTCGCCGCAGCTGCGGCGCGGCCTTGGCTTATGCCGTTATTACCCAAGGCGCATTTGCTGAAGTTACTGCAAAAGATGTCTGGTCGGACTGGCAGTCCTACATGAGCAGCATGGGTTACACCGTGAGCGGAGACGAGAGCGTCTCGGGCGATGTAACCACCATTTCCAATCTCACCATGACCATGGATATCCCGGAAAATGACGGGAAATTCGACATGGTCGTGCCTGAAATGAAGCTGACTGAAAACGGCGATGGCACTGTGAGCATCAACTTCCCCGATAGCTTCCCAATGACCATTTCCGGGGATGCTGAAGGTGAGGCGTTCTCGGTTGATGTTCTGTATACCCATAGTCAGCTTGAGATGCTTGTCTCGGGCTCGCCCGAAGATATGACCTATGACTATTCGGCCGACAGCCTTGGAATCTCGCTGGACAAGATCGAGGTTGATGGGGAAGCCATGCCCGACGACGCGCTTGTCGTGAAAGTCTCGATGAATGACTTTGCCGGCAAATCACGAATGCTGATCGGTGAAAACCGCGATGTTGATCAGAGCTTTACCGCAGCGGACCTGACTTATGATCTGATGTTCGATGAACCGGACTCAGATGAAAAGGCCCGGATCAACGGCAAGCTGGAGAAACTAGCTTTTGAGGGTGAAAACATCATCCCCGCTGGTTTCAACTTTGCAGACATCCAGAGCGCTTACGAAGCAGGCTTCTCGTTCTCGGGCGTCTTTGACTACGCTGCCGGGATGACAAACATCGCTGGAACCAGCGAAGGCGAAGACTTCTCGATGGCCAGCAGCTCGGAAGGGGGTCGTTTCGCGGCCAGCATCGACGCCGAGCGCCTTGCTTATGACGTTGAGCAGAACAGTTCGAAACTGGAAGTAACAACCGCTGAACTGCCTTTCCCAATCGAAATCGCTATGGCGAAAGCAGGCTTCAAGTTCGAATTCCCTATTAAAGCTTCGGAAGAGATTCAGCCTTTCGGCTTTGCCATGAACCTGACCGATTTCACCATGTCAGATGTGCTGTGGAGCATGTTCGATCCTGCAGGCGAATTGCCGCGTGATCCGGCGACAATCTCACTCGACACGACCGGCACGGCTAAGGTCATGGTGAACATTTTGGATCCTGAAGTCGCAGAATCGCTCGAATCTTCGGATGAGATGCCAGGTGAACTGCACTCGCTGAAGGTTAACGAGCTGCTGGTTTCGCTGGTTGGCGCAAAACTGACGGGCGATGGTGATTTCACCTTCGACAATTCCAACACCGAGAGCATTGACGATCTTCCGGTTCCGGCTGGCGTTGCAAATCTGCAATTGGTTGGTGCAAACGCTCTGATCGACAAACTGATCGGCATGGGTCTGATGTCTGACAACGACGCGATGGGCGCGCGTATGATGATGGGAATGATGGCCGTACCGGGCGAAGAACCCGATACGCTGAACTCGACCATCGAATTCACAGAAGACGGTCAGATTCTGGCTAACGGTCAGCGCATCAAGTAAGCGCCGCAGAATAGAAAAGACCGCACTGCGGTCTTTTCCTCCCTCGGGAACTCAGGGTTACAGTGATCGCTTCAATTTCGCTAAGAATTGACGGCAACCGAACCCTATGAATACCTTCATTATCTCAGGTATATCGCTCGTTTCGCTGGGTTTTGATGCACCCAACCAGGTGTCTGGCCTTGCGGGACGCGCCGTCCAAGGCTAGGTCCAATGAAGTCAGACGGAGGCCTCATGACCAGAACGCCCGAAGAAATAAGCCACCAGTTGCTGGATGCCGCGCGCAAAGCGGGCGCTGAAACTGCGGACGCCATCGTAATCGACGGCTCGTCGGTTTCGGTCGAGGTCAGATCAGGCGTGCTGGAACACGCGGAGCGGGCTGAAAGCACAGATCTGGGGCTGCGGGTCTTCCTTGGCAAACGTCAGGCGATCGTGTCCAGTTCGGACAGCCGTCCGGAAACATTGGCCGCGATGGCCGAGCGCGCAGTGGCCATGGCGCGCGAAGCACCCGAAGATCCGTTTACGGGGCTCGCAGATGCTGATCAGCTGTCCAAAGGCTGGGACATGGATGCGCTGGAATTGTTCGACCCTACGCCAGAACCCTCTGCTGATGAGCTTATGAACGACGCCATCAGTGCCGAAGCCGCAGCTTTGGCCGTTCAAGGCGTTTCGCAGGTATCGGACGCGGCAGCGGCCTATGGAACCCATGTTGTGCATCTGGCGGCAACCAACGGTTTTTCAGGCGGCTACGCACGCACCAGCCGCTCGACTTCCTGTGTCGCCATCTCGGGCGAAGGCACCGGGATGGAGCGTGATTATGATGGCGACAGCCGAAGCTTTCAGGCTGATCTGCGTGATCCGGAAGAAATCGGGCGGACCGCGGGCGAACGCGCAGTCCAACTTGTCGGCGCCCAAAAGCCTGCAACCGGCAGCTTTCCGGTTTTGTTAGACGAACGCATCTCATCTTCTTTGATCGGCCACCTTTTGGCGGCCAGCAACGGTGCCGCAATCGCGCGCGGTGCATCGTGGTTAAAGGAATGTTTGGGTGAGCAGGTTTTACCTGCGCATCTGTCACTGATCGAAGACCCGCATCGCCCTCGTATTTCGGGTTCCAGACCCTTTGACGCCGAAGGACTACCCACTCAACGCCGCGCCATCGTTGAGAATGGTGTTCTGACCGGATGGACCCTTGACCTATCCAGTGCACGTAAGCTGGACATGAAATCCACAGGCAACGCCGCACGTGGCGTGTCGGGGCCGCCTTCACCCAGCAACTGGAACCTCAGCCTAACGCCGGGCGACAAGAGCCGCGCCGACCTGTTGCGGGATATGGGAACGGGACTTTTGGTAACCTCGATGATCGGTTCAACGATCAACCCCAATACGGGCGATTATTCCCGTGGTGCATCGGGTTTCTGGGTGGAAAACGGCGAGATCACGCACCCCATTAACGAATGTACCATCGCGGGCAATCTGCGGGATATGCTGATGCGGATCATCCCGGCCAACGATGCGCGCCCATACCTTTCGCGCGTCGTACCATCGTTGCTGATCGAAGGAATGACACTTGCCGGCAACTGACCTGTCCCTGCTGATAGACGCCGCACTTGAGGCCGGAAAAATCGCCACCCGTTACTCGGGCAGCGAGGCGCAGCGCTGGGACAAGCCGGATGGGGCGGGCCCGGTGACCGAAGCGGATCTTGCAGTCAATGCGATGCTGGAGCAGCGCCTGCCATCAGCCAGGCCCGGATATGGGTGGCTGAGCGAAGAAACCGAAGACAACGCTGACCGTCTCTCACGCGATCGAGTCTTTATCATCGATCCGATCGACGGCACCCGCAGCTTTGCCGAAGGGTCCCGAACGTGGGCACATTCTCTGGCCGTTGCTGAAAATGGCGTGGTCACGGCCGCAGTGATTTATCTGCCTCTGCGTGATCTGCTGTTCGCCGCCGCCCACGATCAGGGGGCAACTCTGAACGGTGAACCGGTTCGGGTTTCGCAGACGAATGACGTCCAGAAAGCCGATATTCTGGCCGCAAAACCAAATCTCGATACCCGCCACTGGCGGTCCGGGCAGGTGCCGGAGTTCAAACGCTCCTACCGACCCTCTCTCGCTTATCGTATGGCGTTGGTTGCGCAAGGCCGGTTCGATGCGATGCTAACCCTGCGCCCCAGCTGGGAGTGGGATATCGCCGCAGGCGATCTGATCCTGCGTGAGGCAGGTGGAGTATGCTCGGACCGTATGTGCAGCCCCCTGCGCTTCAACAACGCACACCCTCGACTGAACGGTGTCGTCGGCGCAGGTTCAGATTTGCACCCACTACTGTGCGCTCAACTCGATCCTGCGGGCACCGGCATTGACGCATGAGTAAACCGCGTTCTCTCAGCCTGACGGCCTATCGCGTTCTGTCATGGGGTGTCCCGAGCAGTAACGGACGGTCACCCGAGCCTCGTCCCGATGGAGAGCTATTGTGGATCCATGTCGGCTCACACGACCGGCTACGGGCAGTAGAGGACTTTTGTCAGCGTTTGCTTCCGGTTCGTCCCGGTTTGTCTTTGCTGCTGACCACACCGCATGATGCAGATCTCAGAGATTGGGGAGATCACAGCGGTATTCTGGTTAATCTGCCTGCAGAGCAAACAGGTGCCGCGCGCGGATTCCTCGACCACTGGCGGCCTGACATAGGGGTCTGGATTGGTGGTGGCCTGATGCCCAATCTGATCACCCGCGCCGAAGAACGCAGCATCCCGATGATCCTGCTGGAGGCTGAAGTAGACGTCAAAGTCGGCCGAGGTGGCAAATGGCTGCCCGACATCACACGCTATACTTTCGACTGTTTTCGAAAGATTCTCGCCACTTCCGAGGCAACAGCGCGACAGGTTCGAAAACTTGGCATCCCTTCGTCGAAGGTCTCAGTGGCTCCGCCCCTACACATCAGTCCCGCACCGCGACCCTGGCCCGAGGATGAATTGATCGAAACAAACCATGCGCTTGCCGGCAGGCCGGTTTGGCTGGCCGCGTGGGTGCAGGACAAAGAATTCATTTCTGTGCTCAGTGCGCACCGGCAAGCCTTGCGGATGTTGCCACGCCTTGCACTGGTGCTTCATGTCGCCGACATGTCCGAAGCCGAACCCCTTCATCGTCGTTTGGAAGCAATGGACCTCAGATGCGCAAACTGGGACGATGGGGACATGATCGAAGATACCACACAGGTAATTTTGACCTCGGACCCTGAAGATCTGGGTCTGTGGCACCGCGTTTCAGCCGTGACGTTCATGGGCAGCTCTCTGGAGAGAGGTGCAGGGGGCCGCGATCCTCTGGTCGCAACTGCACTTGGATCAGCAGTGGTTCATGGTCCTTACGTGAACAAGTTCCAAAGCCTCTACGATCAACTAAGGCAGGCTAATGCTGCACGCGCTGTCAGGTCTGCCACAGAACTCGGCGATGCTGTCGTTGAATTGCTGGCTCCGGATCGTGCGGCCGACATGGCACTTGCCGGATGGCAAATGGTGACCGAGGGTGCCCCTCAGGCGGATCTGCTTATCGATATGGTACAGGAGACGCTGGATCAGCGGAGAGCGGAAAATGCGGGCGCCTGAATTCTGGAATACCTCGCCGGACCAGTTGGATTTACGCGCCCGGCTGTTGGCGCCGCTTGGGAAAATCTACGCAAATGCCACAGCTCGCCGGGTGGCCTCGGATAGCGGAATCAACCCCGGTATTCCGGTCGTCTGTATTGGCAATCTGAACGCAGGCGGCACCGGAAAAACACCAACGGTCATCTGGGTGGTCGAAAAACTGCGCGATGCCTGGCACAAGCCACATATCGTAACCCGAGGGCACGGTGGTTCCCTCGAGGGTCCTGTTCGCGTTGATCCAGGCAAACACACTGCCGCACAGGTTGGCGACGAACCACTCTTGCTGGCAGCTTTTGCCGAAGTGTGGGTTTCCAAGGATCGCGCCGCCGGAGCCCAGGCCGCCGCCGATGACGGAGCGACAGTTATCGTGCTGGACGATGGGTTTCAGAATCCGTCTGTTGCCAAAGATTTCTCAATCATTGTGGTCGATGCCTCTCGTGGATTCGGCAATGGGTTATGTTTACCGGCAGGGCCATTGAGGGAACCGGTCGATATCGGGTTGCAACGCGCAGATTTGGTTTTGTCTCTGGGTGACAATGCAGCTCAGGAACAGTTTGTTGAACGTTGGGGCGATGTGATCACGATCCCGCACGCCGCCGGTGAAGTCAGCCCGCTTCAGACCGGAATGGATTGGAGCGACACGCCGGTTCTGGCATTTGCCGGGATCGGCCATCCAGAAAAATTCTTTGCAACCCTTCGCCAACAAGGCGCAAGGCTCTTGCGGGCCGAGGCTCTGGACGACCATCAACCCCTGACCCCTGCCTTGATGACCCGACTGGAAAACGAGGCGAAGGCCTTAGGCGCTCAGATGGTGACCACGGAAAAAGATGCTGTTCGCCTGCCACCTTCCTTTCGAAGCAAGGTGATTACGCTGCCGGTACGTCTTCAGATCACCGAGACCGAAATGGTCAAGGACATGCTATTGCAAACAGCGCCTTCGCCATGATCAATCGTCTTCGCCCAGTTTAGGGGCCGGTCGGGTCAGGGCCAGTTCCGCTTCTGAGAAGACAAAGGGTGACCGCACACCGGGCACACCATCCAGATCGATCTTCATCCCGCGTGCGACAACCTGCGGGTCCGCCATCACTTCGTCCAGCGTGTTGATTGGACCAGCTGGAATCCCGTGGGCTTCGCAAGCAGCCAGCAGGTCAGCCTTGTCTCGCATAACAGTTGCACCGTTGAGACGAACGATCATGACCCGCCGATTGGCAAGACGATCCTTGTTGCGCAAAAACTCGGGCGCCTCGGCCATATCGTCCAGCCCCAGCACGCGGCACAGGCGTTGATACTGGCGATCATTTCCGGTGGCGATGATGATGTGACCATCGGCACAGTCAAATACCTGATAAGGTGCCAGATTTACGTGGGCATTACCCATTCGCTGCGGCACATCACCGGTTGTCAGATAGTTCAGAGCCTGATTTGCGGTGACAGCGACCGCCACATCCAGCAGCGCCATATCCACGTGCTGACCACGTCCGGTCTTTTGCCGTTGATGGAGTGCGGCCAAAACGCCCGTTACTGAATATATACCTGTAAACACATCAGTGATCGCGACACCCGCCTTTTGCGGCTGTCCGTCAGGCTCACCCGTCACGGACATAAGCCCTGACATGCCCTGAATGATAAAGTCATATCCGGCACGGTGGGCATAAGGCCCGGTCTGACCAAAGCCGGTGATGGAGCAATAAATCAGACGCGGATTCAGTTCTTTGAGACTGTCATAGTCCAGGCCATATTTTTTTAGACCGCCGACTTTAAAATTCTCGATCAAGATGTCGGCATCCGCGACCAGCGCCAGAACCTTTTCCCGGCCTTCCTCAGTCGTAAAATCCGCGGTGACAGATGCCTTCCCGCGATTGGCCGAATGGTAATACGAGGCTGAAACATCATCACCTCGGGTTACAAAAGGTGGCCCCCAGGCGCGGGTATCGTCACCTGCCGGGGATTCCACCTTGATGACGTCGGCCCCAAGATCAGCAAAAGTCTGGCCAGCCCAGGGGCCAGCCAGAATTCGCGCCAGTTCTACGACCTTAAGACCGGCCAGCGGTGCAGTCATCAGCTGCCCAGTTCTTCTTCGATCAGCTTCTTGAAATCGTCGTAGGACTGGTTCTCGACTTTCTTACCGTTCACGATGAAGGAAGGCGTGGCATTAATCCCGTCACGTTCTGCGTTTTCCTGGTACCAGGCCACCAACGTTTGCGCACGGGTACCATCCTGCAAACAGGCCTCAAGCTGGTCATTGTCGATGCCAGCCCGACGACCGATCTTACGCAGTTCGTCAACGATTTCAGCAGGCCCACCAGCGCGGGTCCATTCCGACTGACCTTCATAGATCAGATCGGTAATACCAAAGAACTTCTCGGGTCCTGCACAGCGCGCGACCATCGACGCCCACAGGCCGTAACGGTCAAAATAGACTTCGCGGTATGTGAACTTGACCTTGCCGGTATCAATGAAGTCTTTCTTGAGTTGCTTGTAAGCCCCGGCGTGGAAATTCGCACAATGCGGGCAGGTATAGGATGCATACTCGATGATCTCGACAGGCGCGTCTTCGGCACCCTGAACCATTTCAACGATGGTTGACGTGTCCAGATCAGCATCCTGCGCTTGGGCAGCGCCAACCAGCAGGTTCGAAGGTGCGGTGTTGGACGACTGCGTCAGCCAGTAGCCGCCTGCGGCCACGGCGACGGCCGCACAGATTACGGTTGCAATACGGCTCATTCTCAGCCCTTTCTCAGCGTTTCTGCTTGGATAAAACGTTGCGGCCCAGTCGTTCAAGGGCCGCGCGTAAATCACCATCGTGAATATCGCGTGACACTTTGTCTGCCTCGGCGGCAATTTCTGGTGCAATTGTGGGTTTTGCCTGTTTCGGCTTGTGATCGAAACTGGCCTGCCCCTCGGCAAATCCTGTCGGAGCGGTCTGCGTAATTCTGACACGGCTGATAGCGTTATAGCCATAAACCGCATTCACCTTGTCGCGCAGCTGTTCCTTTTGCATTTCCAGCATCGGAGCCTGCGGACCGGTGGTCAGCACGGTCAGCGTCGCGCCAAACCCGCCTTTGCCATATCCCACATTCACGGGCCGCGCGATCGAGGCGGTATCCTGTCCGACAATTTCGGCCCAATGAGTCAGCAATCTTGATACGGCAAAGCCCCGGCTTTCACCGGCACGCCGTATCTTGTCGTTCAGCAAAGTCGCGGTACGTTTGAAACCGCGGGTCGAGGAACGTCTGCGCTGCATCTGGTTTCCAACTCCTGCGCCGCTATTGTAATGGGCATGCAGCCGGGCGCCAGCGAAACCCGACAGGGAGTTAGATAAAACTTGCGTGACACCAATGAACTTGATGTGAGCTCCGCCCTGTTGGAGTGGTACGACTGCCATGCCCGCGAAATGCCATGGCGAATTGGCCCAGCAGATCGAGCGATGGGTGTCCTGCCCGATCCTTATCGGGTGTGGCTATCCGAAGTCATGCTGCAGCAAACAACAGTGACTGCTGTGCGGGACTATTTCATTCGTTTCACAACCCGTTGGCCGACTGTTGAATCTCTGGCAGCCGCCCCGGATGAACAGGTGATGGGCGAGTGGGCCGGGCTGGGCTACTACGCCCGCGCCCGAAACCTGTTGAAGTGTGCGCGTGTCGTCGCCAAGGAATACGACGGGAAGTTCCCAAATACCTATGACGCGTTGCTAAAACTGCCCGGCATCGGCCCTTATACCGCTGCCGCAATCTCTGCCATTGCCTTTGACCAACCTGAAACAGTTCTGGATGGGAACGTTGAACGCGTGATGGCGCGTCTCTACGACATCCACGACCCGTTGCCCGGATCAAAGCCATTGCTAAAGGAAAAAGCTGCAGCTTTGACGCCCGAAATTCGGCCCGGTGATTACGCGCAGGCGGTCATGGATCTGGGCGCCACGATCTGCACACCAAAGTCCGCTGCTTGCGGCATTTGCCCGGTGCGAGACCCATGTCAGGCACGGCTTGCAGGGACATACTCAGAGTTGCCCCGCAAATCTCCAAAGAAACCCAAACCCACCCGATTGGGGCATGTCTATATCGCCCGCCGGGACGATGGCGCCATGTTGATGGAGCGGCGTCCCGACAAGGGTCTTTTGGGAGGTATGCTTGGCTGGCCCGGGTCCGAATGGTCAGAAAACCCTCACGAAACCCCTCCCTATCCGGCAGATTGGAAAGAGTTGCCCGGCGAGGTACGTCACACATTCACCCATTTCCACCTGATACTTCGCATCTGGTCTGCCGATCTGCCTCCAAATGTGGCCCCTGACACATTGGTCATTCTCGACAAGCACGAATTCCGACCCAGCGATCTGCCAACTGTAATGAGAAAGGCCTATGATCTGTGGCGCGGCCAATAGACCGCTGTGCAAATGTACAGACGCCGACTAATCTGCACGTGGAATTCGGAGCACCAATCATGATCGCATCTGACACCATGTCTCGTTGGCAATCTGCATTGCCCTTCTGGATTTCATATCTTCTGATTCCACTCCTCTGGTTCTCAGCTTTGGTCGGAGGATGGTGGATTCTGCTGGTTCCGTTGTCGACTTGGTGGGCGTTTGCAGTTCTGGATCGGCTGACAGGCCTCAACCTTGAGAATGCGGATCCTGATATTTCGGAAGACCAGTTAAGCTGGTACATCCTGCTGACCAAGTATTGGGTGCCGGTGCAATTCATCACGCTTTATGGACTGATCTGGTACACGACGCACACCGACCATCTTTCGACAATCGAGAAGATTGGCCTGTTTTTCGGAATGGGCGTTATTTCAGGAACGATCGGGATCAACTACAGCCATGAGCTGATGCATCAGAAGGGTAAGCTTGAGCGCTGGCTCGGGGATATTTTGCTTGCGATGGTTCTGTATTCTCATTTCCGGTCAGAGCATCTGCTGGTCCACCATCGATATGTCGGTACGCCGCGTGATCCCGTAACGGCACGCTACAATGAAGGCTTCCACCGTTTCTATCCGCGTGTGCTGCGGCAGAGCCTTGTTTCGGCCTTCAATGCTGAGCGCAATAAACTAGCGCGCAAGGATTTGCCTTGGACCGATTTCACAAACCCGTTTTGGCGGTACTGGGCGCTGCAGGGTGCGATGCTGTTGCTGGCCGCTTTGATCGGCGGCTGGGCTGGATTGGCCCTGTTTCTGGTACAGGCGGGATCTGCCATCTGGCAACTGGAGCTGGTCAATTATGTTGAACACTACGGCCTGACCCGCAAGTATCTGGGTGACGGGAAATACGAACATGTCCGCCCGCGCCATTCATGGAATGCGTCGCAAAAAGCGTCGAACTGGCTGCTCATCAATCTGCAGCGTCACTCTGATCATCACTTCAAACCAAGTCGCCGCTTCCCGCTGTTGCAGCATCATGCCGAAGAGGCCGCCCCACAACTGCCTTACGGGTATCCTGTTATGACCGTGGCAGCGATGATCCCTCCGCTCTGGCGGCGGGTCATGAATCCACGCGTTCGCGCCTGGAGACGTCAGTACTATCCCGAAGTGACCAACTGGAAACCTTACAACAAAGCCCAGAATCCGATGCCGCGCACGTAACCCGTACGTCTCAACCGCATCAATACTGCGGCATTAACCGACAGGCTTGTCTGAAATTACATCATCCAGACATTCATGTTGTTTTCGACGCCCCGAACAGATTTGTTTTCGTGTCGGGAAAACCCCGCCATCAACTCCGACCCTGTTGGGCTTTCACGGGCGACCTGCGTGCTTAAGTCGTCGCTCATCACCACGCGCGCGCCGAATTCACGGGTCATCGCCTCCAACTTCGCCGCCACGTTCACCGCGTTCCCGATCACAGCAAACTCCAGCCGATTGGCGCCAATGTCACCCAGAACGACCGAGCCATAGTGCAGCCCGATCCCCACGTGGATTTCCGGCTCGCCCGCACGGCGACGTTCAAGGTTCCAGCGATCAATCACCTCTACCATAGATCGGGCACAGGCCAGCGCATTGCTGGCATCCAGGGGCGTCGGTACCGGCGTGCCGAAAGTGGCCATCAATCCGTCGCCGAGATATTTATCGAGCGTCCCGTGATGGCGGAACACCTCGGTCTCCATCCGCGCATGAAAGCCGCGCAAGACTTCGATCACATCATACGGATCACGACCTGAGGCGAATTTCGTGAAACCCACAATATCAATGAACAGAACTGCTACATTCTCTTTGCGCACCTGCTTAAGCGGCTCGTCATTCTGGCTGAGTTCATCGACCACGTTGGGCGAGAAGTAGCGCGACAGGTTTGCTCTCTCGCGTTCAAGTCCGGCATTGGTCATCAGCAATCGGTTCAACCGCCGCATCGATACCCCAAGTGTCACGGCAACCATCAGAAAGACGATCACCTGCTGAATACGCTGGGGTGCCATGAAGCTGTTGGGATCCAACATCTCTGCCACATCCGGAAACCCAGCCAGGGCTTCGTTGACGCGTTCCGTGATGCCGGGAATTGGCGTGGCCACCCACCACGCGATGATCCAGCCAGCAGTCCACATCATTGCGGTCCAGGATCCGATCGCGATCACCGTACGCCAGGAATAAGCCAACGTTCCCGCCGCCAGAATGATGAAAAAGTACTGGAAATTGTCGAACCTGTATTGCATCGCCAGCGGTCGCACATCATCGCTGAACGGGTTGGGAATGATCATCCCCAGTGTCATGATCAGCAGATCCACGAATATCAGCAGCAATTCCGTTCGCGACTGTCCCACGCGACCAGCCCTGCGGATCAGCCAGCCATTTGCGCAAATGAGCAGCAGAATGAAATGATACCAAAGAACATCCCAATACGGGTTAAGATAAATCAGCAAAATGCCAGTCAAACCCATCGCGATCCACCGGGCGCGGACGGCCAGTTCCAGCCCTTCTCGCTTGTGCCGCTCCAACGCGGCTTCGGTGTATTTGTTGTCCAGATCGAAGTTGTCCGGCTGCGTGACAAAGAAACGTTCGAAACGGGATTGGTTTGCGGTGGTATCGGACATACCCAATGCTCCCTCGTTGTACTGCCGGATATGGGGATCGGTGCCCCATCCAAACACCCCATAGATGAAAACAAAAGACCCCGCCGGATACGGCGGGGCAAGGCTTAGTGCCTTGTGTCAGGCCACAGGCACCGGCGGTATGGGTGAAATTAGTTGTGCAGTTCGGCCCGGATCTGCTGACGCAACACGTCAATCGGAACCGTTTTGCCGTCACGTTTAAAGCACCAGTAGGTCCATCCGTTGCAGGACGGCGCATTCTCCAGATGCGCGCCAACCTGATGGATCGAGCCTTTGACATTATCGCCGACCAGCGTGCCGTCCGCACGAACCTTGGCCTTGTGGCGCTGGTTCATGGAATAGAGCTCTTCACCCGGGCGCAGCATGCCGCGTTCGACCAACTGGCCAAAAGGTACGCGCGGTTCGGCTCGTTTGCTGGCGCTGACTTCCAGCGCTTCGCGGTCGAACTTGCGAACCTTCGAGATACGCTTTTCGGCGACCTTGCGATAGCTTTCCTCGCGTTCGATCCCGATGAACTCGCGTCCCAACATTTTGGCAACAGCACCGGTCGTGCCCGTGCCAAAGAACGGGTCAAGGATCACATCGCCCGGATTGGTCGAGCCAATCAAAACACGGTGCAACAGCGATTCCGGCTTTTGCGTCGGATGTGCCTTGTCACCGTTTTCGTCTTTGAGGCGTTCGTGGCCAGTGCAGATCGGCAGTACCCAGTCGCTGCGCATCTGCACGCCTTCGTTCAGCGCTTTCAGCGCTTCGTAGTTGAACGTGTACTTGGCACCTTCACGCTTGGACGCCCAGATCATCGTCTCATGTGCGTTGGTAAAGCGCTTGCCACGGAAGTTCGGCATCGGGTTGGACTTGCGCCACACCACGTCGTTCAGAATCCAGTACCCGGCATCCTGCAAGGCCGAGCCAACGCGGAAAATGTTGTGGTAAGACCCAATCACCCAAATCGCGCCGTTCGGCTTGAGCAGACGATGCGCGGCTTTCAGCCATTCGCGAGTGAACTGGTCATAGACACCAAAGCTCGAGAACTGATCCCAGTGATCATCGACCGCGTCGACCTGCGAATTATCGGGACGGTGCAACTGACCTTTAAGCTGCAGGTTATAGGGCGGATCTGCGAAAATCAGGTCAACAGATTCAGCGGGCAGACTGTTCATCACTTCGATGCAGTCCCCGGATAGAATCGTGTTTAAAGGGAGCGCGGTTGCGCCCTTTGTCTTGGTCGTTGTCATATCTCTGCCTCAAGTTCCACGGCGCTTTTGCGCTCATTTGGTTGAGACAAGGATGAGTCAAAGACGATTCGCCGTCAATTTCTTTTTTGAATCAGCAGCTTACGATTTACTCTTGATACAAGATATTGTGTACCGGTTTGAACGAACGCCTATGATGTGGGGTCACGCCGAGATTTTGCAGTGCTTCTCTGTGTTGTTTTGACGGATAGCCTGCGTTCTTCTCCCATCCATAGCCGGGATGCTGTTGCGCCAAATCCACCATCAGTTGATCGCGCCAGTTTTTAGCAATTATCGAAGCCGCCGCAATCGACACCGAATGCGCATCGCCTTTGACAACCGCCTGGGCCGGGATCGCCAGACCTCTCGGGATCATGTTTCCATCGATCAGCAAATAGTCCGGCTGCGGGTTCAGGGCAGCAACTGCGCGTTCCATCGCCAGATGCGAGGCACGCAAGATGTTGTGTTCGTCAATCTCGGCAACCGAGGCTTCGGCAATGGCAAACTCGGCCCGGTCACGCACAGCCGCGTTCATTGCAACACGCCGCTTGGCCGTCAGCTTCTTTGAATCATTCAGCCCCTCGGGAATATCCTTGGGGTTCAGAATAACCGCCGCTGCAACCACCGGCCCGGCCAGAGGCCCGCGGCCAACCTCATCCACGCCGGCAATTCGCAGGTACCCCTGCGCCACTGCCGCCTGTTCAATTGAATAATCCGGTTTTGTCATACCCATCGAAAACCGCGTTTCGCGCCCCGTCGCAAGACAAAAAAGAGAGGGCGGCCTGCACCACCCTCTCCTGCGCGCTGCTTCTTTGGCACCGCTCCTGCTCGAAAGTAATTACTTGTAAACGACGCGGTAACCTTGCTGGCGCAGGCATGCGGGTTCATATGCCCGCTTCACCTTTTTGCCATTCCAGAAACCGACCTTGCACTCTTGCGGCAGGCTATTGGCATGTTTGTAGTGTTTCTTGAGGCATTTCGGGGCCAAAAGCGGCTGATTGTTTGAATAGGCGTTATAGGTGCGCAGGCACTGTTGCGGCAGGTCGTACCGCGCAACGTGTTGTGGCAAGGGGCGCACCGGGTAGCTGGGCTGAGCCACGTAGGGCTGTGGCGTATATGTCTGATGGCGCGTCGTCCGTTGCTTGCGCTTTTCCTGATTATAGTAGTGGACCCCTGCCCCGATGATCGCAATCGCGGCCAGACCGCCCAGAATATCATGAGCGTCAGCAGCCCGGGCCTTTGAAGCCGAAACACCAGTGATTGTGACAGCTGTTGCAACGATCAGAGCAATGAATTTCTTGTGCATGATGCGCGTCCTTTCGGATGATGGGGCGAACCGGAGATTGGCCGCGAATTCGATGCGTCAAATCTGGTCCTGCCCCCATCAGACAAGCAATAACGGCGGCTTGTTATCGAATATCAGTGCCGCGAAACCCTTTGAGTTATTGAATATCACGCAAACACATGCGCAGGATGCGGCCTATGAAACAGATCGTCTCTTCTCTGACTATCGCGACCCTGATATCGCTTGGAGCCACCGTTGCGGCGGCGGAATGTTATGCCGATTACAAGGCCAAGCAGGATAACCCTCTGCGTCTGCACTACGGCGTCATGCAGGTTTCGGCCTGTGACAAAGGACAGGCCCAGCAGGAGGTCGCCCAACGACTAAAAGCTTCGGGTTGGACCTTGCTGAATGTTCTGACCGTATTCGGATCGGAAGGATTGGATCAGAGGAAGGCCAATGCCGGAAAATTCTATCTCCGTTTCTGAGGCCCGGCGTTCAGGGGTAAGGCTTGTCGGCGCGGGTATCGCGGCGATTGTTTTGATTCTGGTCACAGCCGCCGTGTTTCTGTTCTGGACCTTGCCGGATGCGAATGCATTCAACGCCCGGGTTGAGAGACTGTTCATAGAAAGCGATCTGACGTCGCAGGCTGAAATCCGGTTGCTGGAGATACTGGCGCAATCCGGCACTGCCTTTGCCGATACGTTGTCCAGCTATCGCATGGTGATTTTTGTTCTGTTGGTCTTTGCCACAGCAATGCTGATCAGTGCATTGGTGTTTCTTGTCATGCTTGTAATGCTGAACCGGCGCATGGCTCAGATCGAACGGACAGGGATTCAGGTCACCTCTCTGCTGATCAGCCGCGAAGAAAACACTGTTTATCTGAACAATATGGATTTCAAGCTGACACCGGCAGCGATGGAGACCCTGTCTGTACTGGCGGAATCCCGACTGGATGATGAAGTTCTGTCCGGTGCTCAGATCGAGGCGATGATTTCCGGCAGGGATGCAGCCGATTGTGATGAAGCCGCCGGCGCCACAAGGATCAAGAGACTGCGTGACGCGTTGGGCAATCAAATGGTCAGCGAGTTGCTGGTCAAGAACATCGCCAAACGCGGATACATGTTGTCTATCGAAAAGGATGTCATCCAGATGGTGTGATGCTGACCAATCGGTTAGCGACCATTATCGGTCTCATTTGGTAAATTCTGCGTCGACCCTCTTGGAAATATCAACCTCAGGTCCCATCCTATAGAGGCCCGGGCACAGGAGGTTACTGATGAACGTCCACGCCACCCCAAAGATCAAAGGCTATGGGATATCCGTTGAACGGTTGAATGGTCGGATCGCCATTTATCGTGATGATACCCTGCTGGCTGAAAGCCACGATGCCAAAGTCATGTATGAAACCCGTCTGCCGCCCGCGATCTACGTCCCGCGCAAAGACGTTTGCGTCGATCTGAGCGACGAAACAGAGTTGCAGACCTTCTGCCCCTTCAAAGGAACTGCCAGTTACCACGACATCCTGTTGCCGGGTGAACAGCTCGCAAACTCGGTTTGGGCATATGAAGACGCCTTGCCCGAAAGCAAGGCTATTCAAGGTCATATCGGCTTTATGCCCACAGCATATACAAACGTAGATCTCGGCGAAAACCAGTTGCGAGAACCCGATGATGGCAACATCAGTGGCCCGCTTATAGATTGGTTAATGCGGGGTGCTTCGGTCGTTGATACTCCGGAAGCCTTCACCAAAGCGCTTGCCGAAAAGATGCTGGATCATGGGATCGCGATTCAGCGACTCAGCATTCTGGCATGGTCCCTACATCCCCTGATCGCGGGTAAACACTACATCTGGGAAAAGGGTGAAGACGAGATTTCTACCTTCGCGCCCACGTACGAGATTTATGACCACCCAGCTTTCACCAACAGTCCCCTGCGCCATGTGTCAAACGGGCTTGGCGGGGTACGGCAACGCCTGAACAGCGACAATCCGCATAACAGCTTTCCAATCATGGAAGATTTACGCGCCAAAGGTGCCACGGACTATGTGGCGATGCCTCTGCCCTTTTCCGATGGCCGTACGAACGTGCTGACACTTACCTGCGATCACCCCGATGGGTTCACAACCGAAAACCTGGGTCTTGTCTTCGAGTGTTCGTCCGTTATCGCGCGATACTATGAAGTATTCATGCAACGCGAAAATGCACAGGCGTTGCTGGAAACCTATGTTGGCAAGCGAACCGGCGCACGTGTGCTGGGGGGTGATATTCGCCGCGGCGACGGTGACGACATAGACGCGGCAATTATGTTCTGTGACCTGCGCAACTCAACCAGTCTTGAAGAGCAATTGGGACGCAGCGCGTACATTACACTGCTCAATGAGTTTTTCGAGACAGTCTCGGGTATAATTCACGAAAATGGCGGCGAAGTTCTGAAATTCATTGGCGACGCTGTCCTGGCTGTCTTCCCCGCCGGCGACGATGCCGCAACGGCCAGAACAAACGCCCAGCGCACCGCAATCGAGATTGTCGAACGATTGGCAGAACTTCGCACCTCAGATACCGATCATCACTATGATTGTTCTATCGGGGTTGCTTTCGGGCGCGTCACATATGGGAATGTCGGTTCGCGCGAGCGACTGGACTTCACCGTGATCGGACAGGCCGCAAATATTGCTGCTCGGTTGGGGGAATTCGGCAAATCGGTCAATCACAGAATCGTCGTGTCTGAAGATATCGAGCCCGCTTGCAAACATGCGGTTCCACTTGGTGATGTCAAACTTCACAACGTTTCCCGACCCGTCACATCTTATGCCCTTCGCACGTCAGCTGACGCGGTTTTAGATGCATGAATTTATCCACGCTGTTCACCTTCACAGATCTGCTAAATCCAACCCAATTTCACGCACCCAACAAAATCAGCGCAGTTTGACCCGGTGAAATCGTATTCTGGAGTTGTGCAATCTGACTGCGGGCAAGAAAGGTGTCTGTCAGTTTTCGGACTGCATCCGGATCAGAGAATTGTGATAATTCAGCAGATCCTGTCAGATCGGAAAGTTTGTCCCTAAACACGCCAAGTTGTTTGTCGATATCCAGTTGAGAGAACGCAGCTGGCAGACCCAGAGCGGTCTCCATCATTTTCCGCAACGGCGGCAGACCCATCAAATCGTACCACTTTCTGGTCTCGCTGCCGCCTTGTGATGCCAGATCTGACAACTTGTGCTGAGCATAAAGCGCCATCCGCATCGTCTCATCAGTTTCACCGACCGAAATCTCAAACTGTGATATCAGATTGTTTTGGGCGACCTCTTCCATATTTGTGATCAGACCAGTCTTGCGAACGTCCCCGGGGCCCAACCCAAAGGCATCAGCAAATTCGCGGTATCGCTTGTCAGATAGCCTGTTCGCCAAAGCATCATCGGATCGCGTTCCATCCGACAGAATCTTTTGGACAAAGTAACGATTGTTGATATCGCCTTCCAAACCAAATGCACCCAATGCCACCTGCAACAATCTCCGATCCGAGACGAGGTCTTCAGCCGACTTCACATTGCTGATGTTCTCAAGGAAGTATTTGGTCTCCCTGTCATTAGATGGTGAGGCAGAGAAAGTTTGCAGTTGAGTATCATAAGTTCGCTGCAGAAATCGCCAGCCTGCCACTCCCCCCGCAGGAACCACCGGTTGAAAAGTCATTGGTGGTAAGCCATCAGTCGCTCTTCACGTGGCAGTAACGAGCGGAGTGATTTCAGGCATTTGTAGTATTGTTCTGCGACCAGCGCCTCAGTCGCTTCGCCCAACACGCGACGGCTGTCGGCATCTGTGAATACCTGGCTCAATTCCTCGACCCGCCGCAGCAATTGCTGGCGTGCATCGCCAGCTGCCATATCTCCGGAAAGAACCAGTTGTGCTGCATAGCAAACCCGTCGCACCGGCGTGTTCACCTCGTCCGGATGAATGGCATCGCGCAGTCGTAGAACGTTTGCCTGCGGCGTCATTATTGAAAAGCGACTGCGGCGGTCACCGTTTTCTATTACCACGCCGTTGATCAACACCCTCTCTTTGGGTGCAAGTTTCAGAACCAGCCCACTCATCCGGTGGCCCTCATCTGACGCAGCCCGCGCAACACGGCCATGTTGATTTCCAGTAACGGTTCAACTGCTGCCTTGTTTCCCAAAACCTGACTGCTGTGTTGTTCGGTGAACTCCGCGAGATAGAAAATCCGTGCCCTCAGATCATGAGGCAACGCGTTGTCATCATCCGAAACTCCCGTCGCCAGCAGAGTCCATAGACGCCGATTTTCGTGCAGTGCCTGCACGAATGCACCGAAATCTGTGGCCTTGCGTGCTGCTGCCGCCTTAAGGCGATGAGTGATTTTGGAAATCGCCTCATATTCTGTATCGCGAGGTGTTCGTGTTGGAGCGGCCGTTTGCGCGTAAGCGCGTTGTGCAAGCGTTTGAGGGGTCACTGTAGATCCTTCCAATTGGCGTTCGTTGGGCTAATCTGGAATGGGGCGCAGACTTGCGCCCCATTCTGTGTTCAGGATTAGCGGAACAGTGACAGGATTGATTGCGGCGCCTGATTAGCAATCGAAAGCGACTGCGTTGCCAATTGCTGCTGAACCTGCAGCGCCTGCAAACGTGCCGACGTCTCTTCCATATCTGCATCGACCAATGCGCCGATCCCGGATTTGAAGGAGTCAGACAGGTTCGAGATGAACTCTTTCTGAGTTTCGATCCGCCCCTGTGCCGAACCAAATGCAGCCGAAGCGTCAATCGAAGTATCGATCAAAGTTTCAACAGTGGCCAAAGCAGCTGTCGCTCCGGCGCCGGTCGACACATCAATACCCGCCATCGCACCAAGGCCACCGGATCCAGCATTCACGAACTGGGCCGAGAACGAGATGTCCGCGCCGGTGTTGTTTGCTATCGCCAACGTGCCTGCCGTGCCGGAGTCATATTCGACGGTCAGCCCGGTGATGCCCATCTCTTCGATCTTGGCCTTTAGCCCGACCGCTACAATATCACCAGTTGTCGTCGCGGCAGCATCCGCCGCAGTAACCGTGTATGAGACAACACGGTCATCAATAGCCACAACCACTTTGTCACCAGCTGCAAAGGCACCGCTGGATTCGTCAGTTACCAAAGCTGTTGCCGAGGTCGCGGTGTTTGCGATCGTCGCACCAACCCGGTCATTGCCGGTGGAAGACCCGGTTGACCCGTCAAATACCTGCTTGGTGACATAACCACCGGTGGACAGGTTCTGGCCCGCAACGTTGATGGACGATGCGGTCACGTTGCCGGTGTTGTCACGGTCCAGAGAAGCCAGGATTGAGGCGGAACCAGCCGAACCGTCTACCAGGTTCAAGCCGTTGAATTGTGCCGCGCCAACAACCGAAGCGATCTGATCCTTCAGCGCTGTAACGTCCGCGTTGATCTTGTCACGGTCGACGTTGTCCTCCTGCGCCGCTACGATCTTGCTTTTCATCTGGGTCAGCAGATCAGTCACGGTCTCAGAAGCGTTTCGCGCAACCGCCACAGTCGATTCACCTAATGCCAGACTGTCTTTGATGGCATTGAAACCTTTTACGTCGGATTCCATCACCTTCGAGATCGCCCAAACAGCCGAATTGTCCTTGGCTGTCGCAACATCTTTACCCGTCGAGATCGCGTTCTGAGTTGTCGCAAGGTTCTTGTTGACCGACTTGAGCGTCTGCAGCGCGACCATCGCGCCATTGTTTGTCAGAATGCTGGACATGTTCTTTCATCCTTTTTCATTCGGGCATTCGTCGCCCATTTGCGCCTGCGGAATCCCGCAGGCATTTTGTCGTTCTGACCTGTGCGATGTACCATCCGGTGTTCGCGCCACCTGCTGTTTCAGGTGCGGGACCACTTTTGAGCGCGATCCACTAACGGAGTGCTAAGACCCGCTGCCCGTAAATTTTGCATTTGATTCAAACCACCGTTCATGCCCGTTTTTCCAGCTTGGCATGGCTGCGCACGGCATAACCGCTGCGCTGCCCGGATGAGTCATATGTACTGAACTCCTGACGCACCCGGCGCAGCTCTGCCATACGGGTGGCTACCGCGCGAATTCCATCCGCTGCGCTATTCAACAAGGTCTGATTCCGCTCGATCTTTTTTTGGACCCGAATCAAATCAGCACTGTCGAACACTTGCACGTCATTGAGTGATTCGATCAGCTTTTCCTTCTCGGGAAACATATGATCTAGTCTATCCAGCTCTCCATCAACAAGAGCTGCGCGCTCAAGAGCCAAAACTTCTTCAAGAGCTTTGATCAGGTCCGATTCAGGGTTTCTTTGCATCCGCTTTCTCCATCATGGCGTTGAACAGGATTTCAGAAAGACCAACCCCACCCGATCGCGCCAATTGCTGCGCCTGGTGCTGTACAAGAAACGAGGTGAACTGATCCTCACCCGCTCCCCCGCCAAAAAGCTGGCGTGATTTTCCCATCCCTGCAGACTTGAGCATCTCTGCCAGAAAGGTCGCTTCCAACTCCGTCGCTGCGGACTTGAGCCTTTCCGTAACCGGTCGGACTGGCTCTGAGGATGGGGTGTGCACGATTTCCATCATTATCTCCGAAATTTGCTTCGAACTTTCACGATCAAAGAGGAAAGCGGTTAAAATAAACGTAACCTCCTGCGGGCAAGTTTCCGGACAAACAAACGGAGCCGGAGCAAAATGCCCAACCCTCTGACATTAATGACCGCATCGGTACAGCCGAATGCCAATCCCGATAAAAGTCAGCCGGAGCAACGTGAAACCAATGGCGGGTTGATATTTCAGGACATCGTTGACGAGAACGCAAATCAAGACGATGTCGATGATGACGCCGCTGTCTTCTCTGAACGGGAAACTGATGGCGATATAGTCGGTGATGAAATTCGTACAGACGCCGACCCTGAGCCCGAAATTGTGGTTCACACCATAACTAGCCCTTCTACCAAAGCGGAGTTGGCAACAGAGCTGCCCGACAAGGACAAAGCATCTCAGCCTGGCTTCCATGAGACTGAGGTGCAGCAATCTCGAAACCCAATTCCAGCCGGGAACATGCTGCCGGATCAGAAGTCAGCCAAACCCATCGATCCGGCCAGAATCCAGACAAACTCTGAGTTAAGGGTCTCTTCTGTTTCATTCGAAAGGCACAGCAAAGCCAGTCAGCCAAATCTGTCCTCTTCAGATCAAACACGTCTCATTACAGAGCAGGCGGTTATCACACGAGCAGTCAGCGTGATCGACTCCAGCTCATCAATCAATGAAAACAAGATGGATCTAGTGCCGGAACACTGGAGCAAACGCGCATCTTTGAGTGATACCCCACAGCGGGTTCAAATTCACAATTCAGCTCCGCAGATGCTATCAGCTCCTGCGCATATGCAATTGCTGGCGAAAACCAGTGAGTACCGAACTGACGAGCCCTTTGTGCTGCAAGAAGTGGGAGAAATTCCGTCCTCAAAGGAAGCAGTTCAAACTCAGAATCCAAGAGACAGCGGAACAATCGCGAATTCAGCACCGCCTACAGCGCGTGCCGAAATCGCGCGCGCCGTCGCGGGGCAAATGGCAACGATGGTAACGGCACGACCGGGAGCGGGCAGTATTGAAATCGCCCTAAGCCCTGAGGAACTGGGCCGTGTCTCTATTGTTCTGAACGGTCGTGAAGATGGACTGCAACTGGTGATCGCTGCCGAACGGCCCGAAACACTGGATCTGATGCGTAGGCATATTTCGCTGTTATCAGCTGAATTCCAAAAACTGGGATACGCTAACTTGTCATTCGATCTGGATACGCCTTCGGACGCACATCATGACAATCAGGCAGATAATTCCGAAGCAACACCAGATGTGGCTGAGCCTGATAGCGAATTTCAACACACGGCTACCATTCAAAAAACGATCCCGGATCGGGGTCTGGATATGAGGCTTTAGACGATGATCTCGGCAACCAATTCAGCGGCTCAGCCTGCTTCGCAGCAACAAACCACACAGCAATCGAAAAGCTCGGGCCTGACCTCAGATTTTGAGACTTTTCTGCTGATGCTGACAACGCAGGCTCGGAATCAAGACCCGCTCAAGCCCCTTGATTCTTCGGAATACGCCTCGCAGCTGGCGCAGTTTTCGATGGTTGAACAACAGGTTCAGACCAATGATATACTCGCCACTCTTACTCAGGCTATGGGTAGCGTAAAGTTGGAAGAGTTGTCCAACTGGGTCGGCATGGATGTTCGCTCAGCTTCGGCCTTTCAATTCGACAACACCCCTGTCGAGATCTTTGCAAATCCCGAGGACACTGCTGATAAGGCCGTTCTTGTTATCAAGGATGCCGAAGGCACAGTCATTGACCGCATCACCGTATCGGCAACTGAAAAAGAATTTACCTGGGCGGGCATGGATGAATCGGGAAATCCGCTACCGTCTGGCAACTACTCGGCCTCTCTCGAAAGCTACAAAGACGGAAAGCTGCTGTCTGACAAACCTGCGTCGGTTTACAGCCGCGTGGTAGAAGCCCAGGTAAGTGAAGGCACTATCATACTAAAACTAGAAGGCGGCACCGTGATTTCCGCAAGAGATGTGACCGCAGTTAGGGCAGGCGCTTGATCTGACAGGTGGGACAGGTCAAGTCTTGGCGAATTGCGATTCGCCTCAAGCCACTGGTAAAAAGCCCTGCCTGATCTGTCCTCACCTCCAACTGGTCTTATTGCGCAACTCTTTGACGAAGGGTTTGTCGCGGCCAACGCCAGCTTTGAAACGCTGTATGGAGGGCGCACCAATCGGGTATGGAAGGTTGTGGGTAGCGACGGTGACAAGGTTCTGAAGCTCTACAATTCTGAGCTACGAAACCCTCTTTTCCGGAACGATGCAGAGCTTGAGGCCCAATGTCTACACGTCCTTGATTCAACCGGTTTCGTGCCCCGCTTGCGGGCGGCCGGGATCTTTGGACCGGATCGCTGGGTGTTTTATGATCACGCCCCCGGG
The DNA here is from genome assembly GCF_056537525.1 of Ruegeria sp. CE12. Lineage (NCBI taxonomy): Bacteria > Pseudomonadati > Pseudomonadota > Alphaproteobacteria > Rhodobacterales > Roseobacteraceae > Ruegeria > Ruegeria sp. CE12. Next base: position 54,082 of record NZ_JBQFRS010000011.1, on the reverse strand, counting down.
ACGCCATGGAACAGGCAAGCTGAAAATGTCGGGAAACTGCTCAAAAACCTGCATTCACTTCGGGTAGATATAGATGCGCCTAAAGGGTGCAATGGTAGTGAGGACCTTGCTGATCATGGCGAGCGTATCCTAGCTGGCTGTCAATCCAAGCGCGTTGCGCAGTTACGGCAATTGCGCCCGCGAAAACACGTAAAACCTCTGACGCAAAGACAACTGATCCACGGGGATCCGGTGGCAGGGAACATCCTTGTCTCACCGACCGGACTCACTCTGATTGACTGGCAATGCCCAGCTTTGGGTGATCCTTGCGAAGATCTGGCAATGTTTCTCTCACCGGCTATGCAGCAACTGTACCGTGGCCAGCCACTGTCCGCGTCGGAAACTGCAGAATTTTTATCTGGCTATGACCAGTCAGATGTTGCTGCCCGGTACGAGGCCCTGCGCCCCTGGTATGCATGGCGTATGGCTGCGTACTGCCTCTGGCGCGTGGAGACCGGTGCTGTGGACTATAACGCAGGGTATGAACTGGAAATCGCAGCCCTTCTATAGGCATCAGACATTCAGAGATCAGCCAATCCCATGAGTGCATAGGCCGGGGGCATCAATGCCCGGCGCCACGTTCCCAAAGGAAATCGGCCCGGTGGTTGTGATATAGGGGAAGGCAACTCAATACTGTGACCCAACGCCAAGCGGGCCAGCACCTTGCCACAATAGGTTCCCATCGCGACCCCGTTTCCATGATATGCAAAGCCTGCGAGCATTCCGGGTTGTCCGGGCACCGGTCCGACATAGGGTGTTAAGCCGCGTGTCAGGCACACCATTCCTGACCACATATGTGTGGCTTCGACCTCTGCCCAGGCTGGAAACATCGTTCTGAAATCCTTGAGGGCTTTCTTGCGAATTCCAGCCTCTGCGCTGGGTGAAGACAACAACCCACCGCGCATTCCGAACAGGAAACGACGATCCGGCATCAAGCGGAAATAATGGAGCAGGTTACGTGTGTCATATGACATCTGATCCGACGTCCAGCCCTGTGCCTGAAGTTCCGCATCGGTTAGCGGACGCGTAACCATCGCCGTCGATTGAGTGGGCATGTAACGTCCAGCCATCCATCGCGGCAGATCTTCGCTGGAGTATCCGTTGGTGCAGATCAGGACGGTACTGGCTTTGATGCGGCCACTCCGGGTCCGTAGTTCAAATCCTGATGCCGCCCGATTAATCTCGGTCACTGCGCTTTGCTGAAACAGTTGTGCGCCCTGCAACTGCGCTGCGGCAGAAATTCCAAACAGGTATTTTCGCGGGTTAATACCAAACCCTATCGGGGTGGTGTAGCCGCCAAAGAAATTCCCCCCAAACCCCAGTTCCGGAAGATCTGCAGCTTCATGCAGCACACCGGTTTCATCGGCATTCCGACGCAGCTTCTCCATAGCGCGTGGTGTATGCGCCAACTGCGTTTCACCATTGGAATGGATGTCGGCGTCAATCTGATGTGTGGCCAATAGTTTCGCAACCAGAGATACGGCGTCTGTTTCGGCCTGCTCATAAGCCTCGGTTTCACCCGAACCATATCGCCTGACCATTTTGGCGTGATCGAGTTTCGATCCGCCGAGGCAGCAAAATCCCCCGTTGCGCCCGGATGCGCCCCATCCCGGCGTTTCAGCCTCAAGCACCGCAACCGAAGCGCCCGCCTCGGCAAGGTGCAACGCAGCAGAAATACCCGTAAACCCGCCACCAATAATTGCCGCGTCGACACTAAGATCGCCTTCCTGAATCGGCCAATCCGGGCTGTCGATGGTTTCATCCCACCAGCAATTTGTGCGTGGACCGGATCCGTAGGTGTAGTCTGGAAAAATCCGCCTCATTCTGCGCGCGCTGCTGCCATTTCATCCTGCCTTTGACGCATCATCGCGCGTTTGGTCACCAGCGACGCTGTAATGACGCCCACTGTGACGACAGCGATCATGATGGTGGACAAGGCATTGATTTCCGGACTGACCCCCAAACGCACCGCCGAGAATATCTTGATCGGAAGTGTCGTGGCCGAAGGCCCGGAGGTGAAGGATGCAATCACCAGATCATCCAATGACAGGGTAAAGGCAAGCAACCAGCCCGAGATTACTGCAGGGGCAATGATGGGCAGCGTCACAAGACGGAAAGCCTGAGCCGGAGAACAACCCAGATCGAGTGCGGCCTCTTCCAGCGATTGATCGAAAGTCACCAGACGTGAAGACACAACCACGGAAACGAAACACATAGAGAAGGTCGTATGCGCAAGGACAATGGTCAGGATACCCCGATCCAGCCCGATACCGATGAAGAGTAGCAACAACGACAAGCCAGTGATCACTTCGGGCATCACCAACGGTGCGTAGATCATTCCCGAAAACAGGGTTCTGCCAAAGAAACGGCCACCACGTACCAGAACATAGGCAGCTGCAGTCCCCAAAATAGTGGCGAGAGTTGAGGAGAAAACAGCGACACGCAAAGTAACCCATGCCGCATCAAGAAAGGCTTCGTTCTGGGCAAGTTCGCCATACCATTTCGTTGAAAACCCGGCCCAGACCGTCACCAGCTTGCTTTCATTGAAGCTGAAGACGATCAGGATAACCATCGGAATATAGAGGAAGGCAAACCCCAGCGTCAGGGATACTGCGTTGAACCAGCTCAGCCTGTTCATTGCTCGGCCTCCGTCTGTTTCTGCTGGTTCCGTTGGAACAGCACGATCGGAATGATCAGGATGAGCAACAGGACCACTGCCACTGCGCTGGCCACTGGCCAGTCACGGTTCGAGAAGAATTCCTCCCACAGAACTTTGCCGATCATCAGAGTACCCGATCCGCCCAGCAAAGACGGGATCACGAACTCACCAATCACCGGAATCATGACGAGGAAACACCCAGCGATGATACCGGGGCGCGACAGCGGGATGGTCACCAGCCAAAAGGCTTGCAGGCGCGAGCATCCCAGATCCTCGGCCGCTTCGATCAGTGATCCATCCATACGCTCCAATGCGGAATAGATGGGCAGGATCATGAAGGGCAGATAGGTGTAAACGATACCGATATAGACCGCAGTATTGGTGTTCAGGATCGTCAGAGGAGTCGAGATGATGCCTGTCCACAAGAGCAGTTGGTTCAGATACCCTTCGTTGCTAAGGATACCCATCCACGCATAGACGCGGATCAGGAACGAGGTCCAGAAGGGCAGGATCACCAGCATCATCAAAGTCGGGCGCCATTCTTCGGGTGCCCGGGCCATTCCATAGGCAATGGGATAGCCGACAATCAGGGTCAGAATGGTCGAAATCAGAGCGATTTTGACACTGGAAAGATAAGCCTTCCAATAGAGATCATCTTCGGTCAGCCAGACGTAGTTTTCGAAATCAAGCTGGCTGAAGAAGTCTTTCAAACCGGCCCAGCCCTCGGACAAATCCAAGGTTGGGGTGTAGGGTGGAATGGCCAGTGCTGTATCCGACAGCGAAATCTTCATGACGATGAAGAATGGCACCAGAAACAGCGCCAATAGCCATAGATATGGAACAGCAATCAGAAAGGCGCGGCGCATCAGCTGGCCAACAGAACCGCAGCCGTGGCCGTGAACGACAGCCAGACCGGGTCTTCCCAGGTAAAGGACCGGCGCGAGATACGGCGGGTATTTGCCGTTTGCGCCTTGATGATCGTGCCGTTCGGCAACTCAACGTGATAGGTCGATAGATTACCGAGATAGGCAATGTCGTGCACCTTGCCCTGTATCGCGTTGATTGCATCCGCAGGCCGTTCTGCGGAAATAGCCACCTTCTCTGGCCGGATCGCCAGATGACAGTTTTGCCCGTTCGAAAACCCGGCTGAAGAGGTCGCGGTCAAAGGTGCCTGCCCTTCTGCCCAGTCGATCTGATAGGTTTCATCCCCGTTCGCGGATGCGCGACCTTCGATGATATTCACGTCGCCGATGAAGTCCGCGACATAAACCGAATTTGGGTTTTCATAGATCCGGTCAGGCGTAGCCACCTGCTTGAGCTGTCCCTGATCCATGACCGCGACGCGGCTGGCAACGGTCATCGCCTCTTCCTGATCATGCGTCACGATCACGAAGGTGGTGCCGGTTTTCTCCTGAATATCCATAAGTTCGAACTGCGTATCCTGGCGCAGCTTTTTGTCCAGGGCGCCCAGCGGCTCATCCAGCAGCAACAGTTTCGGGGCCTTTGCCAATGACCGGGCCAGTGCCACACGTTGCCTTTGACCACCTGAAATCTGATGTGGTTTGCGGCGCGCAAACTGTTCCAGTCGGGTCAGGCGCAACATCTCTTCTACCCGGTCTTCCAGATCCCGTTTTGGCATGTTGTCGCGACGCAGACCAAAGGCGATGTTTTCCCAGACGCTCAGGTGTGGAAACAGGGCGTATGACTGGAACATCATGTTCACCGCCCGCTTGTTCGGCGGGATCGGATCAATGTCCTGACCGCTTAGCAGAATGTGGCCTTCAGTCGGGGTTTCAAACCCGGCCAGCATTCGCATCATCGTGGTTTTGCCACAGCCCGATGGTCCGAGCAGAGCAAAAAATTCACGTTCGAAAATATCCAGCGACAGGTTGTCGATAGCAGTGAATGAACCAAAGCGCTTGGTAACATTCTGAAACTGGATCAAGGGTTTCGCCTGTGGGTCATCCCACGGCGCGAAGACGTCAGAGTTCAAAGCGGCCCCCGTATGTCGGTCTGGACAAAAGATGTGCAAGGCGGGTCTGCCGCCTTGCACTGAGCAATCGGATCAAGTGCCCGATTTGATTTTGGTCCAAAGACGGGTCACGACCCGCTGGGTCTTGGCCGGATAAGGAGTGGTGATATAGAGGTTCTGCATCGTGGCTTCATCCGGATAAATCGCCGGATCGCCGATCACGTCTTCTTCCAGAAACTCTTGTGAGGCTTTGTTGCCGTTGGCGTAGTACACATAGTTCGACGCAGCTGCCATGTTGTTGGCGTCCAGAATGAAATTCAGGAACTTGTGTGCGCCTTCAGGATTCGGTGCATCAATCGGAATTGCCATCTGGTCGAACCACATCAACGACCCTTCGGCAAAGGGGTAATATTCGATGTTCACACCGTTGTCGGCCTCGGCTGCGCGATCACGGGCCTGAAGGATGTCACCCGACCAACCCACCGCTACACAGATATCACCGTTGGCCAGAGCATTGATGTATTCTGAGCTGTGGAACTTCTGTACATACGGACGAACTGCGGTCAGAATTTCCTCGGTCTTTGCGATAACATCCTTGTCGTGACTGTCCGGATCTTCACCAATGTACTGCAGCGCCATCGGGATGATTTCTGTTGGGGCATCAAGAAAATGCACACCGCATTCGGCCAGCTTTTCCATATTCTCCGGCTTCAGGACCAGATCCATGCTGTTCAGCGCTACGTCCTCGCCCAGCGCTTCTTTGACCTTGTCGACATTTACGCCGATCCCAGTGGTTCCCCACATATAGTTGATCGAATAGGCATTATTTGGATCATAGCCAGCGGTGCGTTCCTGAATGACGTCCCAAAGATTGCCGGAGTTTGCTAGTTTCGACGTGTCGAGTTCCTGAAACGCCCCAGCCTGGATCTGGCGCTGCAGGAAAGTTCCCGAAGGAACAACAACGTCGTAACCCGACCCACCGGCCAGCATCTTGGTTTCCAGAACTTCGTTGCTGTCGAACACATCATAGATCAGCGTCAGACCGGTTTCTTCTTCGAACTTACTCAGCAGTTCTTCGTCGATGTAGTCTGACCAGTTATAGACGCGTACTTCTTCGGCGAATGCAGCCGAAGTCCCCAACGCGACGATCGCTGTCATTGTCAGCGTTTTGATTTTCATTTTCTTCTCCCTGCGTGTGTGAGGGTATTTTCCCTTTTTTTTGGATTTGATCAAGTTTTGCGTTTTCACTCGATACAGCGTATGGTTTCACGAGGCTAAGGAACATGACAAGAGAAGGTTCCTCAAAACGGTATGAACCAATTGGATTTGATCAAAAATAAGGCATCCTCGGAGCAGATGGACAACCCAAAGCAACCGGCACATGAGCAAGTTTATCGCACACTGAAATCACAGATCATGTTTGGCGATTTGATACCCGGACAGCCGGTCACGATACAGGGTCTGACTGATTCTCTGGGCGTCGGCATGACCCCGGTTCGTGAAGCGATCCGCCGCCTGATCTCGGATGGAGCATTGATCTTTCAAGGCAATCGGCGCGTGAGTGTACCACTGCTGAATGACGACGATATCGAGCAGATGATTTTTGCACGAAAGTCAATAGAATCAGACCTTTCGAGAAGAGCGGCAAAGAATATGACTGCTGCCGACATAGACCAGCTCGAAAGGATCGATCAGCGTCTGGATCGCACCATCGCGGACGGGGATGTTGGTGGATACCTGCGATTGAACCATGCTTTTCACGAAACACTCTATGCCCACGCTGACGCCCCGATTCTCAAGGATCTGGCAGAACGTTTATGGCTTCGGTTCGGTCCTTCACTGCGCGTTGTATGCGGGCGATTCGGGACCCAAAGCCTGCCTGATCGCCATAAGGACATCATCGTGGCATTGCGCGATGGCGATGCCGAGAAAGCGGCAATCGCTACCGCACAAGACATCGAGCAGGGAATGGAACTTATGGCTGGCGCCCTCACGAACGCCTAGTTTTGTCTCGATTCGATTGACAGAACAAAATTTGATCATATTGTGATCCGCAACCGCTGTTGCAGGAGATTCTCCGATGTCTACCATCACAAACCACATGCCAACTGCTGAGTTGCAGGCCCTGGATGCAGCACATCACATGCATCCTTTTTCGGCCAATGGATCACTGGGTGAAGAAGGCGCACGCGTCATTACCCGAGCCAATGGCGTTTACCTGACGGACAGCGAAGGTGAGGAAATTCTGGACGCCATGGCGGGTCTGTGGTGCGTCAATATTGGTTATGGCCGCGATGAGCTGGCCGAAGTTGCAGCCCGTCAGATGCGCGAACTGCCTTATTACAACACGTTCTTCAAAACGACCCATGTTCCCGCCATCGCTCTGGCCGCGAAAATCGCGGAACTGGCGCCGGGTGATCTGAACCACGTATTTTTTGCCGCAGGCGGATCAGAGGCGAACGACACCAACATTCGTCTGGTTCGCACCTACTGGGCCGAAAAAGGCCAGCCGGACAAGAACATCATCATCAGCCGCAAAAACGCCTATCACGGTTCTTCGGTAGGCTCGGCATCGCTGGGTGGTATGGCTGGCATGCATGCTCAAGGCGGCATTCCTATCCCTAGCATTCACCACATCAATCAGCCGAACTGGTGGGCGGAAGGAGGTGATACATCGCCAGAGGAGTTTGGCCTTGCCCGCGCACGCGAGTTGGAAGAGGCGATACTCGAGCTGGGCGAAGACCGCGTTGCGGCCTTTATCGCCGAGCCAGTGCAGGGTGCAGGCGGTGTGATCGTTGCCCCCGACACCTATTGGCCGGAAATCCAACGCATCTGCGACAAGTATGATATCCTGCTGATCGCGGATGAGGTGATCTGTGGCTTTGGTCGTACGGGCAACTGGTTCGGGTCCGAAACCGTTGGAATCAAACCGCATATCATGACCATCGCCAAAGGCCTCAGCTCTGGCTACGCCCCCATTGGCGGGTCAATCGTCTGCGATGAGGTTGCAGAAGTTATCGGCGGTACCGAATTCAACCACGGCTACACCTACTCGGGCCACCCGGTCGCAGCGGCGGTCGCGTTAGAAAACCTGCGCATTCTTGAAGAAGAGAAGATTGTTGAGCATGTGCGTGATGTCGCGGCCCCTTACCTGAAAGAAAAATGGGAAGCGCTGGTGGATCATCCGTTGGTTGGCGAAGCCAAGATCGTTGGCATGATGGCATCGGTTGCATTGACACCCGATAAGGCAAGCCGTGCCAAATTCGCGTCTGAACCCGGAACAATCGGATACATCTGCCGTGACCGCTGCTTTGCCAACAATCTTATCATGCGTCACGTGGGCGACCGCATGATTATCTCGCCCCCGTTGATCCTGACTCCGGCGGAAATTGATGAGATGTTCGTGCGGATTCACAAATCGCTGGATGAGGCGCACGCTGAAATCATCGAAAGAGGGTTGATGAAGGCGGCTTCGTAAGAAAGCGGTTGCAAGCACGAAACAACAAAGGGGTGGCCAATTCAGGCCCACCCCTTTTTTTGTACTAAATTTTATGAGGCAGCGCGACAGACAGCTTTGTCGCCCTTGAAGCCTGCCTTATCCGTCACGCCCGGGTTCGTCTGGATTACTGGAGAACAGAGCGATCTTGTTGCCTTGAGGATCGCGAAGATAGCCAACATAAAAATTGGGCCCATACGAGTCACGAAAGCCCGGCTGCCCCTCGTCAGAACCACCTGCAGCAAGCGCTGCAGCGTGAAGGTCGCGAACCTGCTTTTGACTACTGGCCTGAAACGCAACCATGTTGCCGTTCCCAGCTAAGGCAGGACCGCCATCAAAGGGTGATTTCACGTAGAAATCCGGAGAAACGGGGGTCTGGCCCGGCTCTACCGGCAACACGTAACTCAGGTCTCCATGATACTCTTCCAGCTCGTAGCCAAGAGCTGGCAGGAACGCAGAATAGAAACGTTCCGCAAGCGTCATGTCGTCAACACCAACGGTGACGTAAGCAATCATTCTGCGTGTTCCTTTCGGCAAGTTTGCTTAATGCAAAGCAATAGCAATGCAACAGCAGCCAAGGCTATCCTAGGTGCGAACCTTTTATCGCAAACCTTCCAAAAGTTTCAGCGTCGGATACCCGTCCGGTACAAACCCTCGTACCAATTGATATGCCCGCACTGCTTCGATCGTATTCGGCCCGGTACGTCCATCAATCCCTTGTGTGTCAAACCCGGCCTGCGTCAGACGTTGCTGCAACTCTTTGCGTTCGGTGAAGCTCAGCACTCTGTCGCTACGCGGCCAACCCGCCTGAAATGAGGGTTTTCCAATCAACCTGTCGGACAAATGACCGATACCGATCACATAAGCATCCGCGCCGTTGTAACGCTCGATCACCTTGAAATTGTCGAAAATCATCAGCGCCACACCTTTCCCACCTGCAGGTAACAGGATCGCGGCCTTACCATGATCGGGGACTGCTCTGCCATCTATGGACCGAACTCCACGCGCGCGCCATTCTGATGGCATCAGGGTGTGATCCCGCCGGGCCGTTGCATAATCGAAATCCTCAGGCAGGCGGACCTCAACTCCCCAAGGCTGACCCTTGGTCCAGCCGTGACGCGCCAGATAGGCTGCAGCAGACGCCAACGCATCCGTTGGATCATCAGACCAGATATCGCGGCGCCCATCCCCATCGAAATCCACCGCATGTTCCAGATACGAGGTTGGCATGAATTGGGTATGACCCATCGCGCCAGCCCAACTGCCGATCATGTTGCCGGTACTGACATCGCCCGCCTGTAGGATCTGCAACGCTGCCACCAACTGCGTTTCAAAGAACTGGGCACGACGTGCATCGAACGCCAAAGTCGCGAGTGAGCGGATGGTCTGATTGCCACCTCGATATGTCCCGAAAGAAGTTTCCAACCCCCAGATCGCCGTAACGACCTCTTTCTCTACCCCGTATTCGGTTTCGATCCGTTCCAGCGTCTGCCGGTTCCGCTCCAATGCCGCGCGGCCATTGGAAATCCGCGTATCAGACACTGCTGAATCGAGATATTCCCAGATCGGTTTCGAGAACTCAGCCTGATTGCGGTCTCTCTTTATGATGTCTTTATCATAACTTATTCCCGTCAACGCCCGATTCAGCGTTGTATGAGACAAACCCTGTTCTGCCGCGCGTTCCCGAAACGCGCCGAGCCAGGCCTGAAATCTGGCATTTCCACCTGCTGACACGCGATGAACCTCAGCCGAAGGTCTTGGCATCGGACGAACCGATACGGTTACGTCTGCCGATGCCAGTTGGATATTGTCCAACATTGGCCTGACCTGCGGCCGAAGTGAATTGTTTGTTGTGTCCGCCTGCACGATGGATGCCCACAATGCGGCGGTCATGACGCCACCTACGCATATACGCATTCCGATTTTTCCTGATTACTGCTCAACCTCAGGATAGCGCAAAAACGAAAATTCACAAAGCGCTCAGGTTTGCGAGTCACGTTGTTTTGCTGTGTGTTCAGCCCGAATGAGGGCCAGCGCCTCACGCAGCAATGGCACGCGATTGGGCCTAAAGCTTTCATCGGTCACGGACATTTCCTGCATCCTGTCCAATCGAAACACGCGAAAATCCTGCCTCAGATGGCACCAGCTGAGCAGCACGCTGGACCGGTCCATGTAAACGATGCTCAGCGGATTGACCTTTCGACGCGTGTTGTCACCCTTAGCATCTGTGTAGGCAAATTCGATCGAACGCTCATCCCAGGCGGCCTGACGCAACTCGGCCACTTCGATCGTTGGCACAGCAGGCCGGTCAAAGCGGGTTGCAGCCAGGACCGCGTGGCTCAGGCGATGCGACTGACGCTGCGGTAACCGCCCCTGCAGCTTTCGCAGAGCTTCAGCGGCGGCCTCGGATAGCGCGGGATCGCCAATGACCTGCACTTCTCGCAACCCCAGGACAAGTGCCTCCAATTCATCGTCGGTAAACCCCAGCGGGGGCAGCGTAGCATCTTCGATCAGAGTGAACCCGAAACCAGCTTCTCCGTCGATGACAGCTCCCAGCCCACGCAGGGCGTCGATATCGCGATGCACAGTGCGCGCCGAAACACCCAGATCCTGCGCCAACTGGACCGAGGTCTTTGGCGACGGACCAGAACGCAAAGCTTGCATCAGTTGAAATAGACGGGCGGTACGAGACATGACAAACCTTAGCTTAAACCTAATGACACTTTCTGTCATCAGAGACGGGTATCCATCTGGCATCCCCACCATGGAGCCAATGATGCTGACCCTTCTGACCTACCCCTCTGCCTTTGGCCTGTTCAGTGCCAGTCCGTTCTGCGTGAAAACCGCCTATATGCTGCAGCAATCCGGTCATCGATGGCAAAGGTCCGACATGCTTGACCCGCGCAAGATGCCCCACAGCAAACTGCCCGTGCTACGCACGCCCGAGCGGCTTGTCCCCGACAGTGATCTGATCCGGGACTGGCTCGAGGCGCAGGGTGCAAATTTTGATACCGGCCTCAGCGACATTCAAAGGGCGCAATCACGTACCCTGATCAGAATGGCTGAAGAGCATCTGTATTTTCAGATCGTGCAGGATCGCTGGGCCAATGACGAGGTCTGGCCCATTCTGCAAAAGACGTTCTTTATCGAAATACCCGCGTTGATCCGAAAGCCTGTTTCAAACTCAATCCGAAAATCGGTTCTAAAAGGCCTTGTTGCACAAGGTGTTGCCCGTTTCTCTCCAGCCGAACGCCTGGACCGGGTCGAACGGGATCTCGAAGCGATCTCTGCCTATCTCTGGCAATCGCCATTTCTGCTGGGGGATCGCCCAACCTCGGCGGATATGAGCGTCGGGCCCATGCTGGCCGCGATGCGCGCAACACCGGCAGATACACCGCTGACCCGACGCATCAAAGAGGATAGTCTGATCAACAGCTATGTAGACAGAATGGAAAAAGCGATCCCACTGGCATGAGACCGTTTGAAGACCCCGCCATTTCTGCAGCTTTCGATGCCCTGCCTCAGGACACCCGTATCGGTGTCCTGAAGCTGCGGGAACTGATCTTTGAAACGGCGCAGGAATTGCCCAAAGCACTACCGTTGCATGAGGCGCTGCGCTGGGGTCAGCCAGCCTATCTGGCGCCCAAAGGGTCTACGATCCGTCTGGGCGGTCACAAATCAGCGCGGTTCGCACTCTTTGTCCATTGCCAAAGCAGGTTGATGGGCGAATTCACATCGGCCTTTCCGGGCGAAGACCGGATCGACGGGAACCGGGCGATCCTGTTCGACAGCCCGGATCAGATAGATGAAGCCCGCCATGGCTGGCTGATCGCCCGGGCGTTGACCTATCACCTCTGACGGCGTTTGCGCTCGACCTTGCGTTTGATCTTGTCTTTCTTCCGCTTGGTACTGACGGCCTTGCGTCTTGCCGGCCGTCCTTTTGACCCACGCCCGCGCGGTAGGGCCTGATCGTCAATCGACAGCAATTCCAACTCCAGCCCGCCAGTAACCGGCGTTGCCTCGGTCAGGCGCACTGTCACGCGTTGACCAATTGCGATAATCAACCCCGTGTCGGACCCCATCAGCGTTCCCGCCTCACGGTCGAACTGAAAGAATTCGCGTCCAAGGGAACGGACGGGCACCAGACCGTCCGCGCCGGTCTCGTCCATCTTCACAAAAGCCCCGAACCGGGCAATCCCGCTGATACGCCCGGAGAATTCGTTTCCGACACGTTCGCTAAGATAGGCCGCCAGATACCGATCCGTGGTATCCCGCTCGGCCATCATCGAGCGGCGCTCGGTGTCCGAGATATGGGTGGCCGTTTCCTCCAGCCTGTCGATCTCTTCCTCGGTCAGACCGTCCTTGCCCCAGCCATGCGCTGTGATCAGCGCACGGTGCACGATCAGGTCTGCATATCGGCGGATGGGTGAGGTGAAATGCGCATAATTTCGCAGTGCCAGGCCAAAATGACCAAAGTTCTCCGGATTATAGTAGGCCTGCGCCATGGACCTGAGCGTGCTGAGATTGATCAGCTCAGCATCCTCAGTTCCTGCTGCCGCGTTCAGCAGGGCATTCAGATGGCGGGTTTGCAGCACCTGACCTTTCGCAAGGTTCAACCCGGCGGCTTGGGCGGTCTCCCTGAGGCTCTCCAGCTTTTCGGGCGCAGGTTCTTCGTGCACCCGGAACAGCAATGGCCGGCGTTTGGCGATCAGGGTCTCGGCAGCGGCAACATTGGCGAGGATCATGAACTCCTCGATCAGACGGTGCGCGTCGAGACGATCGCGAAACGCAACACTTTCGACCTCCCCAGCGTCGCTGAGTACAATTTTTCGCTCAGGCAGGTCCAGATCCAGTGGCTGGCGCTCGGCCCGCGCCTTTTTCAGCGCTTCATAGGCGGCGTAAAGCGGTTTCAGAACGGGTTCCAGCAATGGCCCCGTCCGATCATTCGGATTGCCGTCAATGGCCTCTTGTACTTCTGCGTAGTGCAAAGATGCAGCGGATCGCATCAACCCCCTGACGAACCGATGACCGATCTTGTTACCGTCTGCATCGATTTGCATCCGTACGGCGATACAAGCGCGCGGGACACCTTCGTGCAGCGAACACAGATCGCCTGACAGCCGATCCGGCAGCATCGGCACCACGCGGTCAGGAAAATAGCTGGAGTTGCCACGCTTGCGCGCCTCGCGATCCAATGCGGTGCCGGGTTGAACGTAAGCGGCGACATCAGCGATGGCGACCCAGATTACATGCCCGCCGGGGTTCTTTGGATCATCATCAGCATGGGCATAACAGGCATCGTCATGATCGCGCGCATCTGATGGATCAATGGTCAGCAAGGGCATCTCGCGCAAATCTTCCCGCCCTTTCAGACCGGCAGGTTTGGCCTTATCAGCCTCTTCAATCACCTTGTCCGGGAAATCATCCGGAATGCCGTGTTGGTGAATCGCGATCAACGAAACGGCCTTCGGAGCTGAAGGATCCCCCAGCCGTTCCACGATGCGCGCGCGGGGCAAGCCCATGCGGTTCTTTGGACCGGCTTGCTCGGCCTCCACCAACTCACCATCTTTGGCGCCGTGAACTGCTCCGTCGTGAACCAGCCAGTCGGTCTGACCATTCTTGTCGATGGGCACGATCCGCCCGCCTTCGGCGCCCTTGCGAAAAATACCCACAATGCGGCGCGGGTTCGAGCCAATGCGCCGGATCAAGCGGGCTTCGTAATTGTGGTCTTCCTCATGCACCACTGTCAGGCGAGCCAGAATGCGGTCGCCCTCGCCCAACGCCGGATCACTGGCGCGCGCAACGATCAAAACGATAGGCTCCACCCCTTCGCCGTGCCATTCCAGCGGGCGCGCAAACAGATCGCCATCCGAATTGGGTGCCTTGATCTGCAGCACGCTTACCGGCGGCAGGCGGTCCGGGTCACGATAGCTGCGCTTGCGTTTTTCCAGATGCCCCTCGGCCTCAAGCTCTTTCAATATGCGCTTTAGATCGATCCGGTCCGCGCCCTTGATGCCAAAGGCCTTGGCGATATCGCGTTTCGAAGTGAGGGTGGGGTTCGCCGAGATCCAGTCAAGGACCTCCTGCTTGGTTGGAATGCGTGTCATGTCTCCGCCCTAGCACGGGGATGCGACTGCGTCATGACCAAAAAACGGCGCTTTGGGTCAGGTACGCAAATCAGCGACAGTATCCACGTCGCGCAACTGGTCCAGCATCGCGACCCGAAGATCCGGTACCGAGGCAAGCGTGTCAGCCAAAGCGTGTTCCGTCGACCAGCGCACATCACGAAACAGACCTTCTGGCAACGCACCGTATCGCTGCGCACCGACCAGCCAATAACCGCCATCGGGTGCTGGTCCAAACACCATCTGAGCCTTCCCCAGCTCATCAAAGGCGCGTGCAATATGCCGACGCGTGATGCCGGGAATGTCAGCACCGATCAGGCAAACCGGTCCTTTCGGCACTGACCGCAACATCCGCCCCATCCGATGCCCCAGATCACCCCGCCCCTGTGCAGCACGGGTGAGATCGGCAGGCCAGACCCGGCTGTTCAGCCCCTCGCGATCGGGGGAAACAGCCAACACAATCTGCCAGCGCGGATCACGCAGGCGCCGGATCAATGAACGTGTCTGATGCCGGAACCACCAAGCCGCGCCAACCATGCCAATATCGCGCCCAAGACGCGTCTTGACCCGCCCCGGCCGGGGTTCTTTGACCATGATGACCAAGGAACGCTGCATGGATCAGGAAAAATAGTCGGTCAGTATTCGCGAATAGATCGCCTTGAGCTGGTCAATTTGCGCAACTTCAACACACTCATCAACCTGATGCATGGTGCGACCTACCAGACCAAACTCCACCACCGGGCAATGGTTCTTGACGAAACGAGCGTCCGAGGTCCCCCCTGTGGTCGACAGCTCTGGCTGAATACCAGTTTCGGTTTTGACTGCGTTCGCCACCAGATCCGACAGCGGCCCCGGAGGTGTCAGAAAACTCTCACCTGAGATTTTGATTTTTGTCTCGATCGCCACATCAAAAGCCTTGGCAACGGCATCGGCTTCGGTCTGCAGCCATTCGCTGAGGCTGGCACCGGAATGAAGATCATTGAACCGGATGTTCACCGCTCCTGTACACTGCGCCGGGATGACATTTGTCGCTGAATTACCCGTATCAATGTTCACAACCGCAAGCGTCGAGGCATCAAAATGATCGCTGCCTTGATCCAGCTCGTGACTGGCCAACCGGTCCATCAGGCGCGCCATGGCCGGCAGCGGGTTCTTTGCACGATGCGGATAGGCCGAATGCCCTTGCACACCCGTCACGGTAAACCACGCCGTCATCGAACCACGCCGCCCGATCTTGATCATCTCACCCATCTGGTTGGGGCAAGTTGGCTCTCCGACCAAACAGACCGACATACGTTCGTCAGCCTGGTTCATATAGTCCAGCAACGCGGTCGTCCCATCCACCGCATCCCCTTCTTCATCACCCGTGATCGCCAGAATGATCGCCCCGTCCGGAGGTGTTTCACGCACAAAATCAATCGCAGCAGCGGCAAATGCTGCGACACCCGACTTCATGTCGGTCGTGCCACGCCCATACATCACTCCATCATGGACCTCGGCTCCAAAAGGCGGCTTCGTCCACGCGGCTTCATCCCCTACCGGAACAACGTCAGTGTGGCCATTGAAACCAAAACTGCGGGCATGCCCTTTTTTGCCCCAGCGCGCGTACAGATTACTGACATCGCCACGGTCTGCCCGAGTGCATTCGAACCCGACTTCCGACAGGACACGCTCCAAAAGAACAAGTGCACCACCTTCCTCGGGTGTGACCGATGGGCAACGGATCAGATCCGCTGTCAACTGAACTGGATCGGTCATGGGATACCTCTCAATCTCATTTGCGCCGGGGTTCGCGCACAGATTCAACGAATTGGAAGGATTGCCAACCCCAACCGGTCAAATTCTTCGTGTGATCTTTGCCATGCCCTGAAACAACACCGCAAGAAATCGTCAGCCTTTACCCTGCGACTGTCTTGCCGCGCCTTCCTCATTTGCGTTAGAGGGCCGCGAAACAGGTAAATTGACAATGATGCGCGTAGTTTTCGCCCTGCTCTGCCTGACTTTCGCAGTACTTGCACAGCAAAGCCAGGCCCAGACCCTTACGGTCACGACTGTGACCCGTCCCCCGTTCTCGTATGTCGAGGACGAGGCGCAAACCGGATTCTCGATGGATCTGCTTGAGGCACTGTCTGAGTCGCTGGGCTGGGATTACACCATCAATCGCGTAGACGCCTTCGCCGATATGCTGGACGCCGTGCAGAACGGGTCAGCAGATCTTGCCATCGCGAATATCTCGATTACCGCCTCTCGCGAGGCTCGGATGGATTTCAGCCAGCCCATATTCGAGGCTGGACTGCAGATCATGGTCCCCTCAGATGCGGCGCGCAGGCCATCGTTGCTGCAGGCGCTATTGTCAGCCGAATTGTTCATCGCGATCGGTCTGGCCTTTGCCATCCTTCTGGGCGGTGGCATGTTGATGTGGAGCTTTGAGCGGCGCGCACAACCCTATTTTGACCGCAAGCTGAACGAAGCGTGGTTCCCGTCGTTTTGGTGGGCGCTCAATCTGGTCGTGAATGGCGGATTTGAAGAACGTATGCCCCGCACCCCGTTTGGACGGTTTTTGGGTGTTGTCCTTGTTGTGTCTTCGCTTTTCATTGTGTCGGTATTCACCGCCCGTATCACATCGGTCATGACCGTCGAGGCGATTGCCGGCAACGTGAATTCAGTCAACGACCTGTACGGCAAGCAGGTGGGCACAATATCCGGTTCGACTGCCGCCAGTTTCCTTGAAAGGCGCGAGGTTCAATACAGCGGTTATGCCGGACTGGAACAAATGCTGACGGCATTCAGGAACGAAGAACTCGACGCCGTTGTGTTCGACGCACCTATCCTGTCCTACTTTGCCTCACACGAAGGGCGCAAAATTGCGACTATGACCGGTGGTGTATTCCTGCGTGAGAATTACGGGATCGCCTTCCCAACCGGGTCCCCACTGGTCGAAGATGTCAATCAGGCGCTGCTGTTCCTGCGAGAAGACGGCACCTATGACGAAATCTACCGCAAGTGGTTTGGGGTGCGAAACTAAGCTGTTTCCTGATCCCCGAAAAACGGTGTCATCTGCGCCACAATAACCGCATTTTCATCAAGCGCACGCTGCATCAGAGCCCGTTCATCAGGTTCGATGTCATGTCCCTGTGCCTCGCGTTCGGCCAAAGTGCCATAACCTGTCACATCCAGTGGAGCTGTGTCGGCTTGCTTTAGGATGGCAACGGTTTCACGCACGGCTTCTGCCTCGTCCACGCCGCTGGCGTAGCACATAAGCGCCGCCCCGGTCGCGCCTTCGGGCAGGCCGTCGCCGTCTTTGCGACCAATCTGGACCAAAAGGGTATAGACTTGCTGGCGTGAGGGTTTCTTTTGCTTTTCCATAGACGCGGCCTTAGCGACATGCCCGAATGTGGTCAAGTTCAACCAAGTCAACCTTGGTAATGACTGATTGGAACCGTCAGGAGCGCGCGCAGCATTCTGATCCGGTGTTGAATGTGGAATTCTTGGCTGTGCAAGACGTTGCTTCCGTTCATCAAGGACGAGGGAAAACAACTGAAACCGCAGACTCAGGCACATCTTCGATCAATACGTGTGCCCCGTGCACCTGCGCAATCCGCGCCACCAGGGACAAACCTAATCCAGAACCCTGTATGTTCTGTTGTCCTACGCCCCGATAAAATGGTTCCAGGACTTGCTGCTGCTCATTCGGGGGGATGCCTGGACCTTGGTCAGAAACCTTGAGCTGTACCCCATTTTCGTTGGTACGGACGGATACTTCTATCGGCGGAGCACCGTACTTTTGTGCATTCTCCAGCAGGTTTCGAATCAAATGGCGCAGCATCCTGCGGTCTCCTGACACTTCTACGTGGCTTCCGGTAACCGTACCTCCCTCCACTCGACTGACCTCTTCGGAGGCAAGCGCCAGTAGATCCAGAGGCTCAAAACAGATCTCCGCTGCCCCAGCGTCAAAACGGGCCATGGCTATCAGGTCGTCGATCAAGGCATTCAACTCGCCAATGTCCTGCCGAAGGCCAGCGCGCCTTTCCGGCGTGTCTTTTGTGTCTAACAGTTCAAGCCCCATCCGAATACGCGCAAGCGGCGTGCGCAGTTCGTGAGAGGCGTTGGCAAGCAGCATGCGCTGGCGGTTCAGCAGATCTTCGATGGTCTCCGTCGAGGCGTTAAAACTGGCCGCCAGTTTGGCGATTTCGTCATCTCCCTCCACCGTGACGCGCCTGGACAGATCACCGGTGCCGATCGCTTCGACCTCATTCTGGAGGCGTTCCAGACGGCGAGTAATGCGCCGAACCAGCGGATACATAAGCGAAAATACAAGCAAGACCAGAAGTCCAAAAACCAAAGTGACCGCCAAGCTGTCACCGGCAAATCCAAGAAGGCTAAGATCCGCAATGACAATACGCCCGTCCGCCAGGCGGCTGATCCAATGGGTGCCGTCGATCAACTCCTCCCATTGGCCTTCCGTGACTGGTTGCAGCGAAAGCGGAACAGGTGGCCCGCTGGAGCCAATCAAACGGCCATCTGGTCCGTAGACTGTCAGGTTAATGGAAAGACCTTCGGCAATTCGCTGGATCGCCGCCTGCTGCGTAGCGTCTGGCACCCCAGCCGCGGGCAACAGCAGCACGGATACATCAGAAGTCAGCTTGTCCACCGCCGCGTTGAAACGCGCGTCGAACACACGACTCCAAAAAACTGAGACCAACACAGCAAAAAGGACCAGCCCGGTGATCATCACCAGCGCCACCTGTATGAAAAGACGGCTTTTCATTTCAATCCTGAGACTTCGCAAACAGATAACCTGCCCCACGAATGGTAATCAGCCTTTTGGGGTGCTTTGGATCGTCCTCTATGGCCGCGCGGATGCGTGAGACATGCACATCAATGGAACGGTCGAAGGCATCAAGATCCGTGCCCTGCAAATAATTCATGAGGTGATCCCGGCTCAGGACGCGTCCAGCGCGGGTCGCAAGAGCCGACAGTAACTGGAACTGATAGCTGGTCAGATCACATCGCTGCCCGTCGATCCGCGCCTCCATGGCATCGAGATCAATACCCAGCCGCCCGAATGTCATAACCTGTGTCGGTTGATTGCGGGACCCACGACGAATGATCGATTTTAGCCGGGCAAGCAATTCGCGTGGTTCAAATGGTTTTGCCAGATAGTCGTCGGCACCCAATTCAAGACCCAGGATACGGTCCATCGGATCACCACGCGCCGTCAGCATGATGACCGGCAAGGCTGCCGAAGCGGGAATGCTTCGGAACACGTCCAACCCATCGATATCCGGTAAGCTGAGGTCAAGGATCAGCGCATCAAACTGACCATCGCGAAGAGCTTCAAGCCCTTCGACCCCGTTTCCCATCACGGACACAGAGTAGCCGAATCCCTGCAAGTACTCGCCGACCATTTCGGCAAGCCGGGCGTCATCATCGATCAGCAGAATGCGTTCTGCCATCGTTGCGGGCTCCTTTCCTTTTTGTTTTGGCGCGAAATGGCACATCTGAAAAGGCTGCTGCTGTCGACCTTTACATAACTTTACGTTGCAGAAAGGCGGCAGAAAAACAGCAAGGCCATATGACGGTCGATGTAAATCGGAGAACCGAAATGGCCCAGCGAGCCAAACTGAAAACCTTTGCGCGGATATCACGTTCGGACGCGCAAATGACCTGCACACTGAATGACGCGCAGGTCTTCAAAACTCTTGAAACGTTGCATGAAAACGCCCGAAGTGACTGGTTGCCGATGCTGAAATATGCCCCGCAAACGATCTGGGGCCTGCTGCGCGGCCAAAGCATGATGAAGGCGCTCACGCCCGAAATGCTGAAAGACGCCTACATCCCCGTGTCGCCCGATCAGGGTCGCTATCTCTACAGTATGGCGGTGTCCACGAACGCTCGGCGTATAGTGGAATTTGGCAGCTCGTTCGGGATTGGCACGATCTATCTGGCTGCGGCCGCCAAGGATTCCGGCGGCCATGTCATCACGACAGAGATTGAGCCCAACAAATGCGCAGCCACGCAGGAAAATCTCGATCGGTCAGGTCTTGGCAAGTATACCACGATGCGTGAAGGCAATGCGCTGGAAACGTTGCAAGACGTCGATCCTGACGTGGATCTGGTATTCCTCGACGGCTGGAAAGACCTCTACAACGGTGTGCTGGACGTGCTGCTTCCCAAGCTCAAGCGCGGCGCGATTGTTATCGGCGACAATATCAACCTCTCGGAAGGCAAAGAGTATTTTGCCCGCGTTTCTGCGTCGAATTCAGGCTTCATCACCACGGCGCTGAACCGGAACACATCAATCTCTGTCTTTGTCGACCAACAAGGAGAGCCTTCATGAAACGTATCCTGATTTTCACAGGCATCATCTGTATGGCTGCGGCTGTACTCCTCGGTGGTGTTGTCGGAGGCTTTTTCCTCAATCCCCGCCTGATCACGAGCGTAGCCTTCGGAGTGAATACGGCTCCGGTCGAGCTGCCCCTGCGCGTCAGTTTCAAGGACCGTGCTCCGGATGCCAAGACCTCGGCCATTGTCTCGGCTGCGGACGCCTTTCTTGGCTCGCTCGACACGACCCAACGGGATGCTGCCACATACTCGTTCTCCGACAATGAACAACGCTCGAAATGGTCGAACTTCCCCGAAGGTATGATTCCACGAGGCGGGCTGCGCATTGGTACACTGTCCGAGCAGCAATATGTTCTTATGGATACTCTGATCGCAGAATTCATGAGCGAAGACGGTGTTCGCAATATTGACTATCAGCTCGCCGCAGAGCGTACGTTTCCAACGGACGACCCCTTCGGCGAATATGGTGTCGATAAATTCTACGTCGCGTTTCTTGGCGAGCCCTCTGAAACGCAACCATGGATGTTCCAGTTCGGCGGCCATCATCTGGGAATCAACATTACGGTTTATGGGGCTGACGTGACCTTCTCGCCCATGCTGACCGGAGGCCAACCACTATACATCGATTATGAAGGCAAGAGGGTGTTCATCATTCAAGATGAAGTGGACGCGGCTCAGGCCGCGCTGGAGAGCCTGACCGACCTGCAAAAAGCCGATGCCGTGCGTGGAGACGCGGCTATCAATTTGCTGCTCGGCCCCGGCGAATATGGCACCATTGTTGCACCAGAAGGTGTGAAAGGCAGTGACCTTTCCCCAGAGCAAAAGAACCTTCTCATCTCACTGATCCAAACGCGTCTCGGCTTCATCAATGACAACGACAACGCGGCCAAGATGCAGACCGTCATGGCCGAATTGGACGACACATATTTCGGTTGGTGGGGGCCACAGGACGCGCCCGGGTTCGCCTACTATCGGATCACCGCGCCTTCGACTGTGATCGAATATGCTCCGCAAGACACGCTGGCTGAATCACCAGAGCAGGAGCACGCGCACAGCATGTACCGGAACCCGTCGAACGATTATGGCACAGCTTGGATCGGAGCCGAATGATGCGTTTTCTTGTGACACTGCTCCTCCTGGCGAGCCCGCTTTCGGCACATCCACACAGCAAAGTCGAACAGCAAGCCATGCTCTCCATCGGCCTCGACCAAGCTGTCCTCAACATACGTATCGTGCCCTCGTATGATGAAGGCTCTGTAATTTTCGCCCATATTGATCTGGACGGCGACGGAAAAGTCTCGGCCACCGAAGCCACGCAGTTCGGAGAAGAGGTGCTTGCCGCAACAGAGCTTATCATCGACGAAACCACAGCCACATTCGACAACCGGTTGGTTACGGTCCCCGATTTTCAGTTCGTTGCTGCAGGCGAAGGAGTTATTGAGGTAAAGGCTAATACCCGGTTTCGGAAACTCGACAACGCCAAGCACGTGATCGGCCTCTCGGTCAGTTATGAGGGTCTGTCACACAATTGGTTCATCCAGCCTTTCTTCTTTGTCAATTTGTCCGAAGCTTTCCCCAAGCAAAGCATAGAAAGGTCAGAGAACGGATCGACGCTGACGATCAGATTGTCGGATAAATGATGTCAACCGGAAGAGAGGCAAGACACCGGTCTCGCAGCAGAAATATCCTATAGGCACAGATGCCGCCAAGGCGGCACAACACCGCGCGTCTTCTGACGGTCAAGCGAGCTTTCCGCTTTGGCGCGGAGTTTACTGAGGATGCTTTCAGCCCACTGGCGGCGTGATGCGTCGGTATAATTATCGAAACGCAATATCTGACGGATCGCATCATCATCCATCCCCATCAGGACCATATTGTAAACTGAAGTGCGCACTGAGGGGCTGTGTTTAACCGTGCCAAGATGCCTTTCGCGTTGTGCCATATCGTTCAGATAGGGCACCCCCTGAGGCCCCATCAGGCACAACCCGTGGAACACAGTTTGAAATCCGTCTTCGGGATCTCCGTCCGCGATACGCGCGTCAAGAAAATCAAACAGGATCGCGGCCTGGTCCGGCCCTATGATACCGCGCGACGCCATCAGGCCACCGGCCATTTCGCGTCCCAAAGGGGTGGCGACCAATTGGTCGAGACGATCGGTGCGCGCAGCGATGTCTTCGGCGGGCTGATCTTCAGCCAGGCGTAGAATCTCAGCATATCGTTGTTTGGATTTTCCAGGCATCGGCCCTTCGCCTGCCGCGATCAACCGGTCCAGAATTGCATCGACCACGGGCATGAGCACTTCGGGTGGTGCATCGTCCAATACATGATACGCCGTCCTCTGCGGGTCCCCCGGCGCTGACATCAGTGCCACAAACAAGGGCACATCCGATGTGTTGACGCCACCTCCGGTCAGCTTGCGCAGATAGCTGTTGGCAATCTTGATTCCTTTGGCGATTTCTATCGTGTCGCCTGATCCCAGGGCAGTCAGGGCGGCATCATAACGCGCAGTGGCCAATCGCTTGCGCATCTCAGCTTCTCGCTTTCGCAGAGCATCCCGCTGATCCCGGCTCAGATCAGCGTAGGCCTCGAAACTTGGTAAAACAATGTCACCGGGCAAAACAGATTGATAGAGGGCCACGCGCGACAGGTCGGGAACGGGGCTGGCCAATGAAACCATTTCTTTGGGTGGAGCCAGCGAAAGGCCCAAATCAAGCCCATTGCCATCCTCCGAAAAGAACACCATCGGCACGGACAGTTTATTACGAAATCCCGTTGTTGTCCGGTATGATAACCGCAGATTGTCTCCGTTGCGCAGGAACAGCTCGGTACGTTTGTCATCCCGGACCTGGCCCGGAGCATCACCCGGCAGATCATAGCCCTGGATCACCACGTCAATCTGTTCTGCCATAGGCACTTCTGCAAAGCAGTAACCGTCCAGTTCAGCCTCGGCAATCGCGATGCGCAAGGCCGATGAGGCCTGATTTAGCGGCCACGGGCACAAACCGATCCCTGCCGGAACGAGCCCCCAGGTGGCAGAACCGGCAGGAGGTGTAGCGGGGTCGCCCTCTTTGATCCGCTCAAAACGGCCAAGCACCACCTGAATATCCGGTGATGACATCAGCAACTCGGCACAGGTTTGACCGCATCGGTCGGCGTTGGAATACAGCCCAACAACCAATCCCTGAGCCTTTGCCCCGGACAAAGGCACATCCTCGGCGACCGCAAGTGGAAGGGCTTTGTCGACTTGTTGGTTGTGATAGATCGGAACTACATACATCACCCCAGCGACCAGCGCCGCGCTTAGCCCAAAGAGAACCAACCCGTGCGCCCGCCGGAACCCCGGCAAATGACGCAACACTGTTCGGATGAGCAGGTAAATCCCCAGAATCCCGGTGGGAATCGGCACATACATCAGGGCCACTGCCAAAGGTATGCCAACCATGCTGAGCATGAGCACGATCAAAAGACCCTGCCCCGCTTCGGACAATACAATTGCAGACAGAACAACGCCGACGCCGAACAACGCCCACAACCATTTCATACAGACCACTCCGACAGCTTTTTGGGTAAATCTGGATGGCAATCTGGGCCACAGTGCGGCGAAGTTTCTATAAATCTCGTTTCGCAGCCATTATTGATCAGCGCGGTCGGCTGACCACTGGTATGGCTCGAGTCTACGAACCGACCAGGTTCAAGCCTGCGATCCGTTTTCGCCTTTGTCCTTCTGGTTGTCAGAGTTTACCGAGCGGAACAGCGCGGCCAACAACGGACCTGCCAGTCCTCCCATCAGCGCGCCCAGAGGATCGCGGATGATCTGGCGAACGCCGTCGGCGATATCCGTTAATTCATCAAAGGCCTCTTCCAGATCGGCTTCTATGTCGGCAATCGCTATATCTCGTACCTCTATCAGAGGCTCCAGTTCCGACTCGGCGGTCATACGCATCGCGACCAGGACCAGAATTCCCGCTATGACGAAATCGCCAGCGGCAAGGATAAGCCCCGCATTTGCATTCCCGACATGCTCGGCAATTACAAAGAATACGGCGACGTTAAGCATGATGATCCCGATCCCCGCAAGCAGCCCCGCAGCCGCAAGCATACCCGTCTGCATCCTGAGTACCGCAAAGCGTCTTCGGCTGATTGTCTTTTCGGCCCGAAACGCAATGTTGGCGTTGCGACCAATTCGGCGCGTGCTACGGCTGATTTCTTTGCGCAAAGAATAGCTCATGATGACCCTTTCACTTCGATGTACGTCCAAGGAGGAAACCGGCGGCGAATGCACCGACAATCGTCAGACGCGGGTAACGTTGTTGAAACCTCTCCAGTTCTTCCGAAATCTCAGGCCAGAGTGTTTCGAGATCGCCCAGCTGCGACATTGGTTCATCCCCGTTTGGAGGGTCATCATCGGGTGGCTCACCGGTCTCTGCGCCGGGCGAAGTCTTGGTTTTTCGGGTCTCAGCCAGTTTCGCCCTTAGGTCTTCAAGCTCTTCTAGAAGCTCAGCTTTTGTCGCCATATTTTGTCCGTCCGAAATTAGAAAAAGGTGAATATCTGTCCTTTCGTAACACATTTCCAAGAAACGGTCCTGATACGATTGATAGCCTCTCAGCCCCGAGGTCTTTTGGTCCGAATGTGTGGAAAACTTCGATGCGCTAAGCAGATCATCAACCAAGGAATGGTCTCATTGGCGCAAATTGGCGTTTGCAGATTTACCAAATTCCACACGACGTTAATCATCTCAGGAGATCTCGCCAAGGGGCGGCGTGAACAGTTTTATATCGGTCGTCCTCTACTGCGTTATCCGTCAAGTCCGGTAGAAAACGCCAACTGGACTAACAAGTGGAAAGGGCCGAACAGCTTGCAACGAATATACGACGCCGATCAGCTTCCTTTTGCGTTGAAAAGCACTGAGTTGGACTTTCTGACACTCTTGGAAGATGGATACAGACCACCAATTGCATTCAAGAGTTGGGCGCATCTTGAAAACTGGTGCTCGACGCAGCCGGAGCTCGTGTCAGTCAAAGTTGGCCGAAGATTTGAGAACAGCACCAGATATCTAACCGGAAAAGTCCGAATCCCATCTAACAATGGCAGCTTGTTCTACTCTCAGCTTTGGGTTCGTGCATCTTATTCACTTTACCGGAAAGCTATGTTGGAAGTCATCAAGGAGTCAGAGGATTTTGATCACCCGCTACCCACGCACAATGTGGATCATATGGTTTCCAAATCCTGGCTGGAAAAATATTGGGGAAAAGATGCTGTGGTCAACGTGGTCTTTTCGGAGAAACGTATAAACCAAAGGGTTGGCTCACTTATTGAAACCAGACTACCGAGCCCTTCCTTCGGCACAACATCTGTGTCACTGAATGCCATAAGTCTCGCGAAACTGTTTTATGACAACGATCAAGATTCCAGCGACATCAACGAAATCCTGCAGGAAGCATTCTCCAGATTTCTGATCTCTCCGGAAATAGATCAAATGTTGAATGACATTGGTCGCGAGTTGCTGCCCGGGTTTTGCAGGCAGCAAAAATGACCGCGACGACATCTGACGATTTGCTGTAGTTCTAAAATTGAGAAGGCCGCTGCGGTTATCGCAGCGGCCTATCTTAGATTACTTGGCTTGTACTTTGATCAGTCCCGCAGCAATTCGTTGATACCGGTCTTGGAACGGGTCTTTTCATCAACGCGCTTCACGATAACCGCGCAATACAGGCTGACGTTGTTCTTGGACGGCATCGAGCCCGCAACAACCACCGAATAGGGCGGTACTTCACCATACATGACCTCACCGGTTTCACGATCGACGATCTTGGTGGACTTGCCGATGAAGACGCCCATGCCCAGAACCGAGCCCTCGCGGACGATGCAGCCTTCGACCACCTCTGACCGGGCACCGATAAAGCAATTGTCTTCGATGATGGTCGGACCAGCCTGCATCGGTTCAAGAACACCGCCGATACCGACGCCGCCGGACAGGTGTACATTTTTGCCGATCTGGGCGCACGAACCAACGGTGGCCCACGTGTCGACCATGGTGCCTTCGTCGACATAGGCACCGAGGTTTACGAAAGACGGCATCAGAACGACGCCGGAGGCTACGTAGGCCGATTTGCGGACCACACAGTTCGGAACCGCGCGGAAGCCTGCGGCGCGCCACTGGTTTTCACCCCATCCGGCGAACTTGCTGTCCACCTTGTCCCACCAGCCGCCGTCTTGCGGACCACCGGTCTGGATTTCCATGTCCTTGATGCGGAAGCCCAGCAGAACCGCCTTCTTGGCCCACTGGTTTACATGCCAGTCTCCGCTTTCCAGCTTTTCCGCCACGCGCAGCGAGCCGCTGTCCAGTGCGTTCAGCGTATCTTCGATGGCTTCGCGCTGCTCACCGGTGGTTGCGGGCGTGATGGTATCCCGTGCCTCCCAGGCGGCTTCGATTGCTGTTTCCAGTTGCGCGTTGGACATGGGGCTACTCCCTGCAGAATCTGTTCACGTTGGTTTGGCCTATATGAGAGCCGGAACCAAGGCGCAATGCGACGCAGATTGACCGCTTTGCGGCTGATCCTAAGAGCAAAAGGGGAAAATCAGCTTGCGCGACGGATATGGCGAACCAAAATCGCGGTTGCGGTGGCCGCATCGCGACGCTTCATCGCCTGCACGATGGCTGCATGATCCGCATCTGCACGCTGTGCCCATCGTTGGCGCCAGTGTGCAAACAGGTGCCGGGCGCTGGCGATATGCAGATCATCAATCGTGTGCAAAAGACGCGGCCTGGCACAGGGGGTCAAAATGGCCCGGTGAAAAATCCGGTTCCTGGTTTCCCAAGTCGGCATATCCTGCGCTTCATCACACCCGACGCGGGCGTCGTCCGCCAGCTTAAGCGCTGACGGTGTCAAATTCTGAATCGAATGCTGCAGTGCCAGGGTTTCAAGCGCGACCCGCATCTCGATGACTTCGCGAACCTCTGCAGGATCCAAGGCCGTGACCCGCATCCCGCGCCGCGGTTCGCTGCGGGCCAGTCCTCGCGCCTCAAGCCGCAACAAGGCCTCGCGCACCGGGACATGGCTGGTCTCGAAAGCGCGTGCAATATGGTCTTGCCGCAGCTTTTCTCCTGCTGGCAGGTCGCCGGTCACTATGCGTTGGCTCAGAGTATCAAAGATGGAATCGGCGATGGTCGCAGTCATGGGATTATAGATAAAATCCCACGACGCGACCCTCAAGGCGATAATTCAGGCACTTAACGGATCTGGGGCAATGTTGCCGCCACAGATCAATACGGCGACCCGTTCGCCCGGTTCTGGCTGGTAAGCGCCGGATGTCAGCGCAGCCAGAGCGGTCGCTCCGGCAGGTTCGACAAGTATGCGATGCGCCTGCCACAACTTGTCCTGCGCATCAGCAATGGCCTCATCCGATACAAGTACAGACGTCATCCCCTGCGCCAGTTCAAAGCAAATCTGACCAATCCGCCGAGCGCCCAAAGCGTTCGCCGCGATCCCCGAAACCGAGACATCAATGGGCTCGCCGGCTTGCAATGCCGAATTCAGGGCACAGGAGGTTTCCGGTTCAACGGCGACAATCTTGCGCGCGCCCTGAAACCAAGCCAAAGCCCCCGCAATCAACCCGCCGCCACCGACAGCGACCAGCACTGTGTCCGCCTGAAGGCCTTGTGCCTCCCACTCGGCAAAACAGGTGCCCTGCCCCGCCACAGTGGCAGGTGCATCATAGGCATGAATCTGCATCGCCCCGCTTGCCTCTTCATGCGCGCGCGCCATGGTCAGCGCGTTGGCATATTCGCCGGAAACAACGCTTAGGTCTGCACCGATCCGTTCGATCAACCCGATCTTTGAAGGCCCCGCCAGCTCAGGCACAAAAATCTTTGCAGGATGGCCGAGCGCCCGCGCGGCATAAGCAGCGGCAGCTCCATGGTTGCCGCCGGATGCGGCCACAACACCTGCTGCCGGCACATCAAGGCTCAACAATGTGTTGAACGCTCCGCGCGCCTTAAAGCTGCCGGTGTGCTGCATGTGCTCCAGCTTCATTTCAATCGGGTAATCCAGACCCAATGACTGACTTTGCATAACCGGCGTGATTTGCGCATGGCCATTGATGCGATCTGCCGCCGCCAAAATTTCCGCTTTCCAATCCATTCTCGTCTTTCCGTGACTGGCACTCTGCCCGCGAACCCTATAGCTGTTTTAAAAACACGCAAGCAGGGATCCCCAGCAATGAGAGAAGACCGCCTCAGCCCCTTCCGCGACGCTCAGACCGACCGCTCGACCGCAAGCGAAGTACCGGACACGCCGCAAACCCGCTCGTCTGCCTATCGCCTTGCCTTTGCTGACGATGATTTTCTGTGCCGGGACGAGCTGCGCCCGGTACGCTTGCAGCTGGAATTGCTGAAACCCGAAATGATCATGAGCGAGCGCGAGATCACCTCGACTATCGTCATGTTTGGTGGTGCCCGCATTCCCGAACCTTCTCAAAAGCACACCGCACGCACTGAAACGCTGGCAGGCCTTTCCACGTATTATGACGAAGCGCGCGAATTCGCCCGGCTGATGACCGAAAAATCCAATGAAAGCGGATGCCGTGAGAACGTGATTGTCACCGGCGGTGGACCCGGCGTTATGGAGGCAGGCAACCGTGGTGCACAGGATGCCGGTGGCTGTTCGATCGGGTTGAATATCGTTCTGCCGCATGAACAGGCGCCGAACGAATATGTCACCCCGGAACTAAGCTTCAACTTCCACTATTTCGCGATCCGCAAGATGCATTTCCTGATGCGCGCGCGCGCCATCACCATCTTCCCCGGTGGTTTCGGCACTATGGATGAGCTTTTTGAATCCCTGACCCTGATCCAGACCGGTCGCATGGAGCGCGTACCGTTCCTGCTGTTCGGGCGCGAATTCTGGGAAAAGGTAATCAACTGGGAAGCACTGGCTGACGCTGGCACGATCTCGGACGAAGATCTCGACCTGTTCCGTTTTGTCGATACCGCACAAGAGGCGGTAGACATTATCGAAAACTGGGAACCAGCCCCGCCACGCGAAGTCATTCCGGGACGTTAAACCATGAAGACACCTAAAACCGGCGAGATGCTCCACCTGCGCGGCAATGCACTGGACAAAGGTGAACCTGTGGCCCTGCCGCTGACGCAAAGCAGCA
The DNA here is from genome assembly GCF_056537525.1 of Ruegeria sp. CE12. NCBI lineage: Bacteria > Pseudomonadati > Pseudomonadota > Alphaproteobacteria > Rhodobacterales > Roseobacteraceae > Ruegeria > Ruegeria sp. CE12. Next base: position 24,286 of record NZ_JBQFRS010000011.1, on the reverse strand, counting down.
TGTTTCACCTACCCGGAGCGCCAGATGGACATGCGACTTACGGGCGGGTTGATAACCCTACATGGGTGCATCTGGAACACGTACTGTCCCATCTGGAAGACGCACCCTGCCTGACTTTCCCGTCCGGAATGGGTGCGATTTCGGCGGCGTTGTTTGCCACCGTCACAGCCGGTTCGCGCATTCTGATCCCCTCAGACGGTTATTATGTAACCCGCTTGCTGGCGGATCGGTTTTTGTCACGGTTAGGTGTTTCGGTCGAGGAACGCGCAACAACCGAATTCAGCACCGGCGGTTTCGAAGGGTTTGATGTGGTCTTTGTCGAAAGCCCCTCAAACCCAGGTCTGGATATGATTGATCTTGCAACAGTTGCGGCTGAGGTTCGTGCTGCCGGCGGGATCACCATCGCCGATAACACGACCATGACCCCGCTGGGCCAGCGCCCGCTGGATCTGGGTATCGATGTCGTGGTCGCCTCGGACACCAAAGCCATGGGCGGGCATTCCGATCTGTTAATGGGGCACGTGGCCTGTCGAAACACCCAGATCATGGAACGGGTCGAGGAATGGCGACGCGTTTCCGGTGCGATCCCGGGCCCGCACGAGGCTTGGTTGTTGCACCGCGGATTGGAAACGCTGGATGTGCGGTTCGATCGCATGTGTTCTTCGGCTCAGGTGCTGGCTGAACGGCTTGCCGCACATGACGAAGTAAAACAAATCCGCTACCCGGGACTGCAGGATGATCCCTCACACGCGCTTGCGAAATCGCAAACCTCACGCTTTGGATTTCTGCTGAGCCTGACACTCGAAAGCGAAGCAAAGGCCGAGCAGTTCATCAATACCTGCCCGCTGCTTCGCCCCGCCACATCCTTTGGAGGTGTCCACAGTTCAGCAGAACGTCGCGCGCGCTGGGGCGATGAAGTTGACCCCGCCTTTGTCCGTTTGTCGGTAGGCTGCGAACCGGTTGAGGAACTGTGGCAGGCCATGAAGACCAGCCTCGATACTTTGGCTTAGTTACTTTTTCGGCTCACGCAGTTCTTTGAAAACGTAGATCGGCAGCACCACGCTGGCGATCAACGCCCCCAGCCAGACTAGCAATGTGGCGGCCAGCAAGTTCGAGATGCCACCAACCGTCAGACCGGCGGTAATCCAATCCGTCACAAGCAGACCCACGAACGTCACGATCAGGGCAATACCACCTTTGATCGCTGGTGCTTTCTTCTCTCCCAGTTTCAGGATCAGCGGCTCTGCAATGACCTGAACAACGGTAAAGACAAGCACTACCACGATGAACGACAGGGGCCGGATCGAAAAACCGGACAGCAACAGCATCGCCAGCAACAGGCCAACAGCATTCCCGGCCAACAGGGCCAGAGCGGACTTAATTCTGCGCGACATCCTTGGATCTCCGTCAGTTATCATCTCGAAACATGCAGATGTTAGCAGGATTGCGAAATTTTACGAGGTAATTCAATCGCCTCTTCATTTTGACCTGTTGAAATCGCATGATAGAACACATTCATCTAGATCAGACCTGCCCCCGACCCGCGAGAGTGAGATGAGCGACGATCCATATTCGGTGCTTGGTGTATCCAAAAACGCCAGCGACGCCGAAATCAAGAAAGCCTATCGGCGCATTGCAAAAGAGTGCCATCCCGACCTCAAACCCGGTGACGCCGAGGCCGAGGCAAAATTCAAAGCGGCAGCGGCCGCCTATGATTTGCTCAAGGATCCTGAAACCCGCGCCCGCTACGACAATGGCGAGATCGACGCCTCAGGTCAGGAGCGCCCGCAGCAACACTACTATCGTGAATACTCCGAGGCGGCGGGCAACCCCTATCGCTCGGGCGCGACTTATGGCGATCCGGACGACATGTCCGACATATTTGCCGAGTTTATGCGTAACCGAGGCCAAGGCGGTTTCGGCCAGCAGCGCACGCACGAATTTCATGCCCCGGGCCACAATCTCAATTATTCCCTTCAGATCAGTTTTCTGGACGCGGTTTTCGGCGCCAGCCAAAAGCTGACATTGCCAGATGGTGATCGGATCGAGGTGAAAATCCCTGCCGGGATCACCGATGGCCAGACCATTCGCCTGCGCGGCAAGGGCGCACCGGGATATGGTGAAGGGCCACCCGGTGATGCGTTGGTCACAATCTCGGTCGCCGATCATCCGGTTTTTGAACGCAAAGGCGACGACATTCACATTTCCCTGCCTATCACGATTGATGAGGCTGTTCTGGGTGGCAAAGTTCCTGCGCCCACAATTGACGGTGGCGTGAATGTCAGTGTTCCTGCCGGTACCAGCAGCGGCAAGACTCTTCGCCTGCGCGGCAAGGGTGTCAAAAAACGGGGATCGTCTGATCGTGGGGATCAACTGATTGAGCTTACAATCACGATACCGGACCAAATCGACGATGAATTGAAGCAATTCATGGAGACATGGCGCGAAACCCACAGCTATGATCCGCGCAAAGGAATGCCGTCATGACCCGCTACCTGACAGAAGACGAGCTTATCACGACGATTACCCGCCTGACCTCGGATCGGTTGTCTGAATATCTTGCCGCCGAGATCGTGATACCACAGCAGTCCGAACAGGGTTTGGTCTATCAAACCTTGGATGTTGCCCGGCTGGAACTGGCCTGCGAGTTGCACGAGCAATACGACATGGAGGCGGATGCCCTGTCGATGATGATCTCTCTGATTGATCAAATGCACTGCCTGCGGGCAGAACTGCGAGAGGTGTTGAACGCGGTCGAGGCCCAGCCTGAACCAGTTCGTGAAACGCTGATCAAGGTGATCGGAACAGCGCGGTTCAGTCGCAGCTAAGCTGTCGATGCATGGCGGGTTTGCTCTTCTGGACTCGATGAAACTGCCTTAGAAGGCCCCATCGATCCAGAGCCCGGTGCGCCTATGACCCAATCCAGATCCGAATTGCTGATGCCTGCGGGCAATCTGCGGAAATTGAAACTCGCCATTCTTTACGGGGCGGACGCGGTTTATCTCGGCACGCCTGATATGTCGCTGCGCACGAAATCCGAGTTCTCGCTGGAAGAGGTGATCGAAGGGGTCGAGTTCTGCCATCAGCGCGGTCGTCGCGCCTATCTGACGCTGAACCTATTTTCGCACAACAAGGACATCCCGAAGCTGGATGAGTACATTGACACCGTGCGCAAGGTGAAACCCGACGGGCTGATCATCGCCGACCCCGGCGTGTTCCAATATGTGCGTGAGCGCGCGCCAGAACTGCCACTGCATATCTCGACCCAAGCCAACATCTGTTCCTGGCTGTCGGTGAAGTTCTGGCAGGATCAGGGGGCCGAGCTTGTGGTTCTGGCACGCGAAGTGTCCTACCCCGAACTGGTCGAAATTCGAGAGAAATGCCCTGACATCAAATTAGAGGCATTCGTCCACGGTGCCATGTGCATGACCTATTCGGGCCGTTGCCTGCTGTCGAATTTCATGGCCGAGCGCGGCGCGAACCAAGGCAATTGTGCCAATTCCTGCCGCTGGAACTATGGCCTGAAGTTACGCCTCAAGGACGGCACGCATCAGGAACTCCGCATCACCGAAGAAAACGCCGACCTGTTCGAGTTCCTGCTGGAAGAAGGCTGCCGCCCGGGCGATCTGATGCCCATCGAAGAGGATGATCGTGGCTCGTACATCCTTAACTCACGCGATCTGTGCATCATGCCCAAACTGGATGAGTATCTGAAGATCGGCGTCGACAGCCTAAAGGTCGAAGGGCGCGGAAAATCGGAATACTACGCCGCCATCGTTGCACGTGCCTATCGTATGGCCATTGATGACTATAATGCGGACCCCGATCACTGGGATCCAAAACCCTATATGCGCGAGCTCGAAACCGTCGGGAACCGCGGCTATACGCTGGCTTTCCATGAGGGCCGTCTGACCAACTATGCGCACGATTACGAACACACGGCATCCATCGCGCAGTGGGAATATGCCGGGATCGTCACTGAGGTCACCGAGGATGCATTTCTGGTCGAGGTGAAGAACAAGCTGGAACCGGGTGACGTTCTGGATTTCGTCTCGCCGATCTCGCGCGAAACGGTTCTGCTGCGGGTCTACGATTTCGAACGCGTATCCGACGGCGCACGTCTGGATGTTGTGCATGGCAGCACGAAAACCGTAATCCGCATGCCTTTCACCCTTTTCGATCATGAAAATATCGATGACTTGCGCGCCCGTTTCCCGACCTATTCCGTTCTGCGCAAGGAACGTGCCCTGACCGATGAACATTGGAGCCGAATACGGTTCGATAAACTGGTGCAGGGGCTGGAGACATCAGGTCGCGACAATCCCAAAGCCTATGCCCGCCGCCGCGACGAACTGGTTGAAAAGATCTGTGAGGACGGTAACGAGCGCCGGTTCAAGACCAACCGGATCGGCACCGAGGGTTGCTGCGGCAAAGGCTGTAATGGCTGCCTGATCTTCTGGCAGGACGAAAAATACGCCTTGGCCCGCGAAGTGTTGTCCAAGCGTAAACAAGGTGAGCAACTCAGCCGCAGCGAAGCGACGGCGTTGAAGCTCCCGGACAATGTGAACTAAGGCGGTCAGTTACCGACGCGATACTCTTCGGGCACAAAAAACGTGTAGTCGCGGTCGGCAACGGTCGCATGGCATTCGTGACAATAGGCAACAGCGGCGGAGCGGTCTCCCATCGTGTCACCAAACAGTGACCCGTCCGGCATCACCATGATATAGCGCCAGTCGGCGGTTGCAGGGCTGGCCCCTTTGGGCAGCTTCTCCATCACGAACAGCGCGCCTGGGTGGACGTTGCCCTCATCGGTCACGGTCATGCTGTCTTTTGCAAGAACCGATCCCATCGGCAGTTCTTCACCTTCCTGCAGCGTACCGTAATTATGGGCCATGCGATTGGCATAGCTGTTCACATATCGCTGCCCATGAGTGGCCGAGATATATGGCGCATCATTGAACAACGGCCAATTCTGGTAATTGAGAAGTATGTCCAGCTGTGCAGCGGCATAGCCGCGCTCCATCCGCTTGGTCAGCGACCGATAATACGCCTCTGCGTCCTCTTTGCTCAAATCTGCGGGGTTTTCGATGGCAAGATGTGCATCCTCATCATTCGCCATTGCGGCACCGGTCATTAAGACCGCGAAACAAAGCAACATCGCCGCGTTTCTTAGAACTTTCTTACTGATTACAATCATTTTTGGCCTACCTGTATGAACAGTTCGCCTTAATGCCGCCTGCCAGCTCTTGTACAAATGATAGCGGCCCTAAAATAACTTGCCATGACCACCCCAGTCACCTCACCACCTTGTGCGCAAAGGTGAAAGCGATCCATCCTTGGTCAGAACGGGTTAAATATACCAGAATTTGAATGCAAAATCAGGCTCTGAAATATTAAAATTAGCTTCGCTATTGCTGGCTGAACGAGTGCCTTAGCTATTCAGCCCGGCCTCGGCTTCAATCTGCTTGCGCGACTTTCGGGCGCGTTCAGTGGCCGATTTCAACTGACCGCAGGCTGCCATGATATCTTCGCCACGCGTCTTGCGAATGGGTGAGGCATATCCTGCCTGATAGATGATGTTCGCAAAAGCCCGAATACGGTTGTTCGAGCTACGTTTATACGGCGCACCAGGCCATTCGTTGAATGGGATCAGGTTGATCTTGGCCGGGATGTTATGGCGCTTGATGTGATCGATAAGGCGATGTGCATCCTCGTCACTATCATTCACACCATCCAGCATGACGTATTCAAAGGTAATCCGTTCCGAATTCGATGCGTTCGGATAGCTGGACAGCGCCGCCAACAGTTCCTCGATGTTCCAGCGCTTGTTGATCGGCACCAGCACATCGCGCGTTTCATCCGTGGTCGCGTGGAAAGAGATCGCAAGCAGACACCCGATTTCTTCGGCAGTCCGTGCGATTTCTGGCACCACGCCCGAAGTCGACAGTGTGATACGACGGCGTGACAGGGAAATCCCTTCGGGATCCATGGCAATCTTCATCGCATCGCGGACGTTGTCGAAGTTATAGAGCGGCTCGCCCATGCCCATCAGGACAATGTTCGACAACAGGCGCGTTTCGTCTTTGGGCGCGCCAGGGGTCGGCCATTCCTCAAGATCGTCGCGAGCCATCATCACCTGACCAACGATTTCAGCAGCCGTCAGATTGCGCACCAGCTTCTGGGTACCTGTGTGACAGAAGGAACAGGTCAGTGTGCAGCCTACCTGAGACGAAATACACAAAGTCCCGCGGTCTTCTTCGGGGATGTAAACCACCTCGACCTCATGGCCGCCTGCAATCCGGCAAAGATATTTGCGAGTGCCGTCTTCGGACACCTGACGCGTCACAACCTCGGGAATTTCGATGACGAAATGCTCGGCCAACTGCGCACGATAGGCTTTGGCCAGATTGGTCATGTCGGCGAAGTCGCGCACGCCCCACTGATAGATCCATTGCCAGATCTGACCCGTACGCATCTTGGCCTGCTTTTCCGGTGTGCCATGTTCGATAAGGGTCTCGCGCAATTGATCACGCGTCAGCCCGACGAGGTTGATCTTTCCCTCCGGCAATTTGCGGGGGATTGTCATGACATCTTGAGTGATCGGCGCGTTGGCAGACATGGCGAGACCTGAAGGATTCTGGCTTGGGATGCGCCTCTATATAGGAATGTACGCCAAGATCAAAAGAAATCGTGCAAATCAATTTGCAAAGCGCAGCAACTCGTCCACACGCGTCCGGCCCAGGTCGACACGACACGAGGTTATGGCGATCCCGGTACCAGAGCCACCTCCGTACGATGCGCCCACCGCATCACATTGCGCATCCCGAAAGGCCACCCACGCACTTTGCGATGCCTCCAGCGCGGGCACAGCCTCGACCCGCCCAGTCACATCATCCAACTCTTTTGCGGCTTCGACAGCGAAAGAGTAGCTGGTTTCGATCGCTACATTCACTCGTTCTTCCATCTTAGCCACGCAAGACCCGATCTCGACCTGAGAACTGGCATCGGAACACTCCAATGCCGGATCTGCCATCACGGTGAATGGAATGAAGAGAAACGCCAGTAACCAACGCATGAACCCACCTCCGGAACGCAAAGGAACAAACACCGCTAACTTAACACGGTAACAAAGGCAGGCCCAAATGGTTTGGTCGCGGTGGCTTAACCCAACCGCGACCAGGTTATTAGTTAACTGCAGGGGGAATGTAACAGTCCGCGGCATCCAGCTTTTTAACCGGGTCTTCCGGTCCACATTGTTCGCCAGACACCGGATAAGTGTCACTGGTGTTTTCGCACGCGCTCAGAACTGCGGCTGAGATCATCAGTAATGCGACAAGAGATTTGTGTATCATGAGGTTGGCTCCTAGTTGCACCTGAACTGATTAGTTCAAATGCAGCAGAGGAAAGCCTTGATACGGATCAAGTCGATGGCTGGACGTTGCGTTAACAGGATTGCTTTTCTTTTTGTCGCAGAAAACAAAAAACCCCGCCGGCAGGCGGGGTCACATCAAGAACTGATAGCTGATTAATTTGTGCAGCGCTTTTCGGCATCTTCGATCGCTGCGGTAAAGCCCAGCAGCGAGAATGTGTCTTTCGTCTGCGTCCCACGTTCGGATCGCGCGGTCAGAACCGCCTCGCTGCCCCGCTTCATAGCGGTCACGATCTTGGCGTCGTCGGCTGCCGTTGCAGGCCACGCCCATTCGCCTTCGGTGAACAGCTCGAACTCATTGCCGTCAACCGCAAGGTTTACCGTCGAGCCAGAAGCAAACGGGTAACCTCCAGTAAAGGTGATCTGACCTTTGACCTCAGCATTCGGGCGATAAAAGACGAACAGCAGGATATCGCTGCGACGCACCGAAACAACTCGGCCACCGCGCGTGTTCACGGTTTCCTTCGGCGCAGATACACTCCAGCATTCGGTGGGATCATCTTCGACAAAGACGCTCCAGTCGGTCTTTGCCGCAACCCGGTTGGTGCTTGTCGCCTGTTGAGCGATTGCAGAAGTGGCCATCCCTGCCACGCACAGGCCCGCGATCACGCGGACGAGCTTTGATCCCATTTGTCCAGCCTCCTAGCTCGACCCATACCTCATAGTCATCAAGGATGCCCGCGAACCCTGCCTGGTTCGTCTATGAACATTGCGCATCCCGATGATTGCCGACATACACACACTAACGCAGGTTTCGCCACAGGCGAAAGGGCGATTGGCAGAATTTTGCGCATAAAATCGGAGGTCCAGATGACGCAGCCCATACCAATGACAGAACTGTGGCGTGGACCGCTGCTCGAGAGCCTGCATCTTGGGCATGCAGTGATCTGTGATGACACTGGCCAGATCGTCCAAAGTTGGGGTGATCCTGAGGCCGTCATTTACCCCCGCTCTTCCGCAAAGATGATACAGGCCTTGCCTCTGATCACCTCAGGTGCCGCAGCCAAGTTCGGTTTGACTTCCGAACATCTGGCGCTTGCCTGTGCCTCTCATAGCGGCGCGCACATTCATACTGATCGGGTTACTGCTTGGCTGGATCACCTCGGTCTGTCCGAGCCTGATCTACGCTGCGGCCCACAAGAACCGCAGGATATGGCCGCTCGCGACGGTTTGATTCTGGCGGATGACACACCTTGCCAAATCCACAACAATTGCTCGGGCAAGCACTGCGGGTTTCTGACGGTCGCACAGCACATGGGTGCAGGACCGGAATATCTGGAAATCGATCATCCGGTTCAGCAGGCCTGCCTGTCCGCTATTGAAGAAACTACTGGTGAAACCAGCCCTTGCTACGGAATTGATGGCTGCTCTGCCCCAAACTTTGCGACATCGCTTGTTGGGCTGGCACGTTCCATGGCCTGGTTCGCCTCAGCCGCTGATCGCTCGGATCGGGCCAGTGACGCGGCCCAACAACTGACCGCAGCCATGATGAAGCATCCAGAACTGGTCGCGGGTGAAACCCGCGCATGCACCGAACTGATGCGGGCCATGGACGGTCGGGTTGCAATTAAGACCGGAGCCGAGGCCGTCTTTGTTGCCATCATCCCCGAAAAACGAATGGGCATAGCACTCAAGGTCACCGACGGGACCACGCGCGCCAGCGAATGCGCCATTGCCGCCCTATTGGTAAGCCTCGGCGTGCTGGAGGCCGATCACCCGGCCACCCGCAAGTTCCTGAATGCTACGCAATACAGCCGTCGGGGACTGGAATGCGGTGTGATCCGACCGGCGCCGGGCTTTCCCGGTTAAGGGCGTCACATCTCGATCTCGTGGACCTCTGCAACTTCGACCGAGCCTGACCCGTTGACCACCATCGGGCAGCCCTTGGCCATTTCGGTTGCGGCGTCGATGCTGTCGGCTTTTACAACCGTAAAGCCCGAGGCCGGATTTGCGCCGCCATTATCGGCGACACCCGACGAGCTGACTGTATAGGATTGCCCAACGGGATTGCCGGGTATCTCCAGTGCCTCTCCCATTCCTTGAAACCATGCGCCCCAGGCAGCCATGGTCGCTTCGACTTCGGCGGGATCTGTTGGTGTAGTTCCACCGTGATAAACGAACAGAAATTGTGGCATAGTCAGTCCTCCCAATGAAAAGCTTATGAAAGATGTCCCTGCAATTTGCGCAATGACGAGGTCCAGCCCATCTCATGATTGGCAGCGGCTTCCTGGTCGGCGAGTTCACGATGGTCCAGGATCAGGCGCGCGCCGCCCGGGGTCGCTTCGACCGAGAATGTCACGTGACTTTCGGCCCCCCGCTGGTCCTGATCGTCATGCCAGGCCCATGTAAAGCCAACGGATTTGGGTGGATCGATGTGAGTGACGTGACCGGATACTTTGTATCGCTGACCCTCATCATTCACCATGACCGAGTACCAAGGCCCTAGTCGTGAAAAGTCCAGATCGTGTTCAGGAACATGGAGCCCTTCCGGCCCCCACCACTGCAACAACTTTGCCCCGTCGCTGATCCATGAAAAGAGCGTCTCGGGGCTGGCGGAGAATTCCCGCTCCAGTCTCAGGTCGGCCATGAATTCTCCTTTTCCAGAATGTCACCCAGCCGGTCGAGGCTCGCCTCCCAGAACTGGCGTTTCGAAATGGTCCATTCGGCAATCGCGCGCAGGCCTTCTGGCTGTATCGAGTATATTCTTTGCGTACCCCGGACCTGTTGCTGAATCAGGCCAGCCTCACGCAATACCTTTAGGTGGCGCGAAATGGCAGCGCCGGACATGCCCTTGCCTTCGATCAGGTCGCCTGCGGGCAGTTCACCCTGCTCCATCAGTTGCTCGACAATCGAAAAGCGGGTCGAATCGGATAATGCCGAAAAAGCGGCCAGAAGAGTGTTCATGACCACTTATTAACACAAATGTTAAATTAAGGAAAGGCGCGAACCGATCAGATGCCAGCAAACTCGGTTCGGGCATAGCCTTGAAGATAAAGCAGTGCTGTCAGGTCACCGTGATTGATCCGCACATCGCATTGCTCGGCCACCGAAGGTTTCGCGTGCAAAGCCACGCCTGTGCCAGCACGGCCCAACATGCCCAGATCATTTGCCCCGTCACCCACGGCAATCACATCCGATTCAGAAATTCCCAGCCGTTCTGTGATCTGCTCCAACGCTTCGATCTTGGCCTGCCGGCCCAAAATTGGGCGCTGAACATCTCCGTTCAGCCTGCCGTTTTCAGCCAGTAGGGTATTTGCCCGGTTTTCATCGAACCCCAGCAACTCTGCCACCCGAGCCGTGAACGCGGTAAAGCCACCCGAAACCAGCGCGGCATAGCCATCGGCCTTGCGCATTGTGGCGACCAGTTCCTTGCCACCGGGCATCAGGGTGATCCGTTCGTTCAACACTTTGTCGATAACGCTCTCGTCCAGGCCGCCAAGCAAGCCAACCCGCTCGATCAGCGCGCCTTCGAAATCCAGCTCGCCATTCATCGCGCGGGCAGTGATGTCTTTGACGCGGTCGCCAACACCAGCCTCATCGGCCAGTTCATCAATGCATTCCTGCTGAATCATGGTGCTGTCCATATCGGCCAGCAGCATCTTTTTGCGACGCCCCTCGGCCAATTGGACAACCAGATCCACGCTCATCTGCTGCAGATCCGCCCAGACATCCCATCTATTGCCCGGCATCTCGGCCAGTGAAAATTCCACTGCTTCGTCCGGGCTCAGCCAAACGATCTCGCCGCCACCCCATGCATTCCGCAATGACTCGACCAGCGACAACTCCAGCGTCGGCGCGTTGGGGTTAGTCAACAGGGTGGCAACGTACATGTTCGATCTCCGGCAAGCTCACCTGCGCATATCGCAGGTGCAGCATTTTCGCCAGAGACAGTTTCGAACTAGCCCAAAATACTAGGGAGACGAAGCCCATGATCACGCGCGCAATCCTTGGCGATGTCATACCCGGCATCCGCATGGCGCCAGACACCCGAGGCCGGATCGTTCCAAAGAACCCGCTCCAGTCGCCGCGCGGCATCCTCGGTTCCATCGGCACAGATTACAACGCCTGCGTGTTGGCTAAAGCCCATTCCAACACCACCGCCATGGTGCAGGGAGACCCAAGTTGCACCACTGGCCGTGTTGATCAGGGCATTCAACAAAGGCCAATCGCTCACAGCGTCCGAGCCGTCCAGCATCGCCTCAGTCTCTCGGTTAGGGCTTGCAACCGACCCCGAATCCAAATGGTCGCGACCGATCACAACCGGCGCTTTCAACTCGCCATTGGCAACCATTTCGTTAAAGGCCAGCCCAGCGCGATGCCGATCACCAAGCCCGATCCAGCAGATTCGTGCGGGCAGACCCTGAAACGCGATCCGTTCCTGCGCCATGTCGATCCAGCGATGCAGGTGCTCATTTTCAGGGAACAGTTCCTTCATCTTGGCGTCTGTCTTGTAGATGTCCTCAGGATCACCCGACAGGGCGCACCAGCGAAACGGGCCGATGCCCTTGCAGAAAAGCGGGCGGATATAAGCGGGTACAAAACCAGGGAAAGCAAACGCGTTCTCAAGCCCTTCATCCTGCGCCACCTGCCGGATGTTGTTGCCGTAATCCAGCGTCGGAACGCCCGCATTCCAGAAATCCACCATCGCCGTAACATGCTGCTTCATCGAGGCGCGGGCGGCCTTTTCCACCGATTTAGGGTCTGTTTCACGTTTTTCGCGCCACTCGCCCATGGTCCAACCCAACGGAAGATAGCCGTTGATCGGGTCATGCGCACTGGTCTGATCCGTGACGATATCCGGACGCATGCCACCGGCTGCCATCCGGCGGTATATCTCGGGGAATACTTCTGCCGCGTTGCCCAAGAGACCGACCGACTTCGCCTCGCCCGCTTTGGTCCAGCGATCGATCATCTCAAGCGCCTCATCCAGCGTTTCCGCCTTTTCGTCGAGGTACTTTGTGCGCAGACGGAAATCGATGCTGTCCGGGTTGCATTCAACGGCCAGACAACAGGCCCCGGCAAACACGGCCGCCAGCGGTTGCGCACCGCCCATACCGCCCAGTCCTCCGGTCAGAATCCATTTACCGGTCAGATCGCCGCCATAGTGCTGACGTCCGGCCTCGGCAAAGGTCTCATAGGTACCCTGAACGATGCCTTGGGTGCCGATATAGATCCACGAACCGGCCGTCATCTGGCCGTACATCATCAGACCCTTCTTATCGAGTTCGTTGAAGTGATCCCAGGTTGCCCAGTGCGGCACAAGGTTCGAGTTGGCAATCAGAACACGCGGCGCATCCTTGTGTGTGCGAACAATTGCGACAGGTTTTCCGGACTGAACGATAAGGGTCTCGTCCTCCTCCAGATCCTTCAAACCAGCAACAATAGTATCGAAATCCTTCCACGTCCGCGCCGCACGCCCGATACCGCCATAGACCACCAGCTCATGGGGGTTCTCGGCCACGTCCGGGTGCAGGTTGTTCATCATCATCCGCAAGGGCGCCTCGGTCAGCCAGCTTTTGGCATTCAGCTCGGTTCCGGTGGGCGGGAAGATATCACGGGTGTTCTTGCGCGGGTCGCTCATTTCAGGGCTCCTTTTTCGGTCAATGCGCCCGACAGGGCGAGGTCGCGAAGGCGTTCAAGCATATTTTTTAGGTGTGGGCGGAGGATGTCGGCGCGGTCGTCGCGATAGTTCCATGGCGTGGCCTCAGTCATGTAGGCACGCTGCGACAATTCCATTTGAATCGCGTGGAACCCCTCATCGGGACAGCCATAATGGCGGGTTGTCCATCCACCCTTAAAGCGACCATTCAGCACCGATGTGAACCCGGTCGCGTTTGCCGCAGTTTCATGTACCGCATATTCGACAGCAGCATCGCAGGTCGCACCGTTGTTGGTGCCGGTGTTGAATACCGGTAGCTCTCCGTCAAACAGAAACGGAATCAGAGAGCGGATCGAATGGCAATCAAACAAGATCGCAACACCATGTTTAGCCCGCGCCCGCTCAAGCTCCTGCTCAAGCGCTGCGTGATAGGGTGCATGGTATTTCTGACGCCGATCTTCGACTTCGTCCGTGGAAGGTTCCTGCCCATCAACCCAGATCGGTTTTCCGTCGAAATCCGTTAAGGGCACCAATGTTGTCGTGTTCTGCCCAGGGTACAGGGAAACACCTGAGGGATCCCGGTTAGCGTCGATAACATAACGGTGGATATGTGATTGTACGACCGTCGCATCGCTCAATAGCCCGTTATAGAGCCTGTTTATATGCCAATCGGTATCCGCCAGCCCACTCCCGTTGTCGTTTAGACGTTCTGCGACTGGTTCAGGTACATGTGTGCCGCCGTGCGGTTGACCCAGAACGATCGGACCATCTCCGCGATCAACGCTGAACACCTGCATCATGAGAGCTCCGGCATCTGGACATCAACCGCTTTAAGAATTGCGCCCTCGGCGACCAGGTGCTTGGCGGTTTCCAGTTCGGGCGCGAGATAACGGTCATCTTTCAATGACGGAACATCTTTGCGGAGACGTGCAATGACACGTTGCAGTGGTGCGCTGGTTGTCAGTGGTGCGCGGAACTCGACCCCTTGGGCAGCACAGAGAAGCTCGATGCCAAGAATATAGTTCAGGTTGTTCGTCATCCGCACCAAACGCCGCGCACCGTGGGCTGCCATGGACACGTGATCTTCCTGATTGGCGGATGTCGGTGTGCTGTCGGTGACGCAAGGGTTGGCAAGATGCTTGTTCTCACTCATCAGGGCTGCGGTTGTCACTTCGGCAATCATCAGACCTGAGTTCAATCCTGGCTCGGGCGTCAGGAACGGTGGCAGATCAAAGCTGAGCGCCGGGTCGACCATCAATGCAATACGCCGCTGAGCGATGGCACCGATCTCGGACAGGGCCAGCGCGATCATGTCGGCTGCAAAGCCCACTGGTTCAGCATGGAAGTTACCGCCCGATACAATGGCATCCGGGTCTGTCAGGACCAGCGGATTGTCGGTCGCGGCGTTTGCCTCGATCACCAGAGTCTCCGCTGCCTGACGGATCACATCCATCGCGGCACCGGTGACCTGAGGCTGGCAGCGAATGCAATAGGGGTCCTGAACGCGCGTGTCCCCGTCCCTATGGCTTTCTCGGATTTCAGACCCCTCCAGTGTTGCGCGCATCGCGCCTGCAGCCTCGATCTGACCGCGATGGCCACGCAAGGCATGTATCTCGGGCTGCAAAGGTGCCGTTGAACCCATGATTGCATCTGTTGATGCCGCAGAAACCACCAAAGCGTTTTGTGCTGCCTGCCAAGCGTCAAACAAGCCTGCCAGGGCGTAAGCCGTGGAAAATTGCGTTCCATTGATGAAGGCTAGGCCTTCTTTCGGGCCCAGTTGAATAGGCTCTAATCCAGCAGTTTTCAGCGCTTCAGCACCGGAAAGGATGGCTCCATTCACTTCGGCTTCGCCCTCGCCGATAACAACTGCCGTCATATGCGCCAGTGGTGCCAGATCCCCTGATGCGCCAACAGATCCTTGCGCAGGGATCACCGGCGTCACACCACGTGCCAACATATTCTGTAAAAGCTCAACCAACTCCCACCGAACACCTGATGCACCGCGACCAAAGGATAGCAACTTGAGTGACATCATCAGGCGCGCCAATCGGCGAGGAACGGCCTCACCAACGCCGCAGCAATGGCTGAGAATGAGATTTCGCTGGAGGGTTGAGGTATCTTCGGCTGCAATCTTGTGACTGGCCAGCTTACCAAATCCCGTGTTCACGCCATAAACCGGATCAGCACCTGAGGCAGCCTGTGCGATACGTGCCGCGGCCATATCAACCTTAGGACGGCATGATACATCCAGCGTGATTGCCGCTTCGTTCCTATAGATATCCTCCAGTTGCGTCAGAGAAACCTGACCCGGAACAAGAGAGATGGACCTCATTAAATGCCTCCGAAAATGCGTTTGTGCAGGGGGTTATAGCCGATGCGATATGAGAGCTCGGCGGGATGGGCGACATCCCAGACCGCCAGATCTGCGCGCATCCCTGCGGCTGCCACACCCGTGTCGTTCAGCCCCAGCGCCTTGGCGGCGTTTCTGGTTGCACCAGCAAGCGCTTCCTCGGGTGTCAAACGGAACAGGGTACATCCCATGTTCATCGTCAGCAGCAATGATGTCAGCGGCGATGATCCGGGATTACAATCCGTTGCCAGCGCAATAGGTACATTCTGCTCACGCAACAATTCCACCGGGGGCATCTGGGTTTCGTGCAGAGTATAGAAAGCTCCTGGCAGCAGAACCGCGATTGTTCCCGCGTTAGACATTGCCGCTACGCCCTCGGCATCGAGATACTCGACATGATCGGCGGAAAGCGCGCCGTATGATGCCGCTAGTTTTGCCCCACCCAGATTGGACAACTGCTCCGCATGTAGCTTGACTGGCAAACGCAGCTCCCTGGCCACATCAAAGACACGTGCGATTTGAGCGGTGTTAAAGGCGATACCCTCACAAAACCCGTCAACCGCATCAACCAGTCCCTCTGCGTGAGCTGCGCGCAGGGTCGGAATGCAGATTTCATCGATGTATGCATCCGCGCGGTCTTTGAATTCAGGCGGCACCGCGTGTGCGCCCAGAAAACTGGTTTTGATCCGAACCGGGCGATGCTGCTGAATACGACGTGCTGACCGCAACATGCGCAATTCAGTCTCTACATCGAGGCCATAGCCTGACTTGACTTCTATACAGCTGACGCCTTCGGCAAGTAGCGCATCCACACGCGGCAGGGCGCTGTCCAGCAGTTCATTCTCGCTGGCCTCACGCGTGGCACTGACAGTCGAGATTATACCGCCCCCTGCCCGGGCCACCTCTTCATACGTGGCGCCGTTCAGGCGCATCTCAAACTCGGCTGCGCGATTGCCGCCAAAAACCACATGCGTGTGCGCATCAATTAGCGCCGGCGTGATCAGGCGGCCTCCAAAGTCGTCAACTTCCCAATCCGCAAACCTGGCCGGCAGATCCCGCTGCTTACCTACCCACTCAATAGTTCCAGCGTCCAAGGCAATCGCAGCGTTCTCGATCAGACCATATGGCGCATCACCTTCGACCATCGTCGCGATGCGGTCGGCGCGAAATACAACTTTTTTTGTCATGGCGAATCTTTTGGGCTCCCCCTGCGTCAGGATTTTTCGTATACGGGTAAAAACTTAAAGTCTACACAAAATGGAAGCGCTATGACAGTTCATGCCAAAACAGCCTTATTAGGGTCTGAGTGGGTACAGGATATGCGTTTGGAAATCGAAGATGGCCGAATTTCCCGGATCGAAACTGGTGTAGCCAAACAGCCCGAAGACACAGCTACAGACGTGCTATTGCCAGCGCTTGGAAACCTGCACAGCCATGCTTTTCAACGCGCCATGGCAGGCATGACCGAGGTGCGGGCTGCCGGGAAAGAAAGCTTCTGGACCTGGCGCACCTTGATGTATCGCTTTCTGGATCGGCTGACGCCTGAACAGGTCGAGGCGATAGCAGCCCTGGTGTTCATGGAAATGCAGGAAGCGGGCTATGCCTCGGTTGGTGAGTTTCATTATGTCCACCACCAGCCCGGCGGCCAGCCGTATGCGCGGCTGTCCGAACTGAGCCAACGCATCTTTGCAGCAGCAGATCAGACAGGGATCGGCCTGACCCACCTGCCTGTTCTCTATACATACGGGGGTGTTTCGCAGGAGCCTCTGGTGGGCGGGCAGTTGCGGTTTGGTAATGATGTCGACCAGTATCTGGCTCTGCAAGAGGAATGCCGGAGCACGCAACGACACGCGAAATTCGACTCTGTTGTGGGGGTAGCGCCGCATTCCTTACGAGCGACTTCGCCCGCCGATCTCAAGACACTGTTGGCTAATGTTCCTTCAGGGCCCGTCCACATCCATATATCCGAACAGGTTAAAGAGGTTGCAGATGTCGAGGCCGCCCTGGGTCAGCGCCCGGTTGCCTGGCTGTTGGATAATGCAGACGTGAACAACCGATGGTGCCTGATCCACGCGACCCACATGACTGACGTTGAAACCAAAGCAATGGCACGATCCGGCGCAGTCGCAGGGCTTTGTCCGATCACCGAAGCAAATCTTGGCGATGGTATCTTTAACGGCGCTGTCTATGTCGAAGCCGACGGAGCATTCGGCGTAGGATCAGACTCTAATGTTCGCATTTCACTGCCTGAAGAATTGCGGACGCTCGAATACTCTCAGCGACTGCGTGACAAAGCACGCACTGTTCTGGCCCATGGCGAAGGCTCGGTTGGACACACACTCTATACCGGCGCTGCCCGTGGTGGTGCGCAAGCGCTGGGCCGCGACGCCGGGGAAATCGCCGTTGGCAAACTTGCTGATCTTGTCGCTATCGACCGCACCCACCCGACGCTTTGTACGTTGAAGGACGTTCAGTTACTGGACGGGCTGTGTTTTGCGGCACCCGACGGTACAGTGACCGATCTGTGGTCGGCAGGCCGTCACATGGTGCGCGACGGGCGGCATGTTGCGCGGGATGCGATCTTGCCTGCCTATCGTGCGGCCGTTGCCCAACTCTTGGCCAGCGCATAGACATCAAACTCCCAACTTCAGAGCCACAATGACCCAACCGAGCGAAAACACCAGCTACAAAGACATAAAGCAGACCGTGCTGGATCGCATTCGGTCCGGAGAGTGGCGTCCCGAGACCCTGCTACCGAATGAGCAGGAGCTTGCGGTCGAGTTTTCCTGCACCCGGACAACTGTGAACCGCGCATTGCGGGAGCTGGCCGACGAAGGATTTCTTGAACGCCGCCGCAAGGCAGGGACCCGAGTTCTTGCCGCACCGCAACGGCAGGCGAGGTTTACAATTCCGCTGGTTCGGGATGAGGTCGAAGCACTGGGGGGCACTTACAGATATGCCCTGGTTTCCTCTGAAACCATCCCCGCTCCGGAATGGTTGAGCGCCCGGCTGGCGCTGAATGCTGATCCTCGTGTCTTGCACGTACGCTGCATGCACTATTCCGGCAACACACCATTTCAGTACGAAGATCGTTGGATCGTGATTGAAAGTGTCCCCAAAGTTGAACAGGCCGATTTCACCGAAACCGGACCGAATGACTGGCTGGTGCAGACTGTGCCATTCACCAATGTCGAGCTGACATTCATGGCCAGCCGTGCGGATTCAACTGTGGCCGGATTTTTGGACGTACCGGAGGGCGAGCCGGTCTTTACCGCCGAACGTATCACCTGGCTGCAGGGCCAGCCGGTTACCTTTGCCAAACTCTATTTTGCAGCAGGCTACCGCATGACCACCCAAATTTGATTTCGCGCTTTATCTGATCCTTTGCTCTTTACCACCCTGAAATTCCGATACAGATTCCGGGTGGATCGAACTGGAAGGAAAATCAAAATGGGTAACCCGCTTTATGATCGTCTGTTTGGCATCCACGCGGGTAAAAAAACTCCATTTCTGCATTTGCTCGATGGGCGGACGCTGACCCATTCAGATTTTCTGGACATGACAGCCCGCATTGCAAATGCGCTGGTCGGGATGCAGTTAGAGCCGGGTGACCGGGTTGCGGTTCAGGTAGAAAAGTCCCCTGAAACCCTTGCGCTCTATGCAGCCTGTGCGCAGGCGGGTCTTATCTTTCTGCCACTCAACACCGCCTACACGACACATGAGCTGACTTACTTCATTGAGAATAGCGGTGCGTCTCTGGTTGTCTGCGATTCAACCAACGAAGCAGAACTGACACCAATCGCTCAGGCGCAAAATGCCAAGATAGAGACGCTGAATGCAGATGGCTCGGGTAGCCTGACGCGGCGTGCGTTAGGAATGTTGCCAGCTTTCGAGCCGGTGAGCCGCACCGAGGATGATCTGGCTGCGTTCCTTTACACCTCGGGCACTACTGGCCGGTCCAAGGGTGCGATGCTGACCCAGGCCAATCTTTTGTCCAATGCTGAGATGCTGGTCCGTGAATGGCGGTTCACCAGCGGTGACGCTCTTCTGCATGCCCTGCCGATCTTTCACACTCATGGGCTGTTTGTTGCAACAAATGTTGTACTGGCCTCGGGCGGGTCGATGATCTTTCTGCCAAAATTCGATCTGGAAGACATCCTGCGCTTGATGCCGCAGGCCACATCGATGATGGGCGTTCCGACATTTTACACCCGATTGTTGGGGGACGACCGTTTCACCAAGGAACTCGCTCAGCATATGCGGCTTTTCATTTCGGGATCTGCACCTCTGCTTGCTGAAACGCATGAACAATTTGAGGCGCGCACTGGTCATCGCATTCTTGAACGCTATGGCATGACTGAAACCAATATGAACACCTCCAACCCCTATGACGGCGAGCGACGCGCTGGAACGGTTGGATTTCCACTACCCGATGTTGAATTGAAGGTTACCGATCCAGAAACTGGTGAAACCTTGCCTCAGGGTGAAATCGGCATGATCGAGGTGCGCGGTCCAAACGTGTTCAAGGGTTACTGGCAGATGCCAGAAAAGACTGCTGCCGAATTGCGCGAAAACGGTTTTTTCATCACCGGAGATCTTGGGCGGGTTGATAAAGATGGGTACGTCCACATCGTCGGTCGCGGCAAAGACCTGATCATCTCAGGCGGATACAACATCTACCCCAAGGAAATCGAATTGCTGCTGGATGATCAGCCCGGAGTGCTTGAGAGCGCAGTGATTGGCGTTCCACACCCTGATTTCGGAGAAACCGTTCTGGGTATTCTTGTGCCTGCAAATGGAGAGACCCCCGATCTGGAGCAGATCATGCAGACGGTTCAGTCGGATCTCGCCCGGTTCAAGCACCCGCGCAAACTGATCCTGCTGGACGAATTGCCCCGCAACACAATGGGCAAGGTGCAGAAGAACCTGCTGCGTGACACATACAAGGACTTGTTTACCGACGGCTAAGGTTCCAGCGGAACGCGACCCTCATCCCTCAGTAGCCAGCAAGAACATCCTTCGAAGACCGCCACTTCAGCCGGTCGACCATATCCTGCGCCGCTGTCCAGATTGATGCGGTTACCATAGTGAGTAGCCTTTTCTACAGGCGTATGCCCATGGACAATCAGCTTGGGATGCGGATCGGCATGGGCGTGGAATGTCTTCCTGATCCAAACCAGATCGTTCTCACGCTGTTCGTTTAGTGGCACACCCGGTCGAATACCCGCATGCACAAATGCTACTTCGGGCGTTTGATAGATCGCCACAAGGTCGCGCAAGAAATTCACATGCGAAGTGGGAACAGCCGCCTTGGCCATGGCGTGCAGATCTTCCAACCGCGTTCGATCATCAAATTCGACACCATAGCTGCGCAATGTTTCTACACCACCCAAACGCTCATGCAGCCAGTGGTAGCCGACCAGCAAATGCGGATCATGTCGCGGTGTTTCCTCCATGAACCACGCAAACATCCGGTCGTGATTTCCCAACAGAGTAATCCAGTCGCGACCTTTGTCGTGCCCCTCTATCAGGCATTCCAGCAGACCACGGCTGTCGGGGCCCCGATCAACATAATCCCCCAAGAACACAATACGCGCATCTGATCCGCCATCGCGTTCGATCAACGAAAAGACCCGCTCAAACTCAGCAAGCTGGCCGTGCAAATCTCCGACTGCATAAACTGGAGTGGTCATGACAGGCCCCGATTATCTGAATTGCCGTTCTTGTGACGGAAAAGCGTGATGCGGAAAAGACAATGCCCGCGCTTTGGGTGGCGCGGGCATCGAACTGTTCCACAAACTCAACAGAGGTGATCAGACAACGTCAAACTCCAGAGGCTTGATCTGTGTGAACAAGCCGGTCTCGGCAAGTTTCGCACGCGCTTCAGCCGGCACCGGTTCATCGACATATAGCAAGGCGATTGCCTCACCACCTGCCTCGGCACGGCCAAGGGTAAAGTTGGCGATGTTCACACCGTTTTCGCCCATGGTCTGACCCAGCGTCCCGATGATACCCGGAACATCTTCGTTCGTGGTGTAAAGCATATGAGCACCGACTTCGGCGTCGATATTGATGCCCTTGATCTGGATAAAGCGGGGCTTGCCATCGCTGAACACGGTGCCGCCGATAGACCGCTCGCGCTTGTCTGTAACGACGGTGACTTTGATATAACCCTCGAACGCGCCCGACTTGTCCTGATTGGTGGTCGAAATCTGAATGCCACGCTCTTTGGCCACAACCGGGGCCGAAACCATATTCACCTCGGGATTGAACTTCTTCATGATCCCGGCGACCACGGCGCAGTTCAGTGCGGCAAGGTTCATCTCGGCCGCGACACCATCATAGAGGATGTTGATCGCCTTGACCGGCTCGTCAGTCATCTGGCCTATGAAGCTGCCCAAATGACCTGCTAGCTTGATCCAAGGCCCCATGACCTTTGCCTCTTCGGCGGTCACGCTGGGCATGTTCAGTGCGTTCTCAACCGCTCCGGTCAGCAGATAATTGGAAATCTGCTCAGCGACCTGGAGTGCGACATTCTCCTGCGCCTCAGTCGTGGCCGCACCAAGATGCGGCGTGCAGACAACATTGGGCAGGTTGAACAGCGGGTTCTCTTTCGCTGGCTCGATACTGAACACGTCAAACGCCGCACCCGCTACGCGCCCGGTTTGCAGCATTTCGGCCAAGGCTTCTTCGTCGACCAACCCGCCACGCGCACAGTTGACGATACGCACACCCGGTTTGGTCTTTTCAAGATTCTCGCGGCTCAGGATATTCCGCGTCTGGTCGGTCAGCGGCACATGCAGGGTAATAAAATCTGCACGCTCGAGCAGTTCGTCCAGCTCTACCTTTTCAACACCCATCTTGGCGGCTTTCTCTTCGCCCAGATACGGATCATAGGCGACGACTTTCATCTTCAGGCCCAGGGCGCGCTCACAGACGATGCCACCAATGTTGCCTGCACCAATGACACCCAGTGTCTTGTTGGTCAGTTCGATCCCCATGAACTTGGACTTTTCCCACTTGCCCGCATGGGTCGAGGTGCTGGCCTCGGGGATTTGTCGCGCCACTGCGAACATCATCGCAATCGCGTGCTCCGCCGTGGTGATCATGTTGCCAAAGGGCGTGTTCATAACGATCACGCCTTTCTTGGATGCAGCGTCCTTGTCGACGTTGTCGGTGCCGATCCCAGCGCGGCCGATGACCTTTAGGTTGTCGGCTTTTTCCAGCAGCGTCGGCGTGACCTTGGTGGCCGAACGGATGGCTAGGCCATCATACTGGCCGATCACTTCAGCCAGCTTGTCCTTGTCTTTGCCCAGATCGGGCATGAAATCCACATCAATCCCGCGATCACGAAAGATCTGCACGGCGGTTTCGCTGAGCTTGTCAGATACGAGTACTTTGGGGGCCATTTTCTCTGGTCCTTGAATTTTGGGAAACAACCGGGCCTCGTACGGCCCGGCAAATGCAGGAAAACTCAGGCAGCTTCGGTTTGCGCCGCGATCTCGGCCTCAAAGGCCCATTCCAGCCAGGGCAGCATCGCCTCGATATCCGAGGTCTCAATCGTACCGCCACACCAGATACGCAGGCCCGCAGGCGCGTCACGATAGGCTCCGATGTCCAGCGCGATGTTCTCAACCTCAAGCCGTTTTGCCACGGCCTTGGCAAAGGCAGCGCCATCCTGAATGCGGGCGTCGGTGAACTTCAGGCAAACGGATGTGTTCGATTGCGTTGCCGCATCTTCAGCCAAATTGGCGATCCAATCATGCTGTGCGCAGAAACTATGTACTGCACCGGCATTGGCATCCGCTCGGGCGATCAGTCCTTGCAACCCTCCGACCGAGCGCGCCCAATCCAGCGCGAACAGATAATCTTCAACCGCCAACATCGAAGGTGTGTTGATCGTAGCACCAGTAAAGATGCCCTCAATCAGCTTTCCACCTTTGGTCAGGCGGAAAATCTTGGGAAGCGGCCATGCAGGTGTGTAGTTCTCCAACCGCTCAACGGCACGAGGGCTGAGGATCAGCATGCCGTGTGCAGCTTCGCCGCCCAACACCTTCTGCCAGCTAAAGGTGGTCACATCCAGTTTGTCCCATGGCAGATCCATCGCGAAGGCCGCCGAGGTTGCATCGCAGATCGTCAGGCCCTGACGGTCATCCGCGATCCAATTGCCATTTGGAACCCGCACACCCGAGGTCGTGCCGTTCCATGTGAATACCACGTCATTGGTGAAATCGACCGAAGCCAGATCAACGATCTGCCCGTAATCAGCAGTCTTCACCTCTGCATCAATCTTCAACTGCTTGACCACGTCGGTCACCCAACCGGAGCCGAAGCTCTCCCAGGCCAGCATTTCGACCTTGCGCTCGCCCAACAGCGACCACAACGCCATCTCAACCGCGCCTGTATCAGATGCAGGGACGATACCAATGCGATAGTCTGCGGGGATACCCAGCAGCTCACGCGTGCCTTCGATGGCCGCCTTCAGCTTGTCCTTGCCAACAGCCGCACGGTGCGACCGCCCCAATGCCGCATCGGCCAGTTTGGTCAGATCAAATGTGGGGGGTTTGGCGCAGGGGCCAGAGGAAAAACGCGGATTGGCCGGCCGCGTTGCCGGTTGTTGAATGCTCATCTGTATTACCCTTCCAGATACACGCCCCTCGTTGGGGAGGGGTGTCCCACGGACAGACCTATGGGGCCTTCGCACCTGCAGCAAGCAGAAAAGACGCTTCGTTGGGTAAAAACGACATCAAAAACAGGCTCAAATCAGAACACAGGTTTCCGATTGGCGAAAACCCCGCCGATCTCTCGGCGGGGTTTTCTCTATTACTCTGCGGCTTCTTCGTATTCTGACATGGGCGGGCATGTGCAGATCAGGTTTCTGTCGCCGTATGCGTTGTCGACGCGGTTG
>NZ_JBQFRS010000010.1:0-154418 GCF_056537525.1 Ruegeria sp. CE12 | reverse complement strand
GGCGAAGACGGCAACGGCGCGGTCGAGGCCAAGGTCAAAGCCGAGGTCGCAGAACTCTGCAAACGTTTCCCTATATATCCAAACCTGTAAGGGTTACGATCAATCAAAGAAAACGGCGCCACTTCGGCGCCGTTTTTTTTGTTCTTGGGGTATTGATGAGAGCTTCGGGTCAAACGTCGGAGGTCGGGTCCTTCAGAACGTCTTCCAACAGCTTCTCGTTGCGCGCTTCTTCAATCCGATTGATGCGGTCCTCTGCCGAACGCGCGTCAAAGCGATACTTAACCACGTTGATCAGGCTCAGCGTAAGCAGAACGATGCCCATGCCCCAATAGCCTTTGGTTGCCAAAGGAACTTCCGTGGACAGATACAGCGAAATTCCCAGCAACGCGTAGGCGACAACAACGCCAGCACCGTTCAGCATCAGGATCAGGCCGTTTTCATTTTGATGAGTCATTTGAATTCTCCGTTTTTAGTATGAGTTGGTTGAAAGGCTTAGTCGTTCGATTTTGATTTGAGGCGGGCCAGAACATCGGCGGCGGTGGAACGGGTCTTTGGCCCGTACCCTGCCTCCTCCATGCGCTCGGCAACGTTGGTGTGATCCAGCCCGGTGTCGATTTCCCGCAGGATTTCCGACTGTTCGAACGGATCGTCCTGTTGCATTACGCGATTGATCAGGCCTTCCGCTTCATCGATTGGGCTTTCACCACCCAGATGACGGTTCAATCGCTTCTGCAAACCCTGCTCTCGCTTGACTGCACGCGCCGAAATTGCCCCCTGCTTGAGATCCAGAATGCGGCGGTTCGCAGCCTCGACTGTCTGGCGCAACTGCAGAACCCGGGTTTCCAGCCGATCGACGGTTTGTGTGCGGATGGTTTTTTCATTTTCCAGATCTGCCACAGCCTGAGCCGCACTTTGCACCATGTCCTGGCGACCATCGGCCAAAGCCTGCTCAGCACGCGCCATTAAATCGTCGATGCGGCTTTGCAGCACATCCACTTGCCGCGCCTCGTTACGCTTTCTTTGGATCAAACTGGCGAGTGTCAGTTTCGCCGCCTTCAGATTTTGGTCCGCTTCGCGGATCTTCTGGTCGATCAATTCAATCGAGTAAGTGTCGCGCAGGCGGTCTTCGGCCCGGGCATTTGCACCGTTTATCAAGGTCTTCAATGTACCGAACATGCGTTCCTCCAATTCATGAACATCGTTCACAAATTGGATGTAGCAAACACATGAACGCCGTTCAAGTATTTTCTTGAACGGCGTTCAGGAAACTATTTGTTTCCAATTCGGGAAAGAACCTGCGTGATCATCCGTTCGATTTGCTCCGGAGGCACTCCGGATATCCGGTTTTCCAAACCAAGGGTCACGATCCCATGCACCGACGAAAACAACGCGCGTGTCATCAGCTCGCGCTCAACATTGTCATATTCGGGAAACAACTGCCCCACCGGTTCTGCAATAAACGCAAACAGGCCTTTGAGCGCGTTGCGATACCAATCAGGTACTGGACCATCCTCTGACATCTGCAGGTCAAAAAGCGCGCGCCAGAGCAATGTGTTTTGATCCGCAAAATGAAGATAGGCCGTACTCATGACAATCAGCCGCTGAACGGGTTCTTCACTGCCATCAAAGGAACCGCGTACAGCCTCACCCAGGCGTTTGAACGTACGGCCGTTTACGGCCATCACGATGGCATTCAGATCATCGAAGACGTTATAGATCGCACCCAAGGCACACCCGGCATCTTTGGCGAGATCCCGTGCCCTCAGATCCGAGATTCCATCACGTGCGATACGAATCTCAGCCGCTTCGGTCAGCTTTTCGCGCAACTGCTCGCGTCTGATCTGGGATTTGGATGACATGCCGCCCTCAACCTTGAACCTTGTTCACAAGGATGCGGATAGGCCGAAAGATATGCTCAAATCAACCCGCGCCACCACAGAAAAACAAGCAGCAGTGTCGTCAGCGCCAGCATGTTGAAAGCCAGACTACCGAGCAATCCAAGGAACCAACCCCATCTGCGATCAGCCAGATTGATGGCTCGCAAATGCGTCTGAACGTCATGAGAAGCTTGTTCCAACCTTGGGGTATCCAGTGTCAGGCGCAGTTTGGGGTGTTCCGACATCTGCTCGGCCCCGGCCAGTAGCATGGCCTGCTTGTAGATTTTGCGCGGGAGACGCCGTTTGGCACGCCTCACCGAAGCCGCCAATGTCTTGTCACGCACCCCAAGCTTTTTGCGCAGCAAAACGATCGTCTCAGCGATCTGGGTCTGAATATCGGTTTCCTGCGACATGAGGTGCCTCCTGTCAGGTCTTTTAACCTCGCCCACAAGTGCCGACAATGGGGCTGGTTGTTCCGCTCGGCGGCAGGTATCACGAAACCATGCTGAACACGATCATTCATGGCGAACCAACAGATCGCCCGCCCCTGATTATCGCTCATGGTCTTTATGGATCAGCCCGCAACTGGGGCGTCATCGCCCGCCGTCTTTCTGATGAACGTCAGGTCGTAGCGGTTGATATGCGCAACCATGCCTACAGCATGTGGAACAGCCACCATGACTACCCTCATCTGGCACAGGATTTGGCCGAAGTGATTGAGAGCATTGGCGGCAAAGCGGACGTAATCGGCCATTCGATGGGCGGAAAAGCGGCAATGACGCTGGCTCTGCAGCATGGGGCATTGGTGAATAAACTGGTGGTCGCCGACATTGCCCCGGTCAGCTACGGTCATAGCCAAATACAATATATCGAAGCGATGCGTGCCGTGGATATGTCTCGCGTAGAGCGTCGATCGGACGTCGAAACGCAACTGGCAGAGCTTGGTGTTGAAAAGGCACTGCAGAGCTTCTTCACACAGTCTCTGGATGTCTCTGGTAAGCGATGGAGATTGAATCTGGATGTTCTGGCGGACCAGATGCCGAACATCATGGGATTCCCGGAAATCGACACCTCATGGAGCGGACCTGTGCTGTTTCTGTCAGGTGCCGATTCAGACTATGTGATGCCCGAACATCGCGAGATTATCCGGGCACTATTCCCAAATGCGCGGTTTGCCAAAATTCCCGGCGCAGGCCATTGGCTTCACGCCGAGAAACCAAGAGAATTCGAAGCAGCTGTCAGGACATTCCTGAACGCCTGATCAGGATGCATTACCCTGATACAGGCGTCGCGCAACAAGCCATGAGACCGGTGCAGCCACCACAAATCCAGCGGCCGCCGCTGAAACGATAGCCATGGTCGAAACCAATCCGGCTGACAGAACTGCGATAACGGCAGACCCGGCAAGTGCGGTTGAAATCAGTGAGTATAGTATGGCTGCGAGGCGTATCATGGTCAGTTGTCCCATTGCTTGACTTCTGACCATCACATTAGAACCTGCGAATACATCTGGCTTTGATTTGTATCAGATCGAAACGCTACATCCCTGCATCGACAGGCCCGATGATCTCGCCGCCAGCATTGGCCCAGTCCGAGAAGCCACCAAGGTTGTAGACCTTTTCATACCCCATGTCTTTTAAGAGCTTGCCGGCCAGCGCAGCCCGTCCACCCGAAGCACAATGCAGAATGATCGGACGATCTTTACGCAATTCCGGATCATGGGACTGCACATTTGGATCGGCCCGAAACTCCAACATCCCACGTGGAATATGATGAGAACCGACAGCCCTGCCCGTCCGTTCGAGTTCGGGCGCATCGCGAATATCCAGCAACAGCCCACCTTGCGCCAACAAATCCCGTGCCTTGGAAATATCGATGCGTTCGACGACCGCATTGGCGGCCTCCATCATGTCTTTGACTGTCAGTGGCATGTCCTGCTCTCCCAATTGGATTCGCGAAATGCTAACATGCCGTTTTTTGAAGGTGTAGCTGTTGTAAGCCTTTAGATCGTACTAATGCTCGCGGAATGCACGTGACATACTGTCGACCACCGGTTTGGCGATATAGGCGGCAAAGGTCCGTTCTTCGGTCTGGATCATGATCTCGGCCGGCATCCCTGGCGTCGGGACAAAGCCACGAACCCGCTCCATCTCATCCGGAGTTAGCGAAATGCGTGCCAGATACACTTCCTGCGGAACCCCTGCGGCCTCCTCCAGTAATGCGTCTGCTGAAACATAGAAGACCTCGCCACTCAGCACAGGGGTTGTGCGCTGGTTCAACGCAACAAGACGGACGGTGGCATTTTGCCCTGTGACAACACTGTCGATTTCTGTACGCGGAATTTGTGCTTCGATGATCAGTGGCGCATCGGCTGGCAGGATTTCTGCAATCTGCTCACCCGTTTCGATGACACCACCGGGCGTGTGGTAGTGAAGCCGCACAACAGTTCCGGTAACCGGTGCCCGAACCACCGCACGATCCAGAACACTACGCGCCTGTCGCGCCTTTTCCCGCACACTCTCAAGGTCGGCTTCGATCACGCCCAGTTCATCCAGTGCCGCCTCTCTGTAAGCTGATCGGGTACGCGAAATCTGTTCTTCGTACTTCAGCAGCATCTGATTCACCTCGGCTGTTTCGGCCTTTAGCCGCGCGAGTTGTCCATCTGCCTCGGCCTGAACGCGACGGATCGTGTTCAGATCACCTTTGCGGACCAAACCCTTTTCGAACAGCGAGTTCTTTGTGTCGTATTCCTCCTGAAGGATATCCTGGCGTCGCTGCATACTGCTAAGCTGTGCCTCGAATCCGCTTGCGCGAATTTTAAGGGCTTCCATGTTGCGTTCTAACAAAGCGATGTCGTTCAAAAGCGTCTTACGTGAGACTTCAAAGCTCAGGCGCTGGCTGTCCAGAATGGTCATGACCTCCACATCATCAGAGGCTTCAACAAGATCATTTGAGAAGGTTAATTTCTCTTGCTCGCCATACTCAGCCAACAGGCGTTCCACCATCGCTTGCAGGCGTATTTTACGAATGAACAGTTCACGTTCGTTGGCCTCAGCCGAAGTTTGATCAAGCGTCATCAATACCTGACCAGCTTGTACAGCCTCTCCTTCGGTAACCAGAATATCCTCGATAATCCCACCTTCCAGATGCTGAACGATCTTGTTGCGGCCCGTGGCGACAAAGCTTCCCTGGGCAATTACGGCCGCCGCGAGCGGTGCACGAAATGACCAGACACCAAAGCCGCCAAAACAAACGATCAACATTATGATCCCGATGAAGACCAATCTGTTTATTGATCTCGGCACCTCAGAATACCAGACAGCAGAGTCTTCAACTCGAACCAGTTCGTTCATCTTCTCCCCCTGTCTATCCCTGAATTTCCGGCTGCTTACGCGGACCGTTCAATTGCTGCAGAACCTGTTCACGATGGCCAAACAAAGCCACTCGCCCGTCTGTCAGCAGCATGATCTTGTCCACCACGTTAAGCAGTGTCGGTTTTTGCGTGATTACCACGACGGTGATCTGGCTTTCTTTGGCCTGTTCGATGGCCTTGGCCAGCGCCTTGTCACCGGCGACGTCGAGATTCGAGTTCGGCTCGTCCAGCACGACCATACGCGGGTTCCCGAAAAACGCTCGGGCCAATGCGATGCGTTGTTTTTGGCCGCCCGACAACGGCGTCCCGTCGGCAGCTACAACGGTCTCATATCCCTGCGGCAAGGTGGCGATCATGTTGTGAACATCGGCAAGTACAGCTGCGTCGTGGATCTGCTCATCCGTCGCATCATTGCGCATTCGACCGATGTTATCCTTGATCGTCCCCGGGAACAGCTGCACATCCTGCGGAAGATATCCGATGCTTTCACCAAACTGCCGCGGATCCCAGTTGCGGATATCCATCAAATCCAACCGGACACTGCCAGACGTGGGCAGGATCGACCCAACCAGAGTTTTACCCAATGTTGTCTTTCCTGCACCGGAATTGCCAATAATCGCGAGCGTTTCACCCGGATTCAGTGAAAACGAAATTCCATTCAGAACGACGCGCTTGGTACCACCTGGCACGTAGAGCAGGCGTTCGACATCCAGCCGACCTTCAGGGCGCGGCAGACGTAGTTTTTCGAATTGCAGCGCCGAATTTTTCAGCAGTGCATTGATCCGATCGAAAGCACCCCGCGTGAGCAGGAAATTGTTCCATCCCTCGATCGATCCTTCGATCGGGGCAAACGCTCGCCCTGCGATGATTGAGGCAGCGATAACCATACCGCCCGTTATCTCGCCCTGAAGCGCAAGGAATGCACCCCAGCCCAGAATTCCGATCTGGGTCAGCAGACGTACCGCACGCGAAATCGCCGCAAAGATAACGTTGCGATCCTGCGCTTTCACCTGCCACGTCAGCGACTGGGCTGTGTCCCGTCCCCAGATACGAACAGCTTCGGGTATCATTGCTAGCGCATTGATGATCTGACTGTTGCGTGACATTGAATCCAGATGCTGGTTCGCCAGCGATTGCGCCATGTTGGCCTTGG
This sequence comes from Ruegeria sp. CE12, assembly GCF_056537525.1. Lineage (NCBI taxonomy): Bacteria > Pseudomonadati > Pseudomonadota > Alphaproteobacteria > Rhodobacterales > Roseobacteraceae > Ruegeria > Ruegeria sp. CE12. The sequence goes on along the minus strand of NZ_JBQFRS010000010.1, from coordinate 148,015 downwards.
CAAAGGGCTTGGCTGTCATTTTCTGGTTGATCAGCGCAATGATCATCAACAGCAATGCTGTAAAAATGACGATCATTCCAAGTTGAGGGTGAACAAGAAAGATCATCAGGATGAACAGCGGCGCAAAGGGGACATCCAGAAATGAAATCAGAGTGCCCGACACAAGAAATCCGCGCACTTGCTGCAAATCACCCAGAGTCTGATATTCACGGCCCGTTCCGTGCAAAGACGCGTGCGCCGCAGCGCTCAGGATCGGAGCGCCAAGTCGGGCCGCGACCTCAACAGCGGTGCGCATCAGCATGAAGCGGCGTACGGCATCAAAGGCCGATTGGAATATCACAGCCCCTGCCACAATCGCGGTCAGCATGATCAGAGTATCCAGCGATCGGCTGGTCAGGACACGGTCACTGATCTGGAACAGGTAGATCGGGATCGCAAGGATCAGGACATTGGTTGCGCAAGTCAGAACCAGAACAAACGCCAGGTTCCGCCAGATTGCCCGCATTGAGGTGCGCAGCGTCCGTTGAAAATCTTCGGGCGGAGTGCGCTTGTGAAAGGTTTGGGGTGGCCCTTTGCCATCACCACCGCCCGTTTCGGTGCGGGGCAAAGGCTGATTTGCTTTGGCCTCGATAGTGGTGCCTATGCGATCCGTTCCAGCCGACTGGGACGAGGGGGTCATACGCGCAGTCGGTTGTTCCACGGTCTTCGGATCAGGGCTGTCGGCATCGGCCACCCCATTGTCGCCGCCCGCCATTTCAGTATTGGGCGCGGGCTGCGACGGTCCACGCCGAAGGGGAGGTTCGGCGCTTGATCGTGAGTTCGTCGCAATTACTTTCTCTTCTAATTCAGTAGCCGCATTCGGCGACTCGGGCTCATGAGCCTCGATAGTTTCCTGAACCTTATCGGGCTCAGGTTGCCTTTCATCGCAGGTCGATGCTGACAGGGTCTGCTCCGTTTCTGGCAAGCGCATCTCCCGCGTCAGCCTCAGCCTGGACTTTCTGAACTTGATTTTCGATTGATCTGTCTGATTAACCAGATCGCAGGCTCTGAGAGTTAATGGTCCGCCCCCACCGTGCCGATCCAGCGGGCTGGCATATCGGGTACGGCGCGACGAAAAAACGATCGACATAAATAAACCTTCCGGTCACTCGTAACGAACAGGGAAGTCAGACCAGCATGCTTTGCAGGCCATCATCGGGACTTAGCATTTCTGAAGGTGTCAGTTGTGGACCCTGAGTGCCCATTCCTGCCTGACCAGCAACACCGGCGCTTTCCTCCATCAGGAGAGCGATTGCCTCGTTTGCAAGTTCCTCGCTTTCCTCATTTTCGGGCATTTCGATCAAACTGGCCTGATGCAGCAGCAGATCCGAATACGTGCCCCCGGCCGCCATAACAGTCGAGTCGACGCCGATCTTGGTGATATTCGCTGCATTCAGCATTGCGTTGCTTCCGGAAAGAACCTCGGTTTCTGCGCCGTTTGGACCAGACAGATGCACATCATCCTGATCTGCAAGCATTGTCACCTGTTCTACGATATTAACTTGCAGCAGATTACCATCGATCTTGAGAACGCGCATCTGTTCCATTCCCGCAAACATGGGATCGTTCAGGAGTGCTTCCTCAAGAGCGGCGAGATCCATGTCACTCAGGGCCATGGCCTCAGTGAGGTTATCGTTCAGCTCTCCTTCGCTGTCCTCTCCAATTGTGGTCAAAGAGGCCTGGTTCATGACCAGATTGTCGTCACCGCCACCAGTGCCAGCTGCCATGCCGCCGGTTACGACGTCGTCATCCATCAAGACCAATGTCTGGAACAACATATCGACCGAGATCATGTCGCCACCGATCATGATCAGATCATAGAAACTTCCCAGCTGGATCAGGTCCGAGACGTTGACCATCTCGTTGTCACCCATCGCATATAACGTTGAAGCCGCTGAGATTTCGGTCTGAATATGATCAATATCCGTGGCATCGATCATCTGTTTGACAAAATTGGCCACGACCAGATCGCCATGTATCCAATCCACTGACAGGAATGAGGGTTGCTCTGCGTCGTCAGTACTCTGGGCCAGCCAGGGCGCGGCCTTGGCTTCGACTTCGATCTGAGCGGACTGGACCACATTGGTCCCCGAGCCACTCCCCGCATTGCCCTGATCCATATCTGAAACAACGGCTACTTGACTGACCATCGTGAGACTAATGGCCTGCCCGCCAACCGCGATAAACGGAGCATCGACCCATGCAACATTTGCCGCGACCTCGTTAATTGCCAGATTGCCTCCGACGATCACAGTATGACCATCGTCAAACTCCGGATCCTCGGACTGATCCCATTCATCAGGCAGATGTGCGGTTGCTTCCGCTTCTACATCTTCTTCCGGTTGATGATGCTCTGGCAGAAGTTCCGACCAGACCGGTGCCTCTTCGACATGCTCTCCATTTACGATGATGCCCATTGCGTCACCGCCATGGAACTGATGTATGGTGACACCCTCGACATCTGAATTCATCGGAGTCTGCATCTGCTCGGCCAATCCCTCGACATAGTCAGATGACATGTAGTCGGAAATCGCCAGCGAAGGTGCCGACATGGCGTGCAGAGACAGGGCCATGTCCAGAGCTTCCTCTGCCTCGGCAATCATTGTCTCTATATCTCTGAAATCTCCCTGCCCCACGGTATCGTTGTCGCTCAGGGTCAGCGTCTGCATTGTGTAGGTTACAGCAGATCCGTGTGTTCCGATTTCCGGTTGCTGCTGAATGATCACGAAATCCAGATTACCGGACTGGCCTAATTGATTGTCAGGGACCAGCTGCCCTTCCGCCGCCGGCTCGCCTAGCACTATGATAGTCTCCTGGACCGGTCCTTCGACCGGGGGCGGTAATACCGGCTCTGTAGGTGGGGTCTTGAAACGGTAGGGAAGAGGATCGTACTCGCCCGGATCAAGCTTCAAATCTGCCTTGACCCGTATCGTAATCGGATCTTCCAGCTCTTCGACTTCGGCCTTACGCCTGAGTGCGGTGAACTCTTCGTACTGATCCCTTAGGCGGGCTTGTTCAATTGTTAGCTCAAAAGTTCCAACAAAATGTGCAATCGTTTCTGTAACACTGTCGAGTGCCATATCGATTATCCCTATCACCCTGCCCGGCAGAAAATTTCCGGTTTAGGCTTGGTTGGGCCGAGGCCGCATAACGGCCCCGGCGTTTTCGTAGAACAGAAACGGGGACCGCAATACGGTCCCCGATATTTGATTATGCTTCGGTGTCGTCGCTCGAGTAAGTCGAAGTCATCGAGCCACCAACCATGGTCGTGTCAACCGAGTTACCAAGCACGTTGGCACCCATGACGATCGACTGGTTGAATGCTGACGTATCAACTACCGCAGCTGCCGAGGCGTAGGATTCTCCGGTCACGATACCGTCGCCACCGTTGTTGGAACCCCACGTACCACCGTTACCGCCAGCGCCGCCGTCACCCGAATAGGCGCCTGCCGCGCTGCCACCGGTAATCGTGCCACCCATGGTATCGCCGGATGTGGCTGTTCCCATGGCCGAGCCGCTGGTTCCGCCAGTTGCCGTTGCTGCGCCACCGGCACCACCTGCACCAGTATTGGCCGCGCCTGTCGCGCTACCGGAACCGGTCGAATTGGCGTCGTTGTCGCTGTTTGCAGCGCCACCGTATCCGGCGATCGCTTCGGCGAGACTATCGGCAGAACCATCGGTTGCAGATTCGGCAAACACGTCAGCTGCGCCACCCGCACCGGCAGTATTGGCTGCATCCGCAGAACCACCACCGCTACCGGTCGAAGTTGCTGTCGGCGTTGTCGTACCACCTGCGCCACCTGCGCCTTCGGCCATAGACGTGCCGCTACCCGACCCGTTCGCTGCACCGTTTGCAGCGTTCGAACCACCAGCGCCGCCAGCTGAATCAGCCGTTTGCGGGTTGTTCGCCGCGCCACTGATAGCGCCTGGATTCTGACCAATATTCGGGCCACTTGCCGACTGATCGCCAACACCCTGCGCACCAGAGTTCGCAGCTGAATTACCGCCAGTACCTGGACCGCCGGATCCCGCGCCACCGCTTCCGGCACCGCCGGTTCCAGCACCACCAGTACCTGCGCCACCAGTTCCTGAGCCGCCGGTACCTGGGTTATTGCCAGAAGTTCCGCCGCCACCGGTTGTGGCATCAGAGGATCCCGCATTCGCGCCAAGGCTATCTGCGATTTCCTGGTTCAACGCGGCGACTGCCGCTTCAACCATACCCGAGAATCCGCCGGAACCATCACCACCGGTGCCGCCACCGCCAGTACCGCCGCCGCCGGAACCCGAACCACCGGAACCCGAACCACCGGAACCTGATCCACCGGAACCACTTGCGCCACTACCAGCCGAGCTTCCTGCTGCGCCTGAGGCACCATTGCTGCCAGCCGTCGCATCATTGGCTTCGTTCGTACCCGTACTGTTGTTCGTCGCGGAGCCAGAGTTCGACGAGCCAGAGTTTCCTCCGTTTGAGCCAGCTGCGTCAGTGTCATTTCCAGCCAAACCAAGGCCAGCTGCCAGCGAACCCGAGGCGTTTTCACCGCCATTCGCATTACCTTCGGCATTTGAACCAGACAGACCCAGTCCTAGACCAAGACCGAACGAATCCGCACTGCCGCCATTACCGCCAGTACCCTGACCGCTAGCGCTCGAGGTGCCGGTATTGTTGGCACTTGATGTGCTGTTGGCGTTTCCGCCGTTACCTGCAGTGCTATCGCCACTGGCTTCTGCGCCGGACAGCCCCAGGCCCAAGCTGGTGTTGTTGGCATTACCCGAGCTGGCACCGTTGCCACCCTGTGCGCCTGCACCTGCGTTACCGGTGTGACCACCAAGGGCAAACGCATTGCTACCATTGGTTTCCGAAGCTGCTGCTCCACCATAGCTGGTGCCGCCGGCGCCGGAGTTGCCGCCATCTGCCGATGAGCCAATGCCCTCTTCCGCATGAGCGGTGCCGCCATTGGCGTTACCGTTCTGATTGAAATCGGCATTGTTGGATACGGTCGGTGAATCCAGAGTGTCATCGTCACTCAGATTTGCCAGTTGATTGTTGACTGATGACATATCGTTTCCGTCACCATCCAACGAGATATCCAGGTTCATGTCATCACCTGGATCGTAGCTCAGGTCGCGACCTGCGGTAATCACGTCACCAATTGACGCTGAATCACCAATGTCCAGATCAACCTGGTCATCATCGCGCGGAATCCATTCACCTTCACCGAAATCGATGTTGATGCTGTTCGAGATAGTGTTGCTGTCATCACCACCATTGACGTTCGACTGCTGCTGGCCTTGTTGCTGGCCCTGCTGCTGAGCCTGACCCTGGTCCTGATCCTGACCTTGGTCCTGACCCTGCTCATTCGCGACTTCGGTCGCCTGAGCCTGAGCCTGATTTTGCTCATCCTGGTTGTCGTTGGTGTTTTCTACAGTCTGACCCTGTTGCTGAGCGTTCAGATTGGCCTCGATTGAAGCTTCGTCAACCTGAAATTCGGCATCAACGTCCGCGTCAAGGTTTTCGACATTAATTTCGTCAACGGTCGTTACATTTGTATTATTAACATTGCGTCGCATAACAATTATCCATTTTTGATGCGCCAGACCGCCATTCATCTACAAAGCGATATTTGGCACGGTTGAAACAGAATTTGGCATCCACCCGCGAAACTTGCGCATGTCTGCGGCCTTGTCTTTCAGCTAGATTTGTTGTCACCCCCCTTTCTCGGCTAAGCCGATTACGTGACCACTCAAATTCACGCGGAAATACGCGGGCCGCAGACACGTCAGGTACAAGTAAACTTCACGAATTGAAGCCCTGTCATGGTTGCAGCAGATTTGTGGGATGAATAGATAACCGAAAGTACTACTTCCTCTATTAAATTGTTTTTATTATATAATATTGAAAAATACCTGCCGCACTTCGGAGAATGTCATTCGCATGAAGTCTCATTATGACTACAGCAGGAAAATATGATTTTTCCGGGGGTTAAACCTAAGAAACTGAAATTCAGCCTATACAAAAGTTCTAATTTTGGATCGCTTTTAGCAACAATCTGTTGCTGAAATTGGAACTTTCGGGTATGGTCCGGGGTAATTTTATTGAGTCTGTAATAGTTTCGCACCACAAAAAAATGCCGCCAATTTTGGACGCAAGAAATGGTGCAGTTTGTTAGTGGGGGAAAGGAAAATGAGCATTTCTATGCAAAACAGTATTCCTTGCGAAATTGAAAGTGCTGATGATCTGTCAATAAGCTTCATTGGGAAAGAATTATTCTATTCAAATCAAACCCTAAGAAGCGTTCAAAATGAATTCGGAGTTTTAGCCTATCGCAGCGACAGCCTTGATGCGGTGAAAGCTCCGGCCAGCTTTGCCTCAAAATCCGGGAAGGTTCTGGTCGTTGATCAGATGAACCTCGAAGACCTGTTGAACAGGCCATCCGAGTACAAGCAAGCCGTACCTTCTGGGTGTCTTGCCTTTGCATATCGCAAAGACGATTCGGCCCGTTTTCTTTTCGAACACTGGGATCGTGGACGATATGGCGACATCGGATACCTGCCGATGAATGTAGCTCCGGATGTGTGGCGTGCGATATTGCGTCTGCTAATGCATGAGGAACTGTATTTGCCAAGTTTCCTGGCCGATTGCGTTCTTCGCTCACCCTCTGAGTCGCGAAACCGTGATCGAGCATCTCCGCAACAACCTGATGCGTCCCCATCAAGCAGAAAGAACCCTCTTTATTCAAAGCTCACTCGGCGAGAGAAACAAGTGCTGCGCCTGGTGTCTCAGGGCAAAAGCAACAAGACGATTGCCGCCAAGCTGGGAATTACCGAGCACACCGTAAAACTCCATATGCACAATGTGTCAGGGAAAATCGGTGTCAACAATCGCACGGCCGCTGCACATTTCTACTTTGAGGTCGCGCCAGAAGAGGCGCAGCAGATATCTTGTGACTGACGACTTCGAAACCAAATTTGACCGTCTGATCCTGCTCGTCGGGCGGCTAAACTACATGTGGACCAATACCGAAAGCCTGCTGATTCATCTGATCGCTGGCTTGAGCGGGACCAACAAAGACGTCGCGGTGATCATTTTCCTGACTCTGAACACTACGCGTGCGCGTATAGACTTGGTCGAGCGTCTGGCAAAAATGGAAGGACGACCCGAAGAGGTTCGCGACCCCATCCTGGAACACACTCAACGCCTGACAAAGCTTTCGGGGATACGAAACAAGTATAACCACTGCATATATTCGTTCGATCAGGAAAGCGGAAACCCAAAGACAATTCTGATGCGCATCGCCGACCGTAAGACCGACATCAAGCTAGGGCGCGAAGACACCGTAGATGACAACGCTCTGCAAGAAATCGAAGACGTGGTTGCACAGCTGTCAAAGGCCAATCGAGATATCTGGAAACTGATTTCTCAGCTTGGCTATCCGGTTTAGCTCAAGCTTGGTGCGGGCGGTGGGACTCGAACCCACACGGCACTAAGGCCTTCGGATTTTAAGTCCGATATGTCTACCATTCCATCACGCCCGCACATCACCAAATGCCTGATACGGCAATTCTGACAGTGATTTGTGGAATGCTTACTACCAACGAAAGTGATTGAAAAGGCGTTGTGGGCCTAACTTTATCTACGAAAACAAAGTTATTTTAGTATCACCGTTCAGCGCCACCTCACATTCATACCTGATCCGGGTCTCAACAAGTTTTCTGGCGCGATTTTGTTTGCGTGCTGTCACCTGAACTGCAACAGAACCTGCCGACTAAGCGGCAAACGAACAGTAGATAACGCGCCCTGTTATCCCGGCCCGCCACAGTTCAGAATCCTGTGTCCACCTAGGCTGAACATTCATCTTCTCGCAGAATCCGTTATTCCTGAAACAGGGAACTTTCCCAGTTTTTCAGAAAGTTATCCCGTCTGATCTTGTCCAGAAACACCAGCAGTCCGGGTCCAAATCGGATAGGGCGTAGTGCGGTGTTTTCGCGAAGCACTGATGGATTGATCGCGGGCAGACCGGATGCAAGCACGAGGTCCGGGTTCTGGCCAAACACCAGCAGAAAATCGATGAACTTACTGGCATCGTCAGGGTTCGGAGAAGTCTCGGGGATCAGCGCGGTCCGCAGCATGACATTCACGTAGTCTTCGAATTCGATGATCTGAAAGCCATCGATGCCGCTTTGCTGCGAACTCGCATAACTGCCTAGCACGTTATACGCCAATGCCAGCTCTCCGTTTGCCACATCCCGGATCATGTCACCGGAACAGCAATAGAGCTTGGCATCCAGCCTGCCCATCACCTCCATAAGCCGCCAGAACGACTCGCTGTTACGACTGTCTTGCGTGGCCATCAGATAACCGAAACCCGATTGCCGCACGTCGTATGTACCAATGCGCCCCTGAAAAAGCTCGGGGTTCTCTCGCAACAGCGCGATCAGCTGGTCGCGACTGCGTGGGGCATCTCCATCCGGGAAAAAGGCGTCTGACACGACCAAAACGGCGGGTTCTTGCGTAAATGCAAAGATCTGGTTTCTCCAGCTTGCCCATTCAGGCAGGTGGTCGGTTTCGGCATCGTCGTAATTCTGAGCGAAACCGTCATTGGCGAGTTTGGTCTGAAGGTCCATCGCCGAAGAGATAGCGAGGTCAAACACTGCCTCTTCCTCGGCGATTGCCTGCATCAAGCTGGTCGTGCCGGTGATCGTATATTCGACCTTCACCCCCGGGTGCTGTGCCTGAAAGGCCGCTATGATGGGCTCGAAGGCTTCGCGATCCGCAGTAGAGATGATCCGCAGAACAGACCCTTCATTGGCTGCGGGATAGGTGATGTGATCCTCAACTTCAAACGCAAGGACTGCACGTGACACCCACAACAGGATCAGCGCGGTAACAGCAGCGATACGCATGCGCCTGGACCCTCCTTGTTTGAACTGATGGAAAGTCTGCCACCATGTACCTGTGCGACATCGGCGGCAATGGTCAGACCAAGTCCCGAACCGACGACATCCCCGACATTGGCACCTCTTTTATATCGACTGACCAGACGCGACAGATCGGTATCTGCAAACCCGCGCCCTTCGTCGGTCACAGCAATACTTGTTTCTGCACCCTCAACCACCGAAACTGTAATGTCGCTGTCTGCCGGAGAATACTTGATAGCGTTGTCCAGAATATTCATCACCGCCGCCTGCAAAAGAATACGGTCGCCCTGAAACGAAACCGCATGATCGGGCAAATTGCGATGGATGACGATGTCTTTCAGGTCAGCGGTCGGATCCAGCCTGTCACAGGTCTCCTCGACCACTGCATTCAGGTCCAGTTCCTCTCGCAAAAGGCTGTCAGCGCGAAAAGTGACCATGGCGTGATCCAGCATCTGCCCGGCAGATCGCGCGCTTTCGTCGATGGCCCGGATCATCTCGCGGATCGCTTGCTTGTGTTCCGGTTTGCGTAACTTCAAATGAGTGACTTCTGCCTGCGCCCGCACCGTAGCAAGAGGCGTACGAACCCGGTGTGCCGCCTCGGCGATAAAATCCTCGGTACGCAAAAGAGACGCCCGCAGGCGCCCCATAAAGCTGTTGAGCGCCTCAACCAGCGGCAACAGTTCACGCGGAGTCTCGGCTGTCACCGGGCGCAAATCCTTGGGACCCCTGCGGGTAACGGCCCCGGTCAAACGATTGATCGGTGCGAGAGCCGATCCCGCCGCCCATAAACTGAGTGCAGTCGCCAACACAAAGAAACCGGCACCAATACCAGTCGCGAGTGTGGTGATCCGCCGGGAAATCGTCTCCAGACCTTCCCGGGTTTGCGCAACGGTTACAAACGCTTGCGCCCGGTTCGCCTCACTGCCCATGGGGCGCAACAAGGTCACAGAACGAATTTCATCTCCTCGAAACATAAGAGTTTCGAACACCGGCTCACCCGGTTGTGGCTGGGCTGCCGGAACCGGAAGATCATCATATCCTGTCAGCGTTTGCCCCGAGACGGCAACGCGATAAAACACGCGATCCTGCCCCACGGTTCCCAGCATCGAGAGTGACGAGTAGGGCAAATCCAGCGTGACGCCCCCACCCTCATTCCTCAGGCTGTCGGCCATCGCGATCGCCGAAGCTGCGAGAACCTGATCCTGAGTTCCCTCCGCCGCGCGTTCGGCAACGCCACGGACAACAAAAAAGAACGTCAGAGACAGCAGCGCAGCAACACCTGCAAGTTGAAAGAACAGGCGGCGGCGTATCGAGGCATGAAACTTCACGCAGCTACAATCCGGTAGCCAAGACCCCGCACCGTTTCAATTGTTGCACCCGAACCTTCCAACCGCTTGCGCAATCGGCCCACATAGACTTCGATCGCATTCTCGCTGGCTTCGTCAGACAATGAAAACAGCCGGTCCAGCAGATAGGACTTGGAAAACACCTGACCCGGGGCATTGAAGAACACCTCCAACAGGCGAAGCTCTCGATTTCGTAAAGCCACAGATTTACCCGCGAACCGCAACTCGCCGGCGGTAGAATCAAGCACGGTGCTTTCAAAGCTTCGTTGGTTGACCGCTACGCCACCCTGCCGTCGAAGTACGGCGCGGCAGCGGGCCTGAAGCTCGGAAAAATCGAAGGGTTTTGTGATGTAGTCGTCGGCACCGAGGTCCAGCAATCCGACCCGGTCGGACACAGCCGAACGCGCGGTAATCACGATGACCGGGGTTCGATTTGCGGCCTTGCGATGCTGGGCAAGAAAATCGCGACCGTCACCATCTGGCAGCATAATATCCAATAAAATCAAATCGTAATCTGCAACCGCAATACATGTTGAAGCATCATCCAGCGACTCGGCATGATCGACGGCATGACCATCCAGATGCAGCCGCTCTGCGATGGCATGAGCCAGTTTCAGATTGTCCTCGATCAGAAGGAGCCGCATCGGCGACCTTTTTTAAAGCATGACAGGTTGGTGTCAGGTTTGAGCGTTTCGATTGAGCATGAACGAGACAAATCGATGTGTCAAACGGGAGGAAAACATGACAAATCGTATGTTCAAGGCGCTGGCTGCCAGCGTCTTTTTGGGTGTGAGCGCCACGGCTGGACACGCCGCTGAATGCATCGCACCGGCCAACCCTGGTGGTGGCTGGGACTTCACCTGCCGTCAGATTGGTAAGATCATGCACGATATCGGTGCAGTCGATAAACCAATCCAGGTGACCAACATGGCCGGTGCTGGTGGTGGACTGGCCTATAACCATGTCGTATCTGAGCGGAACGATGACGATGACCTCATCGTCGCGGCCTCTTCGGCCACAACCACCCGTCTGGCTCAGAATGCCTATGCCGGGATGACAGCGGATCAGGTTCGGTTTGTCGGAGCTATCGGCGCCGATCCGGGCGTGATCGTTGTTGCCAACGACAGCCCCTATCAGTCGCTGAACGATCTGGTTGACGCGATCAAGGCCAACCCAGGCGAGCTGGCCTTTGCAGGTGGTTCGGCCGTCGGCGGCTTTGACCATCTGAAGCCGTTGATGATCCTGCAGCGTTCTGGGGTCGATGATGTTCAGGCTATCAAATACATCGGTGTGGACGGGGGCGCAGACGCGATCACCCAGACGGTTGGTGGATTTACCGCGGCAATGTCCGGCGATATGTCCGAGATTGTTGGCTTCCTGAAATCCGGCGACGTGCGCGCCTTAGCGGTTCTGACCGAAGAACGCGTGCCCGGCTTTGACGACATTCCGACAGCCAAGGAACAGGGGATCGATGTGGTCGCCGTAAACTGGCGCGGCATGTATGTACCCAAAGGTGTCAGCGACGAGACCTTTAACATGTGGGCCGAACGCCTGCAGCAGGTTGCTGACAGCCCCGAATGGAGCGAAGCAATGGCTGCAAATGGCCTTGCACCGTTTACTCTGGTCGGCGCCGACTTCCAGAACTACGTGAATGACGTGGTTGCGGAGATCAACACCCTGTCCAAGGAAATCGGGGTAATTCAATAATGGTATCTGACCGCATCTTCGGAGCGGTCGTGACCCTGGTGTCGCTGGCATATGTTGCCAGCGCCACTCAGATCCAGACCAGCTTCCTGGCCGATCCTGTCGGCCCCCGCACTTTCCCGATCCTCGTCGGCTCGATCGCCGCCTTTTGTGGAATTCTGGTGGCGCTACGCCCGGATGAAGACCCCGAGTGGCCCGCGTTGCAAACCCTTGGGGCTCTGGCCATCGCCGTCGCGGTTCTGGTCGGCTATGCCTACGCACTGAAACCGCTGGGCTTTCTGCTGCCAACAGCAATCACGGCTGCGATCCTAAGCTATCAGATCAGCCCGCGTATTGGCCCTGCAGCGATAGCCGGTGTCGGTCTGTCAGTCGGACTGTTCGCAATATTCAAGTTCGCGCTTGGCCTTGGCCTTGTCGCCCTGCCTGCCGTGATGCACGGCTGAGGTTACCCCATGGATCTCTTTGCAAATCTCGCAACGGGCTTTGGCATAGCCCTAAGCCCATTCACCCTGATGCTGGCCGTTTTCGGCTGTTTCATCGGAACCATTATCGGAGCGCTTCCGGGCCTTGGTCCGTCAAATGGCGTCGCGATCCTGATCCCGCTTACGTTCTCGATGGGGCTGGATGCCACCAGTGCGTTGGTGCTGATGACCGCAGTTTATTATGGCGCCATGTATGGTGGCCGGATCAGTTCGATCTTGCTGAACATTCCTGGCGACGAACCGGCGCTCATGACGACGCTGGATGGTTATCCGATGGCCAAGGCCGGACGGGCGGGCGACGCGCTGGTCATATCCGGTGTGGCTTCGTTCACCGGCGCTTTTCTGTCGACCATCGGCCTGATGCTGTTGGCCCCAATGCTGGCGCAGGTCGCCTTCAAATTCGGACCGGCAGAGTACTTTGCGCTATACCTTCTGGCCTTCGCAACCCTTGGCGGCATCGCCTCGAACAATCAGGCCAAGGCGGCGATTGCGTCGTGCATTGGTTTGGGCATCGCCATGATCGGAGTGGACAACAACTCGGGCCTGCCGCGCCTGTCTTTTGGCAATATGCACCTGTTTGATGGCATCGACTTTCTGGTCGCCATCGTTGGTCTGTTCGCCATTGCCGAGGTGTTCTTTTTTATCGAAAGCCATGGCAAGAACACCTCGATCGGCGTGAAGCTCGACAAGGTTACGGTTCCGTGGAAGGAAATCTGGTCCACCAAGATGACCCAGCTTCGCGGATCAGTGATCGGGTTTATTGCTGGCATCTTGCCCGGTGCAGGTGCCTCGCTTGGCTCATTCCTTGCCTACATGACCGAAAAGTCGGTTGCCGGGGAAGAGGGCAAGTTCGGAACAGGCGTTGCCAGAGGTGTTGCGGCACCTGAGGCGGGCAACAACGCCGCTGCGGGTGGCGCTCTGGTTCCGATGCTGACCCTGGGCGTTCCCGGGTCCGGAACCACCGCTGTTCTGCTGGCGCTTTTGATGACACTCAACATCACTCCAGGTCCGACCTTGTTCACAGAACGGCCCGAAGTGGTCTGGGGGCTGATCGCCTCACTGTTGATTGCCAACTTTGTGCTGTTGTTGATGAACGTTCCTATGGTGAAGATCTTCGTAAAGATCCTGAGCGTTCCGCCCTGGATTCTGCTGCCGGGTGTCACCATGGTCAGCTTTGTAGGCATCTACTCGCTGTCCGGCAGCTATTTCGATCTGTTGCTGATGGTGGGTTTTGGTGTGCTGGGCTGGATCCTGCGAAAGCTGGATGTGCCTACGGTGCCGATCATTCTGGGCATCCTGCTGGGTGGTCATATGGAGGATAGCCTGCGCCGCGCAATGGTGCTGTCGGATGGTGACTGGACCTATCTGTTCAGTTCAGGCATCGCGATCACGCTATGGGTTGTTGCCGTGCTTGGTTTCGTTGCTCCGATGTTCCTGCGCAATGTTCTGAAGAAACCACAAAGGATCACCGACTGATGGTTAAGGTTCTCATCCCCTGCGGTGCGCTTGGGCTTGGTTATGATCCGGCTGCACTTGCTCGGGGCATCACTCAGAAACCTGATATCATTGCAATCGATGGGGGGTCCACTGACAGTGGACCCCACTACCTTGGAACGGGGACGTCGAAATACTCGCGCGGGTCCACCAAGGCTGAATGGCGAGAGCTCATGGCGGCTCGGGCCACGGCCGGCGTACCGCTGGTCATTGGCACTGCCGGGACATGCGGTGCAGATGACGCAGTAGATTGGCTGGTCGATATCACGCGCGAGATCGCAGCGGAGACCGGCGAACATCTGAAACTGGCCATCCTCAAGAGTGGGCAAAACCCGCAAGAGATGGCACAGGCCTTCCGCGAAAGTCGGATCAGCGCCCTTCCCGCCGCGCCGGAAATTGACGAGGAAACCTTTGCCGCGTGCAGTAACATTGTGGCACTTGCAGGGGCCGAGCAGGTTCAGGCCGCTCTGGACACAGGGGCCGATATTGTTATCGCCGGTCGCACGACAGACACCGCGATAATCTCGGCGCTACCATTGGCACGTGGTTGCCATGCCGGAGGCGCATGGCACGGCGCCAAGATCGGCGAATGCGGTGCGCTGGCCACAACCAGCCCGAATTCAGGCACCATCCTGATCGAGTTCGACGCGACCGGATTTACGGTAACACCAATGGGTGCCGAGGCACGTGCTACGCCGCACACGGTTTCCGCCCATATGCTCTATGAAAACTCTGACCCCTACATCCTTCATGAACCCGGCGGCTATCTCGATGTGACGAAAGCAAAATACGACGCACTCGATGACCGTCAGGTAAGGGTCGAAGGCAGCATCTGGGTCGAAAATCCCAACTACACGGTCAAGCTGGAGGGAGCGAAACTGGCCGGTTATCAGACCGTTTCTCTCGCGCTAGTGCGTGACCCGCGATACGTTGCCCATGTCCAAGAGTGGTGTAACGATATTCAATCGCGCTGCACTTCAAAGGCCAAAGAGCGTCTGGATGGAGATTTCACTATCGAACTTCGGCGTATCGGGGAAAACGCAACACTGGGCGCGTTGGAGCCCGATGGTGTAACAGGAACTGAAGTGGGTGTTCTGGGCATTGTAACCGCAGAGTCAGAGACCCTGAGCAGCGAAGTTGCCAAGATGCTAAACCCATATCTTTTGCATCACCCGCTGACTGAACAGGAAGAAATGCCAACCTTCGCATTTCCCTTTTCACCAGCCGAAATGTCACGAGGCAAAATCTACGAATTCTGCATCAATCACGTTCTGAATCTGGACGACCCGATGCAGGCATTCAGCCTTCAAGTCGAGGAGATCGGCGGATGAGCAAGCTTGGAGACATCGTTTACAAGGTAAGGTCCAAAAACGCGGGTCCGTTCTGGCTGACCATAGATGTTTTCTGTGGTTCGCCTGAGGTGTTCCAGCGTGTCAGCAACGGTCTCGACACCGATGTACTGGCATCCCGTCTACAATCTGACGCCGATACCCTGAAGCGTTTCGACATAGCTGATCTGAATGTAGTGAAGATCAGCATACCCCGCCCCGCAATTCAGGGGACCGTATATGACCGGGATATGCACGGGGCATCATTTGCTCAGATCATTAGCCAGATTGAAATCTGAACTCCACAAAATGCCTTCTTCTGTTTGTGGGGCGATTTCCAGCCTCATACTAGTGTCCACGAACGGCAGCGATGTGGGTTGCGGCCGCGGCATCAGGAGCGCCAGTCGAAGGTCTACTTTGGGCTGGTCGTCAATTGCCGCACTAGCCAAGCGGCTTGATAGACGAAAGTCATGTAAGGGCTCAAACGGCCTTTCCGGGGTCACCCCAAGAATGGTTGGACTGAGCCGCTGCTAGTGTTTGGTAGCGGCTTAATCCATATGGCGCTTGAATAGAATTGGCGGGCCGCGGTCCTAACGCCCGGAATACGCAGTTCACAACTTGCTGCATTCGCGAATTCTCAAAGGTTAAAGGAGGTTAGCAAAAGGCTTAGATTACCCGTCTATACCTGCTGCACAAAACGTCCGCTCTGTGTCCCAACGCACCCAATGCAGCAAGTGGAGCAAATAGCGGGGAAGCATAGAAATCGGATATTGAATGTGAGGCTTATCGCTCAAATATCCTGATCATCCTCGCTTCACGTCGCAACGAGAGAGAGCGACCGCCAGCTGGCGTGTATAGTTCAACTCCTTCTACTCCGTCTTTCATCCTTCCAGCCGTTTGCTCTGATCTTCCAGCAGGTTTCCCGATGCCATTTTCGCAAATGCTTGGCGCCATCCATCCGCCAGTTCTGGCATCAAAGCCAGGGTTTCCGCTTCGCCTTGTGAGGTCTGTCTGGATAATCGTGCCAAAGTAACTCGCTTTACGGTCCAATCAGGTTGAGGGCGCTCCAAAACTGTCACCTCGTCGCCAGCACCCGCCGCACCGTGATCCAAAACCCGGTAGTACCAACCCGTGCGGCCAGTCTTTTGAAACCGATAGGCCATGCGCTTGTTATTGGTATATTCGGACACTTTCCAACAAGGTTGACGGCCCTGGCTGATCTGAACGGTTGCGCTTCCCAGCTTCAATATATCGCCTATGCAGAGGATGTCTTCCGTCAGGCCATGGGTCGCAATGTTCTCGCCGAACGCTGCTGGAATTGTGCCATCGGGAATCTCTCCTTCCGCAATCCAGAGTGGATAATGATCTGTTGCATAGTGATGAATAGCTTTATCGCGGCCGCCATGGTGTTTTAGATCTGCTTGCGCATCGCCCGTGAAACCTAATTCATCAATCTTCTGCCGCCCATGGACAGTAGATTTGCCAATGGCGGAAGGCGGCCGACCCTGCCAACGTTCTTGAACCTTGCCTAAAAACACTCCGTCAATCACGACCGTTGGGAATTTGGCAATCATACGCGCACCTGTTCAAGCAAAAATTCGGATTTTCATCCTTTCTGTTGTTAGCTGGTGCGGCGAAGCGTGCAAAGCTAACATTGTGAACAAAGCTTCAACGACGACGACATCCCGCAAAGTCGACCTTTACCTGGCGGATCTGAAAGTCCGGAATCTGCGGTTCGCGACTTGCTGCACGCGCGAAAGACCGAAGCTTGATCAAAGGCGACTTTGGGCTCTTTCGGCCAGTCAGGGCGCATTGCAGATAGCAGCGGCGTCGAGCCCAAATCGACCTTAAATTCCGACGTTTTCCGCTGATGAAACGTCCCAAAATATCCATCTCAAAAACCGCCTGCGTCCTATATTTCCGGAGGTTTGGAGGAAAATCGAATGGCGACGCGTGGGTATTGTCTGTGTAAAAAAACAAGCTGGATCTACCGGGGTGATCAAACATGGGCATGCTATTGCCACTGCGATGACTGCCGCCGGAATTGTGCCGCGCCAGTGGTTGCGTGGTTCGGTGTTCCAATAGAGGCCTTTGAATGGACCGGCGATAAACCTCGTACTTATGAAAGTTCCAAAGGCGTTTTCAGGCACTTTTGCGGAACGTGCGGATCACCCATTGGATTTGAAGCCGATCACTATCCGGGCGGTATGCACCTCTACGCTGCGTCACTCGAAAACCCGGAAGACTTCAAACCGACTTTTCACGTTAACAAGCAAAGCCAGTTGCCTTGGCTGCAAATGACTGATGATCTCGATGCGTTTGAAGGCACATTGCTACACACCCCTAACGACCCAGACGGATATCAGTAGATAGGGAAGCGACCTGATTTTCCAAATGGCAGTTTTGTTGCGCGCGCTCGCCTTTAGTTATCAGTACATCCAATGTCCGGTTTGTGCGGTCTACAACGCACCGCGCATGCAAAGAATAGAAGCCTATTCGACGGCAGGTAGACTAGGATTGTAGGTAAACCAATCGTGTAATTTAGCACAAAAAAAGCGGACCTTGATCCCTTTGCCGCGAATGACCGGTTCCCACCCCTCGTCTCAAAGCCTGATAATTTTTTCAGCGCCGCGCCATCTCATTCGTCTTTCCTTGTTAGATTTGCAAACGGCCCCGGAAGAAACCCGAGGCCGTTTACTCATATCAACAGCCAAAATGACCTATTGAAACGTTTAGGTCATGTCGCATGAAACGCCACACAACATGATGCGAACCATCCGGAATGACCTTTTTCATGGCAGAAGGCCCTTGTTTTGTTGCGAGCATCAAACATAGCCGCATGCTAAAGTAGCCACTATTTTCAGAAAAGGTGTCCTTTTGACAGCATAGCATGCAAACAAGGCAGTAAACTCCACAACCAACAACGAGCAAAAAAAGGAAAGAACCAGTCAATAATATACAAGAGGAATACGCACTCGCTAAGAGCCAAACCGCACAGTTCGAACTGATTAAGGAGGCTTATGACAGCGGCGATGATCACGAGATCGAACAGGCACTTCTCACTGTTCAATACGCGAGAGACAGTTTGCGCAAAGGTATCTTGGATATGATCAGAGATATTGATTAGCCGGGCCACTGATTTCTGCGGCGCGGCCCGGAGACACAAGTTTTCAGTTTTGCACGCACCTACGGAAGCAACGTTTCATTGGGGTCTGAAATCTCCGACCCCTTCGATCTTCGCCCAGTTGCTGAACATCTCCATCGCAGATTTTGCATCAGGTATTTGGCGATCGGTGACACGTTGCAAATCATGACGCAAAAATATCCTACCGCTGCATTCTTTGGGCATCGGTAGCAACGTCGCACCACGCTTCAACAGCCCGTACCCCACAGTGCGGATGTGGATTCCCCAGACCTCGGACATAAGCTTTACCGGCACATACTTCGACAGGAACGCGTCCATCGCATCGTAAGTGACGATAGATATAGCTTTTCGTGATACTGGGTGGCGAGATTTGCTGGTCGGAAGCAAACCAGTATCAGCCAGGTATCTGATCGCCGGATCATTCACACCCAGAAGAGTTCTGAGTTCTGGTTTCATATACCCCTTGGGAGCAGCCAACCTCATCTGCTCAGCTATCTCGCGAGGATCAACTCGCAACGACAAGTATCCTTTCTGCCCTAATCGCCGGCCGACGAACTTCAATCGCCTGGACAATATGAGATCAACAATCTCCGCCGCCCCCGTCACCGTCTTACGGCACGCAGTCTGGATATCAACGCAATGCTCGTTGTCCGCCTCCACTGGCGTCGAATTTTCCTGCAGAGATGTAAGGAAATCATCAAGTCCTTTAGGATCATAACTTGGTCGGGCATCACCCACCCCGCCAATTGGCTCTATGAATCCAGCCTTCAAGAGTACATCGAACTGCGCGCGCGGGGCGTTGACACGTCTGCGTGCAGCCAATTGGCAAACTGACCCTTTGAAACGTGCGACTATTGGGTCAACATCTTCCGCGCTGAAGACAATACCCCTTTCGAACTTGCCAGTCTTTTCATCTCTGCCCAGAAAACCGTGTTGATGTAAAATGTGTTTGAGCTTCTTAGGCTCAATTCCAGTCGCTTCTTTCAAAGTCCTGATGCTATAGACCCGCCGGCGCTTGCATGCTTCCCCCAATATGACTTCACCGTCTTCAATCGGATAAGTCTGCACAATGTGATCTCGCATGATCTTTCTGATGGATTCGTAAAGTTCAGAATGCGAAGCCTCTAACCATAGGAAGAAGTAGCCATAGAATTGCCGTTGAAACCAGGTTGGAGCGCCGCCGCGTTGGTGGAGGTTTACCAGACAAGCTCGAATGGCTTCTTCTCCATCACGAACCACTCCGAACCCTGCAGCCCCAGCTTCAATCCGCTCTCCGGGTGACAAGGCGCCTATTTTCCTGTCACGACCGAAGGCCAACATCAATCCAAGAGCTTCGCTGGCCATTGCGACAGCATTGAAAGGTAACCTGTCCAACCACGGATCTTGCGAAAACCCATCGATCCGCCCGGTCAGATAGGCTTCAAGGGTCGATGGGGTGCGCTGTCCGTAATTTCGGACGAGCTTTTCCTGCCTGAACCCAAGATCCTTCAATCGACCCGTGAAATCGTGGGGACCTCTTGTATGGCAGACGTGGTCGATTTCCATAATTGGCACCTGATGCTTTTGACAGGTCCGTATGAATGGAACATGCCAGTAAGCGCGGAGGGCCGAGCCATGAAGCGTTGGGTTACTAAAATCCTCGGCGACACAACGGGGGCAGAAACGAAGCCTGGAACGTTGTATCCATCTTTTTTCCAGTCTTTGACCAGCAACCGAATACTGCGTGTCGCCTATTCTCTCGACCAAAAATCGCTTCAAGTCGGCCAAGCTCACTCCGCCGAGCACAGCGAGTGACGACAAAGCCTGAGCTCTGCCATCCGCTACATCCTGCAATCGAAAACCCCGATCCAGACAAAAATCTGCAGCATACTCACTGCCATTCTTACGGCCCAGCCGAACTGCGAGTGACGCGGGCGTTTCTCCGTCGACAAGGTTAACGCTAAGAGGAAGCTTTCCTGACATCAGCTTGCCCTCCGATAGCTTTCGATCGCCTGACTCATCCTCTCAGATTGGAGGTCATCGATCCCGCCCAGTAGCTTCCCAGCATCGATCACTTTGAAATCATCAGCCACAAAGGGGTTAAGCGCTTGGACACACCCAACCCTCGACTGATACATCTCTGCGAAGTGGTGAATGCTGATGGTTCTGCTGTCATCCAGCAAGGCCTCCTCAATCGCATTCACGATCATTTCGACCGTAATGCCGAATTCATTGGATCCGGCATGTATCAGGCGGCGCAAGAACGATTTGTTGTTGATGCCTTCACCCAGCTTCAGGCCCACGACACCCACATATGATTCCAATATCGCCAAGATATCCGGGCCATGGGTTGTATAGCTGATTTGCGGGAAATGAATGGGTTTGAAGCGCCTCCACAGTTGGGCATCCAGGTTCATCAATTCCTTCAACCAAGGCAATCCTGAGAGCACCAACCCAACCGGCCATTGTTTGTTTTGCATGAACGATTTGAGCGTCTGCATGACTGGTTTGATTTCGGTGCCTTTGGAGTTCGAGATGAAATCCTGTGCTTCGTCATAGTGCACAAAGAGCGTGCCCCGACTTTTCGCATGAAATTGCACCTTGTCCCAAAACCAATTGCTGGTCCTGCTTCGTTCGGTCGTGATCCCAAAGCCGTGTAGAGTTTTCTCACCGACAAACTTCAGACTGGCTGGGCTGGGCACACGAACCGACAATGCTTCAAGGGTCTCTGATCCATCCCTACCAAGGTCCAACTGAGGATGGCGCGCGATCAAGCGATCCACGGCCGTAGTCTTACCGCTGCCCGAATTCCCAATGACAATCAGTCCTCGTGCTTCAGGACTACGCCCGGAGGCGATGTTTGCGCGACGCTTCCAAAGGAGGCGATTGAATTCTCGCTCTAACTCTCTGTAGCCAGCGTGACTGACGAAACGGGCGGATAGATCAGCCACTATCTGGCTGATCTCTTCTGGACGATCCAATTCCATCACTCATCCTCCAACTTGCAGGTAAGTTCCCGATTGAAATCAGGCATTTCGTCCTCTTCAGCCAATGAAACTTCGATTTCCGCAGTTTTGACCGGTCGCCCGCCTCTCGGAAAGCGAAACCCCAACAACTCACGCTTCTTCGCGTTGGAGGCTGTTTTCTGGCCAGCTATCACATTCAAACCCAAAAACAGCTTTTTTCGGTTCTGGTTGACTTGTTCCGGCGTCATCGCCTGAGGCGTGACACCTACGCGCAAACACGCTTGGCGATCCAATTCGGAGATATCTTCGATCGCCTGATCGACGCATGACTGATTAATGTCTGCCTCAGCCTTGTATTTGCGGCGTAATATCTGGCAGGCATGTGTCCAGGCTTCCAGTGACAATCCGTCAAATCCCTGCGCCAAAGGCTTTGCAGGAACCCAACCACCATCCAGATTAACCTCGATGCAACCCAGGTCACTGCGGTCAACTCGGATCTGAACCTTACGTTTGGTCGAAGTCAGAAAGTGATCGCGCAACTCCGGGCTGGAATAGTGAATACCGCAAAACCTGACACCTCTGCCTGACACCGTGCGGGTGTAGTTTTGTCCCAGGGCAGCAAGGCGGTGGCGGCGATCCGGTGGGGCAAGTCGCCCCACCTTTTCCACCTGTTCCGCCCAGCAATTTGCCGGTGTTTGACCATCCAGACCAGCATGTGGTTTTTGGTGATACACATCGACCACGAACCGTATGAGCACCTCAGCAAGTTGGTCATCGGTCAACGCGGCAATCGCTTCTGGCTCGAAATCTCCCTTCTGCACCACGTTTGAAAATGTTCTTGCGGACAGCAGTGGCATTAGTTCGATCGCGAAAGTGTTGAAAAACCGTTCGACATGTCCACGGAGCTTCGGAACACCAGCAGGCGGGAAAGACACCGTTCCCATTAAATCTACGACTGCACGCTTGAATTCGAAACTGATGAAGGCCGAGCCTTGATCGGCCGAAACGCTGTAAATTCCGCCGAACTGATCCCAAGGCTTTTGACAACCAAAGGCTTTTGCAAGTTCGGTTTTGTCACGTGTAGCCATTTCCAAGGCAGCAATCGCATCTACCGGGCTGTAATCTGATGCGACCTTCAATCCCAAAACACAGCGGGTCCGGACGTCGATGACTATATAGACCCAGCGACGGCCTTGCGGCAGCGCATTTATCTGTTCATCGCTCAGCCGCCCGAAGATACCTGCTTTGGCTAGCAAGGTTATGAGATCGACCTTCCATTCATCAATTTCCAGGCGCTCCATCGGTCGCAGGACGTCTACACCCTCCTCTACAATTGCAAAGTGCCGGTTCGCGGCATCAACTCCCTCTCGTTCGCACTTCACGTGATATGGCTCCAACGCATTGATTGCCCGAATAATTGTCGACTGCGATGGTATGTCCAAAGGCTCGCGACCATCTGCAATACGCTGAACATTTGCTTTGCGGAAAGCACGCTGTGTGTCCTTTGCAACCATGACTTTGGACGGCCGTCTGTAAGATGCATATCCAAGCACGCAGTCATTCATCAAAACTTGCGCCTCATGGCACATCCGAAGCCCCGATCGCCCAGAGAGATAACGTTTATCGATCAAGGCAAGCGGCGACCGCCCCATCTTTTCGTATCTCCGCAGCCATTTCAGGCCCCGGCTCGCACTCGGGAAATCAAATCGTTCGCAGAAGCTGGTCTTACAAGCGTATTTCTTTCGTTCCCGGGTACTGGAAGTTGTGAACAACTTGTTGACCAGTTCTTCGATCAGAACCCTGTTGTCTTTGAGACCTTGTTCAGTGCGCTTGATTTCTCCCCTCGAGAGCAGTTCAAGAAGTGCGTCGCAATAGGCCTGCTTGAACAACAATTTCTTTTGCGCATGGATCGGTAGGTTTGAAACCATTTCCACTTCAAAATTCGCCCGCAATTCCGCGCAAGGCAGCCCAAAATGGGCGTGATCAGCTTCCACGCGCCCCGAATTGAGGCCTTCTATGATGTCGTTGTAGGTATGTTCTTCAAACCCGCCAGTCTCGGAACAGCACGTCACCATCGCGTTGCTTTCATAGCGCACGATATGCTTCGAAATCCCGTCCACTTTGGGCTGTGTTTGCTCAGCGAAAACTACCTTACTGCTCATTTTTCTGCTCCATTTTCCACGATTGTTGAAAGATTGATTGTTCCTGCCTCGACCTGACGAAGAACGCCGGAATAGATTGCGCGAAAGATGGCCGGAAATGCGCGGCCGCCCATCTCTGCCTTTTCGACAAGATCGCCCACCGTCGTTGGCGATGTCAGACGCAAGCCCAACTCTCGGATCGCTGCGTCCGCTTCCTCGTCCAGATCCCTGCGCATCTCCAGAAGACGTTCAGCGTTGATTGCCTCCCATTCCTCATAGGAGTCATCTGAGATCAGGATGATTTCGTCAGCTTGATCTGGTCGTAAGAACTGGCTGAAAAACTCCAACCGCTGTTCGAAGTCGAGCGACACCACTCGCTCTGTCGGTTTGACTTCGATTGCTGCCGAAGAACCATCGTCAAACTCGACGAAATAGTCCGGCACGCTTTTGCAGGGTTTACCATTTTCATCGATTGCATGGATCTCAAATGGTTGGTCGACGATGTCGACGACGTCGGGGCGCGCCAATAGCAATGCACGCACTTTACGTTCTACACCGCTTTCGAAACCCAATGAGAATGGATGCGGATGCCGTGAAGTGCTGACCGGACCTACACCGCTCAATCTGCCTTTTGACTTATTCGAATACTGTCGCTTCGCGCGACTTTGAGATGGTAGAAAAATAGGATCATACACTCGCGTGCTCCTCGTTCCTTTGAGGGCATCGCAGTGTGTGGTCGCGCCTTTCGCACGAGATGTAGCATGTGCTGCTCCGTCCCCGTTTGCCATCAAGGGCAATTAGATTTTGCAAAAGCGAACGGCAGCGGACGCAATATCATATTGCGGCGCGCCATTCTTGACTTTTGCTATGAAACACGGGATGAAGAGGTGTCTAATCAACGGCACCCAGTGTTGTTATCCCCCTTCGCAAGCGAGAGCTTTCGTGGGGGGTTTTCGTTTCTAGATCATGTCATTTCCGATCTCCTTCACTCTTTGCGCTCACTTCTTCACTGCCGAACACCTCTGCAAAAGGCTTGCCAAGGCGTTCGCATATCTTCTCCTCGATGAAACGGCTCCGCCGAGCCCCCGACAGCACGTTTTGTACCGAACTCTGATGCCTTCCAATCTGATCGGCAAAGCCGCATATAGACGACCCCGAAAGGGTCAAAATCGCCTTGAACATGAGGACATGATCGGAACGCATCGGATTTCTTTCCTCTCGAACAGCAACATTTAATTGATTGCTAGAATCGGCCTAACAGACGCGATTCTCACAGGTCAACAGCTTAAGTTTTTGTGTCAGAAGGCACCGTTATCCAGATCGCCACCGAACTACTGGATGGCGTTGTCTCACTTCACTTTCTCCAGGCATAAAACCGCCTATCGAGTAGCGTCAAAAGTCATTTTAATTATTAACTTTCAATAAGTTGAGCGATATTCTGAAAAACCAATGCAAATCAAGCGCTAGCCAGAAAGGTGCTATTTTTAGCCAAAATCTCATGCCTGCGAACCTCTACGGTTTTCGGATTTCGCATGACAGAACTTCGAAGTGACAGCATTCGTTATTGACACCTGCTCCGAACCAAAGATCGCCGTTTTTTATGGAGTTCACACTGGCGAAAATCCGCCAGTTTATCGGCTATTCTTTACAGCTGCTTCTGCTGTACAACTGTTTTGAGGTGGCGCAAAATACTCTGTCCAGTCAAACGACCGTTGCAAGAATTTCACAAACCGTTCTGCCTGCGGTGGTAACATTTCGGGCCCCAGACGTTGCTCTTTCCGCAGCTAGGTATCAATACTGCCCGGTCGGGTGAACACCACATTGGCTCGACAGTTCAGCGACCGTGCGCTCTCAACCAACTATCTTCGAATACGGCAATGTCTTCCGCAATTCACTCTGCAGTCATTCAGCCTTCGGCCAGAAAAACCCATTGGCTTTCGAAGCTCGCACAACACAAATGAAAACCCGGCGCAGCTCTATCCCGCGACGGGTCCACTTGTACTTGGCACCAACTGACTATTTAGTTTGCCCGTACCATTGAGACTAAACTCTTCACCATGCGAAGAAACACTGCGATCAGCCACCGCAAGATTCTTCTTATTAGTCTCAGTGCATTGAGCATCAGTTTAAAAAGCACGTGACGTTGCTCGCGGTCTCTATCATCAAGTGAAGCAATCTTGCTTGTTGCATTCGCTATTTTGCCACCTGCCACAAATGACAAAGCCAGAAATGTCAGCCAGCGCAATCGCAGATCATCCGCTGAATCCTTCACTTTTTGGCTTAACTTCTCTTGTATTAATCGCGATCGAACGAGCATAGGCACAATACACTCACTGGCAAGAGCAACTGTATTTCCAGCCATGTACTTATCTACAAAACCCTCTGGTGGGGATGGAAAAGTCGGACAAAATGCAGCTGGCGGCGTTTGACATATTGAAGAAACCGGAGCCAGTTGAGTCACACCGTTCGCGATATTCGTCACGGGGCATGCTACATGATTGTAGTCTTTGATTTGCTCCCGTATGTTCAGAGACTGCTCTTGGCTACTAGTACTGCTGTACGGAAAGTAGATATCAAGATCATCTTCAGGACCGACAGACACAAACAACGCCGGATTGTAATTGGCATATTCACTGAGCGTTTGCTGAACCTCTGAAGCCCATTGGCATGAGGCAGTCTCTTGTACTCCTGCCCGTTGGCAATGCTGAAAATAATCCTCAACCTGTCGCCTTAGATACATGCTTGCTTTTTGACTTGTTGCGTTTTCCTGTTTCAGTTGTTCTTGGGTCTTGTTGAGACCGGCATCAAATACAAAGAAAGTGCCGGTAAGCACGATCGTACAATACCAGATGTGGTCGTAGTAGTTTCTGAAGTTCCCCTTCAAGCTGAACAAGTCGTAGCTGATAATCACAAGCGACCAACCAGCAAGCAGTGCGATTAGCATCAACACTGCAAATCCGCTGGCACGGCCAAGGTTTCCTGCACCCCCCAAATAAATCGTCTCGGGTGCGAAGCTTATCGCGGGCAATAGCCCTGCAACACTCAGCAAACCAGGTAGTGAAATCAGAAAGATCGCAGCACCGACCGTCTTTTTCTTATTCAACACGTAGGTCGCGATCAGAACCATTGCAATCAGGACAACTGCGCACAAGCGAAGTGCGTCCGCAATCAGATCCGACGATACGGCCGGAGAAAAGCAAGTGGCAAGAATGGCATCCGGTATACTGCTCGGTTGGCACGTCTCAGAAGATACGACAGCACCTTCAAGGATTTGTTGAATGTTGAAGGCTACACCAATGACTAGCAGCTCATACGGATAAAAGAAATCAGCAAGCATTATAATCTACTTTCGGTTGATTTTGCAGGATGGAAGGTGCACGTGTTGCGAAGCCAATACGACCTGACAGGGCGCGATGCGCTGTTTGGTTTGTGGCAAACGCAATGTCAAAGGTGGGTGGCGGCAGCCTGCTTGGATCAGCTGCTTTTGGTCCTTTTATTGAGCAAAATATGATGTCCAGCTTGAGAAAGCTGCAGCGCTGCTCTGGTGCGTTGGATAGACAGCAGTAAAGGTCCGTGGGGCACATGGCCCTCTCAACCTATGACAACCACGCGAATCCCGACCGGGGTGTTCTCGATTGAGAATGCCAGAATGAAACCTGTGCAGTGATACTTCTTCTTTAATCAAAGGGAAGGAGATCGACATGCGATTTGGATTTGTCGGATTGGGTCAGATGGGCGCGCCAATGGTGGCGAACCTTGCCAGCTCAAACAATGTAATGGTCTTTGATCTCAGCGAAGACGCAATGAATGCCGCCGCTGAAGCCGGCGCTAAGAAGGCCGGTAGTGCTGCAGATTTCTCAAACGTGGACGTGCTGATCACCTGCTTGCCAAGTGGTGGGATCGTGGAAAAGTCGCTGTTCAACCCTAAACATGGGATTGCAAAGCATCTATCAGCCGACACGGTTGTCATCGATACCTCAACCATAGAATACGGACTGACACTCAGGATTGGCGAGCGGCTTTCAGCCCTCGGGCTGCGTTTTCTCGATGCGCCCGTCTCTGGCATGTGGAAGCGAGCCCAGGAGGGCACGTTGACGATGATGATCGGGGGCGATGGTGAGATTGTCGAGGCGCTGCGGCCAGCCCTGGCAACAATGTCGAACCGCATCCTGCACACTGGCGCTGTTGGTTCAGGCCAGCTCACCAAGCTGATCAATCAGCTTCTCTTCGATATCAACGTGGCGGCTCTGGCCGAAATCCTGCCGATGGCAAAGAAGCTGGGCCTTGATCCGGAAAACACCGCCGAGGTGGTGAACTCAGGGACCGGCCGCAGCTATGCGTCGGAATACTTCATTCCCCAGATCCTCGAAGGCAAGTTTGACACCGGCTACCCGCTACAAGCGGCCTACAAGGATCTGATCAGCGGTGCTGAAGTCTCAGCCCGTTATCAGATCCCGGCACCTGTGTTGGCCGCTGCTACAACCACCTATCAGCAGGCGCTGCTTGAGGGCCATGGGGACAAAGACAAGGGCGCGATGGTGCTCGTCTATGAACGGTTGCTTGGCATCAATTGCCGGAAGGAGGGGTAACGATGGCTGACGGAAAAGGTATTCAGGGTGGGCTGACAAACTACGGAGATAAAGATTTTGCGGCGTATCTGCGTCGGTCTTTTGTTCGCTCGATGGGTTTGTCGCGGGAAATGCTCGATAAACCGATTGTCGGGATCGCCATGACCCCTTCGGGTTTCAACAACTGCCACAGAGCGATGCCTGAGCTCGTCGAAGCTGTTTCGCGCGGTGTGCTGGCTGCAGGAGCTCTACCGCGACCGTTTCCAACGGTATCACTTGGCGAGGTCTTTCTGAACCCGACCAGCATGGTCTACCGCAACCTCATGTCCATGGACACTGAGGAGATGGTTCGTGCGCAGCCAATGGACGCAGTGGTTTTGATCGGTGGTTGCGACAAGACAGTTCCAGCCCAACTGATGGGCGCAGCGTCCGCTGACATTCCCGCCGTGCAACTTGTGACTGGCCCGATGATGACCGGTCGCCACAAGGGTGAACGCCTGGGCGCCTGCACTGATTGCCGCCGCTTTTGGGGCAAGTTCCGCGCTGGTGAGGTCGAAGGGGAAGAGATAGCGGAGATCGAGGGCCGATTGGCGACAACTGCCGGCACCTGCGCTGTTATGGGAACAGCGAGCACCATGGCGTGCATCGCCGAAACGCTAGGGATGTCCTTGCCTGGCACGGCGGCCATTCCATCTGTTCACGCTGACAGGCTGGTCGCAGCTGAGGAATGCGGCAAACTGGCGGTTGATCTGATACAGAACCCTCGCAAACCAAGCGAGGTCATCACCGAGAAGTCGGTAGAGAACGCTTTCCGGGTGCTGATGGCCGTCAGCGGATCCACCAATGCCATCGTTCACCTTACAGCCGTTGCGGGTCGTCTCGGCATCCAGATATCACCCGAACGCCTCAATGAAATCTCGGACGAAACGCCGGTTCTGGTTGATCTGAAGCCAGTCGGTGAAGGGTACATGGAAGACTTCTATGCCGCTGGCGGTGTCGGAGCAGTCTTGCGCGAGATCCGCCACCTACTGCACCTCGATACGGTGGATGTAACAGGTCAAACTCTGGCGGAGCGTCTGGACGGCGAACCTGATTGGGTTGATCGCCGCGTGATCCGGTCGTTTGACGATCCTGTTTCAAATGAGGGCGGGTTGATCAGCCTTTATGGGAACATCGCCCCGCAGGGAGCCATTTTCAAACGCGCTGCGGCGACACCAGAGCTTTTTGAGGTCGAAGGCCGTGCCGTGGTCTTCGACAGTCTCGAAGATCTCGCCAGGCGCGTTGATGACCCGGACCTCGACATTGAGGCCGATGATATCATGGTTCTGAAGAACGCGGGACCAGTGGCTGCGGGAATGCCGGAGGCCGGGTATCTGCCGATCCCAAAGAAACTGGCGCGGAAAGGTATCAAGGATATCGTGCGAATTTCAGACGCGCGGATGTCTGGCACGGCTTTCGGAACCATCGTTCTCCATATGTCACCCGAGTCTGCGGTTGGCGGGCCATTGGCTGCTGTCGAGAATGGAGATCGTGTACGTCTCTCGGTCGCTGACAAGCGTATCGATCTGCTGGTCGATGACGCCGAGATCGCCCGCCGTCTCGAACAGCACAAACTCCCGGAGCTGCAAAGTCGCGGGTATCGCGGGCTCTACAGCCGGACGGTTCTGCAAGCCGACGAAGGCTGCGATTTCGATTTCCTCACTCAAGAAGGCTGGTCCAAGGAGAACGCCGAATGAACCTCTTTAAAAAACTTCAAGAGCGCGCAGCGGGCGGGCAACCGGTTCGTGTTGGTATGATCGGGGCGGGCAAGTTTGGCACGATGTTTCTTGCACAGGCACTTCGATTGAAGGGGATTCATATCGTTGGTGTCGTTGATCTGC
Source organism: Ruegeria sp. CE12 (assembly GCF_056537525.1). Lineage (NCBI taxonomy): Bacteria > Pseudomonadati > Pseudomonadota > Alphaproteobacteria > Rhodobacterales > Roseobacteraceae > Ruegeria > Ruegeria sp. CE12. Next base: position 118,027 of record NZ_JBQFRS010000010.1, on the reverse strand, counting down.
GTCCTGATGCTGCCAAATCCAATATGAAGCTTGTTGGCTGGGATGCTGCGGCTTACTCAGCATCCAGCTTGGATGATGCGGCAACATCAGGCGCAACCTTCGTCGGCGATGATTGGGAAGCGCTGACAGCGCATCCTGAAATTGAAATCATCATTGAATGCACAGGGAGCCCGATCGCAGCCGTCACACACTGCCTAAAGGCGTTCGAGAACGGCAAGCACATCATCAATGTAACAGTTGAAGCAGACGCATTTGTCGGGCCCGGTCTGGCTAACAAGGCTCGGGAAGCGGACGTGATCTACAGCATGGCATATGGAGATCAACCTGCGCTTGCCAGTGACTTGGTTGATTGGGCACGGGGCTGTGGTTTCAGCGTCGTTGCGGCTGGTCGCGGCCACAAATGGATGCCGCATTATCGGAGGTCGACGCCTGACACCGTGTGGGATCATTGGGGTCTAACGAAAGAACAAGCGAAACGCGGGCGGCTGAACCCCAAAATGTTCAACGCGTTTTTGGATGGCTCGAAGCCAGCCATTGAAAGTGCGGCCATCGCCAATGTGTGCGGGTTGGACGCCCCTGAAAATGGCCTGGTCTTCCCTTCGGGTGGGATCGATGACGTTCCAAATCTGGCGCGGCCGCGCTCAGAGGGCGGGGTGCTGGATCACAAGGGCATGGTGGATGTTATCTCTTGCCTCACACCAGAAGGCGAGCAGATCCCGCATGACATTCGAAAAGGCGTTTGGGTCTGCTTTGAGGGGGACACCGAGTACCTGCGCAACTGCTTTGAAGAGTACAAAGTCGTGACCGACGACAGCGGACGCTACATGTGCAACTACAAGCGCTGGCACCTGATCGGGCTCGAGCTCGGGATCTCGGTCGCATCAGTGGGTATTCGCAAGGAGCCAACAGGGGCGGCGCATGAATTCCGCGCCGATGTTGCCGCCGTCTCAAAGCGAGAGCTGAAGAAGGGCGAAATCCTTGATGGCGAGGGTGGATACACGGTGGCGGGCGGTTTGAGGCCAGCATCGATTTCTGTTGCTGAGGGCTACGTCCCACTCGGCCTTGCCCACAATGTCACGTTGATCAGAGATGTTCCTGAAGGTCAGCCGGTCAAATGGAGTGACGTGCAAGCAGATACGAACACGGACGCCTATCGTTTGCGGCGTGAAGTCGAAGCGAGAATTTCGAAGAACCTCGAGGCATGACCAACGAACCAAGCATATCCTATGTCGGAAAAGGTTTAAGCCGTCCGGAATGTGTGCTTGCGACCCGTTCTGGCGATATTTTTTGCTCGCATAAAGGCGCTGGCGTCATGCGGATTCTTCCGGATGGTCGCCAGTTCCTGTTGCAAGACGACACTGAGTTTGGCGGAATGCCGGTAGTGCCAAACGGGATTGCGCTGCGGCAAGACGGCTCGTTCCTCATTGCCAACATCTCTGATGCAGGGGGGATCTTGGAGCTGGATGCGGATGGTGTGAGACCACATGCCATCGCTGCCAAGGAAGACGCGCTTCCACCGGCGAACTTTGTCTATGTCGATGAACTTGGCAAAACCTGGGTGACGGTCTCATCGAAGCTGCGGCCGCGCTCAAGGGCCTATCGGCGTAATGTGAAGAACGGCTATGTCGGGCTGATCAATTCCGACAATTCCTTTTCGATTGTCTTGCAAGGGCTGCACTACACCAATGAACTGCGTCCCGACTATGGAAACGGGTGGCTCTACATCGCGGAAACCTTTGGGCAGAAGATCACGCGCGTGCGCCTTGATGAACACGGCGTGCATGGTGAGCCGGAACTCTTCCTCCAGTTCGGGCCTGGCACGTTCGTGGATGGTATCGAACTGGACGGCGCTGGCGGTCTTTACGCAGCCTGTATTGTATCGAGCGAGCTTTATCACATTGATCCCGAAGCAGCACCTACCCTGGTTGTCGGGGAACGCGACAACGCTTGGGTAGAAAGTGTTGAAGCAGCACTCGATGATCACACAATGGATCGAACGCACTTTGATAGTTCGCCTGCCGAAAGGCTTAAGAACATATCTAGTCTGGCTTTTACGGGAGAGAGCCGCGACCGGATTGTTTGCGGAAGCTTGTTGGGGGATTCACTACCAGTTCTTGATGCTCCCCATAATGGACCCGAGCCACCATACTGGAATGTAGAGGTTCCAATTTGGGGCACACAGGTTTCCTGATCTTCCCGGTGAGGGGCTTCCACCTGATCAAGAGTTAGCTCTTCAATGTTCTCAGAAATACTAAGGGATCGCGCTTGAAGCAGAATTTTCCATCATCAATCTCTCACCACCTGGACTCGACTCAACTAACATATCAACGAGCGCGCGTGCTGCGGGCGGTAAGTTGGTCCGATCTCTAACGAGGACAGATCGGGTACGGATTGACCAGTCATCTTGCAGATTCAACAAGGCGATGTTCATCGTTTTTCTGTGGCGATTGGCTGCGGATTCCGGAACGATACCTATCCCAACTCCGGCTTCGATAAGCCGACACATCGCTTCAAAGCTCCGGACTTGTAAGCGAAGGTGCTTTTCATATCCACTACGCCGAAATTGCCGCCTTAAAAAGTCAAGGAGTGTACTGCCCTCGTGCAGCGAAATATGCTCAAAATTCAAGGTATCTTTGAACATTACGCCGTCGGATTTGGTCAATGGATGATGAGCTGACGTTGCGAGCATCAATCTATCAGTTGAGAATGGAATGATGTCGAGGTCATCTGTCTTGGGGTCACCGGAAATTATTCCGAGATCGGATGTGCCATCTGCAACTGAGCGAACAATGTCACGTGTCAGACGTTCCTGTAAGTCTACCGTAACTCCCGGCCATTTTGACAAAAAATGCGCCAGCGTTTCTGGCAAGAACTCAGTCAATGCAGTGGTGTTTGCCGAGATTCGAATGTGGCCGGAATCCGGGTTGATCATTTCCTCGATCAGAAAGTCGACTTGACGGAGAACCAAACGCGCCTGACGTAAGAACACTTTGCCTGCATCGGTCAGCGTGACGCCTTTGTTGCTTCGTAAGAACAATTGCTGCCCGGTTTCCTGTTCGAGCGATTTTATACGGGCACTGGCTGCCGGTGGCGACAGAAATGCTTTTTCGGCTCCATGTGTAAGATTTCCACATTCGGCAATGCATACAAAGAGCTTCAGATCGATGAGTTCAAGGTTCATGGCGTTCATCTACCACGAACGCGGGCTTATTTATATGCGAATTTTCTGAAGGCAAGAACTGTGTAACCCTGTCTTTGAAACTGACTGTCGAGGGTGCCATGGAACAGGAACAACTCCAGGAATGGGTGGGGAAAACGGAACAAAGGATTGAGCGTATCGCGCCATTCCCGGCGAACGCGTTGGCCGCGACACTCGATCGTGACGACCCGGTCTACAGCAACGAGACCGCACTGCCACCACTTTGGCACTGGTTGCATTTCCTGCCGGTCTTCAAACTGTGTGATGCTGGGTATGATGGTCATGCTGCCCTTGGTGGTTTCCTTCCCCCGGTGCCTTTGCCACGTCGGATGTGGGCAGGTAGTAGGCTGAATTTCCACGCTCCAATGCAAATTGGACAAGAACTAAAGAAAGTTTCGACAATCAAATCGGTGAAGGCAAAAACCGGGCGGTCCGGTCAATTGGTCTTCGTAACCGTTGGCCACCAGGTTTTTGACGGCGGCACGCTTGGTATCGATGAAGAGCATGACATTGTCTATCGCGAGGAACCGAAGGCGGGTGCCCAGGTCCTGACACCGCCGCAAGCTCCGAGCGCTTCCGAACTCTCCCGCGACATCAATCCTGATCCGGTTCTCTTGTTCCGTTACTCCGCGCTGACTTTCAATGGCCACCGGATTCACTACGATCAGCCATTCTGTGTGAACTCAGAAGGCTACGCTGGGCTTGTCGTTCACGGACCGCTGTTGGCAACTCTACTGCTTGATCTGCTGCGCCGCGAAAAGCCGGAAGCGACTGTAAAGAGCTTCGAGTTCCGCGCGGTGTCGACAATCTTCGATAATGAAACCTTCTCGGTCCACGGCACGGCTGATGAGGGTGGGAAGAACTTCCGTCTCTGGGCCCGTCGCCAGGATGGCGCGCTAGCCATGAACGCCAAAGCGACAATTGCTTGAGGTTTGGCATGGAGTACGACCACACAGACATCCGTGAAGCCGTTAGGGCACTTTGCGCCACATTTCCTCCAGAGTATCACCGGACAATCGACGAACAGCGCGGCTATCCAGTGGCTTTTGTCAACGCCCTGACAGAGGCTGGTTGGCTTGCCGCCATGATCCCGGAAGAATATGGCGGCTCGGGCCTGGGGTTCACCGAAGCCAGCGTCATCATGGAAGAGATCAACAGGGCTGGGGGCAATTCAGGCGCTTGTCACGGCCAGATGTACAATATGGGCACGTTGCTGCGCCACGGCTCGGACACGCAAAAGCAGCGATATCTGCCCCGGATCGCCAGTGGCGAGTTGCGACTGCAATCCATGGGGGTGACAGAACCCACAACCGGGACTGATACCACCAAGATCAAGACGATCGCAGTTAAGAAGGGGGACCGCTACGTTGTAAACGGCCAAAAGGTCTGGATCAGTCGTATTCAACATTCGGACCTGATGATCCTGCTGGCACGCACCACCCCGATAGATCAGGTCAAGAGGAAGTCGCTTGGCATGTCGATCTTCATGGTCGATCTCAAAGATGCGATCGGCAACGGCATGGAAGTGAACCCCATTCCCAACATGGTCAATCACGAGACCAATGAGCTTTTCTTTGACGATCTGGAGATCCCCGCTGAGAACCTGATAGGCGAAGAAGGCATGGGGTTTCGTTACATACTGGACGGGCTCAATGCAGAACGCACATTGATCGCGGCTGAGTGTATCGGTGATGGCCATTGGTTCATCGACAAGGTGAGCGCCTATGTCAAAGAGCGCGAAGTCTTTGGCAGGCCGATTGGTCAGAACCAGGGCGTTCAGTTCCCTATTGCAGAAGCTAAAATCGAACTAGAAGCCGCCAACCTCATGCGGTTCCAAGCGTGCCAGCTCTTTGACACGGGCCAGCCCTGTGGGGCTGAAGCCAACATGGCCAAATATCTGGCAGCGAAGGCCAGCTGGGAAGCCGCCAATGCCTGCCTTCAATTTCATGGCGGGTTCGGTTTTGCCAACGAATACGACGTGGAGCGAAAATTCCGCGAAACCCGGCTTTATCAGGTCGCTCCAATCTCCACCAATCTCATTCTGTCTTACATCGCCGAGCATGTCCTCGGCCTGCCGAGGTCATTCTAATGCTCCCACTTGAAGGAATTACAGTCGTAAGTCTTGAACATGCGATTGCCGCACCTTTTGCGACCCGCCAGCTTGCCGACTTGGGCGCACGCGTGATCAAGGTTGAGCGACCTGGCGTAGGAGATTTCGCGCGCAGCTACGACACGCGCGTGAACGGGATGGCTTCGCATTTCGTCTGGACAAACCGGTCCAAAGAAAGCCTGACGCTGGATGTCAAACACCCTGACGGGGCCGAGATTCTGCAAAAGCTGGTCGTGAAAGCGGACGTTGTTGTCCAAAACCTCGCCCCAGGTGCAGCGGCGCGGCTTGGTCTTGGATATGAAGAGCTGTCCAAGTTCAACCCCGGTGTCATCGTCTGCAACATCTCTGGATACGGCAAAGGTGGGCCGGACGAAAACCGCAAGGCCTACGATCTTCTGATCCAGTCGGAAGCCGGTTTTGTGAGCACGACCGGAACGCCGGATGATCCAAGTAAAGCCGGGATCTCAATCGCGGATATTGCGACCGGAATGTACGCTTATACGAACATCCTGACAGCGCTCATGCAGCGTGAAAAAACCAGCAAGGGCTGCGAGATTGATCTGTCGATGCTGGATGCGATGACAGAATGGATGAGTTTTCCGCTCTACTACGCCTATGAGGGGGCTGAACCTCCTGCGCGTGCCGGTGCCTGCCATGCCACTATTTTCCCCTATGGTCCCTTTTCTGTCGGGGACGGGCGCACGGTCATTCTGGGCCTTCAAAATGAACGCGAATGGAAAGCCTTCTGTGAACTGGTGCTTGAAGCACCAGGGCTTGCAGCAGACTCGCGATTTTCATCGAACAGCCTGCGCGCCGAGAACAAGATCGCACTTACCCAGATCATCACAACCAGTTTCGATGATCTGACAACCGAAACGGTGATCGAGCGGTTGGACCGGGCCGGTATCGCCAATGCGAACATGAATGACATGTCCGACGTCTGGCATCATGTGCAATTTGAAGCCCGCAATCGTTGGCGCGAGGTGCAAACACCTATGGGGTCAATTCCTGCGCTGCTTCCCCCAGGTGGAATTGGATCAGAGCCCCGTATGGATGCCGTACCTGCGCTAGGTGAACATTCCGCTGATCTCCTTGCAGAGCTTGGCTGCTCAGGTAGCGAAATCTCAAAGTTGCAAAAAGAAAGGGTGATCTGATGCCTGATCTGAAGTCTGCCCGCAGCTTTCTCTTCGTTCCCGGGGACCGGCCAGAGCGTTTTGCCAAAGCGGCAGCCGCAGGTGCCCATGCCATTATCATTGACCTTGAGGATGCGGTGTCACCCGAGACCAAAGTGAAAGCACGCTATCATGCGCAAAGCTTTCTGGACAAGGCGGTCAGCCAGGACATACTGATCCGGATCAATGGCACTGACAGCGAGTTCCACGATGAAGATCTTGCACTGGCAAGTCACAAAAACCTGGCAGGCATCATACTCCCCAAAGCCGAAGCAAAGAGCTGTTCGGAATTGACACGAAGGTCAGGAACGCCTGTCTGGCCACTCATTGAAACCGTGCATGGCCTCGTCGACCTGCAGGAGATCGTGGCTTTACAAAACCTTGGGCGTCTTCTGCTTGGTACAATTGATTTGTCCCTAGATTTGGGGGTGGATATATCCCATGCTGCCAGCCAATCCACACTCGACACAGCCCGGTTCATGCTTGTGTCAAATTCTCGGCTGGGCAACCTTCCTCCGCCGGTCGATGGTGTTTTTACGGATTTGAACGACGAAATCGGGCTTCAACGTGTAGCAGAGCATGCGAGAGCGTCTGGAATGGGTGGTATGATGTGTATTCATCCGCGCCAAACAAAAATTGTTCATACTGCATTTTCCCCGAGTTCCAGTGACTTCGAATGGGCAAATGCTGTTCTCCAAGCCTCTAAAACTGAAAAGAGCAGCTTCCAGTTTCGTGGCCAGATGGTTGACAAACCGGTGCTTGCCCACGCGCAACAAATTCTCGAAGCGCGTCAAGCACAAAGCTCTTGAAGAGTTCCGTCATTCGCCGGTTCTAATGATTCTAGGTTTGCTTAACCAATCCAGAAGCGAAAGACCCCAAAAAGGCTCCTTAGCAAAGAGGATGAAACAAAGCTTATGTTCATCGCGAAACGCGATGGCTCCGTTATCGAACCAATTCTGGGCAGATAACAGGTTTCGCCTGATCCTTCTGGGACCATAGAATTCTCGGGAGGAAACCATGAACTTCACACGACGCACTGCGATCAAAACTCTTGCAGCAGCAACAGCAACGGCCGCACTGGCAATACCCGCTCTTGCTCAAAACAAAATCACAATACAGGTCAATACGACCATGAAGCCGGGCGGCTCGGAAGAAACCGGTATTACGCGCTTCAAGGCTGCGCTTGAGGAACTGGCACCGGGCCGGTTTGAGGTTGTTCCATTCCTGAGTGGTCAGCTGGGCGGCGAAAACGCCGTCCTGGAACTGCTGAACATCGGTGAGACCCAGATCTCCCTGACAGGTGGCAACTGGCGCTCTCAGTACGCACCTGACTATGATCCGATCTCGATCCCGTTCCTGTTCCCGAATGGCGCGGCTGTCGAAGCCTTCATGGCCAGTGACTCTGGTAAGGCTCTACAGCAGCGCGGCATCGATCAGGGTGGTATCGTAGAGATGGGCGCTCAGATGCGCGCACCGCGCCATATGACCTCAAACAAGGCCATTACGACACCAGAAGACCTCGACGGGTTCCGCCTGCGTCTGCCGAGCATTCCTGTCTGGGTCGATGTATGGAGCGGTCTGGGCGCGCAAACTGTCGTTGTGCCCGCTACGGAGATCTACCTTGCAATGCAGACCGGTCAGGTCGATGGCCATGAAAACTCTCTCGTCTCGCCATTCTCGCGCAAGCTCTATGAGGTGCAGTCGCATCTCATCATGACGGGTCACGTGCATTTCCCTTGGCATTGGGTTGCTTCGAACTCCTGGTTCTCCGGCCTGTCCGATGAAGACCAGGCCGTTGTTCGCGCCGCCGTCGAGATTGCGCGTACTGAAGGCACTGCTGTCGAAGCACAGAAGGATGTGTTCTATCTCGAAGAGCTCAAGAAAAAAGGCATGACCGTGGTTGAGCCTGATGTGGCTGCATTCAAAGCCAAGGCACAGCCTGCCATCGACAATGCAATGTCATCGCTGGCTGACGGTGTGATCGAAGACGTACAAAACGCGATCGCAGCAAATTCGTAACCTCCCTGAAACTGGACGCCCGTCTTTATGGCGGGCGTTTTTTTATAAGCGCAGGGGGAAACCACATGCAGCTTGAACATGAAAACACGGGCGCTGCGGCGATCCCGACACGCAACGTGGGCCGCGTCGAAAGGATGTTGGTACAGATCACAGATCTGTTCTCGGGCATCATGCTGATGGGGCTTGTTGGATTGCTAGTCCTGTCGATCCTGTCGCGCGATGTCATTCGCTTTCCCGTTCCGTGGCTCGAAGAAATCGCTACGCTGATCACGATCTACGCCGTTGCCTTCGCCTCGATCGGCGCGTGGTCTCGCGGGGCCCACATTGCCGTTGAGCTGGTGCCTATGGCCATAAAAGGTGTCTGGCATTCACGGTATGCGCTCTTTCTGCAAATTCTGTCGATTGTATTCCTCGTGCTTGCTGCATGGGGAGCTGCCGAGATGATGCAGCGGAGCGCCAACAACCGCACAACGGCTCTCTCAATGAGTTTTTTGATTTACTATGGGGGACTGCTGCTCGCCTTCGCAGGCATGGTCTTTGCATCCCTTCTCCGTCTTGTCGGTGTTTTTTTCGACAAGCCAAAACAGGAAGGGTAGAGATCATGGAAATCTTCTTACCATTTGTTGGTGGCCTGATCTTTTTCATGGCGTTGGGTCTGCCGGTCTTTGTTGCACTTGGGGCAACCTGTCTTCTCGCCTTGGCGATGACATCCGCGTCCGGTGGCTTACCGGTGGAGCTGATGTCTCTGAAGATTACGCAGACGCTCAACAGTTTCCCACTGTTGGCAATCCCGCTCTTCATCCTCGCGGCAAACCTGCTCAACCGAGGCAGCGCCACGACACGGATTTTTGACTTTGCCAATGTCATGGTCGGGTTTGTCCGTGGGGGGCTGGGGCACGTGAACGTGGTGGCTTCAATGATTTTCGCCGGCATGTCGGGCACAGCGTCCGCCGACGCGGCCGGCCTTGGCGCGCTGGAAATCCGGGCCATGCGGGAAAAGGGATATGACCTGAAATACAGCACCGGCATCACAGCGGCATCCAGCGTGATTGGGCCAATCATTCCGCCAAGCGTCGCCATGCTTGTCTATGGCTGGCAGGCAGATGTGAGCGTCGGGGATCTGTTTCTTGCTGGCTTTGTACCTGGTGTGCTGATGGCAGTGTTGTTGATGGCGACGACGTTCATCATGTCATACAAAATCGACATGCCGACGCGCCCGCTGCCAACAGCGCGTGAGGTGTTTGAAACCGGCCACCGGGCCGTGCTGCCGATGCTGACGCCGTTGATCATCGTAGGGGGCATATGGAGTGGCATTTTTTCACCCACCGAAGCGGGTGCCGTAGCCTGTGCCTACGCGATCGCGCTCGGCGTGTTTGTCTACCGCGATGTAAAGCTCAAAGAGCTGTTCCAGGTCTTTGTGCAAAGCATGGAGTTCAGTGCCGTCATTCTGCTGATTATCGCGATCTCAGGGTTCTATGGCTGGCTGCTGGTGCGCCTGCAGGTGCCACAAGCTTTGGCTGCCGGTCTGGTCGCTATGGATCTGCACACGACGACTCTTCTGCTGATCCTGATGGTGTTCTTCGTTTTGGTCGGCTGCTTCATGTCTGTGATCGAGAGTGTGTTGATCCTGACGCCTATTCTGGTTCCGGCCGTCGCCGCATCAGGAGTGGACCCGCTGTTCTTTGGCGTGTTTATGGTGATCACACTATCGGTTGGGGTGATAACGCCGCCATTTGGGACGGTCCTCTATATTCTTGTTCCGATCACGGAAATGCGGTTTGAAAAGGTCGTGCTATCGGTCCTGCCGTTCCTGATCCCGATCCTTGCAACCATCCTGCTGGTGCTGTTCTTCCCGCAGATCGTCTTGATCCTGCCAAGGCTGTTCTAATGGGGAAGCCACACCGCATCGCGTGGGCAGCACTGGATCACGCAGTGATCACTTGCGCCGACATCGAAAAGTCCGTCGCCTTTTATGGCGGCGGGCTTTGCATGGCGATCAACCGGTTGGATGATGGCCGTGTCGAAGCGACGTTCGGGCGCTGCAAGCTCAACCTTCAGCCCAACAACCGGCACTATGGGCCGCCTAAAAATGCTGGAAGGTCTTGGTCTGCAAATATTTGTTTGCTGGTCGAGCAAGGCCTTTCTGATGTAGAATCCCGCTTAAAAGAGATAGGTCTCCGCATAGAAGAAGGACCGGTGGAGCGCGTCGGCGCTCAAGGCACAATCCTTTCGCTGTATTTGTACGATCCGGACGGCAATCTCATTGAGATAAGTGAGTACCCGAGCCATGCGGAAAAGATTTGACCTCGTTACCCTCGAACTCTTCCTGGCCGTCGCTACCTCGAAGAGCATTGCGCAAGCTGCTGCAGCTGAGAACATCGCCGCGTCCGCCATCAGCAAGCGGATATCCGACTTTGAAGCCCAGGTTGGCACGGCTCTTTTTTACAGACAGCAAAAAGGTGTGTCCCTGACACCAGCGGGTGAAGAAATGCTTCGTCATGCCAAAGACCTGCAGCGTCTGTTAGATCGTATCGACGATCATATGAGCGACTTTGCGCAAGGCTTGCGTGGAACTGTGCGGATCGCGGCCAATACGTCTGCGATTACACAGTTTTTACCCGAGGATTTAGCATTGTTTGTAGCGGATCATCCCGATATGCGGATCGATCTCACCGAGCAAACATCAGATGAAATTGTGATGGCCGTCCGCGATGGTATTGCAGATGTCGGCATTTTCTCCGGCATGATCCCAAACCCGGATCTCGACGTGTTCACCTATCGCAGGGATACGCTTGTTGTCCTGACGCCGAAAGGTCATCCGCTTGGGACAGATGGGCCAGTTTCGTTCAACGAATTCTCAACACATGATCTTGTCGGCCTTCAGAAGGGAAGCTCTCTGCAGGCCTTCATCGAGAAGCGCGCCGCAGAGCAGGAGTTGGAGCTGAGAGCACGGGTTGAAGTCCTCAGCTTCGATGGAGTGCGACGCATGGTCGAAGCGGGTCTTGGCATCGCGATATTACCGCTTGGAGCCGTGGAGCCATACCTGACGGCCTCTAACCTGCGGATGGCTCCTGTGGCGGATAGCTGGGCTGAACGCACGTTGAAGGTGGCCGTGCGTGATGCTGAAGCACTGTCGCGGCCCATTAGATCGCTGATGGTCCATCTGACCAGTGAGTTCCCCGAGGCCTCTTAGTCCCGGCATCTGGGATTGAGATGGGGTCTGTCGTCATTAATCAATGGTTTTGGTCGAGGGCAAACACCTATTTTGTCTGCAAAAGTAAGGAGACCAAGCAATGCAAATTGATCGCGTGGATCATTTCGTCCTGACAGTCGCCTCGATCGATGCGACCTGTGACTTCTATTCAAAGGTTCTGGGAATGGAAGTGACGGAGTTTGCGGGAGGACGTAAGGCGCTTTCGTTTGGGGCGCAGAAGATCAACCTTCACCAACATGGCAACGAATTTGAGCCCAAATCCCTGACACCGACACCTGGCAGCGGCGACTTTTGCCTTATCTCGGCTGTCCCGATTGCTGAAGTTGTCGCGCATCTCGACAACTGTGGCGTCGAGATTGAAGAAGGTATCGCTCCGCGCACAGGCGCAACCGGACCCATCAAGTCCGTGTATCTGCGCGATCCGGATCAGAATCTGGTCGAGATTTCAGTGTACGAATAAAAGGCTTTGTGCGCTGCAAGGAGATAGCCGAATGGACGGTTCACATCTGCCCGAGACACATATCACGAACCGGCCTGTGGGGTATGTCGAATTCCGCCAACGCTGCAGCGCCGATTTTCATCAACTCCACATCTCCAAAACCTGCATTCTACGTATCCGCTCCGGGCGTAAAACGGTGCGGACCTTTGCGGGTGCTGAGACAACGGTTGAGCAAGGTGAGTTCGTCTATCTGCGCCGTGGTGAAAACCTGACGATCGGGAATATCATCGGTGAAACTGGCCTCTACTTCTCGGAAGGCCTGGTGATTGACGACAGCGTTATCTCTGATTTCCTGCAACTGCATCCAAACCCAAGCACTGCGCGCGAAGTCAGAAAAGGGATCATGCCGAACGGCTTCAATGACGCCTTCTCGCGCGTTGTCGCAAGCCTGGGTGATCCCGATCTCTGTGATGGCATCTTATCATATCGAACGCAGGAATTGCTCATGTGGCTGCAGCTGCAGGGTGCCGCGCACCGAATTCACTGTTGTGAAGGTCTAAAGGATCGATTGCGGATGCTCTTTGAGGGTGATCTGGAGCGTAGTTGGAAGGCTCCGCAAGCCGCCCGAGAGCTTGGTATGAGCGAAGCCACATTGCGCCGGACGCTCAGCAAGGAAGGCACCGGGTTCACCGAAATGCTGCGCGATGTGCGGCTGTCGTTTGCGCTGATGCGTATTCAAACAACACAGCATTCGTTGGCCGAGATCGCTTTTGAATGCGGGTTCAGCTCTCAATCGCGCTTTAGCGAAGCGTTCAAAGCACGATTCGATATCACACCGGGAAAATTACGGGCGTCTGAGGCTCAACTTAATCGAATAGCGTAAAAGCTTGATCGATTCCGGAGATAAAAGGTGCGGCCAGAGTGGCACATAACGATCATCCGAATTACTTCTGATGGAGATCGAAAATGAAACACCTGATCACAACGGTAGCACTGGTTGCATCCCTCGTTACCCCGGCTTTTGCAAACGAAGCTTTCACCCTGTCCAGCCCTGACATCGCCGAAGGGCAGCAGCTCGACAACACATTCGTCTTGAACGCCTTTGGCTGTGAGGGCGACAGCATCTCGCCCGCTCTGGAATGGAGCAACGCTCCCGAAGGCACCAAGAGCTTCGTCGTCACTGCGTACGACCCAGACGCGCCGACAGGCTCCGGTTGGTGGCATTGGGTTGCCTTTGACATCCCTGCAGACGTTAATGCGCTCGCCCAAGGCGCTGGTTCCGAAGGTGGCGACATGCCTGACGGCGCAGTTCAGAGCCGTACTGACTTTGGAGCCACCGGCTTTGGCGGCGCGTGTCCTCCTCCGGGCGAAGTACACCGCTATGAGTTCACGGTTCACGCTCTGGGCGTTGAAAGCCTTGGCCTTGATGAAAACGCCAGCGCTGCTCTGGTGGGCTTCATGACCGGCGCGAACTCTTTGGGTTCTGCAGATATTACAGCTGTCTACACTCGCTAAGCCACTCACGGCACCAGTCGCCCGGGTCTCCGGGCGACTGTACTAATTTTAACAGTGGCTTCGTCAAAGGCCAGTTCCGACGTTTGCCGAAATCAAAGTTCAACGTGATGAGTCGGTCGTGCCGCCTCAGATACGTCGGATTGTTTTCAGGCGCGCAGGCTGCGAAGTTCTACTAAAGCTGAATTTTCCAATCGATCAGCTGGCTCAGTTGATCAGCGCGTTCGAACGCGACCAATGATCTTTCCAGCGGGCAACTTCAAATTCTACGTCGCAACCAAGCCTGTCGATTTTCGGAAGAATATGGATGGTCTGGCCGCAATTTTGATGAACGAATTTGAGCCCGACCCCTTCAGTGGTGCCATCTCTATCTTTCGTTCGAATCAGGCAGATCGTCTCAAGCTGATCGTGTGGGAAGGTACAGGACTCGTAGTGACGTACAATCGCATTGAGGGCAAAGAGCTCGAGTGGCCGCACATCTAAGACGGTATGATCACCCTAAACTGTCCCATTGGCGCTGACGTTAGACATATAGGTCCCTACGTTTAGGTCCCTACGTTAGTCAGCCTGGCAACGACGCGCGTTTCGGTATCTTAGAAGTCTGACTAACCCAGCAAACAACAGTTGGGATGATGATTGCAAGAGTTAGTCAGAGATCAGACGAACAACTCGCGGCTACCTTAAGCGCGACTTAATCGCCAAAAAAATGTCTGTCTCATGGCGCGGCACCTCTGGCTTTTCACCTCGATCTACCGCCTTCCAATACTCCCATGGCAGGCCATCGGTGCCCACTTCGTAGTCATACCCATCCCATTCATCCTCTCGGAACGAATAGAACGCCCAATGAGTTTCATTCTCTTCCAACACGTCAATCACGTCAGAAATATACTGTTGGCAGCCGGTGTTGCGGCGATAACAACCAAACTCACCTGCTACTAGGCGGTTTTGTGGAATGTTGTTTTCTTTTGCCCATTCATAGAATGGGCGAAGGTATTCTCGGACAGTTTCCTTGCTCCAGTAGATTTCTTCGCCAGCAAAAGGGATCAAACCGGGATAGCTTAAACCTTTCTCATCTTTGAAGTTTCCGTGAGAGGTGAAAGCATAGGGTTCATACATGTGAAATGCGTAAAGCACATTCTCGTCATCCAGTGGTCCCGGCCAGTAGGTAAACGCCGATGGCTGTGCGTACCAACCTGCATCAACCATGATGGGAGTTGAATTGTCGACTTCCCGAATAACCGGGATCACGGCATTGTAGAATGCAAACAGATCAGCTGATGTGCTGCGGTGCTCCTGATACCATGGCTCAAAGCGATCGGTGCTCCCTGGTGCAGCATGCTCTTGAATATCCGTATGAAGCTCTGGAGCGGGCTCATTGAGCAAATTGTATGCAGAAACCGCCGGGTGATCTTTAATCGCGCTGGCTAAATCTTGCCAGTAGCTCTGCGCCGATTCCCAATAGGCTGTATCCTTCCATAGCCGGCTATCATATTCGAAGCCATTGTTCTGACTATATCTTGCGCCGGGTAACGTCAGAGGTGCCACAACTACTTTCAAACCATTTTCGTGCGCCCAATCCAGTGCCTGAACAAGCGTCGCGAGGTCTTCAGCGACCAAACCTTTGTAATCACCAGCATTCCCAACTAGGAAATCCCGCCCGCGCCCTTCCCATTTGTCAAAGGCAAGTCGAACCCAGGATACACCAAGTTCACTTGCATCCTCGAACCAGTCCTCGGTCTGGACTTTATTGAAAGCATTCGCCCCTGTTCGAGTCTGATCCCAGAAACCTTCCCCCCATACTGGTGTCACCAAAGCTATACCCGTGAAAGCGGCAAGCACTATGGATGTGTGTTTCACAAGTCTGTTCATTAGAGCCTCAATCTTGTTGATTTCTTTTAAGAGGTGGAATACAACGCCCAGACGAGTTGTCCAGAACTGGATATTTAGTATAAGCAAAAAATGGCCGATTGATGGATTTAGAAAAACAGTACATTTCAATTTGCCAAGCAGTTACTCAGCTTTTTCCAGGCGAGATTGAAGTTGTCCTCCATGATCTAAAAACGGAGACGGTGGCTCACGTCGAAAACCCGATATCCGTGCGGAGAATTGGCGAAGAATCTCTAATTGACCTTAAACAACTGACGAAAGATGCCAGATCATCCGATGTGTTGGGCCCTTACACTCGAACAAATTCTGATGGATCGCGTCTCAAATCTATTAGTGTTGTTCTTCGCGATCCTTCCGGGCAACCCGAGACTCTGATGTGCATGAACTTGCGATTGCAAAAGTTTGACCAGATGAGAGGGCTTTTTGATCGACTATTTGAGTTTCAAGAAAAAACTGCGGCCGAAAGCTTATTGATTCAAGACTGGCGAGAAAGAGTGAACGAGTGTGTTCAAGCGGTACTACACAGGCACAGAGTTTCGATTCAAGCTGCCAAACGTGATACACGATTGCAAATCGTAGCTGAAGTTGATGCTGCAGGTGTGTTTCAGATCAGAAATTCTGCGGACTATGTAGCTCAGGTCATCGGCGTCTCACGCGCAACACTTTATGACATGCTCAAAGAACACAAAGAACAAAAGAAGTAGACCAATCTCATGAGAAACTTTGCACTTGAAGTGTATCTGGCGCAGTGGGAATTCAACGCCCGGTTCCATATGACAGCTTCGGACATTGAAAGCATGTCGACAAACGACCTACTGGGAATGGCTACACCTGAAGAGCGCTCAGATTTTGAAAAGGGTTGGCTGGGGTATACCGAGACCTGGGGGTCACCGGACTTGCGCGAAGCCATCGCCAGTACATACGAACAAGTGGCCGCCGAAAATGTGCTGACTTTTGCTGGCGCTGGGGAAGGCATCTACGCTGCGATGAACGTTTTGTTGACAAAGACCGACCACGCAATTGTGGTTACGCCAAACTACCAAAGTGTAGAGACAGTTCCCCTGTCATTATGTCAAGTTAGCGGCGTCGCCCTTAGAGAGGCTGAAGGGTGGTTACTCGATATCGACGAAATCGCAGCGGCCATTCGGCCGACAACGAAACTTATCTCGATCAATTTCCCGAACAACCCGACAGGTGCGATCTTGCCCGCAGACAGGCTAAAGGCCCTCGTCGAACTCTGCCGCAAGCATGACCTCTACTTGTTTAGCGATGAAGTATATCGAGGAGTGGAGCTTGACAGCACGCTGCAGTCTCCTCAAGTCGCTGACCTTTATGAAAAGGGTCTCTCTCTGAATGTACTTTCAAAATCCTATGGTTTGCCCGGTTTGAGAATAGGCTGGATAGCCTGCCAGGACCGAGAGTTGCTTGCTTCAATTGAGCATTTCAAACACTACCTCTCTATCTGCAACTCTGCACCCTCAGAAAGATTGGCCATTATAGCCCTCAGAAATCGCGCGGAAATCTTTGCCAAAAACAGGAAGCTTATAGCGGATAACATTGCACTCACCATTGCTGCTATGGAGCAGTCAGCAGGTGTCTTAAGCTGGCACAAACCTCAAGGAGGATGTGTTGGGTTTATCGAATACAACGGTTCGGGCAGCGTCGAAGACTTCTGCACCAGGCTAGTAGAGGAAAAGGGGGTTCTACTACTTCCTTCTTCGCTATATCGGTCCGAGCTTCAATCTACTCCTGATCACCATTTTCGCCTAGGTTTTGGGCGGCGTGGGAATTGGCGTGAAGGCATGGATGTACTGACCGAGTTTGTAGGTCAATGCTGATTAACACCTACTTAACCGCTCCGACTACTCGCAAGCCATCTTCGCTGGCTAAACGGCGCAACCGCCGATGCCAACACATAGAAGCGGCGAAAGCAAAAACTCTGTGTTGTGTCACCGGGGACTTTTAAAGTGATCGAGCCGTTCGAACTCAAGTCTTTTCTAAACTCTGCCCATTCTGAAACGGCTTTCAATCTGAGCAAATCCTTTGCCGAAGGACTTCCAGATATCGATGGAGCGCCGTTCCTACCGAGTGCAAACCTCAGCTATGAAGCCTGCCGTACGTATCCTGGGCTGCATGGAGGAAACGCGCTCCGACAAGCCGTAGCGGGTTTGCTCAAGACACCGGCCACCACCGAAGACATTGTCCTAGTCAATGGGGCGGATGAAGCACTTTCTCTTATCTCTCTGGCCTTGATCCAACCGGGAGATCATGTGGTTGTTCTACACCCGTGCTACACTCCGATGATCGCCCTTCCGCACTGGCGCGGGGCACAGGTAAGCAAATGGTCATGTAGGGAAAGTTTAGGGTGGGCTCCCTGTCTAGCAGAGCTCGAAGCTTTGTGCGCGAACGGAGTGGACTATTTGATACTATCCATACCTCACAATCCCACCGGCTGGAGCCCAAATCGAGACACGCTGCAAGAGATTTGCACCATCGTTGAATCCCGCGGCGGCAGAATAATTTCAGATGAAGTTTACTCGGGGCTTAATCATGATGGTACTCCATCAACGAGTGCTTTGAGCTTCAGCGCAAGATCAATTGTCGTCGGAAGCCTCTCGAAGGCATTTGCACTACCCGGGTTGCGCGTTGGTTGGTTGGCATGCCGGGACGCGACAATCATAGCAAGGTGCATGCAAACACAGGCTTACCTAAACTCTTACGTGTCGCTACCAGTTGAAGCTATGGCTTTGGCTGCAATCGCAAGGGCGGAACACATTCTGACCAATAGTCAAAAAACCGCAAAACAAAACCGCGAAGTACTTCGTGAGTTTGTGAGCCGCGAAAACAAAGTTAGCAGCACCTCTATACCAAATGCTGGCGTCGTCGCCATACTTCGTTGGCACGGGTCCATGGATGCTGAGTCTCTCTCACACATTATGCTTCTGCAACACAATCTTTTGATAGTAAGTGGTGTGAAGTTCAAATTCGGTCGGCGACATTTCCGAATTGGTTTTGGTACATCGGATTTCCCGAAATCTCTTGCTGTTTTTGAGAAAGCAATAGCCGATATTTCTTGAAGGCAAAGCCAAGCAAATAATGCAGCTAGAAAAACGCCTGCCCTACTCTCTAAAAAGTTCCAATTGTAGAAAATCTGATGGTCAATAGCGCAGCCGCTTCGGCGACATCTCGAGCTTCTTTGCCGATCAGCACGCCAAGCTCCACTTCCTAGTCTGTCTTCTTCGATCCCCGCGGGGTCATCACAGGATCGTTCGGACCCGACATGACGCTTGTCGCCTTGAAGAACAGGATCGGCTCCTCGGGAACTTGCATATGGCGTGTGCACCGGACGCAGCCGCTTTGGCAAAGCGCTCTGGCCGGTCCCCGGGAACGAAGAGATAGCTGCGGGCTGACTTCAGATCAGGCATCAGATCACCTGTTCTCCCAATCTGGAGATTTCGCTTTTTTAACAGCCAAGTTCTGCCAACAGGTGCACCGAATGTGCTCCGATCGCAGGCACGGGATCCATGCGGAGCTCAGGGCGGATGGGCTGGCTGTCGTTTTGTGACCTGAGGGTGCGATCATTCTGAGGTGCTTTTTACCCATCGCCGCACTCTTGTGTGTGCAGCTTTTTGGGGTATGCGCCAGATTTTTTTAAGAATTGTCGGCTTCCCAAAGAGGCATCACGATGACGCATTGCGCACCGTTTATCGATTATTTTTTATCGTTTTTCGATTAATTTATTGACCTCATCTTCTCGTCGGCTTATCAAGCCTTCAAACTGAATATGTTTAGGACTTTTCTGGCCCTCAAAGGAGCCGCACAATGAAAACAGCCCATATGATAAACCTGCTCTTCTCGTTGATTGCTGCGACGGCTGTTTTATCAATCGTGGAAACTATCTTTGTTTTCCAGAGCGATTTTCCGATCTCCTTGATGATTGACGATGAGGTTTGGACGCGCAAAGTGTCCGACTTTGCACTGACAGACCGGATTGTTGTGTTCGCTTTGATAGAAGTGGCCAGCCTGTCTTGGTTCTGGGCCCTGTTCAACATGTGGCGCTTAGCAAAGCTGTACAAGGACAGCCAGTACTTCACACGTCAGAACAGCATGTGCTTCGTCGGGATCGGTTGTGCTCTGATTACGATGGCCGTCTTGCAAACAATATTGGTTCCGATTGTCTCTTGGTACTTGTACAGCCGCGATATCATTGACGGGATGGCCGACTGGGACATCTCCCTTATCTTCTTGGGCGAGTTAGATTTGTTAACAGCCGGATTATTTTTCCTTTTGATCGGAACCATCATGGAAAGAGCGAGTAAAATGCAGGAGGAAGCTGATATGACAATTTGATTGGAGCGTTTACGGATGAGTTTGATCGTTCACCTCGATGTAATGTTGGCGAAACGTAAGATGAGTCTCTCTGAACTCTCGGAGCGCGTCGGCATCACGATTGCAAACCTATCCGTCCTAAAAACGGGAAAAGCCAAAGCTATCCGCTTTACGACATTGGAAGCAATTTGTCGCGAGTTGGATTGTCAACCTGGCGATCTTTTAGAATATCAACCCGACGACTCGGCCTAGCCGAGCAGCATCATAAATTTTCAACAATTCTGGACTTAACAATGAACAAACACACGCCCATCGCGTTGTTTGCAGGGATGACTATTGCCTTGCTGACAACTGCATCCAATGCAAATGCGAATGATCTCCGAGACGGTTTTTACGGTGGTCTCGCGATCGTCGGCTCAGGCGGTCTCACAGAAGAAGGCGCAGGTGTTTCCGAAAGAGACACTTCAAGTGGCTCCATCGGTGCCTTTGTCGGCTACAAACAGAAAGTATACAAAAACTGGTTTGTCGGCGGCGAAGCTTTCTACAATGAGACCTCAATGAGCCAGACCTTTACCAGCGGGGACAAAATCTCGTTTGGCGACCAGTATGGCCTCAAAGCTCACTTTGGCTACGAATGGAAAAGTGCATCGGTGTACGCGATCCTCGGGGTGGCCAACTTTGACTACGACGTGACTCTAGCTGGATCGCAACAATCTGACAGCGGCGCAGCGCCATTGTTTGGGATCGGTTCCAGCTATCAGATCAGCGACAAGCTGTTAGCCAACCTGGAATACACTGGCACCGGAGATACAATCGATATCGCCGGCGATAACGACAGAGGTATCGTGCTAGGCGTTGTGCGACTTGGTCTAGCCTACCAGTTCTAGAACGAACCAATTTTTCTCAGAACGCGCATCACTCAGTACGCCAGGATACGCTGCTTCAGGTACAGATGGGTGATGCGCAGACTTTCGACAGTACTTTTATGTCTTTGCGTAAGAATTGGCATTTTCAGATCATGACTTTTGCTGATTTAGCCTAATTTCTTTTGTGACCACACCCACAGCATTGAACACCAGAATTGGGCGGAATGACAGAATGCACTGCAACGCCACAAGCAAATCCGAGATCTGTATAACAAGCCAAGCTGCGCAGCACCTCATCGCAAACCGGAGACACATTGTGGACAGCACCTCATTTTGGAACAATGCAGCTACCAAATACGCAAAATCATCAATCGGCAACATGGACGCGTATCAACAATCCCTCGCCCTAATTCGTGCCCGACTAAAGCCACACCACAACGTCCTAGAGCTTGGGTGCGGGACCGGATCAACGGCTTTGGAGCTTGCTGAAGAGGTTAGTCGATATCATGGTACCGATTTCTCAAAAAGGATGATCCAAATCGCCTGCGAAAAACGCAACCGGTCATTCAACATGCATCTGGAATTTTCAGTTGCCGAAGCGGCCGATCTACCTTCTGGCAGCTTTGATGTAGTGCTTGCCCTTAACGTGTTTCATCTGCTTCCGGATTTGGAAACCGTTCTAAGGGAGGTTTTTGAGGCTCTACCCCCCGGCGGTTTGCTGATAGCAAAAACAACTTTGCTACGTAAGAGTCCTTGGTATGTACGCACGCTTATCCGCCTAATGGAGGCAGTTGGAAAAGCTCCATTTGTCCAATTCCTTTGCGAGGTGGATGTGCGAAATATGTATAAAAAGCAAGGTTTTATTGAAATTGAAACACTTGTTCAGATTGACACAGCACCGCGCTTGTTCTCAGTTGTCAAAAAGCCTTAGGGTCAGGATTTATGACCTGTAGATAATGTTGCCGCGAGTGCGATGGCCGACCAACGGTCGTAGCGTGTAGCCACGCGCCCCTAATGCTTGAACCTACCGAACATGATCTCAGTCCGGTAGCGCCGTTTGTACCGGTGTTTGTCGTATTTGACCGGCGCTTTGCATTGCTTTCGACCGGGGATGCGGGCGCGTATCCCTTTGTATTTCAACGCATCTCGGAACCAGTCGGCGTCATAGCCACGATCCCCGAGTAGCCAATCCACGTTTTGTATGCTGCTGAGAAGAACCCGAGAACCGATATAGTCGCTGACTTGTCCGGCGGTAACGAACAGGTGGAGCGGGCGACCATGGCTATCATAGGTAGCGTGCAGCTTTAAATTCATGCCACCTTTGGTTCTGCCGACCAGGCAGCCACGCCCTCCTTTTTGACGCTCAAGATGGACGCCGTACGATGGGCCTTTAGATACGTGGCGTCAATCATGACCGTTTTCTTCTCACCGTGCTCAGCGGCCAGACCAGCCCTCAATCGTGTGAAGATGCCTTTCTCGCCCTAACGCTTCCACCGGCTGTAGAGCGATTTGTGAGGTCCGTATTCCCTGGATGCATCTCACCAACGCAACCCATTGCGATTAATGAAGATAATCCCGCACAGTACCCTTCTATCATTGACCCCCGGCCTGCCGTGCGACTTCGGGAAGAAAGGGGAAAGCTTGGCCACCTGCTCGTCTGTCAGCCAATAAAGGTCGTTCATGTCATTGCTCCGATTCTAGAGTCGTGAGTCACACAGCGATACGAAAATCAATAAAACCTGGCCCTAACCATCTGAGAACAGGGCGGCATTCTCAGGCCTTACCCCACTTTCCATCAGATCAAATCATTGTCTTTAAACTTGCCTTCCAAAAAATGGGTAAATGCCTTGACCCTTGCAGGAACAACACGATGAGGAGGGCGGACTGCCCATATCTTCCAATCGGGAACGATGCGGTAGTCTGGTAAGACCCGTATCATCCGGCCCGTCTCCAAAAAATGGGAGACATCCCAAAGGGATTTTAGCCCAATTCCAACACCCTGAAGAACTGCGTCAGTCACAGCTTCGCCGTAGTTTGTGGTAAACGAACCAGAAACTCGAACTTTGATATCCTGTTCAACATCGTTTTGCAGTGTCCAGATTCCTGTACTTCCAAGGACTATGCAGGAATGGGATTTCAGATCCTTTGGTGTCGTAACAACTCCTGCACTCTTCAAATATGAAGGTGATGCAACCAGAACCCTAGGGTTGTCCGCCAACTTACGAGCCAGAAGGGAAGAAGACGTCAGCGTGCCCACGCGGATTGCCAAGTCAAACCCTTGGTCAACGATATCAACAATCGTATCGCTAAGGTTCAAGGACAAAGATATGTTCGGATGTAAATCCAAGAACTCGCCAACATGCGGAACAATTTGCGTACGCCCGAATGAGGCCGATGCGGTCACGCGCAAATGGCCGGATACGTTTTCATGAGACGTCGAAAGCGCTGTCCGCGCATCTTCAGCCGCCTCGAGTATGGCTCGTGCGTGATCAAGAAGTAGCTCGCCATCGGGAGTGAGCGCCACCGCTCTTGTGGTTCGGTTGAAAAGCTTGACGCCAAGCTCTTCCTCAAGCGCCTGAATGCGCTGTGTCGCCGCGGTCGGGGACAGGCCGAACTCTGCCCCTGCTCGACCAATAGCCCCAAGGGCGGCCACACGTTGGAACAGGTCGAGGGATTTTAGATCAAATACCATTATTTGGATTTAGCGAATTAAGTCTACACGAACAATGGAATTGTTCAATCAAGCCAAGCGCTCCATTTCCACTAAACCAATGAAAAGGAGAGCCCTCATATGGCACGAATTAACCCAGTATCCCCCCAAACAAAAAATGCGGAGCAAAAGGCTTACCTATCTGCGGTCAAAGAAAAAATTGGCAAGGTACCCAACTTTTTCGCCACGGCTGCCCACGCGCCTGCCATTGCCGCAGCATTTGGTGCGTTCAACGGCGCGCTAGCCGAAACCCGCCTTTCAGCCAGTGAGCGCGAGGCGATTGCCTTGAGCCAAGCCGCCTTCCATCGATGCCCCTATTGTTCGGCGGCGCATACCGCTATCGCGAAAGGAGCCGGTGTTTCCGCTACAGACGCACATGATTTCTTGCATGGTCAGGCGACAGACCCACGCATTCAGGCCGTAATTGATTTTGCGCAGGCGATCCTGAAAGCGCGCGGGCAAGCAACTGACAAAGACATCGCGGCCTTCCGCGCGGCCGGTTTTGACGATGGTCATATCATCGAAGTGATTGCCGTCATAACCGCCAACACCTTCACCAATTTTACCAACTTGATCGCTCAAACCGACGTGGATTTCCCCGCTGTTGCACTGCCGTCAGAAACAAAGGCCTAATATCATGATAGCTCTTCTTCGCTCCACCGCCGTTGCTCTTTTGGCGATCGCCGCGGCACCAAGCGTTGTGCTTGCTGATCCAGCCACCGCTGAAATCGTCGCGAGCTTCGACACCCGGCCTGGAAATCCATCAATCACGCCAGATGGCCGCATCTTTATGACGGTGCATCCACTGGCGCACCCCGACACCAAGATGATCGAGATCACCGCAACCGGGCAGCAGAACGCCTATCCAAACGCCGCAATCGCGACGGGCGATAGTTCTGCTTTCAAGGCCCCCCTATCTGTGCGAACTGATGATACCGGCGTCGCATGGATTGTTGATCTGGGTGCCCGTGAAATCTGGGGCTGGGATACAAACATCAATCAGGAAGTCGCGCGTATTGCAATTCCCGCAGATGTCTTGTTGTCCACCAGTTTCGTGCAGGATTTCGCATTGGACCAGAAGCGTAACCGCGTCATCATTGCGGATATGACGCAAGGTGATCTGCAAAGCGCACCTGTTCCCGCTTTTGTCACGGTTGATCTCGAAACCGGTGCGGCAGCACGGATCGCCGAAAGCCACCCTGCCTTGATGCCCGAGATGGAAGGTGGATTTGCGCTCAACCCGATCACGATCGATCCCAATTACGAATGGGTATACTTTGGTGCAATGCACGGCCACACGCTGTACCGCGTTCCGGCTGTTGCGTTTGACGAAGGTGGTGACGTTGCCGGTCAGATCATGGCTTATGGTCCGAAACCCTATTCTGACGGCATTACTGTGGACGGGTCCGGAAATGTCTACGTGAACGATATCGAGGCACACGCGATTGGTGTAACCACATCGGATGACTACAAAATCATTGCCAATTTGCCTGAAGGTCAAAGCTGGCCTGATGGAATCAGTTTCGGTGGCGACGGCTTTGTCTATGCTACCCTTAACCAGCTCGAACGATCTGCGGCGCTGAATGGTGGGACAGAGACTGGTACTGGCAAGTTTGATCTGATCCGCGTACCCGCATTGGCCGATGGCGCGACTGGGCGCTGATTAAAATGCAATAATTTGAAATATAGCGGCCCGCAGATTGCGGACCGCTATATATATCACCCCTGCACTTCGAATTCATCCGTGCGCAGCCGCAAGGAGCCATCCGGCTGCATGACCCATAATTCGTTGGTAATGACGCCATGCGCCTTGTTCATTTTCCAGCTCGAGGCCAATCGGATGCTGGTGTTGTCCACCGGTGAGAATTGCGGGTCCAGATAATCGACTTCGGTGTACCCATCTCCGATGATTTTTTCCCAAAAACCCTCAATCTCGGCGCGTCCAGTGAAGGTGCCAAAGGGTTTCGCGGTCATCACCGCGTCCTCTTCGTAGTAGGCAGCACATGCCTTGGCATTGCCTGCATTGAAAGCGGCTTTCCAACCGGCACTGGCGGCTTTGGCCGCCGTTTCGATGTCACTCATTTTCGTCCTCCATATGTTTCTTACCACAGGATAAACAATGCGGATTGATACAAGGAGTGGCATATATGACAATCTCAGTGGTATAAGTGTCATATGGGCGACATTCTCCTTCTTGCCGGCACGGGCACCCGTCTTTCTGTGCAACACGGATTGCTTGATTTTCTGGAAACAGCGTCCCGCATGGATGCCGCGAGTCGTCGATTGCGGATACGCGTTGTTGATCCCGAAAGCGATGTCAGCGACTGGATAAATACGGAGGCCATCATTGTATTGCCCGGCGACGACTTCCCTCTGCCTGGCGCGGCACAAGATGCGCTGAGGGCTGCAGCTTGCGCTAATGTGCTCTTGGGATCGGTCTGCGTCGGCACCTTCCGACTGGCATCGACAGGTCTGTTGGACGGCCGACGCGCCACTACACATTGGAGCGCCGAGGCGCGGTTTCGAACGGCATTCCCCAAGGTCTTTTTGGATCCTACGCAGACCCTGATCGACGAGGTCGACCTTATCACCGCGGGCGGACTGATGGCTTGGGTCGATCTGGGTCTGGCGCTTGTACGTCGATTTCTCGGGCCGGAGATCATGCACGAAACCGCCCGGTTTATGCTGGCTGATCCCGGCGCGCGCGATCAACGGGCCTATGCCAGCTTTCAAACGGACCTCAGCCATGGCGATACCCCGGTGCGGGTTGTTCAGGAGGGGTTACAGAGAAATCTGGCGACCCCGCATTCCATAATCGACATGGCTGCCGATGCGGGGCTAACCCGACGCACGTTTCTGAGGCGCTTCAAGGCGGCAACTGGGCTCACGCCGACGACCTATCTACAAAAGCTGCGGGTGGAACAGGCGCGACGTCTGCTGGAACAGGAAGGCATGCCCGTTGAGGAAATCGCCTGGTCGGTGGGATATGGGGACACCGGGGCGTTTCGCACAGTCTTTCTGCGGGAGACCGGCGAGACGCCTTCTGCCTACCGCAGAAGGTGTCAAAGACGTATTGAATAGATCGAGAAATGAGTTTGGGCGCAGGGTCTTACTCCTACGCCCTTGCTTTCAGACGGTGAGCAACACCTTTCCGATGAACCCGCCCTCCTCAGCACAGTCATGAGCTTCTACGATTTGATTAAGCGGAAAGCTCTTGTGAGTGATACCGGACAGCCCCCCTGCTTCAAGACATGCGTTGATGTCTGAGATCGCCAGGTCACGTGCATCCTGATCAATTGCATAGACAAAAACGAAACGAAGCACCGTGTTGTTGACCAGCAGAGAACGATAGGCCAGCGGCGCAGTCGGATCGGTGGTCGCGTAATGTGCAATTACACCGCCCGGCTTCAGATAGGCTGACGCGCCCTCCATGTGATCGGATAGTGCCACGTCGACAATCCGGTCGATCTTTGTCCCGCCCGTGATCCGCAAGATGGCGTCGGCAAGATTCTCGTCAAGATAATTGATGATGTGGTCGGCACCGGCAGCGCGTGCAGCGGCGGCCTTTTCTTCAGAACTGACCGTGGTGATGATGTTTGCCCCCAAGTGCTTACCCAGGGCTATGGCAGACAATCCAACCGCACCTGCCCCGCCTGTCACCAAAACCCATTGACCTTCAATTGATCCATCGGCGGTCAACGCCCGGTGCGCGGTCATCGCGGGCACGCCCAATCCTGCCCCGGTCTCGAAAGAAATCCCATCAGGCAAGGGGGCGGCGTATTTGGAAGCAATCAGGATTTCTTCCGCTGCGGTGCCTCGGTTGCCCTGCGCCAGCCCGTCTTCAGTTCGATTGGCGTTGTAAAGCCAGACACGTTGGCCGACGCGATTGACATCAACTCCCACTCCCACGGCCTCGATCACACCTGCGCCATCGGAATGAGGAATGACGTCACCGTCAGGCAACGGCCCTTGGGCACCGGAACGCACCTTGTAGTCCGACGGGTTGATCCCGCTGGCATGGATGCGCACACGCACATCACCGGGACCGGGCTGGGGCACTGGGAGATCTTCGATACGGAAACTGTCTTTTGCGGCCCCTTGGCCGAAAGCAATCGCGGATTTCATATGTTGAGCCTTTCTATTCAAAAAAAATGGCCCGCGCAGATTGCACGCGAACCAGTTTCAGGGAGGATTTAGTGCCCGATACGACCGGGGGCTTCCGGGGTGAACCGATAGATCAGATAGGGTGCTGCGTTTTTAGCAACGCCGTCATTGAAAAGGTCCGCCCGTGAGATCTGCGCAGCTGAGACATACATATGCCCGTCTAAGGAATAGCTGACTCCATCGGGCCAACTTAGATCGTCGGCCTCAGCATAGCGGCGGTATTCGCGCGTGTCGGCGGGGATGATTCCCACGGCGTTGGTTTCCACCTCGGTAAGATAAAGATTGCCATCCTGATCAATCGACAAGCCGCCATTGTTGGGCTTGTCAGCGTAACGCTCGACCCGTGCGCCAAGGTCTTCATCGCTCAGACGTTCATCCAGCAGATCAGCAAACTTCACCCGGTAAAGTGCGGTGCCGTTCAAAGGACCATAGTACAGCCATTCGAAGTCTGTGTCGGCTGTGATGCCATCAGCACCAACCTTGATTACAACCTGGCCACCACTGCCATCCGGCACGGTCAGATCCCTGCCGTCCACGGTAATTGGAACGTCCTCAGGAAGGGTGGAGGCATGTCCCTGAAGAACGCGCCGCGTTGTGCCGGTTTCCATGTCGACGATCACCAATGCAGCTGTAGTACCGTCACCGCCTGGCCCGATACCTTCATCCGCGATCACAAAAACGCCGTCCTTGAGATTCACGACGAAATCGTTGTGCTGGCTTTCAGGGCGGGATGCGGGGGCGGGAATATAGTAAATCCTCTCTAGCCGGTCCTCCCAGGTGTTCCAGCCCACCAGCTTCGGGGTCAGACCGGTGCGCTGGCCCATGTCAAGCATCCAGACGATACCGTTTTCATCACCACGCAGACCAAGAACGGAATCTAGATAGCGATCAGTTCCTTCGCGCGGCGTGTTCCAGGCGGCGTTGGGAAATGGGGTAAATGACTGGTGATCGCCATTCAGTTCAGCAACGCGAACATCCGGACTGAAAAACGGGTGATGGCTGAAGATCACGCGGTTAGTGGGTGTGAAGGTTACGTTGCCAACCGATTGTGGTAATTCTGCGACCAGTTCAGCCGTTTTGGGGCCATGTCCATCGGCCGAGGCGAATGTTGCTGAGATAGCAAGAATGCCAAACGCAGTTAGGGTGTTTTTCATTTTATCCTCCCAGATACGGAATGCGCGCAGAAGTGCAGGCAACTCCAGATTCTCGGAAGGTACTATTCAAGATAGTTCAAATAATCACACTCAGGGTTAATTTACTATTTGCGATATCGAAATAATTACACCAAGCGCGACAATTGCCCTTTGATCCTCCTAATGGGGATGGAGCTTTCGATGGATGCAACGCCCACTACCTTGGTCAATCGTCCGGTCAGAAACGTTTCAAACTCATCGAGACCTGATACCGCCACGCGAAGTAAATAGTCACGGCTTCCGGTCATTAGCCAACAATCCATGACCTCTGGATAGTGGGCAACGGCGCGTTCAAAGTTCACCAACCGGTCATCAATCTGATGGTCAAGCTTTACCGACACAAAGACCGAAAACCCAAAGCCCATTTGCGCCTCATCCACATTCGCGGTGTAGCCCTTTATAACGCCTGCATCTTCCATCGCCCGTATACGACGAGCCACTGGGGATGGCGACAGGCCGACCCGCTCACTAAGATCCTGATGAGTCAGCCGCGCGTCTCGTTGTAGCTCTTTGAGGATTTTAAGATCAACCTCGTCCATCATTAGCTACTTTCATCGCTATTTCTCCGTTACTCGCTTGAATCCATCAACACTGCCGAAGTTCGTGCGGGGTTTCAATGACATTCAGCGCGAGATGTCTGGCATCCTGAAGGCAACACTGGAGGATTCTCATGACATCTCAACGCTCCCTCACTCAGAACGACATTGATCCAATTGAAACAAACGAATGGCTGGATGCTCTCCAGGCTGTCGAGCAAGCGCAAGGCCCCGAGCGCGCCCAGTTTCTGCTGGGCAAGGTACAGGAACGCGCCCGACGCTTGGGTGTGACAACCAAGGGCCTGCCCTATTCATCCTATCGAAACACCATTCCGGTGGGTCGGCAACCGGCTTACCCCGGCGATGCAGAACTCGAAGAGCGGATCACCTCAATCATCCGCTGGAACGCATTGGCGATGGTTGTACGTGCCAACCGTGCCTATGGCGAACTGGGCGGTCATATTGCGTCCTACGCCTCCGCCGCTGAGATTTTTGAGGTCGGGTTCAACCATTTCTTCCGCGCGCGGGATGAAAATTTCGCAGGTGATCTGGTGTATTTTCAGCCGCATTCTGCACCGGGTATCTATGCGCGGGCCTTTCTCGAAGGGCGGTTGAGCCAGACTGACATCGAGAACTACCGCCAGGAAGTGCCAGGTCAGGGCCTGTGTTCTTATCCGCACCCCTGGCTTATGGATGAATTTTGGCAAATCCCGACCGGATCAATGGGGATCGGGCCGCTGTCTGCGATCTATCAGGCCCGCTTCATGCGGTATCTTCAGGCGCGTGGGCTGGTTGACACTCAGGAACGTCATGTCTGGGGCGTGTTTGGCGATGGTGAAATGGACGAGCCTGAAAGCATCGCTGGCCTGACGCTGGCCGCGCGGGAGCGTCTTGATAACCTGACTTTCATCGTGAATTGCAATCTGCAGCGGCTGGACGGCCCGGTGCGTGGTAATGGACAGATCATTCAAGAGCTTGAGTCGCTGTTTGTTGGGGCAGGCTGGAATGTGATTAAGGTTCTCTGGGGCTCAAAATGGGATGATCTTTTTGCCCGCGACACAAACAACGTCCTGTTGCGCCGGTTCGCGGAAACGGTTGACGGGGCCTATCAGGATCTCGGGTCCAAAGATGGTGACTATAACCGTCAGACGTTCTTTGACGCAGACCCGAAGACGGCAGCGCTGGTGTCGCATATGTCCGATGCCGATATACACGCGCTGGAACGCGGCGGGCATGATCTGAAGAAGCTTCATGCTGCTTTCGCTGCGGCAAAGGCCCATAAAGGTCAGCCAACGGTGATCTTAGCCAAGACCAAAAAAGGCTATGGAATGGGCGGTGCGGGCGAAAGCCGCATGACTGCACATCAGGCGAAAAAGCTGGACGTCGAAGCTCTTCTGGCCTTCCGCGACCGTTTCAACTTGCCGCTGACAGACAAGGCGGTCGAGGCGCTGGAGTTCTACAAACCATCCGAAAACAGCAAAGAAATTTCCTATCTGAAGCAGCGGCGCATTGATCTTGGCGGCTATCTGCCCAAACGCGCACGAAATGCCTCATCCGACGCGCCAAAGCGTCCCTTACCAGAGAAATATGCAAAATTCGCGCTTGAAGCGGATGGCAAGGAAATGTCGACCACCATGGCCGCGGTGCGGATGCTGGGCGGTCTATTAAAGGACAAGGAGTTTGGCCCCCGCATCGTTCCCATCGTGGCAGATGAGGCGCGCACTTTCGGAATGGAAAATCTATTCCGGCAAGTCGGCATCTACGCCCCCGACGGACAGAAATATGCACCAGAGGACGCCGGTTCGATGATGTATTACAAGGAATCTGCGGACGGGCAGCTGCTTGAGGAAGGCATCACCGAGGCGGGCGCAATCAGTTCGTGGACAGCTGCGGCCACCGCCTATTCCGCCCATGATACCGAACTATTGCCAGTCTACATTTACTATTCGATGTTCGGCTTTCAGCGCGTAGGAGACCTGATCTGGGCAGCGGCTGACCAGCGGTCGCGCGGCTTCCTGCTGGGCGCGACGGCCGGGCGAACTACGCTTTCGGGCGAAGGATTGCAACACCAGGATGGGTCCTCGCATCTTTGGGCAGGCGCGATCCCAAATTGCCGCGCTTATGATCCGGCCTTCGCTTACGAGCTTGCAGTGATCATGGATCATGGCATGGTGCGGATGCTGGACGAAAAACGCGATGAGTTCTTCTATGTCACGGTGATGAACGAAAACTACGCCCAACCGTCGATGCCAGAGGGCGTGCGCGAAGATATCATTCGCGGGCTTTACAAGCTTGGTACACGCGGCAAGGCGAAAGCGCCAAAGGCCCGTCTGATCGGCGCTGGCACCATACTTCGCGAAGTGCAGGCCGCCGCCGAGATTCTTGAGCGGGATTACGGAATCGCTACTGACGTCTTCTCGGCCACTTCCTTCACCGAATTGTCGCGCGACGCAGCTGAGGTTGAGCGCCGCAACCGCCTGTCCGGCGCAGCCAAGCCGGAAATATCGCATGTAGAAACCCTTCTGGCGGGAAGCGATCCCGTTGTCATTGCCACCGACTACGTACGCGCACTGCCCCAACAGATCGCCCCTTATATCACCGCACCCACGCGTATCCTGGGCACTGACGGGTTTGGCCGATCTGCCAATCGCAAAGCACTGCGCCGCTTTTTCGAGGTTGACAGCCAACATATCGCGTTGTCGGCAATCGAGGCGCTGGTGCGCGTCGGCACGTTAAAGCCAGCGGTCTTGAAGAAGGCCGTTGATGATCTTGGCGTTGATCCGGCCGCTCCCGCGCCGTGGTCCGTTTAAAGGAGGGTGCATTGATGACAACCAAGATAGAAATACATGTTCCTGACATTGGCGACTTTTCCGACGTTCCCATTGTCGAAATCCCGATCTCGGTGGGTGACACGCTTGTCGACGGCGACACGATGATCGTGCTGGAATCCGACAAGGCCACGCTGGATGTTCCCGCCGAACAACCCGGGGTGGTGACCGAAATCAAAGTTGCCGAAGGCGATGTGGTCAGCGAGGGCACATTGATCCTGATGCTTGAGGTGAGTCAGGGCACAGTCGCGCCTGAAGCCCCTGCCAAAAAGACCGCGCCTCAAACCGTCGCGCCCTTGGCCGCCGCGCCGACCAAGCCAACGCCAAACCAGCCCACGCCCGTTCCACCAAAAGCGACTGCAGCAGGTCAGCCGGTCTATGCTTCCCCCTCGATCCGAGCTTTCGCCCGCAAACTTGGCGTAACAATCGCAGAGGTGAAAGGCAGTGGTCCCAAAGGGCGGATCACCCGCGAGGATATCGAGACCCATGTGAAGGGAAAGCTCTCCGAACCTGCGGGCCAATGCGGCGACATTCCGGGCCTCCCTGACTGGCCGCAGGTGGATTTTGCCAAATTCGGCCCCGTCGAGCGCCAACCACTTAGCCGTATTGCACGGATTTCCGGTCCGGCCCTGCAACGCAATGCAATCACGATCCCGCATGTAACAAATTTCGATGAGACGGATGTGACCGACCTTGAGGCCTTCCGCAAAACGATTAATGGTGAAGCGCGCGAAGGCGAGGCAAAACTCACCATACTGGCCTTCACTGTCAAGGCGGTCGTCGCCGCGCTGAAGGCCTACCCGAAATTCAATTCTTCGCTGGATGGCGGCGAGCTTGTGGTCAAGAATTACTGGCATATCGGCGTCGCCGCTGACACGCCGGAAGGGTTGGTCGTGCCTGTGGTGAAAGACGCCGACCAAAAGGGCTTGCGAGAGATTGCCGCCGAAATGAGTGATCTTGCAGGAAAGGCACGTGCCGGAAAATTGAAACCTGGTGATATGCAGGGGGCGACCTTCACGATCTCGTCGCTTGGTGGCATCGGTGGCACGAACTTCACCCCGATCATCAACGCGCCAGAGGTCGCCATTCTTGGCATGACCCGCGCCGGGACCAAGCCTGTTTGGGACGGTACAGCCTTTCAGCCGCGTCTGATCCAATCTGTGAGCCTGAGCTGGGATCACCGCGTGATTGACGGTGTCGCAGCCGCACATTTCCTCAAACACGTCGCAGCGACGCTCAATGATTTCCGCCGGATATCGGTGTAAGGAGGCCCCGAATGCTCAATGATGTGATACTTCCCGATATCGGGGATTTTGCAGATGTTCCGGTGATCGAGATCACTGTAGGTGTTGGTGATACTGTTGCCGAAGACGATCCGATCCTCATGCTGGAATCCGACAAGGCGACGCTGGATATTCCCGCGCCCTTTGCCGGAGAAGTGGCTGAGATATTGGTGCAAGAAGGCGATCCCGTGTCTGCCGGAACCGTGGTCATGCGGTTCAAACCAGCGAGCGCCGTGTCGTCCGACGCGCCAAGCACCGCACCTGCGCCCGCCGCCATATCAGAAAACCATGCCGATCTGGTTGTCATCGGGGCTGGTCCTGGCGGCTACACTGCGGCGTTCCGTTCCGCTGATCTGGGCCGCAAAGTCACTTTGATCGACCCACGCGCTACACTTGGCGGCGTCTGCCTGAACGTGGGCTGCATTCCATCCAAAGCGTTGTTGCATCTGGCCGATCTGAAAGAGGCAGCGGCGGACGCTGCGGCTCATGGTCTGGACTTTGGCACGCCCAAGGTTGATCTGGCGACCATTCGCGATTTTCGCGACAGCGTTGTGGGCAAACTGACCGGTGGGCTGTCAGGTCTCGCCAATCGGCGCAAAGTCACGATGATCCGGGGCAGCGCCGCATTTACCGGCACGCATAGCCTGTCCGTCACAACAGAGGAAGGCCAAACGGAGCTAAGCTTTGATCAGGCGATTGTCGCCGTTGGCTCTCAACCTGTCCGCCTACCCTTCCTTCCCGATGATCCGCGAATTATTGACTCCACAGGCGCGCTGGCCCTGGAAGATGTGCCGGATCGGCTGTTGGTCATCGGCGGTGGCATCATTGGGTTAGAAATGGCGCAGGTTTATCATGCACTTGGGTCTCAGGTCGAAATCGTCGAACTGGCCGATCAGATTATCCCCGGTGCGGATCCCGATATCGTCAAACCGCTCGCCGATAGGATTGGCGGAAAATACGCTGCGATCCGCACCCGAACCAAGGTAACCGGCGTAGAGGCCGACGCATCGCTGACCGCGACATTCGAGGGACCGGACGGAGAAACAACTGCAGAGTACGACCGTATCCTTGTCGCTGTCGGCCGCGTACCAAACGGGGCCAGGGTCGCCCCCGATATGGCCGGGATCAATTGTGAAAACGGCTTTCTGCCGGTCGATCTGCAAATGCGCACGACACAGCAGCATATTTTTGCGATTGGTGATGTGGTTGGCCAACCGATGCTGGCGCACAAAGCCGTTCACGAGGCCAAAGTGGCGGCTGAAGTCGCCTGCGGCGAGAGGGCCGCGTTTGAACCGGCTGCGATCCCTTCGGTTGCCTACACAGATCCTGAAGTGGCATGGGTCGGACTGACCGAAGCGCAAGCCCAGGCCGAAGGTCGAAAGATCAAGACCGCGAAATTCCCGTGGATGGCATCGGGCCGGGCCCTGTCACTGGCTCGCGGCGAAGGGGTGACCAAACAAATCTATGATCCGGAAACCGGAAAACTTCTGGGGGCGGGAGTCGTCGGAAAAAACGCCGGTGAACTGATCGCAGAGGCGGCGCTGGCCATCGAAATGGGCGCTGATGCCCATGATATCGGCCTGACAATTCACCCCCACCCGACTTTGTCTGAAACGCTGGGAATGGCTGCCGAGGCATTTACTGGCACTCTGACGGATCTCTGATCTGGTCGCTGAAAGGAGTACCCCCCGATGGCTAATCCCATTGACCTTTATTTCTGGCCCACGCCCAATGGCTGGAAAGTTTCCTTATCGATTGCAGAGATGGGCCTGCCCTACACCCTTATCGCAGGGTTATAGGTCATCATGATCAGGAAGACGAACAAAACCGCCAGGAACGGCAGGTTTGCTCGAGCCACAATCATCGTTGGCATACCGGCAACATCTGATGTCACAAAGAGATTCAGCCCGACCGGTGATGTAATCATATCGATTTCCATATTGACCACCAAGATGATGCCCAAGTGAATCGGACCTATTCCAAGCTCAATGGCACCCGGAAACACGAGCAGTGCGACGACCACCAGAAGGCCCGGGGGTTCGATGAACTGTCCTCCGATCAACAAGATCACATTGACGACAAGGAACATGATAGGCCCGAAACCATCATCCCGATGGATCAAAGGTGGATGATGCACTAACAATCAAATTGGACCAGTCAAGTGAGGCCGTTCAACCCAAGGTAACACTTGTCGATTAACTCAATCTCCTTGCGTGCCCGGGGCAATTTCTTCTGAAAGAATTGAATTGGGCACTGGCGAAATAAACCTCTTCGTTGACGACCTAGTAACCAGAGCAGGCCGCTCGACGACTTGATCGAACCAAGGTTGCGAAACTACTGACGCCGTTTAACATACCGCCTCCTATCATTCTTGATCACTTCTGCTATCATAGGCAGATATTTTTTATGTGATTGGAAAAGCCTATGCGTGCTTCTGCATTGTTTTTGCTGTCGTTTTGCCTAGCAACACCAGCTGTCTCCGATGTTGTAACAATCGTGTCCTTCAACGTCGAAAACCTGTTCGATACAGCCGATGACCCCGGAAACCCCAGAGATGACACCTATCTGCCGCTGTCCGTCAAGCAAGTTGATCAAGCGGCTCACGATGAAAAATGTGAAACTTGGAATGGCTCGAGTGATTTCTACGTAAACCAATGCAAGACCCTCGACTGGAGTGACGAGGTTTATGCACAGAAGTTGTCTCGCATAGCCGAAACCTTTGCCGCAATACCCGTTCTACCCCAAGTAGTGGTTATTCCGGAGACCGAGAATAAAGACGTCCTTGACGACCTGATTGAGACCTTCATTCCCCAAGCTGGTTACACAGTAGTTCAGCTTGATACCAGCGACGAACCCGAAAGCCGAGGGATAGATGTAGGTATTCTCACGACCCTTCCACTTGCCGGGCAAGCGCAGGCGCATGTTATTGATTTCGACAGAGATGCTGAAACCTGCGGTAAAACCCGCGATATCCTTCAAGTTCCACTGACATTGCCAGACGGTGAAACTCTGCACGTATTTGGGGTACATTTTCCATCCGGAGCGAGCCCTTTTCGATGCCGGATTCGCGCTCTGAATAACCTCAACAATCTGGTCAAAGCACTCCCGGAAGGTTCGTTAGCGGTAGCTGCCGGTGACTTTAATGTAAACTGCAATGAAACGCCGACAGACAGCTTCACCAGACTATTGCGTCTCGGAAACTGGTATGCTTCACCTCTCATTAGGCAAGGTTGCGATGCACCCGGTTCCAGCAAGTTTGTTGATAGGCTTATCAACAATTGGAACACTTGGTCGTTTCTAGACATGATCCTTGTGTCTTCGACTCTCAGCCCATCCCAACCTTCCGATAAAAACTGGTTTGCAGACTTAGGAAGCTTCGGAACGCTGATCGTGACTCCTGAGCAAATTATGGTGGACGAGGATAACAAAGGATACATCGAGCCTCGCAGATTTGATCCAGGAACAGGTCGTGGCGTAAGCGATCATTTACCGGTGCAAATTCGATTGATCTCGCGCCGAGGTTGAACCCGAAGCGCAGTTAAATTTTCAAATTTAATGAGAATTTTTCATGGGCATTAAAGCTTTATTCTGGAACATTGAAAATTTCGAGGCGACAACGCGGATCGAACACGCATCGTTGCGCGGCACATTCGTGCTTTTGATCCGGACAGAGTTGGGTTCTCTGAAATCAGCAGCAAGCGAGCGATCAAAAACCTGATGATGGATGAGCTTTCTGATTTCGATTTTGGGATTCCGCGAAGCGGTCATTGAGGCCTGGTCGCACTCATCAGCTCGCGAAGCAGTTTCTTATGCGTCACTCCCGTCATCTGACTCACGTTGAAGCGCATAAACGAATTCTTGGACTGGGTCGGGCTGAAGACATTTCCAGGGGCAAGCACAACGCCTTGTTTGAGAGCTTCCCGTGCCAGCATGGCAGCCTCCCTTCCGTCTGGCAGCTCACACCATAGGTAAAATCCGCCCTTGGGATTCACAAACGGCTTGATGTCCAGGGTGCCCAACTCAGCGATAGAACGCGCGCGGGCGCGATCCAGTTTGGCCCTCAGCGCGTCCATATGTTTGCGGTAGCTTCCATCGGTGAGGGCTGCATGCAGCAATTCTGTTACCATCGGGCTCGGCCCACCAAAGCTGATTGCAACCTGAAGGTCGGTCAGGGCGGCAATCCAGCTAGGCCGGGCAGCTATGTATCCGCATCGTAGCGACGCCGAAAGCGTCTTGGAGAAGCTGCCAATCGTAAGAACACGGTCCAGCCCATCCAACGCGGCTAGACGCGGAGACAGGTCCGGCTCGAACTCAGCAAAGATAGCGTCTTCCACAATAAGCAGATCATGGGCCTCGGCCAGAGATAACACACGATGCGCGGTCGCTGCTGAGAGCGTCGCGCCAGTTGGATTGTGCAATGCCGAGTTGGTCAGATAGAGCCGGGGACGCTCTTTGCGTAGGACGCTTTCGAATATCGTGAGATCGGGACCATTGGGCGTGTAGGGCACACTAACAAGTGCGACCTGATGCGCACGCAAGAGGGCTTGAAAATTGAAATAGCACGGATCGTCCACCAGAACTGTATCACCCGGCTTGAGCAGCAATCTGCAGATCAAATCAAGCGCTTGTGACCCAGAATTAGTAAGCAAAACGGTGTTTGGGTCGACGTCTATGTTTTGATCGCCCAACATGCGTGCTACGTGTTGGCGCAGGCCCGCATGCCCCTTTGCATTGCTATAATCGGTCAACACAGTGCTGTTGCCCCGTGCCACATTGCGCATGGCCCGACGCAATGACTCCAGAGGCATCCAGTCTGACGGCATCCACCCGCATCCGGGCTTCTCCATGCAGTCTTCTGCATCAATGGATTGCCGAGCGACCCAAAGCGGATCAATCTCTCGCTCAAGCTGTGGTCCGGTTTGCGACACGACAAAGGGCTGAACGCGGTCGGAAACAAAGAAACCAGAACCGCGTCGGGCAAAGATAACGCCCTCAGCGGCCAAGACGTCGTAGGCCTCAACTACGGTCGAGGGCGAGACACCCAATCTACGCGCGAGCAACCGGACAGACGGCAGCTTGGTGCCTGCGCTATATGTACGAGACCGTATCCTGCGTGTGATATGATCCATCACGAGGGTGCGACGGGTCGCTTTGACCATGGTACTATCAATCTGTTTGGGTTCATCCATCAATACAGTTCGAATGAATTGTACTGTTCTGTATCTGCGTTTTCCACAGCGCTTCCACTACAAAATCCAAAAAGGATTGTGTGGCGATGACGTCTTCATTTTCGGGTTGGGGCAGTGGATTGGTCGGTGTGCTGATCTTCAGTGGATCCTTGCCCGCAACACGAGTGGCCGTAAGTGGATTTGACCCCCTTTTTCTGACCTCAGCTCGTGCCGTGCTGGCGACAGCTCTGGCACTGGGTTTACTGGTCTTATTCAAAGAGCTGAAGCCGTCGCGGTCGGATCTTGGATCCCTTATAACAGTGGCCTTGGGCGTCGTGATCGGCTTTCCACTGCTAACAGCCTTAGCCCTCCAGCACATCATGGCTGCGCATTCGATCGTCTTCATCGGGCTTTTGCCCTTGAGCACCGCCGCATTTGGCGCGTTGCGCGGCGGCGAACGACCGGCCGGAATGTTCTGGGTGTTTTCCGTCTTGGGGAGTGCGGCCGTCGTTGGTTTTGCCCTCACGCAAAGTGCGGAAGTGTCCCTGATCGGAGACCTGTTGATGCTGGCGGCAATCCTCGCCTGTGGATTGGGCTACGCCGAAGGGGCGCTGCTCTCGCGTAGATTGGGCGGTTGGCAGGTGATTTCCTGGGCGCTTGTCTTGTCATCACCGTTCATGGTCATTCTCGCAATCTTCACATGGCCTGACACATTTGCCGATTTGAGCATGCCTGTCTGGCTCAGTTTGGGATACGTCTCCATTTTTTCGATGCTGGTTGGATTTGTGTTTTGGTATCGCGGTCTGGCTCGCGGGGGCACAGCAGGTGTTGGGCAGCTACAATTGCTTCAACCGTTTTTCGGCTTGATCCTTGCGGCGGCCTTACTAGCGGAACCGGTCGCGCCTTCGATGATCTGGGCAACGGTTTTCGTCGTGCTTTGCGTGGCCGGTGCAAAGCACTTCGCGTAACGGCCCAAAGCCGTCATTGAGCGCCGTTTTGAAATGCTGCGTTTGCAGGCCCGCATTGCTGCCGTTCGCACCATGCGAAATATTGAGGTTTCGCGGAACTCACAATGGCCACAGAGCTGCCGTTCGCTGCGGTCGAAACACTGATCACTTCAGATGGCAGGAATGCGCAGAAACCGGACTTTGCAAAGTCTCGCTAAGGCGCCAAAACGGACGCTTATCGCTATCTCGTATGTAGCAGGATAAATTCCTAAAAGTGGTCGTTAGTCTTCTGAGCCGCTGACCCAAGCCGCCTTTAAGTTTGGATCGAATAGCAACATTCTCGCCTCTACTTGCCTGCTTCTAGGCCGGACAGCCTCTGATCCACTGTTGTCCTCCAAAGCACCAAGGCTTGTATCGTGGGTATTCGAAGTCCATATACACAAGGCTTACGTTTTTCTTTTTCGACCTGCTGTCTCCTCAATTCGGCGTTCAGTCTTTCGATTCAGACCGACCACGCCGAGTCGCCGCAATGATGCGGGCGGCAAGTATTAGGAGACCTTCACCATGGCAAATGGCACAGTAAAATGGTTCAATTCGACCAAAGGTTTTGGCTTTATCGAGCCTGAAGATGGCAAGCGCGATGTGTTCGTGCATATCTCAGCACTTGAACGTTCCGGCATCAGCGAATTGAAGGATGGCCAGAAGGTTACCTTCGACATCGAAGCTGGCCGTGACGGACGCGACAGCGCCGCCAACCTAGCACTCGCTTGACCTCTTTTGGGCACCCTTCTGGGGTGCCCGTTTGCTCAGAGGGTTCCTAAGAGCCGTTGGAGAACAAGTCAGTTGCAACAGCAGGAATTGACCCGGGTGCTCGCGCAATACCGTGTGCCCGATACGAAGCGTAGCGTTTTTGAACTGACAGTCACTGTCATCCCCTTTTTCGCGCTATGGGGCGCAGCGTGGTTTGCGTTATCTTTTAGTGTCTGGGTCGCTGTTCTACTGGCCATCCTGAACGCCGCATTTCTGGTGCGTCTCTTCATCATCATGCATGATTGTGGTCACGGATCTTTCTTTAGAAATCGCGCCGTTTGCAATTGGACAGGCCGGGTCCTGGGTGTTCTCGCCCTCACACCTTATGACGTCTGGCGGCAAAGCCATGCGTTTCACCACGCCTCAACCGGCAACCTTGATCGGCGCGGGATGGGCGATATCCCTACGTTGACTGTAGAGGAATACCTGAAACGAAAGTGGGCCGGTCGTGCCGCTTACAAATTAATCCGGAACCCCTTCTTCCTGTTCTGTATCGTACCGGTCTACACGTTCTTTCTTCAAAATCGCTTGCCCTTTGGTTTCATGCGGTCAGGCTGGCTGTATTGGGTAAGTGCAATGGGAACAAACGCCGCGATTGCGGTGGTCCTGGCTCTGATTTTTTGGACCGGAGGCCTAGATGTACTGGTTTTTGTATTCCTGCCAACCATGATCGTCGCCGCATCGATTGGTATTTGGCTATTCTATATTCAACACCAGTTTGAACACACGACCTGGGAGCGGGAAGAAGTGTGGAATCTTCAGAACGCCGCATTCTATGGAAGTTCTCACTATGCCCTGCCAGGCATCCTTCGGTGGTTCTCTGCCAATATTGGTGTGCACCATGTTCATCACCTTGCCAGCCGCATACCGTTTTATCGGCTAAACGAGGTTTTGCGTGACCATTCCGAGTTGGAAAATTGCCAGCGTATTACTCTATATGAGAGCTTTCATTGCGCACGATTGCATCTTTGGGATGAAGAAAGTCAGCGCTTGATGACGTTTTCTCAGGCTTTGTCGAACGCCAATCCCAACAAAAGTTTAGTGTAATCTGGCGCGCACCAAAAAGGCTTCGACAGTATCACCACCTAAGGCGCGAATGGCCTCTAATCGGTGAAGGCCTTCAATCAGCACGAACCTTTTGTTGTCAGTGCGTATCTGGATCGGGGTCTTCTGGCCGTTCTTCAGGATATCTTCGGCCAACGTCAGGACTTTTTGCTGATCAAGTGTTTTTGCACGTTTAACAGGTACATAGATCAATTCTAGCGGATATGATCGTTTTTCCAACATAAGCTATGTGTGCAACCTTTCTTGCATTTATCTCGGTTTGGAGTTCGCTTCAAAAGCAGGCGCTATAACGCACGTCATAGAACCGAACGAACAGCGTCGCGCAATTCCTTATGCATAATCCAAGTTGCTGGCTCATCGTCACTTTCGATGTGAGAAAATGCCAGGACCTGCGCGGCTCCATCATTCTGTGCCGATCCGGCTTCGGGAAGTTCGAGCTCTAGATACTCCGCAATCAATAGTCCGATTTTCTTAAAGACCTTGATGGACGCTTCGCGTGATTTGTACCCGGCCGCCTGAGACAGGTGGCCAATAGTCAGACCCTCCTTGCCAGCAATTGTAAGTGCTTTGAGCATTGTGAGCTGCGCAGGGGAGAACCTGATCTGGCGCAATGCCTCGGCATATTCTCTTTCACTGGGAATGAGGGTGCCGGAGTTTCCCTCCAAGCGGCGTTGACCGCTACGCTTCCTGTCTCGTTCTTCGAGAATTTCTTTTAAGGCTTCAATGGCCAATGCCGGTGTTTCGCCGACTGCATCGGCAATCATTGCCTGCGTTTTCGCTGGTGGCTTGGGGAATGCGCGCGCAACGCTGTTACCGCTCAGAATGCCAGCTTTAATCAAGTACTTCCCAAACTCCACTTCAACCACACCTGATACGTCAGCGTTCCGCGTCTTACGAACGCTGCGGTCCTGAAATGCTCTTTGTTCCAGACCATGAGCTGACATCTTTGAGTCCGGGAGGGTTACTTGAGGGGTATTTTTACGCATCAGAGAAACACCACTACAATTATCACCGCAACAAACACCGCCGACGCCACAGATACTTTAATCCCGTAGGACCGGCGACGAGCCTTTTCGGCTTTGATGCTTTTACCCAGGTTTTCATCAATCGAGTTATGGTTCACGGCTTAGTCCTTCTGGATATGTCGGGCACTATTGATTTCCACCAACCTATTGTCGCGGCACATTTTCGGTGCACGTATCGTTCTGTCGTGTGAACGGCCGATTGCATTCCCAACCATCACCCCTACGATTTAAGTGAGCATTTGAAGGGACAAGGATCGCAACGCACCTGTGCCGGTTGGCGCGAAAACCACGTTCGCATTTCCACCCGGAATAAGTTTCAGGGGCAAGATATGCATGCTTCGGAACAGCCACGGGCTCGCAGCCGCTCTCCGCTGCCCTGTAACCCCTTAGGCATACCCAACCATCCGAGCTTTTTTTGTCGCTCAGACGACCGTTTTTTGGGACTTGTATTGCAATACAATCCTGGTTCTCTTTACGAAATCCCCAGTTGCAGTGTATTTCCTGCACGCCAAACCGAGATTCGACGTATCCATTTTGAGGTGCAATCAGTTCTTGGCACTCTTCCCCGACACGCTGGAACAGCCGATTGCACTCCCACTTATCTCCGGTTGATGCAAGATAGGCATTTTCAGGAACCCTTATTTCCTCACAGAGTTCTCCGACATTCTGAAAACCGTGATTGCATTCCCAGCCGCTACCAAAGGAGCTACCCGTCAAATATGCGTTTTCTGGAAAGTCTGTTCTTTGGCAGGATCCGTTCTTGTTTTCGAAACCTTCGTCACAAACCGATCCATCGACAGTGCCTGCGATTTGAGCAGGAAGCTGCGTTCCTGAGAGCAACACCAAGAGTGCCGGGATCAAACAAAGAATGCAGCGCGTAAACACGATGAATGACTGATTGAAACGGAGCCTGAGACCTGATCTATCAGTCATCAAGCACGCAATTTATGAGCCATGTGCTGTTCATACGGCGCCTTCTTTCATGGGTCACGCGATGACTGGTGCATGTCGGGTGACAGTTTCAAATGCTTGCGAGGAACGAGCTCATAGCGAAGACCCCAGCGAAACCCGTTCCTATGCTGGGGCACATGCTACAGTTAGTCTGAAGGCTATTGGATTATCGTAACCGGCAGCATCGCGGCGACGAGTAAATTTCACCAATACACTTTTGTGGTTCTTAGCCAGCATAGAGTCAAGGAAGTTTCCCTCGTCGCAATGGTAGCACCGCTAAGGCTAGTAGTATTTGAAACTGCCGGTGACCAAGTTGCCTGGTGAACCACCGAAAGAAATTATCTGGCATTAATCTGTCGTTATAGAGATTTTGAGGCCGGACCAGCAGCGAATACCAGCTTTATTCCGCATCGCTCTTGTCAGGCCTGGGTGCGGCGAAAGAGCGGTACGTGATCAAGGTTTCCTCGTGGCTATGAATGACTGGCCTGACGCCATCAGCAGCAACGCAGAGACATTCGTGCCGCTCCTGCGAACTGATGCTGTGCAAGCACTAGCAGCGCGAGCAAATGGTTGATCTGTTACGCTTCTCGGGAATTGCAAAGTCTAATTGTGAATGTCCGTTTTGGGCTGCGAGCTGCCCAATGCAACTGCAGCAGCCCAATTGCGAGGCAATGACCGCTAAGGGCTCTCTGCTGCTATTCACTGCGGTTAGCTCGGATGGGTCTAATGTGGCCACAACATCAGCCGCTTCGAGCCCTAACCAGCCGTTCGCCCCATCTATGGTTTCGCATATGCAGCAAGCGGCGAACCGCGCAAACCGGACATTCCTACACGCTTCTCAGGTGGCAGGGCAGCGGACAACGCTGCAATTCGTTGCAGCATGGCACCCACTACCAGTCACAAATAGTTCATTTGTTTAGTTACCCAGAATAGGATTTCGGCAAGAACCCCGATTGCGCCTGCTTTGTCAGTCATTACCAATGCTATGCCAGATGTACCAAAAGGTAGAGCTTCAAAATCGGAACCGTCAGCTAACTCGATCAACACCGGGT
This sequence comes from Ruegeria sp. CE12, assembly GCF_056537525.1. Classification (NCBI taxonomy): domain Bacteria; kingdom Pseudomonadati; phylum Pseudomonadota; class Alphaproteobacteria; order Rhodobacterales; family Roseobacteraceae; genus Ruegeria; species Ruegeria sp. CE12. The sequence continues at coordinate 73,548 of NZ_JBQFRS010000010.1, read as the reverse complement.
AGCTAGAAATACCGGCTAGCTCGCGTATTGAAGGAAGACCTGTACGTAGATCCAGTGTCCCCTCAGCGGATCCGACCGGCATGGCAACAATGATGCCGGAGAGCTCCGTGCCGGGCTGCGTACGCAGCGCCAGCCTGATTTCGTCTCCGATATTAACATTTTGACGACTGGATTGCGGGAGGGAGGCCACAATGGCGAAATCCGATGGGTCAACAAAGGTTATCGCACCTTGGAAAGTGGTGGCGCGGTTTCCAGGCCTTAGAGTGACAGCAGAAACGACACCATTTCCTGGTGAGTGAACCTCAGTCTCTTCAAGATTCCATTTGGCTTGTTCCAACGCCATTTCAGCTTCGACAATTGCTGCGTCTCGCCCATCAATAGTAGCAGAAATTCGACGCTCTAATCCCTGCTTGCGCGCTTCAGCTGCTCGGATATTGGCCGTTAGTTGATCAATCGTTGCGACAGCTTCTTGAAGTTGAAAAGTTGTCGATGCGCCTCGTTCTTCTAATTGAATGATATCATCACGCCTCTGCTGACCGAAGAGAAGCTGAACATTCAAAGACTCGATTTCTGCCTCGGCTGCGGCGAGGTCAGTCACTAATTGGTCTGCTGAAGACTTAGCCGTTTCTAGAGAAGCCTCAAGGCGTGATACTTCAGAGGCAAATACGTCAGGGTCAATTTTGAAGAGTAAATCGCCTTCGCTAACCGATTGATTGGCCTCAACAGCTACCTCGACAACTGTTCCCGATACGTTAGGTGCAATATTTGTCTCAATCCCTTGAACTGAAACTGGGCCAGTGGGTGTCGTGTGATTGAGAGCTCCTATTACGACAAGAGTAATCGCTGCTGCGCCAGCGTAGATAACCGTTTTCCAAAACCCGTTCCACGGGAGCCATTTAAGTTTGGAAAACACCAACCAAATCAAGCCGAAGTAAAGACTTAAGACGATGAGCATCAGTTAACCTCCGAAACAACGCCAGTTCCCGATCGCATTTACAAACGCCAAAAAACTCGAACTATAAGGCATAGATGCCTCGAAACACATCGCTGTTCTCCCGATGCCATCAGTCTTCTAGAAACTGCCTCGTTCAAGTAATTCTGAAAGTCCTCTTCCAGCTCAGCCCACTTATTCCAAGAAATAGTGTTAGTGACCGCGATGCAAACAAGATAGGCGTTTATTTTCGGTGCTAATTTGCAATTTCGCCGCTCCCTGAAGCTAAGCCCATCCAATAGGTCCGATGCCATAAATTGGGGAACGGTCCACTCACTAACCGTCCCCCGCCGAACTGGATGAAATTGTCCAGCACGGTTGACCTATAGCCAAAATACTTGATCGAATCTGGCTCTCAGACTGTCTCCATAAGCGTATCCGAAAGCACATCCTCGGAGAGCGCCCCCGGTGCGCCTATTGCGACAAGCCTTGTTTCGGGCTTGCGGTCACCCCATGCTCCATCCCGTGCGATGTCCATACGTTTTCCAACGACCTGAACAAGAATACGGTGATCTGGATCCTCCTCACTAAAAACAAAACCCTTGAGGCGATAGACATCGCCTGGAAGCTTCCGAATTGCGCTCCGGAGCGAAGATAAGCTTATCGGGCGTTCAGCTTTCATCATGGTTGTTGAGAAGCTGTCTGAGTGATCAGAGGCGTGGCAACCACAATCCGGTCCATGTTCGTGATGATCGGGTATTTCTGTTTGTAGCTGTTCGGCGGCAAAGCGACCGACTGAAAGAAGTATATCCAGTGGAACGTCCGCATTGACAGCTTCGACCAAACGATAGCGACGGAAGCGAGACCCGAGCCAATCGTGCACCCTTTGAACAGCGGCCCTGTCGACAAGATCGACCTTGTTCAAAATAACCATATCTGAAAATGCGATTTGACGGAGTTTCAGTTCCATTTGTTCCGGCGCAGCAAAAAGCTGTTCCGCATCGACCAGACACATAAGGCTGTCCAAGCGGATCATGTCCCGAAACTTCTGATCGGTAAATGTCATCGCAATTGATGACGGATCCGACACTCCACTTGCTTCAAGGACGATGTATTCCGGTTTCTCGGGCCGGGCGAGAACGGCTTCCACCGTTTCGATCAAGTCATCTCGTATCGAGCAGCAAACGCACCCATTTGCCAGGCTCATAACGTCATCTTCGAGGCCGACCACCAAGTCTGCATCGACGTTTATGGATCCAAAGTCATTTACAAGAACCGCAACCCGCAACCCGTGATTGCCTGTTAGGATCCGGTTCAAAAGTGTTGTCTTACCGGCTCCAAGAAAGCCGGTAAGGATCGTGACAGGGATCGCAGAAGTCGAACCAAATTCAATCATTGTTCGATCTCCTCTCAATCTTCATCACGCGAGCCGATTACATCCGAAACTTTGATGGTAAAGTCCTGCGGCCAGTCCCCGCCGGGTGCTCGGAAAACGTCAGTTGGGTAGTATTCGCGTGGATCGATCTCCATATCACGGTACTTCTGGTCTTGCTGATCGGCTCGGGTGAGCCTCGGATTCGGTAGTGTTATTTCATCCGGAAGCTCAATACGCCCGGCCTCGGCTGCCGCAGCCAGTTCGCGAAATGGTGGTACAGTGCCGGATTTTCCGGGCAGTGCAGCTTTTCTGTACCAGATCGCATCCTTGGTCACATTCACAACGGCTACATCGAGACCCCATTGGAAAAGACCGTCGTAGTGGGCGCGAATACCAGCCAGCATTTCTGCATCGATGTCTTCGTCCTGGGTATAGTGTGTCACCATTCCCAAACGCGGCCTTGTGTCAGCAAAGAGCTTACCCACGGCATAGTGGGAGGTGTGATGCGTATCGATAGTGTAGTTAAAGAGATCCTGTGGGATACCGTATTTGTAGGTCATCAGCTGACCAATATCCTGTCCCGACATTTCGGTTACAAAGACATCAACGCCTTCGCCGTATTTCCGTGAAAGCTCATCCGGGCGACCATCGCCGGTCCATACAAAGCTCAGCCCGTTCCAATCGAGCCGATAGCCAACCGCACCGTCCTTGGCATGGCTTCGAGGCCAAGACCGAACAGTCACGCCATCTTCGTCATAAACGATTCCGCCTTCCTGACGGAAATCAAACTCGTTGACTTCGATCTCGTAGCCGTCACCAATCGGGAACACATCAAAGGCCTCCAGATGCCACTTGAGCATCTGCTGCATGCCTTTGACCATTCCAGCTGTCCCAAGTTCGGGTGTCCGACCAGAGGGACCATGGATGCGTAGTGGCGTGTAACCACCCGACCAAGCACGGAACGGATAAATATAAGGAATGTCGGCGTAGTGGTCGACATGCAAATGAGAGATGAAGATGTCGTTGATCAGTTGCCCTGGCACTTGCATGGCAATGATGTTGCGGACACAACCAGATCCAAAATCGAAGAAGAAACGTTTTCCATTTCCCAACTCCACCATGATGCAAGTACCCGCCTGATCTTCGCGCGGCGGATATGGTGTTGAACCACAGAATGAGATTCGCATCTCATCTGGCCCCAATTCCTCACTCAGTGGAAAATAGTTCGCGTTTGAACCAGTCATGTATTTCGTAGGACGGAAGTACTCCGGCAAAGATACGCCGCCTGCGGGTCGACCACCGTATGGGTTCTTGAGTGTTTCTCCTAGTGGACCGTCTCCTTCGTGGGCCTCGGCACTTCCTGCCGCAAACCCAGCTGCCCCTGTCGCAGCCGCTCCGGTCGCCAAGCCTTTAAGAACACTCCGCCGCGACGGGTCTTCAATTTGATCTGACGCCTGAACCTGTTTGTCGTCCTGGTCTTTTCTATTGTCTTCCTTGGTCATGGATTGGTCCTCAGTTAGAAGTATCTCACTGGTTGCGTTTCAACATCCGGCGAAGCTCGTTGATGAGTTCAGATTTGATGTGGGCCCACTCGGCGCGCTCTGAGGCTGTGATCGATGCGTCTTTCGAAAACGCAGATGCTTTCTTCAGGTCTTCTATGACCTCGCCGAGTAACGCATCCGTTTCGATGTGCCTCGACAGCACATCGGAAAGTTCTGGAATTTCTTCAATCAGGTCCACCGTCACTGGAAAAATCCCGACACCCACTATCTATTCTCAAATCAAGATGAGTGCGGTTGACCGCAAAGGCCAAGTGAGTCACCGTGAGTTGGGGGTGAGTTGAAATTGAACGAATCCAACGAATTGCCAATAAATCAACATGTTGGACAGCCTTCCCCGGAGCTCATCCGGGAAGCCCTGAGTCGGATTGTATCAAGCGACGGGTTTCAAGCTTCACCCCGACTCACGCAATTTCTCACCTATATAGTCGAGGAATCTCTATCGGGTCGAAGCACTCAGATTCGAGGCAAAGCTATCGCTGTTGAGGTCTATGGGCGGCGCATTGATGGTACTGGTGGTCAAAACCTGGTCCGCGTTGAGGCTAGGCGACTGCGTCGTCTTTTGCATCAGTTCTATGAAGATCACTGGGACGGCAATGGAGTTCGCATTTTTGTTGACCCCGGCGGATACAAGCCGCGGTTTTCATACGTACCTATAATTGAAGACCGCACATCAAGTGCGTGGGACAGCGATGAGCCTGATGGGCGTCGGCGTTCGCTGAAACTGCTGCCAGCCGGATTGGGTGTTCTTGGATTAGTCGCTGTGCTCGGCATCTGGATGAGCCAGGATAACAGGGAGGTTGTGCCAACAACTCGATCCATCGAACAAGCCGAACGTGTGGCGCTTGGTGAACAATCGTTGACAAGACTCCAGGCGGCGAACCTTGCGGATCAAGCCCGAGGCATGTTTTTTCCCGTTTTTGATGTCAAACGTCAGAAAATAGCACTGGGAATGTTCCAGCACGCGATTGAACTCGACCCGGCTCTGTCTGACGGCTATGCCGGATCAGCGCAGGTCCTGGCGATCCTGGCGGTATTGTCGCCGGATGAAGCACAGAGGGATGATTTCTTCAATCAAGCCTCAGAAATGTCTGGAAAAGCGCTTCAATTATCCCCGGCCGATGCGTGGGCAAACAGCGCAAACGGTTGGGTGCTGGCTGTCAAAGATCAGCCAAATGAGGCATTGAAATACGCAAGAATGTCCGTCGAACTAGCGCCGAATGATGGCCATATTCTCGACCTTGCAGGTATCACCGCCATTTTGGCTAACGCCCCGGAACTTGCCGCCGAGGTTAGCTACCCAGAGAGACCCAAATCAGGATCTGGTAGGTTTGGCGCGAGAAACATATGGGGCGTTTCGCAACTTATGCTCGGGAACTACGAAAATGTTGTTGAAGCCTTTCAGGGAGCGCCTGCTGCTGGAGCGCCAGTCAGTGCTCCTTCGCTCTTATTCCAAGCCGTTGCGCACGATCAGTTGGGAAATTCAGAAGAAGCACGACAGCTCGTTGCTGAAATGCGAAAAACATGGCCGGAGTTTCCGTCCGAGTTTCTCGCCGACAGGATTTTCGACAACGACGTAAATACACGGAATATGATACTGAAGACACTCAGTAGATATCGGCCAAAGTAGAGTCCTAGTTAGCACCTCCAACCAAAGTTACAGTTGTTTGCGCAGTCGATTTTCAACGCATTCCTAATTGATGCCACGGAAATGTTATCTGTTTCCAAATGATGGATCCGCTTTGGGCTCACTACGGACGTTCTCTGGGACTTCCTCGAACAGGTCTTTAGAGCCTGTTACATACTACGCTAGAACTGGCGTTTCTTGGCTCTGCGTCCGCCCAATGCTTATTTTGCGGCAGTCTTTTCGCCCGTCGCGCGACATTGTCGAACGTAACGGGCTGGAAGTCCCAGACATCAACGCCGACATTCACCGAGTTGCGCGTGCCATGCCAGTTGTCGTGGACATGACCAAAGAACTGCAACGCTCCTCTGCGGGCGTGGTTCCATGTGACCATCGGATAGTGGCAAAGTGTATTTAGCTGGTTTTGCGGGCCATCTCGAAGCTCCTTGTAGTTCGAGACAGAATCCCAAGGCAATTCGAGTGTTGGCTCCAAATCATGGTTCCCAACCACCAGATGTCGCTCTGCTCCTGGAAGTTGATTGAAGATTGTTTCGACATAAGCGCTGTCTTTCGCCTTGGCACCAAAAGCGAAATCACCCAAAATCCATAGATGGTCGTCGGGTTTGACCAGTTTCCACATGTTTTCCAATAAGGTCGCATCCATCTGGGAGACGGATGAGAACGGACGACTGCAGAAACGAAGAATGTTATCGTGGCCAAAATGAGTATCGGCCGTGTACCAGATCGTCATCGACCCACCTCATCAGCGCCTAACAGGAGAAAGCTCGAAATTGCTCGGGCAAATAGTCCAACGCCAGCAGCTTCAACAACAACACATCCAACGACAGCTGGGTTTCAGACCATTCCCCATGCTCAGCCAACACACGCAGATCGTAGCCACCGCGCTTATTTGCACTGATCCACACTTCGCGACCGCTCATGAAATCCCACAATGAAATCATCTTTGATTGTTCGTCATCTTCTGGCTTCGTACTGAAGCACTGACAATGAGCCACCACGGCAGGAACGGCGTCGTTCAGTGCACTCCAGGCAGCACGCAGGTCCGAAGCTGTCAATACAGGATCATCGGGATCGAACACCTTGCTTTCCGCCTTGAGCGCAAAAACGGGTGCAAACCTAGTCTCCAAGTCCTGCACGGTAACCTTTGATCGCTCCGTCATAGTTTAATTTTGCTTTCCGACTGTGGTTGTTCGAGTATTTCAAGGATTTGGCGATCCGTTTCGTCGCGGTTCAATCGAACCAGCGCATAGTCGACTAACTCGAAGCGAACAGTGGTTTTTCCGTCTGCAGCCTGCACCTGTACATGGAACACGAGATCGCAACCAGCGAGCGGATCATCTGTGCGTGGTGACTTGAACTGGTAGATTGCAGGCTGACCGATCGCTGTGACGCAAGGTGTTTCGTTGTCAAACTGGCCACCCGCCACTCCAGTCGACGAGCGAAGATTACCCTGACCAGATTGGGCGACGATCTGAGTGTCCAGGTCCCTTAAACTTGAAATGAAACCATCCGAACTATGCAGATACAAGAGATGAGATTCAAAGCTGTCCAACTTCTCATAAGACGGTGGACCGAAAATCTCTTTGACCTGGGCAAACACTGCTTCTGCTGAAGGGCGATCATTTCCAATCTCAACGATGGCTCTCTGAACACCCAAGAGCCGCCCTTCGAGAACTCCGGTTGCCAGAGACAGGGTCACTTCCTCATATGGTTCCTGCCCCATACGCATAAACGGCGTCACCCAAGGCGATAGCAATCGCTGGGTATACTCGTGTTGGAATTCGCGTCCATTAGAACTGCGCACATTTAGAGCCACCACTTCATCGGCAAGTGGTTGATCTAAATGCGCTAAAAATGCTTCTCTAGCTTCATCGGCGGTCCAACCGGGTGTAATGCCAAGGATCGAGTAGACGGGCTCGATAGGCACATATTTGTCCGGAGTTGGCGTGAGGGGTTCTTGGGCAAACGCGGTGCAGGGGAGCAAAACTGCGCTGATTATATGTTTAACAATTCTCATCATCCGCTCTTATATATTTAATCTGATTTTTAGATAATCTGAAAACGAGATTATTGGAAGTGTCCGAAGCATTAAACGGACACCAAAGTGACGAAATCTCTCCGCTCGCCAGGGCATCTCGCGCTAATCTCCGCACTCATCTCTGCCCGCAAGGCCCAAGGTTACTCGCAAGCGAAGCTTGCCGAGAAGCTAAAGTGTCATCAGTCATTTGTTGCCAGGATAGAGACGGGTCAAAGGCGCATAGATGTACCAGAACTTGTTATCCTCTCGCGTGCACTCAACATTTCCCCGGAGCAGTTCTTAAAAGCTGTCGCAGCCGCGATGCCTTTCGATGAACGAATTTAAAGTTCTGTTCTATAAATATATTCTTTGTTTGAACCTGCACCTAACGCTTGAAAAACTACGCAGTACTCCAAATCAGATGTTCGGAACAAACTTTAAGAATTAAGTCGTACTAAGGAAGCCGAAGCAACTCGTCAGAGTCGCTTCGGTCGACAATTCCACTCAATAACCTTTGGACAAGCGATTCTAGCAGTCAGCTCTTCCTAGATTCCGTCAGCAGATTGCCAGATCGCAGTATGAGGTCAATTGGTGACCATAATGGCCGTGTCACCTGACGCACCACAACATTCAAATCAGGCTGATGGTCAGCCGCACTTGGAGTGACCACAGCTTCGGCAAGTCATGCACCCTTCGATCATGACCATGTCGTATTGTCCGCAGGATGGGCATGCCTTGCCACGCGGAGCATCCATGTTGACAACCTGCGCCTGCGGATCGGATTTCAGCCCCATCCCCTCTCCTTCGAGAAAGCCGATGGCGACCATGTGCTGTTCAATCACGCCACCAATTGCGGCCAGAATTGATGGGATGTACTTGCCCTGAACCCAGGCACCACCACGCGGGTCGAACACCGCTTTCAGTTCCTCAACCACAAATGACACGTCACCACCACGACGGAACACTGCCGAGATCATACGCGTCAGGGCCAGCGTCCAAGCATAGTGCTCCATGTTCTTCGAGTTGATGAAAACCTCGAATGGTCTGCGACGCCCGCCTATCACGATGTCATTGATGGTCAGATAGATCGCATGCTCGCTATCGGGCCATTTCAGTTTATATGTCGACCCCTCAAGCGATTGTGGTCGATCCAGTGGCTCGGACATGTAGATGACATCGCCACCATCAACTTCTTGAGGCGCATCCGCGCTTTCGCCGGGCACTTTGTCCGAGCTTTCAGAAACCGTCAGAACAGAACCCGTCACATCATTTGGTCGATAGGTGGTGCAACCCTTGCAGCCCAGATCCCATGCTTGCATGTAAACGTCTTTGAACGCGTCAAAGCTGATATCTTCAGGGCAGTTGATGGTCTTGGAGATCGAACTGTCGATCCACTTCTGTGCAGCGGCCTGCATCTTGACGTGATCAGATGGAGACAGCGTTTGCGCGTTGACGAAGTAGTCCGGCAGTTCGACATCCCCAAACTTGTCACGCCACATCTGAACCGCATAATCCACGACCTCTTCTTCGGTACGTGAGCCATCTTTCTGCAGAACCTTGCGGGTATAGGCATAAGCAAAGACAGGTTCGATCCCAGACGACACGTTCCCGGCATAGAGCGAGATCGTCCCGGTTGGCGCGATTGATGTTAGCAAGGCGTTGCGAATGCCCTGCTTGCGGATCGCATCGCGCACGTCGTCATCCATCTGCAGCATCGTGCCGCTGTCCAGATACTTCTCAGCGTCAAACAGGGGGAAGGCGCCCTTTTCCTTGGCCAAATCTACTGACGCCAGATAAGCGGCGCGGGCGATTGCGTGCAGCCAGCGCTCGGTCTGTTGCGCCGCTTCGTCCGAGCCATAGCGCAGGCCCAGCATCAGCAAGGCATCTGCCAGCCCGGTGACACCCAGACCGATCCGGCGCTTAGCCTGAGCTTCAGCTGCTTGCTCCGGCAGCGGGAACTTCGACGCATCCACGACGTTGTCCATCATCCGAACTGCGGTTGCGACCAGCTCTTGCATAGCCGCCTCATCAAGATGGGCGTCTTTTTCGAACGGATCTGCAACCAGACGTGCCAGATTAACCGAACCCAACAGGCAGGCACCATAGGGCGGCAAAGGTTGCTCACCGCAGGGGTTTGTTGCCGCGATTGTCTCGACATAGCTCAGGTTGTTGGCCTGATTGATGCGATCAATGAAGATTACACCCGGCTCGGCATAATCGTAGGTTGCCTGCATGATCTTGTTCCAAAGATCACGCGCCTGAACGGTGTGATAGACCTTATCGCCGAAAACCAGCTCCCATGGGCCGTCAGCCTTGACTGCCTCCATAAAAGCATCGGTAACCAGCACCGACATATTGAACATACGCAGGCGGGCTGGGTCGGATTTGGCGGTAATGAAATGTTCGATATCCGGGTGGTCGCAGCGCATGGTCGCCATCATCGCACCTCGGCGCGAACCAGCCGACATGATCGTGCGGCACATGGCGTCCCAGACATCCATGAACGACAGCGGCCCCGAGGCATCAGCGGCCACGCCATGCACATCCGCGCCGCGCGGACGAATGGTTGAGAAATCGTAACCGATTCCGCCGCCCTGCTGCATCGTCAATGCGGCCTCTTTCAACATGTCAAAGATGCCGCCCATGCTGTCCGGAACCGTCCCCATGACAAAGCAGTTGAACAGGGTAACGCGCCGGGCGGTCCCCGCTCCGGCGGTGATACGCCCTGCAGGAAGATATTTGAAATCTTCCAGAGCCTCGAAAAACTTCTGCTCCCAATGTGCGGGATCATTTTCGACCTGAGCCAGATCGCGCGCGATGCGACGCCACGAATCCTCGACCGTCTGGTCAATGGGTGTGCCATCCGCCTGTTTAAAGCGGTATTTCATGTCCCAGATCTGCTCGGCGATGGGGGCGGCAAAGCGGCTCATTGGTGATTCCCTGTCTTGAAAGAGGCACCCAGATTAGACCATTTCAACGCCCGACCACAACAGCTTGATGACAATCGCACATGAGCTACAATATAAAGGTGGGCCTAGGGACGACTCTGTGGGAAAGCTGTGGATAAGTACGTAAATCTCATAAAACTATCGGTCGGATCGGAAAGCGTCGACACCCTGATCGCGTGGCAGGATACCTACCGCCAGCGGTTCGAGGACGGCTTGCCCCGCCATGTCACCCGTATGTGGCCCAAGCGCGAGGCAGAGATTCTGAAGGGCGGGTCGATCTATTGGGTGATCAAAGGCGTCGTGCAATGCCGCCAGCGTATCCTGAGGCTGGATGAGGTTATCGGCGACGACGGCATTCGCCGTTGCGCTATCGTGTTGGAACCCGAAGTGCATCGCACCCAAAACGCCCAGAAACGACCGTTTCAGGGTTGGCGCTATTTAAAGCCCGAAGATACCCCCGCAGACCTGCCCAAAGGCAAGTCGCAGGATGATGCTCTGCCCGAAGATCTGAACCGAGCGCTGGCTGAGATCGGCGTCCTTTAAGATCAGCTCAGCCGATCCATCAACTCAGACAGTATCGCTTTATCAGCCGGGCTATAGCTGGCTTCTCGGCTGCGCCACAGGGTCGCCTGCGACTTCAGAATCAAACCATCAGACAAGATCTTCAGGTGATTGGCCCGTAACGTTTCACCGGTTGAGGTGATGTCAGCGATGGCCTCGGCAGTTTCGTTGACTACCGTGCCTTCCGTTGCCCCCTGACTATCCACCAATGTGTAGTCGGCCACCCCTGCATCGGTCAGGAATTCCCGCACCAGCCTGTGATACTTTGTTGCAATGCGCAGCCGGTGCCCGTGGGTTCGACGAAATGCAGCCGCAGCGCCATCCAGATCATCCAGCGTATCGACATCCACCCAACAGGCTGGGGTGGCAATGATCAGGTCAGCCTGACCGAAGCCCAAAAGGGATACTTCTTCGACTTGCTGCTCCCATCGGGGCAGTTTTTCGTGCACCAGATCGGTACCCGTTACACCCATGTGGATGCGCCCCGCCGCTAGCTCGCGCGGGATTTCACCAGCGGAAAGCAGGATCAGCGAGACACCGTCTATCCCTTCGACTTTGCCGGCATACTCGCGGTCAGACCCGCTGCGGGACAGAATAATCCCGCGTTTTTCAAACCATGAGAAGGTTTTTTCCATCAACCGGCCCTTCGAGGGCACACCCAGTTTCAGGCTCATTGTGCCGCCTCCTCGATCTCGAGCATCAGGTCCGGTCTCAGCACACCACCAACCGCAGGTATTTCCGCGCCGTTACCCAGTTGCCGGGTCAGGGCGTCATATCGTCCACCTGTGGCGATAGGAGGCAGATCAGGTCGACCCTCGGCGTAGAAGCCAAAGACAAACCCGTCATAGTACTCCATCGATGTACGCCCATAGGCAGCCTCGAAATCCAACTTTTCTACATCGACACCGCGCGCCTGCAGTGAAGCGATCCGCGTCTCCAACCGGTCCAGGGCTGGTGTGATCTGAGGAAGATCGACGGCCACATCGCGCAATTGCTCAAGCGCAAAAGGCATTGTCTCGCGCACGGTTAACAGCGACTCAAGGCCCGCAAGTTCGTTATCGGAAATGGGTGGCGTGTCCCGATCTTCGCGTAACGCTTCGATGCGTGCCTCAATCTCTGATGCACGTCGTTTTCCGATCATCGGGGCCTCGAAAGCCATAGGGTTAGCCGCCGACAGCAATTCGTTGCGCAATTCCGGTTCAGGCTTACGTCCAGCAAATCGATCCAGCAGAATGCGGAAACGGCGGGGTCGCCACAAGTGCCGCATCAGAGCGGACTTACGACGGTCAGTCGTGCGCAGGCCCTGTACCGCAGCGATCAGAATACCAATGTCCCCGGTAGCTGCGCGCAAAGGCAAACCGCGCAATTGCAGAGCAAAGAGAGAAAAGACCTCAGCGTCTGCCCCTGCGGGATCATCGCGGTCAAAGACCTCATACCCGACCTGAATGTACTCGTTGGCCCGGTCCGGATCATGCTCCTGACGGCGAAACACTTCACCGGAATAGGTATATCGTGCAGGCTCGGCCCCATCCATCATGTGCATCTGCACAACGGGCAGCGTAAAGTCGGGACGCAGCATCTGTTCGCCCCGCAGAGCGTCTGAGGTCACATACGCTCGGGCACGGATATCCTCGCCGTAGAGATCAAGCAGCGTTTCCGCCGGTTGCAGCAAAGGCGTATCGACAACCTGCGCGCCAGCAGCCTCGAACCGGACACGCATCATCGCGGCGCGGGCCTGTATCTGAGAACGGTTGGCCATGGATCAGTCCTGACTGTCCAGAATTTCACGCACTTTGGCGACCAGATTACCACGTGGCACTTCGAACTGGCTGGGGCGTTCTTTCCATTCCTCCAGCGTGGCGCTTTCGGCAATCTTCGCGCCCAGGATCAGATCCTTGATTTGCACGATGCCATTGGCCTTTTCATCACCGCCTTCGATCACCGCAATCGGAGAGTTCCGCTTGTCCGCATATTTCAGCTGATTGCCAAAGTTCTTGGGGTTACCCAAGTAGACCTCGGCCCGAATACCCGCGTTACGCAGCTCGGCCACCATCGCCTGATAATCCGCCATCCGATCGCGATCCATTACGGTAACGACCACCGGACCGGTCGCTTTCGCGGCGATCCTGCCCTTCTCACGCAGGGCGGCCAGCAGACGGTCGACGCCGATAGAAATACCCGTCGCTGGAACTTCCTGTCCGGTGAACCGCTTGACCAGATCGTCATAACGTCCACCGCCCGAGACTGACCCAAACTGCCGCTTGCGGCCTTTCTCGTCAAAAATCTCGAAGGTCAGTTCAGCCTCGTAAACCGGACCGGTATAGTAGCCCAGACCACGCACGACGGATGGATCGATCTCGATCCGGTCCGATCCGTACCCACCTGCATCGAGCAGTGCGCCGATCTGCTCCAACTCGGCAATTCCGTCCACGCCGATCTTGCTATTACCCACAGCGGCACGCAGATTGGCCAGCGTTCCAGCGGTATCCGCCGCCTTCGAGGTCAGGAAAGCAATCACCGGCTCTGCCTGATCGTCGCTTAGGCCAACTCCGTCAATAAACGCACCCGATGCGTCCAAACGGCCTTTGGTCAGCAACTCACGCACACCCTGCTCGCCCACCTTGTCGAACTTGTCGATGGTGCGCAGGACATTGTCACGAGCGGCAAGGTCATCGCCAAGGCCCATCGCCTCAAGCACGCCATTCAGAACTTTGCGGTTGTTGACGCGCACCAGATAGTCGCCACGCGGAATGCCGACGGTCTCCAACGTATCAGACAGCATCGCGCAAATCTCGGCGTCCGCGGCCATCGAGGCCGTACCCACCGTATCGGCATCGCACTGATAGAACTGGCGGTAGCGACCTGGTCCGGGCTTTTCGTTGCGCCAGACCGGCCCCATCGCATAGCGGCGATAAGGCGTCGGCAGATCGTTGCGGTGCTGCGCATAGACCCGCGCCAGTGGTGCGGTCAGGTCATAGCGCAGGGCCATCCAGTCGCCCTTGTCGTTTTCGTCAACTTCCTGCCATGCAAAGACCCCCTCATTCGGGCGATCTACGTCTGGAAGGAACTTGCCCAGCGCTTCGACGGTTTCCACAGCGCTGCTTTCCAGCGCATCAAAACCGTATCGATGATAGACGCCAGCAATGGTCCGCAGCATCTCAGTGCGCTGCGAGACTTCCGAGCCGAAATAGTCGCGGAACCCTTTCGGCGTGATTGCCTTGGGGCGGGGCTGTTTCTTGGGCTTGGCCATTTTGGGGCGTCCTTGGGAGGTTTATGTTCCGCGCGCGGTCTATCCCATGGCCCTGATCGGGGCAAGCCAAGCCTCTGTCGCAGGGCATGGTTTCTCTGGTCATGAGATTGCAGGGCCGCTATGACCGGCCCAGATACAGGAGCCCCGAATGCAGCATCTGGAAGAACAGATCGCCCATCTGACCCGCACGGTCGAAGAGCTGAACACGGTCGTCACACGCCAACAAGACGAAATCGATCGCCTGACCCGTCGCGTCGAAATGCTGCTGCAGCGCGAGGCTGAACGGGCACAGGAAGGGTCAGGCGGCGTTGTCATCGGAGACGAACGCCCGCCTCACTACTGACGGTTCAAAACCCCAGCGTTGTTTTCACCGCGTTGTCGACCACTCCACCCAACAGGGCATTTTTGTCTGCGGCGCATCCATCCGACAGCGCGGCTATGAATGCTTCACGCAACTGTGCTTTTTCTTCATCCGTGGTCGCATGATCTTCGATATTGACCTGACGATTGTAGAGCGACAAAGCCGTCATCTTCTGAACAACCGCCACTACAAATTCTTCGTCGCCATCCGCCTCTTCAGCAATCGAGGCGCACGTATAGTGCATCAGGGGCAATGCATCCTGCACCATCTGATCTGCTGCATCATCGGCCATTGCCACACTGGGACCCGCAAAGATCACGGCGAAAGCGGACATTCTGAGTTTACTTAACCGCATCGCAATCACTTCCAGTTATGTCCGATAATGGCCCCAGCGACACCGCCGATCGCTGCACCTTTGCCATCGCCGACCAGCGCCCCAACACCTGCGCCAATCAGGGCGCCTTCAATTGTATTCTTTTTCTTTTTGTTGTCCGCATATCCTGCGGTCGCAGATGCCAAAATCAGCGAGGTTGCCGCAGCGATAGTGAAAAATCTGAATCCAGTACCAGCAATCGTCATCTGGGTGCCCTCCTATGACGTGACCCAATGAATTACTTATACGTTCAGCCTAACCGTGCGCTAACCCTCTGGCAACAAACCAATGACTGTTCAGATTTCCTCGACCGACATAACGCCGTCCAGCGATTTGATGGCACCTTTGATTTGCGGGTTGATGGGAAAGCTCTGCCCCAGATCCATCTCGACATCTCCGGGCAGCCCCGGGTCAAGGAGGCAAAGCTGAATTGGCCCCTTTGAAGTCCCTTTGGCGGCATTGGCTGCATCTTCCAAAACCTTGGCAACCGTGGGCAGGACGCCAGCCTCGTCAACAAAGATACGCAATCCGGTCGCACCTGCTTCGGCCACAACCGAGTCTACTGGCCCTACTGACCGACCCAAAAGTTTCAGTTGATCGGCTTCCATCGTCGCCTCGGCGGTCAGAACCACCTGCTCGCCAGTTTCCAGAAACTCGCGGCTTTTCTCCAGCGTCTCCGAAAACAAGGTGACCTCATAGGCCCCGGTGGGATCTGAAAGCTGAGCAAAAGCAAATCTGTTGCCGCGTGCGGATTTACGCTCCTGCCTTCCGGCCACAACCCCGGCCATCTTGGCGATCAATGGGCCCGAGCGTGCCTTTTCCATCACCTCGTCCAGCGTCAGAACCTGCTTGCGCTTAAGCGCTGGCATATAATCGTCCAATGGGTGCCCGGAGAGGTAAAAGCCGATAGCTTTGAATTCTTCACTCAGACGTTCAGCAGGCAGCCAATCTGGTGAAGGAGACAGACGCGGTTCGGGCAGATCATCGCCAGCTTCACCGAACAAGGATACCTGGTTCGAGTTCTTCTGATCATGGATTGCTGCCGAGTATTGGACCAGCGGATCGAGGCTTTCGAATACGCGGCGACGGTTTTTATCAAGCTCGTCAAAGGCCCCGGCTCTCGCCAACATCTCCAGCGGGCGTTTCCCGACTTTCTTCAAGTCAACCCGGCGAGCAAAGTCGAACAGGTTCACGAAGGGCTTATCACCGCGCCCTTCGACGACAAGGTTCATTGCCTCGACACCCACGTTCTTGAGCGCGCCCAGCGCGTAGACCAGGTGCCCATCGACCACATCGAATGTCGCAAGAGAGCGATTCACACAGGGTGGCACATAGGGCAATTCCAGCCCTTTGCGGACTTCTTCGAAATAGATGGCCAGCTTATCGGTCAGGTGAATATCGCAGTTCATGACACCGGCCATGAACTCGACCGGGTGGTTCGCCTTTAGCCAGCCGGTCTGGTAGCTGACGACCGCATAGGCCGCTGCGTGGGATTTGTTGAAGCCGTAGTTGGCGAATTTCTCGAGCAGGTCGAAGACCTCAGATGCCTTCTTGGCGTCGACACCGTTTTCACCCGCACCCTTTTCGAATTTGGGGCGCTCGGCATCCATCGCCTCTTTGATCTTTTTACCCATCGCACGGCGCAGCAAGTCAGCGCCGCCGAGGCTATAGCCTGCCATGACCTGCGCGATCTGCATCACCTGTTCCTGATAAACGATGATGCCTTGGGTTTCCTCAAGGATGTAGTCGATCAGCGGGTGGACGGATTCAATTTTCCGCAGCCCGTTCTTGACCTCGCAATAGGTCGGGATGTTCTCCATCGGGCCCGGACGGTATAGCGCGACGAGGGCCACGATATCCTCGATACAGGTAGGCTTCATGCGCTTGAGCGCATCCATCATACCCGAGGATTCCACCTGGAACACAGCTACTGTCTTGGCAGCCGAATAGAGCTTGTACGTCGCCTCATCATCCAGTGGGATAGCGTTGATCTGGTTCTCGGCTCCCTCCGCGGGTTCATAAAGTTCAGTACCATCAGCGGCGATATGCAACGGGCGATCAGATTTAAAGATCAGATCCATCGCGTTCTGGATCACGGTCAGCGTCTTCAGGCCCAGAAAGTCGAACTTCACCAGCCCGGCCTGTTCGACCCACTTCATATTGAACTGAGTCGCAGGCATATCAGACCGCGGGTCCTGATACAGCGGCACCAGAGCATCAAGCGGGCGGTCCCCAATCACTACCCCCGCAGCGTGGGTCGATGCGTTCCGCAATAGCCCCTCGACCTGCTGGCCATAGGTCAACAGACGATCGACGACCTCTTCGTTTCGCGCTTCTTCGCGCAGGCGAGGTTCATCTTTCAGTGCCTTTTCGATCGAGACAGGTTTAACTCCCTCAACCGGGATCATCTTGGACAGGCGGTCGACCTGCCCGTACGGCATCTGCAAAACCCGCCCGATATCGCGCACGGCGGCCTTGGACAGCAACGCACCAAAGGTGATGATCTGCCCTACCTTGTCGCGCCCGTATTTCTGTTGAACATAGCGGATCACTTCTTCCCGGCGGTCCATGCAGAAGTCGATGTCGAAGTCCGGCATCGAGACGCGTTCCGGGTTCAGGAAGCGTTCGAACAGCAACGAATACCGCAGCGGATCAAGGTCGGTGATCGTCAGCGCATAGGCCACCAGCGAGCCCGCACCCGAACCACGCCCCGGCCCGACCGGGATATCCTCGTCCTTGGCCCATTGGATAAAGTCCGCAACGATCAGGAAGTAACCCGGGAACCCCATGCCTTCGATGATGTCGAGCTCGAAATCCAGCCGCTCCTGATATTCCTCGGGCGTCACCGCATGCGGGATCACAGCCAGGCGTTTCTGCAGACCTTCGTTGGCGATACGCCGCAACTCGGCCACCTCGTCATCTGCGAATTTCGGAAGGATCGGATCACGGCGATAAGCCATGAAAGCGCAGCGTTTGGCGATCTCTACCGTATTCTCAATCGCTTCGGGCAGGTCGGCGAACAGGGTCACCATTTCTTGCTGCGACTTGAAATAGTGCTGCGCAGTCAGGCGACGGCGTCCTTCCTGCTGATCGACATAAGCCCCTTCCGAGATACAGATCAGCGCATCATGGGCCTCATACATATCTGAGGTCGGAAAATAGACGTCATTGGTGGCAACCAACGGCAGAGTCTTGGCATAAGCCATCTCGACATGACCGCGCTCGGTCAGGCGTTCCGCTTCGGGCTGACCGCCCTCACCGGGATGGCGCTGCAATTCTATGTACAATCGATCAGGGAACATCGCCGCCAGACGGTCCACCAAAGCCTCAGCTGCCGGGCGCTGACCCTGCTGCAAAAGAATACCAACCGGACCATCCGGCCCACCGGTCAGACAGATCAGGCCATCAGACCGCTCGGC
This sequence comes from Ruegeria sp. CE12, assembly GCF_056537525.1. Lineage (NCBI taxonomy): Bacteria > Pseudomonadati > Pseudomonadota > Alphaproteobacteria > Rhodobacterales > Roseobacteraceae > Ruegeria > Ruegeria sp. CE12. Next base: position 55,109 of record NZ_JBQFRS010000010.1, on the reverse strand, counting down.
CAATTCTTCCAAGGTAACCTGCGGCAACTGCCCGCCCTTATCCACATAAAGGCAAGAGCTGAGCTTCATCAGGTTCTCATATCCAATCTCGGACTGCGCAAGCAGGACCAGCGGCGCTGGCGCTTTGGGCTTTTCCCCCGGTTGCGCCTGCACATAGGTCAGATCGACCTGACAGCCCATGATCGGTTGCACCCCGGCCCCGCTGGCCGTCACCGAAAACTCCAACGCCGAGAACATACTGTTGGTGTCGGTTACCGCGACGGCGGGCATATCCATCTTTTCACACAAGCCGGGCAGCTTTTTCAGCCGCACGGCGCCTTCCAAAAGGGAATATTCTGTGTGAACGCGGAGGTGAATGAATCGAGGAGTACTGCTCATAACCGCCACGCTATCTCAGTCCGACACGGGGCAAAAGCAGGAACCGTCGCTTTGGAATGCCTTAAAAATCAGCGTTGATTATTCGGATTTTCCAGAAGGTGCTTCGGAGTTCAGCAGCAACCAAAGGCAAAAAGCGCTTTAGTTTCAATCATGTGCTTATTAAACGAACAGCACAATCACGCAGCGTCAGTGCCCAATGGTGTATCACATAGGTAGTTTTTCTTGCCAGACAACCTGCGCTGTTTCTAACATCTGACGGCAAGCTATTCGCCCGCTACTCTTTCTACGTCGCATCGAAGGAGAGCACCCAAGGGCGCAACCGGGTAAGGCGACGGGTTTCACTCATGAATATCACGTTTCTTCTGAACGGAGAGACTGTGGAGCTGGCGGATGTTGATCCGACGGCGACCTTGCTGGATTGGCTGCGCGAAGATCGCGGCCTGACCGGCACCAAGGAAGGCTGCAACGAAGGCGATTGCGGGGCCTGCACCGTCATGGTCACGGATGAGGGCGGCCACAAAGCGCTGAATTCCTGTATCCTGTTCCTGCCTCAGCTACACGGCAAGGCGGTGCGCACCGTCGAAGGAGCCAGCGGACCGGATGGCGAGACGCATCCTGTTCAGCAAGCAATGGTGGATCTGCACGGATCGCAATGCGGCTTCTGTACCCCCGGCTTCGTCATGTCGATGGTTGCAAGCCACGCCAATGGTGCCAAGGATCACGATACGCAGCTTGCCGGAAACCTGTGCCGGTGCACAGGTTATGCACCGATCATACGAGCGGCCGAGGCCGCCGAGGCTCAACCGGTCCCGGTTTGGGTTAAAGACAAGCCAGTAGCAACACGGGTGACATCGCCGATGCTGCCTGGATCAACGGATGAACTGGCGACTGTTTATGCCAAGCATCCGGACGCTACACTGGTTGCCGGCGCAACAGATGTTGGGCTTTGGGTCACAAAGCAACTTCGGGATCTCGACCCGGTGATATTCCTGAACCGTTGCGATGATCTGAAAGAGATCACCATCACGGATGACGAAATCCGCTTTGGTGCCATGGTCGACATGAACCGTATGGGCGAAGCGCTGGCCGACCTGCACCCTTCCTACGCTGAAATGATCCGTCGTTACGCCAGTGTACAAGTACGCCACGCGGCCACGGTCGGTGGCAACATCGCTAACGGCTCGCCCATCGGAGACAACCCGCCCGCCCTGATTGCCTTGGGTGCAACGCTGCATCTGCGAAAGGGTGACGCGCGTCGGTCGATCCCGTTGGAAGAGTTCTTCATCGATTACGGCAAGCAAGACCGCGCGCCGGGCGAATTTGTGGAAGCGGTGAGCTTCCCGCGCCAGGAGGATCGCCTGAAAGCCTACAAACTCAGCAAACGGTTCGACCAGGACATCTCGGCCGTGTGCGGGTGTTTCTACATCACAGTAACGGATGGCATGGTCGCTGATGCGCGTATCGCATTCGGCGGCATGGCTGGCATTCCGAAGCGCGCCTCGAATGTCGAAACAGCGCTGACTGGCAAGTCCTGGACGCGCGAGACCGTTCAAGCCGCAATCCCGGCCTTCGCAAATGACTTCACGCCGATGACAGATATGCGCGCCTCGGCCAACTACCGATTGGAGGCCGCAAAAGCGATGCTTGAGAGGTACTTCCTCGAAGATCAGGGTGAAGTCACAAACGTTTTGGAGGTGTCGGCATGAGCGTGACTAAACCCCTCCCACATGACGCGGCGCCGCTGCATGTCTCCGGCACTGCGCGCTATGTCGATGACATTCCAACACCAAAAGGCTCGCTGCATCTGGCCTTTGGCTTAAGCCCGATTGCCAATGGCACGATTACGTCGATGGATCTGTCAGCCGTAAAAGCTGCCGATGGGGTCGTCATGGTCATGACCGCCGACGACCTGCCCTTTGCAAACGACGTCTCTCCGTCGATCCATGACGAGCCGCTGCTGTCGGATGGTTCGATTCACTACATCGGACAGCCCGTTTTCCTTGTGATCGCCACCAGCCATCTGGCCGCGCGCAAGGCTGCCCGGTTGGGCAACATAGAGTATGCCGAAGAAACCCCTATCCTGACAGTCGAAGAAGCGCTGGCCGCAGACAGTAGGTTCGAGGATGGCCCTCGCATCTACGCCAAAGGTGACGCCGATGCAGCTATTGCCGGGTCCGCGCGTGTCATCGAAGGCACGTTCGAGGTCGGCGGGCAGGAGCATTTCTATCTGGAAGGACAAGCCGCGCTGGCAGTGCCGAATGAGGGCGCGGATATGCTGGTGCATAGCTCAACCCAGCACCCGACCGAGATCCAGCACAAAGTGGCGGATGCACTGGGCGTTCCCATGCATGCCGTACGTGTTGAGACTCGTCGCATGGGCGGTGGTTTTGGCGGTAAGGAAAGTCAGGGCAACGCATTGGCTGTATCCTGTGCTGTGGCCGCCCGAGCCACAGGTAAGGCCTGCAAGATGCGCTATGACCGCGACGATGACATGATCATCACCGGCAAGCGCCACGCGTTCCGCATCGCGTACAAGGCCGGGTTCGATGAGAACGGCCACATTCAAGGCGTGTCCTTCCACCACTACGCGATCTGCGGCTGGGCGCAGGACTTGTCCTTACCCGTCGCGGACCGTGCGATGCTGCATTCGGACAACGCCTATCTGTTGCCGAATGCACGGATTGAAAGCCACCGGCTGAAAACCAACACCCAATCCGCCACCGCTTATCGTGGCTTTGGCGGCCCGCAGGGTATGGTTGGTATCGAACGCGTTATGGACCACGCAGCCTATGAATTGGGGCTCGACCCGGTCGAGCTGCGCCGCCGGAACTACTACGAACCGGCTCATGCGGTTGCCGACCCTGTTCCTACGGAAAAACCTCTGGGCCACCCCGATCCACACGAAGACCTGACCAGCCGCGGTGCTGTTGAGTTGGGAGACGCCCCCGTGCGTCCCCTGCCTGCAGGCGGTAACACCACCCCTTACGGCATGGAAGTCAGCGACTTCGTACTGCACGGTATGACCGAGAAGCTGCTGAAAACCAGCGACTATGCAGCGCGTAAGGCCGCCATCGAGAAATGGAACGCCGAGAACAGAGTGATCAAGAAGGGTATCGCCTTCTCCCCGGTAAAGTTCGGTATTTCCTTCACGCTGACCCACCTGAACCAGGCTGGTGCGCTGGTGCATGTGTATCAAGACGGCTCTGTCCACCTGAACCACGGTGGCACCGAGATGGGTCAGGGGTTGTTCCAGAAAGTCGCGCAGGTGGCTGCATCACGCTTTGGCATTCCGCTCGAGATGGTTAAGATCACTGCAACCGATACCGCCAAGGTGCCCAACACTTCGGCGACTGCGGCATCCTCGGGCAGCGATCTGAACGGTATGGCGGTGAAAGCGGCCTGCGACACGATCCGAGACCGGATGGCCGATTATCTGGCCGAACGGCATCAGGCAGATCCGTCGGCAGTAACGTTTTCAGATGGCCACGTCGCGATCGGGGAGGAACGCTATACCTTCGCCGAAGCTGCCGCGCTGGCCTATCAGGGCCGCATCAGCCTGTCGGCTACGGGATTCTACAAAACGCCCAAGATCGAGTGGGACCGGATCAAGGGCCGTGGCCGTCCGTTCTTCTACTTCGCCTATGGTGCATCTGTTACCGAGGTCGCAGCCGATACGTTGACCGGTGAGAACCGCATCCTGCGCACCGACATCCTGCATGACGCAGGCGCGTCGCTGAACCCTGCGTTGGATATCGGACAAGTTGAAGGTGGATACGTTCAGGGCGCAGGCTGGCTCACGACTGAGGAATTGGTCTGGGACGACAAAGGAAACCTGCGCACACACGCACCGTCGACCTACAAGATTCCTGCCTGCTCGGACCGGCCGGACATCTTCAATGTCGCCTTGTGGGACGGCGAAAACCGCGAGGACACGATCTATCGCTCAAAAGCGGTGGGAGAGCCGCCGTTCATGCTGGGTATCTCTGCCTGGCTGGCACTGTCGAATGCGGTGGCAGCTTGCGGAGACAGTTATCCGTCACTGGATGCACCCGCCACGGCCGAAGAGGTCTGGCACGGTGTCCAAAGGATGAAGGGAGGCATCTGATGGGATTTGATCGAGAGGCTTTGAGGGAGGCGGTCAAAACCCACGGCAAAGTGGTCCGGGTGGTCATCGCCGGCATCAAGGGGTCATCCCCTCGCGAAGTCGGTGCCGCAATGCTTGTATGGGAGGACGGGCAATCAGGCACGATCGGCGGTGGAACACTGGAGTTTCAGGCGGCCGAGGCGGCGCGGTCCCAGACAGCGCCTGCGCGCCAGACACACCACGCGCTTGGCCCAGACATGGGTCAGTGCTGCGGCGGGGCTGTAACTCTGCTTAGCGAAATCTTTGACCTTGAGGCGGTAGAACAGCTGAATGACACGATCATCGCGCGCTCGGCCTCGGGCGGCGAAATGCCACTGTCGGTCAAGCGCTTGCTGGCACAGGCCCGCGGTCAGGGTGTAAAACCCGACCCGCAGCTGATTGACGGATGGATGATCGAGCCGGTTCACGAACCCACGCGCAATCTTTGGATCTGGGGCGCGGGTCATGTCGGCAGGGCTCTGGTCGATGTCCTATCGCCCCTGCCTGATCTGGCAATTACATGGGTTGATACCGGGCCAGAACGCTTTCCGGATGAGGTGCCGAACTGTGTGACCATTGTTCCGGCGGCCAAACCGGCCGAATTGGTTCGTCACGCACCGCGCGATGCCGAGCATCTTGTGCTTACTTATTCACACAATTTGGACCTGGAACTGTGCAACAGGCTGCTTTTGCATGATTTCCGCTTTGCTGGCCTGATCGGCTCGGCTACGAAATGGGCGCGATTCCGGTCCCGGCTGGCCGCGTTGGGGCATACGCCCGAACGGATTGGCCGGATCACCTGCCCAATCGGGGACCCGTCCCTGGGTAAACACCCGCAGATGATCGCAGTTGGTGTCGCGGCGCAAATCCTGCGCCCTGCCCGGCAGAATGAATTGAAGAAGGACCTGAGCGCGTGACCACTCCACTCCTAAGCTTGCAAGGGCTGACCAAAGCCTATCCCGGCGTCGTGGCCAATGATCAGGTGTCTTTCGACATCGGTGAAGGCGAAGTTCACGCCCTGCTGGGCGAAAACGGTGCCGGCAAATCCACACTGGTGAAGATGATTTACGGGCTGGTGAAACCCGACAGCGGTACAATGTTGTTGCGTGGCCAACCTTTTGCGCCACCCGAACCGCGCGCAGCGCGGGCCGACGGAATTGCGATGGTGTTCCAGCACTTCTCGCTGTTCGACGCGCTGAATGTGGCCGAGAACATCGCACTGGGGATGGAGAACCCTCCGGCCATGGGCGATCTGGCCGCGCGTATCCGCGAAGTTTCGGAAACTTATGGCCTGCCGCTGGACCCGTACCGCACCGTCGGTGACCTGTCTGCAGGTGAGCGTCAGCGGGTCGAGATCATTCGCTGTCTGCTGCAAGATCCCAAGCTGCTGATCATGGACGAACCGACCTCGGTTCTGACTCCACAAGAGGTCGAAATCCTGTTTGAGACACTGAATAAACTGCGGTCCGAAGGTACGTCGATCCTCTATATTTCGCACAAGCTTGAGGAAATACGTACGCTTTGCGACCACGCCACGATCCTGCGTCTGGGCAAGAACGTTGGCGAATGTGTTCCGAGTGAAACATCGGCCCGTGACATGGCCGAAATGATGGTGGGTTCAACCCTTCAGACCCCCGAGCGTTCAGGGCGCGAGTTTGGCGACGTTGCTCTGGATGTCAGTGGATTGTCAGTTCCTTCACCTTCCGAGTTCGGGACCGCGCTGAGGAACGTTCACATGACAGTTCGCAAGGGTGAGGTTCTTGGCATCGGTGGTGTCGCCGGCAACGGACAGGATGAGTTGCTGGGCGTATTGTCGGGTGAGATTCAAACCACTGCCGACGCGATCAAGTTCAACGGGCAGGCGATTGGTAAATTGGGGCCCACGGCCCGCCGCAAGCTTGGTGTTCTGACCGCGCCGGAAGAAAGGCTGGGCCACGCTGCTGCGCCGGACATGAGCCTCACTGAAAATGCCTTATTGACGGGCTCAGTGCGGGAAGGGCTGGAAAGCAAAGGGTTTCTGAAATGGGCCGAAACCCAGAATTTTGCTGAGAAAATCATCGAGGCCTTTGACGTTCGGACACCCGGACCTGAGAATGCGGCGAGGTCGCTGTCGGGTGGAAACCTGCAGAAATTCGTGATTGGTCGAGAGGTGCTGCAAGACCCCGATGTGCTTGTTGTGAACCAGCCGACATGGGGCGTGGACGCCGCCGCTGCTGCCGCAATCCGGCAGGCCATTCTGGATCTGGCCGCAAAAGGTACTGCGGTCATCTGCATCTCTCAGGATCTCGACGAGCTTATGGAGATTTCGGACAGCTTTGCTGCCCTGAACGAAGGCCGGCTGAGCGCTCCGCGGCCCACGACCGGCCTGACGGTAGACGAAATCGGCCTGATGATGGGCGGCGCACATGGCATGGAGGTGGCCCATGTGTAAGCTAGGAAAAACACTCAAAAAGAATGTAAAAACGGGGGGATGAGCAGATGATTGTGTTGGAGAAACGGCCTCAGCCGTCCAAGGCGTGGTCCTATGCGACCCCTTTGGTAGCGGTACTGGCGACGATGGTGTTTGGTGGGCTTTTGTTCGCCATCCTGGGTAAGAACCCATTGCAGGCCATCGGAACCATTTTTTGGGAACCTCTCTTTGGTGAGTTTGCCTTTTATTATCGCCCGCAGCTGCTGGTGAAAGGTGCGCCACTGGTGCTTATCGCCATCGGTCTATCGCTGGGCTTTCGTGCGGGCATCTGGAATATCGGGGCTGAGGGGCAGTATATCATGGGCGCCATCTTTGGCGCGGGTGCCGGTCTGGCATTCTACCCTCTGGATGCTTTCTATATCTTCCCGATTATGGTGATTGCGGGCGCGTTTGGCGGCTGGCTGTGGGCAATGATCCCGGCCTTTTTGAAAGTACGCTTTGGCACGAACGAAATCCTCGTGTCCCTGATGTTGGTATACGTGGCCGAGCAGATGCTGGCCTCGGTTTCGCTGGGCCTACTTAAGAACCCCGAAGGGTTCGGTTTTCCCGGTTCGCGCAACCTGCAATCCTATGAAAGTGCCTATAATGCTGAGTTGATCGCCGGGTCGGGAATGCACTGGGGCGTCGTGACAGCTCTGATCGCAGTGATCTTTGCCTATGTCCTGCTGAACCGGCACATGCTGGGCTTTCACATCCGCCTGACGGGTGAAGCGCCTCGAGCAGCGAAATTCGCCGGCGTGAATCCGGCCCGACTGATCCTGTTCTGCCTGGGTCTGTCCGGCGCTCTGGCCGGTCTGGCGGGGATGTTCGAAGTCTCCGGCCCCTCGGGCGTTGTTAGCATCGACTTCAACGTGGGCTACGGCTTTACCGCGATCATCGTGGCCTTTCTGGGCCGCTTGCACCCAGTGGGCATCCTGCTGGCCGGTGGCCTGATGGCCCTGACCTATATCGGTGGCGAGATCGCGCAGTCTCAGCTGGGTCTGCCTGCCGCGGCCATTCAGGTGTTCCAGGGAATGCTGCTGTTCTTCCTGCTGGCATTCGATCTTTTGACAAACTACCGCATTCGTGCGGCCCGTAGCGAGGTGGCGTGACCCATGGACCTAGGTGAAATCAATCCCGTACTCTTGGTCGCTTCGCTGATGGTGGCCGCGACCCCCCTGCTGCTGGCCGCGATCGGAGAATTAGTCGTTGAGAAAGCAGGCGTTCTGAACCTCGGCGTCGAAGGCATGATGATTGTAGGTGCAATCAGCGGCTTTGCGATCTCCGTCGAAACAGGCTCACCCTGGCTGGGTTTTGTTGCTGCAGCCATTGGAGGCGCGGTACTGTCCCTGTTGTTTGTACTGCTGACGCAGGTGGCTCTCGCCAACCAAGTGGCAAGCGGACTTGCGCTGACCTTGTTTGGCCTCGGCTTCAGCGCCCTTTTGGGGCAAAGCTATGTGGGCATCAAACCACCCAGCATGGGTGATATCCACATCCCGCTGATCAGCGATATTCCTGTCATAGGCCCGATCCTGTTCCAGCATGATCCGATCCTCTATGTCGGCATTGCTCTGACAGCGGCAGTTTGGGCCGTGCTCAAGTACACACGCGTCGGACTGATCCTGCGCGCGGTTGGTGAAAACCACGATGCGGCGCATGCTTTGGGCTACAAGGTCATCAAGATCCGTATCATGGCGATCCTGTTCGGCGGTGCCTGCGCGGGCCTCGGCGGAGCTTACATCAGCCTGATCCGAGTACCGCAGTGGACCGAGGGCATGACCGCCGGTGTCGGCTGGATCGCCCTGGCGTTGGTGGTGTTCGCCAGCTGGAAACCTTGGCGCGCATTGCTTGGTGCTTATTTGTTTGGCGGAATCACGGTGTTGCAGCTTAATCTACAGGCAGCAGGCGTTGCCATTCCCGTCGAGTATCTGGCAATGTCGCCCTATATCATCACGATCCTTGTGCTTGTGATCCTTTCGGCCGACAAGAGCAGCGCACCTGCCTCACTGGGCCGGACCTTCCATGCCTCGCACTAGATGGGGCCAACTGAACCAACTTGGGGAGTAACTAAATGAAATTCACATCACTTCTGACAAGTGCCGCAATGGCGCTGGGTCTGGCGACAGGCGCCATGGCCGAAGACAAAACCAAGGTCGGTTTCGTTTATGTCGGCCCGGTGGGCGACGGCGGCTGGACCTATGAGCACAACAAAGGTCGTCTGGCGGTCGAAGAGCACTTTGGCGACAAGGTCGAAACCGTATTCGTTGAATCTGTGCCTGAAGGACCGGATGCGGAACGCGTGATGACCCAGATGGCGCTGGAAGGTGCGGATCTGATCTTCACCACCTCGTTCGGCTATATGGACCCGACCATCAACGTGGCCAAGAAATTCCCGGACGTGAAATTCGAGCACGCGACCGGCTATAAAACTGCCGATAACGTTTCGGTTTACTCGGCACGTTTCTACGAAGGTCGCGCCGTTCAGGGCCACATCGCGGGTAACATGACAAAGTCGAACATCATCGGCTATATCGGATCCTATCCGATCCCCGAAGTGATCCGTGGCATCAACTCGGCCTATGTCCACGCCAAGAAGGTAAACCCGGATGTCGAGTTCAAGATCGTCTGGGCCTACACCTGGTTCGACCCGGCGAAAGAGGCTGACGCCGCCACCGTTCTGATCGAACAGGGCGCGGACGTGATCCTGCAGCACACTGACTCGACCGCACCGCAAGCGGCTGCGCAAGAGGCAGGAAACGTTGTCACCTTTGGCCAGGCCTCCGACATGAGCGAATACGCGCCCTTCCCGCGCGTGTCTTCGATCATTGACGATTGGGCTCCCTACTACATTGCACGGACCCAAGCCGTAATGGACGGCACATGGGAAAGCGCCAACACATGGGATGGTATCCGGGAAGGCATGGTCGCAATCGGCGAGATCTCGGACGCTGTTCCGGCCGATGTCAAAGAAGAAGCTCTGGCCCTGAAGGCTGCCATGGCAGCGGGTGAATACCACCCCTTCACCGGCCCGCTGAAAAAGCAGGACGGAAGCGACTGGCTGGCCGAAGGCGAGACCGCCGATGACGGCACGCTGGCAGGTATGAACTTCTATGTTGAAGGGCTGGAAGGCGAAATCCCGCAGTAAGCTCTAACAAGTAGCAATTGAGGGGCTGGCCATTTGGCTGGCCCTTTTTCGTTTGTCGAGAGTATACGCAGTACCTGCTATCGCTACGATTTCCTTGACGAATGGCCATGCAATCGAACTGATGTATGAACCAGTGGTTTCATCAAGACGGTATTATAGTGGCTGACACTCAGGGAAACACGCGTTGGTGGTTACTTGCTGCGATGGGGGCCATTCTGGGCGTGATCCTGTTGGACGAAACAGTGATCAGCGTGGCACTGCCGACAATCCAAAAAGATCTGGGCCTGACCCGGCTTCAATCTCATTGGACTGTCAACATATATCTTCTGGTTCTGGCTTGCTTTGCCGGGGCTGCGGGGCGGCTCGGCGATATTCTCGGTGCACGCTGGTTGCTAAGCGCGGGTCTTTTGATCTTTGGGCTGGCTTCCGCAGCGGGTGGCTTTTCCGAAAGCGGGCTGGATTTACTGCTGGCGCGTGCAATCCAGGGCCTTGGCGCAGCGCTCATATTTCCGTTGTCCCTGCTGATACTGATACGTTCATTCGAAGAACATGAGCGCGGTCTGGCGCTTGGTTTGTATGGGGCGATTGGAACCATATTCCTGTCGATGGGTCCGCTGATTGGCGGTGTATTGACAGAGTACATTTCGTGGCGGTGGATATTCTGGGTCAACCCACCGATCGTTCTGATCGTGGCCGCGATAGCCTTGGCCTGTTGGAGAGATCCTGCACAGTTGCCAGAGCCGGCATTCGATTGGAAAGGTTTCCTTTTGTTGGTCGTTGGTCTGGCCTCAATCGTTTTTGGCATAATGGAAGGCCCGGACCGTGGATGGGCGCAACCCGAAGTCGTTATTGCGTTAGCCTCGGGACTTCTTCTCTTAACTCTTTTCATACCGATCGAGCGCTCAGCGCCTAACCCGTTGATCGCGGTGTTCCTGTTTACCAACCCAAGTTTTGCATCGGCGAACATGATCGTATTCACTGCCCAATTCGTAAAGATCGTGATGTTTGTGTTCGGCGCTCTCTACTTTCAATCAAAGCTTGGGTTTTCGCCACTCGCCGCAGGTGCGGCACTGTTGCCGGTCGCAATTCCGCAGGTGTTCATTGCACCACTGGCGGGAAAGATTGCGGATCGCTTTGGAGCAAGAACACCCTCACTGATCGGTGTCGGCTGCGGAACTATCGGAGTTGCACTGGTCGCCTTAGGTATGCGGGTCGGGAACAGCCAAATGATCATGGCAGCATTTCTGATCTGGGGATGCTGCGCCCCTTTTCTGTTCGTTCCACCCCGGCGGGCTGTTATGATGTCAGTTCCAGTCGCACTGCATGGTCAGGCCAGTGGGATATCCATGACGTTCCAATTGCTCGGCGGAACAGTCGGGATGGCACTGGCAAGCACAACCTTTGCCATCACCGGCTCGTTTCCAATGGTGTTTTGGCTGATCGCCATTTTCACTGGCTGTGTTTTTGCCTACTCTTACGCTTCGTTGGAGAGGAAGCCTGTCAAAGCTTCCTCTGAAAAACCCGAGTAAGTCACAGCGGGCAAACGAATTAAGCTATTCGCATCAATGTCCGCTCAGAACCAGCGTATTGACCGGCATTAGGATCAAACGAAGGCGCAATCCGGCAGCGTGCACCACGCCGATCGTGTCGACCACATGCAGGAACGCCTTTTCCCAGAACCCGAGATTCTCATCCTCAAGCTTTTCATGGTTGTCAGTGTAGACGTTGGCCAGACAATTACTTCCGGGTGGAATGTCGTCTGCCATGCCTTTGTAGAGTGGCTCAAGATAGACCAAAATCGATCCAGGATTCTTATTGACCTGAACATCCCGCAATTCATCACTGGGTCGAATTTGACCAGACGGGATGACATCCTGCACTTCGACCACCACGACCGGAATGACGGTGAACGGTTTGGTCATGCAACCTAATTCACCAATCATACCTGGTTTGATAACTTGCGCAGACAGCTGCGTGAATGCAGCCTGAAACCGGTCGTGGCCAGAGGATGACGGCACAAGAATACCCGCAGGGCGCAGCAGCGGGCTGACATAGTCCCCAACTTGCAGACCGAACTGCTCAATCCGTCCGGTTACTCCTGCACTGATCACGGTTTTGTCGAGTTCGGTCAGGGCTGCGTCCAGCTTTGCATTGGCGCTGGCAAGTTGTGCGGGGATCAGCTCTTCGATCTGTTGAATCACTGCAGCCCTGCGTGATTGTGCTGCTACCACCTGAGCTTCGCGCTCTTCGACCAGATTTTCGAGGCGTTCAATCTCGGCCAATCGTACGGCGCTGGAGCCTTCATCTCGCAAAGTCGTATTGCGTTCCAGATCCTCCAAAGACTGATCCAGCGCTGCGCGTGCACCGGCAATCCCAGCCTCAGCCTCCGCCAGATCAGTCTGAGCAACCTTCAGCGATGCCTGAACCTGCGCGATCTGAGCATGTGCGGCTTCGACCTGTGCTGTCTGAGTGAAATCCTCGATGCGGAATATCGGTTGGCCTGCAACAACCTGCTCGTTGTTTTGAACATAGATTTCCGAAACGCGGCCACCCAGTTGCGGCAGAATGGTAACCGTGCGGAAGTAGGAGGCAGCGGTTTTGCTGGATGGATGAAAGTAGAACAGCGTGGTGATTACGGTCAGCGCGAGGATCGCGCAGGTCGTCAAACCCCAACGCAGCTCGTACCACATGGTAAACAGCGTGATCTCATGCCCGATCCGTTTGCCCTGCACAAACCGGCGGAACAGATAGTCAGGCAGAACCGTGACCAGCGCGCACATCAGTGTTTCAAGCATATCTTACTGCTCCTGCGGCGCGGCTTGGACGGTTTCAGGATTGATTTCGGACGGCTCCTCTGCAACCGGGGGCTGCGTGTTCTCGGGTGCCAGAGAACGGATGGAATCCGCTATTGCACGCAAAGGCGCGGCAAAATCAGGAAATTGGAACCCGGCCACCAGAATGGCCGCCACCCAAAACAGCCCGTTATGGGTGAACAAAGCCAACAATGCCAGAATACCCACCAGCTGAAACTGTGGGTGGTTGGATTCATGCGCGATTTTTTCCGGGATCGAATGGAGGGTGAAGTAGGCGACACCGATCAACACAATCACGACAATTGTAAAAACAACCATGAACGTAAAAAGAAAATCGCTTCCGTCCGCCTGGGTCACATAGGACGGAATATGTCCTGTGGCCATCGGGTGTAATTCCGCGGTATTCACCCTACCCTCCTGTTTCTGTTTGATACTCTTTGGATGGGTTGATGCATAAATTCAAGCCTGCTTAAAGTTTGGCCAGACACTTTGACAAATCCTCAACGGAATCCCCAATCTCATTAAGGCGCGCGAATGACCTCTATTCTTACTTCTCTTGATGGAACCGCAGTAAGCCGATTTGCCTTTGGCACCATGCAATTTGGCGGCCGTGCCGATGCAGCGCATAGCAACGCGATGTATGATGCATGTCGCACAGCGGGTATCACCCATTTTGATACCGCACATGTCTATACCGACGGCGTATCCGAGACGCTGTTGGGCAGTATGATTGCCAATGACAGAGAGGCACTGCTGATTGCCACCAAAGCAGGCTACAGCGGTGGTGCAGGCGCTGAGAACATCGAGAAGCAGTTCGATATCTCGCGCAAACGGCTGGATCAGGACATGGTCGACCTGCTTTATCTTCATCGGTTCGATCCTGAAACTGATCTTTCAGAAACCATGTCTTGTTTTGCCCGACTAAAGCAGGAGGGCAAAATCCGTTACGTTGGCCTGTCAAATTTCGCTGCGTGGCAGGTGATGAAAGCTGTCCGAGTTGCGGCCGAGTTTGATCTGACAATTGATGTGCTGCAGCCGATGTACAATCTGGTCAAGCGCCAGGCAGAGGTCGAAATCCTGCCGATGTGTGCAGATCAGGGTATCGCGGTCGCAGCCTATTCACCCCTTGGGGGCGGTTTGCTGACCGGAAAATATGCAGCGGGTGGTCAAGGGCGGCTGGCCGAGGACAACAGATATGCGGCCCGATACGGGGCCGACTGGATGTCTAAAACTGCTGAAGCATTGCGCGATCTGGCAAGCGAGGTCGGCCAGGACCCCGCGACCTTGGCTGTTGCATGGGTTGCGGCGAGCCCATTTGAGCCAATGCCAATCATTTCGGCGAGAAATACTGAGCAACTCGCCCCATCTCTGGCCGCATTGAACTGGACAATGCCCGAGGAACTGTACGATCGGATCACAGCCCTCAGCCTTACTCCACCACCTGCAACCGACCGCTTAGAAGAACAATCATGATTGATTTCCTAGTAATCGGGGGGGGCATCGCCGGTCTAAGCGCTGGCGCGCGCTTGTCAGCGCATGGATCAGTTACGGTGCTCGAGGCGGAAGACGCACTTGGGTACCATGCATCCGGACGCTCGGCTGCATTGTTCGAAGAAGGGTATGGACCGCCATCGGTTGTTGAGCTGAACAAAGCCAGTGCAGAGTTCTTTTTCTCCGGCGACTATCTGACACCACGCGGTCTTATGCTGGTCGGAGGGAAAGATCAAAAGGATCAGTTCTCCGACGATGTGGCCAGTTTGCGCATGCGGGCAATCCCCCTTCAGGATGCCTTGTCGCGCATACCCATCCTGAATATGGAAACTGTAGGGTACACTGCAATCAGCGAAGGTGCTTTTGACATCGACACTGATCGCGTGCTGCAGGATTTTGCACGTACCATTCGCCACAATGGTGGTAGCGTTCTCACGCGTCAAAAGGTCATCGGTATCCGAAAAGATGAGCTGTGGCATGTAGAGGCTCAGCAGAGTTTTGAGGCCCGGAACATTGTTAATGCCGCTGGTGCGTGGGTCGACGAAATCGCGAACATGGCAGGCGTACCGCCGATTGGAATTATCCCCTGTCGCAGGTCAATGGCCCGTATACCCGCGCCCGGTGGGCTCGATGTCGGCGGTTGGCCAATGATGCTGGGTGTCGGGGAAACATGGTACGCCAAGCCAGATGCCGGAAAACTGTTGGTTTCCCCTGCCGAGGCGGAACCCGTCGCGCCACAAGATGCCTACGCGGATGATATGGTTCTGGCCGAAGGAATGGCCCGCTACGAAGAGATGGTCACAGAACCTGTTACCCGGGTCGAGGTCAATTGGGCCGGACTGCGCAGCTTTTCCCCGGACGGGACCTTGGTATTGGGACCAGATCCTGCTGATCCCTCGTTTATCTGGTCCGCGGGTCAGGGCGGATATGGATTTCAAACGGCCCCTGCCGCCTCGAAGCTAGTAGCTGATCTGACGATCGGAGCGGAACCGGATCTGCCCGCCCAGACTATTGCCGAGCTGAGCCCAGAAAGGTTGCGCCAATGATCAAACGACAGCTTCCACCCAATGCAAGTGTGGCTAGCGAAGACACAGAGGGTCGGCTTGTCGCCCCAGCAGCAAGCCGCAATACCCAAGCAATTTGCGATTTGCTGCAACACGTTGCGCCACCTTCTGGCACCGCGTTGGAGCTCGCCAGTGGTACTGGCCAACATGTTGCAAGTTTTGCCCGGTGCTTGCCAGGCCTGCGGTGGCAACCCAGCGAAATCGACCCCCAACGCCGGGCTAGCATCGATGCCTATACCGCTGCTTTGCCGAACGTTTCGACCGCAGTGGAGCTGAATGCGACCGCATTGGGGTGGCATAGAGATTTTGGTAGAAAGGACCTGATCATTCTGATCAACCTTCTGCACCTTATCAGTCGGCCCGAGACTGAAGCACTAATCGCCGAAGCCGCTCGGTCCCTTAATGTGGCTGGTCGCATTGTTCTTTACGGGCCGTTTATGCGCTCTGGCGAGTTGACCAGCGACGGTGACAAACGGTTTCACGAAGCCCTCACTCAGCAAGACCCGGAAATCGGCTACAAAGATGACAGCGAAATTCTTGAGCTACTTCGAGCCAATGGCCTGAAGCTGATCCAAATCACTGAAATGCCTGCCAACAATCTGGCATTCGTTGTTGAAAAGCCGGACATCTGATCGAGATCAAAGTCAGCTCGGTCACCCCAAAACATATTCCATTTACATTATGTTTTGAAAGGGCCGCAGAATGAACTGGCAGGATAAACTCTCGGACACGCGTAAAGGGTTGCGCAATCTCAATGGCGCCATACCCGACACCGCACGTGCGTTTGGGGCGCTCGGCAAATCAGTCAAAGAAGGTGGAGCACTGGACTACAAAACCAAGGAGTTCATTGCTCTGGGCATGTCGATTGCCGTTCGCTGCGAGCCTTGCATTTCACTACACACTGAAGCGCTGATCAAAGCGGGGGCTGCACGCGATGAATTCTCGGATGTGCTGGCGATGGCCATTCAAATGGGAGGTGGCCCGTCGATGATGTACGCTGCTAAGGCGCTGGAATGCTACGATGAATTGACCGCTTAGCAGGCTCTAAAGGAAAAGGCCCCGGACTTTCCCGGGGCCTTTGAATGATCAACCGTCCTTGCGGATGGTTTCGTTTTTCGGATCGTAGGGGCTGTCGCAGGTGACGACCGCGTCCCACAATTTATCCTGAATCTTGACTTGCAGCTTGGTGCCTTCGACCGCCATTTCGGGCTTCACGTAACCCATGCCAATGGATTTCTCGAACGCCACCGAGTAGCCGCCCGAGGTCAGACGACCCACGCGCTCACCTTCCGGTGTGTAGAGCGCCTCACGGCCCCACGGATCGGCATCGTCCGGACCGTCGATCAGCAGGGTACAGCACTTCACGCGCACGCCGGTCTCTTCCAGCTTAGCCTTGCCGTAGAAATCCTTGGACAGGTCGACAAAGCGCGGCAGGTCGGCTTCCAGCGGGGTCGCGTCGCGGCCCAGTTCGGTGCCGAAGGCGCGATAGGATTTCTCCTGACGCAGCCAGTTCTGAGCGCGCGCACCGACCAGCTTCATACCGTGTTTCTCACCCGCCTTTTCCAGCAGATCGAACAGGTAGTTCTGCATCTCGATCGGGTGGTGCAGTTCCCAACCCAGCTCACCGGTATAGGCCACGCGGATCGCGTTGACCGGGCACATGCCCAGCTCGATCTGACGGGCCGACAACCACGGGAAACGCTTGTTGGACAATGCGGTTTCCGGATCGGCGTCTTTGATGACCTCTTTCAGAACGTCACGCGACTTAGGCCCAGCTATGGCGAAGACGCCCCACTGAGTGGTCACGTCCTGGATCTCGATGTAACCGAACTCCTCCATTTTGTCCTCAGCCGCCTTACGCAGATAGTCGGCGTCGTACTCGGTCCAGGCACCGGCAGAGACGATGTAGTAGTTGTTCTCGCCGTTGCGAACGATGGTGTATTCGGTGCGGGTGGTGCCGTGCGAGGTCAGCGCGTAGGTCAGGTTGATGCGTCCGACCTTGGGCAGCTTGTTGCAGGTGAACCAATCCAGGAACTGGGTCGCACCGGGGCCTTTGACGACATGCTTGGTAAAGGCCGACGCATCGATCAGGCCAACGCCTTCGCGGATCGCCTTGGCTTCTTCGACAGCATACTGCCACCAGCCACCACGGCGGAACGAACGGCTTTCCTTGTCAAAGTTGTCCGGAGCGTCCAGTGGTCCGAAGTAGTTCGGACGTTCCCAGCCGTTGACCCAGCCGAACTGAGCGCCACGGGCTTTCTGCCGGTCATAAGCCGGAACAGTACGCAGTGGACGGCATGCTTCACGCTCTTCATCCGGGTGGTGCAGGATGTAGACGTGTTCGTAGCATTCTTCGTTCTTGCGCGCCGCGAACTCGGTGGTCATCCAGTTGGACGAATACCGCTTGGGGTCCAGCGACGCCATGTCGATCTCGGCTTCGCCGTCGACCATCATCTGCGCCAGATAATAGCCGGTGCCGCCTGCGGCGGTGATGCCGAAGCTGAAGCCCTCGGCCAGCCACATGTTGCGCAGACCGGGTGCGGGGCCAACCAGCGGGTTGCCGTCGGGGGTGTAGCAGATCGGGCCGTTGAAATCGTCTTTCAGACCGGACTCGGCACAGGACGGCACACGCTCGGCCATCGCCATGTACTGATCCGCGATCCGGTCCAGATCCAACGGGAACAGGTCTGCACGGAAGCTGTCCGGCACACCATGTTCGAACTGCGCGGGTGCGCCATGTTCGTAGATGCCCAGAATCCAGCCGCCGCGTTCTTCACGCGCGTAAGATTCGTTGTCAGCATCGCGGACAACGGGGTGTTCCGGGTTTCCAGCTTCCCGCCATTTGACCAGCTCAGGGTCTTTGTCCATGACGATGAAGGTGTGTTCTACCGGAATCGCGGGCATTTTGATGCCCAGCATTTTGGCGGTGCGCTGTGCGTGGTTGCCCGATGCAGTCACAACATGCTCAGCCGTGATGACCACCTGCTCATCTGACGGAACGAGGTTGCCGCCCTTCTCGACCATCTTGGTGCAGGTGACTTCCCAGTGGGTGCCGTTCCAGTGGAAGGCATCGGCCTGCATCTTGCGCACGATATCGACACCGCGCTGACGGGCTCCTTTGGCCATCGCCTGTGTCACGTCGGCAGGGTTAATGTAGCCGTCCTCGGTGTGGTAGATCGCGCCCTTCAGGTCCGATGTCTCGATCAGCGGCCAGCGTTCCTTGATCTGCTCAGGCGTCAGCCATTCATAGGCAACGTCGCAGGTCTCGGCGGTGGACGCATAGAGCATGTATTCGTCCATACGCTCTTGCGTCTGCGCCATCCGCAGGTTGCCAACGACGGCGAAACCCGCGTTCAGACCAGTTTCTTCCTCGAGCGTCTTGTAGAAATCGACCGAGTATTTGTGAATGTGGGTCGTCGCATAGGACATGTTGAACAACGGCAACAGGCCTGCCGCGTGCCAGGTCGAGCCCGAGGTCAGCTCGTCCCGCTCGATCAGCATCACATCGTCCCAGCCAGCCTTGGCCAGATGATACGCAATCGAGGTTCCGACGGCGCCACCGCCAACGACAAGTGCTTTGACTTGGGTTTTCATTTGCCCGCTCTCCGGATTGAGTCTGTTTGGCAAGGTTTATGCCCAAGGACAGGCTTCAGCGCCATGTCCAGCCGACGCAAAAAAGATCAAAACCGACCTGCGGCTATCTCTATTGCGCCACCTTGCCCCATCGCCGGGCGGCTGCCAAAAGCTGAAGCGGTGCTGTCGAAGCTACAGAATCTTCCCAGGGTTCATTATATTGTTGGGGTCCAGAGCTGCTTTGATGGCCACCATGTAGTCAGTGGCTGCTCCCAGCTCCTTGACCAGGTAAGGGCGTTTGCCCTGACCGATACCGTGCTCGCCTGTGCAGGTGCCTTCCATCGAAATGGCCAGATCGTTCAGCCAGCCGACGAACTGGTCAGCCTTGGCAACTTCGTCCGCGTTGTCCATGTCGATCAGCAGCAAAGTATGAAAATTTCCATCCCCAACATGCCCGACAATTGGTGCAAGCAAACCAAGCTCTTCTGCCTTATCCTGTGCGGCGGTCACGCATTCTGCCAGTCGCGAGATTGGAACACAGACATCCGTGGAAATTCCGCGGGCGCCCGGGCGCAGTTGTAAGCAGGCCCAGTACATGTCGTGACGCGCCTGCCACAGTTTGTTGCGTTCCTCAGTGGTCGTGGTTGAGGCGAAATCTGTACCGCCAAACTCTTCGGCAATTTGACCAAAGGTTGCAGCTTGTTCAGCGGCGCCCGTCTCAGACCCATGAAACTCGAGCAGTAGCAACGGAGTTTCGGGCAGATCCAGACCGGAATATGCATTCGCTGCCCGGACTGACATTTCGTCAAGCAGTTCAATTCTCGCGACCGGAATACCGTATTGGATCGTCATCATAACCGCCTGACAGGCGGTATCGACGGTTGGGAATGAACAACGGGCCGAACTGATCGCTTCTGGAATGCCCTGCAGACGCAAAGTGAGTTCAGTGATGATCCCAAGCGTACCTTCGGCCCCGATCAGAAGTCGGGTCAGGTCATATCCTGCCGATGACTTCTTGGCCCTTTGACCCGTCCGTATGATCTGCCCATCCGGCATGACGGCTTCCAGGCTAAGGATGTTGTCTTTCATCGTTCCATAGCGCACCGCATTGGTGCCTGATGCGCGGGTCGCGGCCATTCCACCCAGCGATGCATTCGCTCCGGGATCAATGGGGAAAAACAAGCCCTGATCACGCAAATGCGTATTCAGATCTTCGCGCGTTACACCGGGCTGGACGACACAATCAAGATCGCTGGCGTTGACGGCCAGCACCTTGTTCATTTGGCTCAAATCAATCGATACGCCACCCGCGGGCGCATTAACATGCCCCTCCAGCGATGTACCTGTCCCGAATGGAATGACCGGCACCTTGTGCGCGGCACAGGTTTTGACGATTTCAGAAACTTCTTCAGTCGAGTGCGGAAACACCACCGCATCCGGGCTTTGATTTTCGATCCATGTTGTGGTGTGGCCATGCTGTTCCCGGATGGCTGCGCCGGTTTGCAAGCGATCCCCAAACCTTTGCTTCAGAATACCAACGGCCGTTTCAATTCCGGACTCGTTGCGTGGCATAGCAGTGGCTTGCACCATGACATCCTCCCCTACCCGAACTTACGGGCCATTCAGCACATGACTAAAAGGCCCGCATGGTTGGGGCAATACCCACAAATCCGGATGCTTTATTCGCCCAGCGCGATACCTTCGCGCCTGTGGTCAGCGGCCCCTTTCAGTCCATCTGAGATCTCAATGGCGTGAAGGCCCGAGGTCAGGTCGCGTGCGTTGACCTCGAAACCCAGTTCAGTCAGCACATCTGAATAACCTTCGGCCGCAGTTCCCACTTCGACATCGTAAGTTCCGAAACGATTTACCAGATGGGGGTGCGACAAGGCCTGCTGGACATTCATACCCCAATCCGCCCAGGCGATGATCGACTTGGCGACATAGCCAATTATGCGGCTGCCACCCGGCGATCCAATGGCCAACACTGGTGCACCATCCTTCATCACAATGGTTGGGCTCATCGAAGATCTTGGGCGCTTGCCCGGCTCCAGCCGGTTCGCAATTGGAACACCGTCTCTATGTGTCTTGAACGAAAAATCGGTCAGTTCGTTGTTCAGCAGAAAACCGTTGGTCATGAGCCGTGAGCCAAATCCGTTTTCAATCGTCGTCGTCATTGAAAGGACGTTGCCATAGGAATCCACGATCGAGATATGCGAGGTTGATGGCAGCTCCAACGAGATATCGTCGGCCCAGTTCGACGCATGGTCGAATTCAGGGTTTCCCGGGGCAACCTTGGATAACGCCGCGTTGTCTTTCAACAATGCGGCCCGCTCTGCCAGATACTCCGAATCCACTAACCCGTCTGTCGGCATGGGAACAAAATCACTGTCAGCCATGTATCGGCCACGGTCGGCAAAGGCGAGACGAGAGGCATCTCCGATCAGGCGCCAAGCCTCGTGACTGTCTGGACCCATCGCGGACAAGTCATAGTTGTTGAGCATCCCAAGTATCTGTCCAACGGTCAAGGCGCCTGACGAAGGGGGGCCCATGCCACAGACATCGAACTCACGGTATTCGGCGCAAACGGGCTCGCGTTCGATAACTTGATAAAGCGCCAAATCGACGCCAGAAAGCACGCCGGGATTTCCCGGTGCGTTTCGCACAGTGCTTACGATGTCAGACGCGATGTCTCCACCATAGAAACCAGCACTGCCTTCGGCAGCCAAAGTGCGAAGGGTCTCGGCGTAAGCCGGGTTCATCAGGCGCTGCCCCTGCGAGAGGGGTTCGCCGCCGGGCAAGAAATACTCAGCGGTCACCGGAAAACGTGACAGGCGCTCGGCATCGTTCTCGACCAGACTTGCCAAACGTGGTGAAACAAGGAAGCCCTCATCCGCTAGCCGAATGCCATCATCGAACAGCGAAGGCCAAGGGCTGCGTCCCCATTGACGATGCGCCGTTTCCATCAAGGCAGGTGTGCCTGGCGTGCCGACCGAGAGCCCGCCAACTACGGCGTCAAAAAATTTCAGCGGCTCTCCGTTTTCGTCCTGAAACAAGGTCGGAGTCGCCGCCAGCGGAGCGGTTTCACGCCCATCCAGCGTCGTCAGCTCGCCACTCGCAGCATCATACCAGACCAGAAATGCCCCACCCCCAAGACCCGAGGATTGTGGCTCAACCAGCCCCAACACGACCTGTACCGCGACCATTGCATCTGCTGCGGTGCCACCTGCACGCAATACCTTTGCCCCGGCTTCGACGGCCAATGGGTTTGCGGCCGCAACCATCCAGTTCTCGGATGTAACTGGTTCACCAGCTGCCTTTGCCTCGAGCGCTGCAATAACTTCTTCGGTCAAGGCTTGAACCTGTCCTTCGGACGCACCTTCGGGCGCGACGGCATCAGCAGTTTCCTGAGCGATTGCAGGTGCGGAAATTACCGCCGCTGAGAGGAGTAGAAATGAAAGTCGACTGAAACGCATGATTTCCTCCAATTCAATTTTTGCTTTCAACAGTGTATGCCCCGACGAAGCGTCACAACCATAAGATGCAATGCGCGCGTGCGAAGGCAAATTTCCGCCACATGAAAAAACCCGGCCTCATCGTTGAACGAGACCGGGCGAAAAATTCATATCATCGAAGGCACAACCTGATCCGGCGGTCGGTGGCCATCTTCGAAGGTTTTGATGTTGATGATGACCTTCTCACCCATCTCAATCCGCCCCTCCAGCGTGGCCGAACCCATATGGGGCAGCAGCACGACATTTGGCAGCTGGCGCAAACGTGGGTTCACATTGGTCCCATGCTCGTAGACGTCCAGCCCTGCTCCGGCGATCTCACCCGCGCGGATCATGCGCGTCAGGGCGTTTTCATCCACCACTTCGCCGCGTGACGTATTCACAATGACAGCCGACGGCTTCATCAGCTTGAGCCTGCGTGCGTTCATCAAATGAAAGGTTGATGGCGTCGACGGACAATTGACCGAGATCACATCCATTCGTGCGACCATCTGATCGAGACTGTCCCAGTAGGTCGCTTCCAGCTCTTCCTCAACCTCGGGGCGCAATCTGCGACGATTGTGGTAATGCACCTGCATACCAAACGCCTTGGCACGACGAGCCACAGCCTGCCCGATCCTTCCCATGCCCAAAATCCCCAGACGACGACCGCCAATTCTGCCGCCAAGCAGAGCGGTAGGTGCCCATCCGGACCAGTCGCCCTTTTGCATAACGCCAAGACCTTCGGGAATGCGGCGCGTCACGGCCAAGATCAACGCCATTGTCATATCGGCAGTATCGTCAGTCAAAACACCCGGGGTGTTCGAAACCAAAATCCCACGTTGGCGCGCAGTTGCGACATCGATATTGTCGACCCCTGCCCCGTAATTGGCGATCAGCCGCAGATTTTCACCCGCCTGCCCCAGCAAGCCACCATCGATCGTATCGGTCACTGTCGGAACCAGCACATCCGCTTCCTGCACGGCAGAGACGAGCTCTTCTCGGGTCATGGGCGTGTCATTATCCCGCAACCGAACATCAAAAAGTTCGCTCAGGCGAGTTTCCACCGCTTCCGGCAACCGTCGCGTAACGACAACACTCAGACGTTCTCTTGGCACCTCAGCCCTCCTACTGCTTTGCAAACAGTCGCGCGCCATGGCATCGTGGCGCAGGAACAGGCGGGGCACAAGAACCCCACGTGCATTGACGCAACCTTTTTTCGAAACACAATAAACAGGCATAAGAGCAGGCCAGCAGTGAGTGCTATTTTTTCGGTGAAACGCCAAGGTTTGGCGGCCCTGACCGCATTTATTGTCGCGTTCGGCACATTTGCCGCCAACGCGGAAGAAAAGCGTGGTCCTGTCACCAATCTGCCTTTGCCACGGTTTGTCTCGATGAAAGCCGCAGAAGGCAACGTGCGTCGGGGGCCGTCACTGACCCACAGAATCGATTGGGTTTTCAAACGGCGCGGAATGCCCCTGCAGATCACGGCCGAATATGGGAACTGGCGTAAGGTTCAGGACCGTGATGGCGCAGGGGGGTGGGTTCACTATGCGCTGCTGTCCGGCGTCCGCACTGTTCTGATCGAATCCGACATGCTGCCTGTCTATGCCAGCCCGGATACGAAATCCCAGATCAACGCCCATTTCGAGACCGGAGTTGTGGCACGCTTGGGAACCTGCTCAATCGATTGGTGCCGGGTTTCCGCGGGTGGCTATCGCGGCTGGACACTAAAGGCCAACCTTTGGGGCGTTGATGCGGCTGAAATCCGCGAATGAAGACGGCGCCTTTGTGACGCCGCCATTTTAGTCGCTATTCTTCGCTGCCACGCTTTCCCAATTCCTGATCAAGCAAAAGCAGATTCCAACGATCACCATTGGCCGCCTTTACCCGGTCGAGGATTGACGTAAACAGATCTTCTTCTTCGATTTGCTCGGCAAGAAACCAGTTCAGCATGTTCTGAGTGCTGTATTCCTTGACCTCATGCGCCAGTTCAAACAGCGCGTTGATCTGACCGGTCACGGTTATTTCATTCGCCAGCGCATGTTCCAATGCTTCAACCGGAGACGCGTAGTCGGTTTGTGGCTTGGAAATTCCATCCAGCTCGATGCGCCCGCCTCGCTTTGCGATGAAGTCAAAAATCCGCATTGCGTGCTCGCCCTCTTCAGCAGAATGCCCTCTGAACCATTGGGCGAAACCGGGCAAGTCCTGCGCCTCGAAATAGGCTGCCATTGCGAGGTAAGTGTAAGATGCATGAAGCTCGTTGTTGATTTGAATATTCAGCGCTTCTGCGACTTTCGCATTCATTTTCATCTGCCGCTCCTACATGACAGGTTATCGTCTACTAAACAGCTAGGCGTTCCGGACATCGAACACAACAGCAGGAGAGTATTTTATTGTTAATTTACATAATATTACACCCAAATCGATGCAACTGAAAAGCACTCGCATCTGGGTCGCTCACCGCGTTCTTCGAATAAAATCGCAGGCGAGTTTAGCCAGCTCCGGACCGACATCTTCCTGAAGAAAATGTCCGGCGTTCGACAATACAACATGTGGCTGTCCCTCGGCCCCCGGACACAGTTTTTGAAACACCTGGTCAATTCCAGCCATTATCTTGTCGTCTGCACCAAATGCCGTCAGGATCGGCGTTTGCAAAGATCGAATGACGCTCCAGGCCTTTCGGTTCGGTTCAGCCGAAGGATCATCCGGCCGATCAGGAACCAACATGGGAAACTGCCGTGCACCGGCTTTGAAGGTATCGTCAGGAAATGGTGCATCATATGCAGCAACCTCTGCATCCGTCAGTTTTGATACTGTGCCACCAAACACGATCCGCCCTGCGCGAAAATCCGGTACGTCCTGACTGAACTGGCGCCATGCGGCAAAAGCTTCTCCCAACGGCTGATCGCCGGTCGGTAATGCTGTGTTCGCAACAACCACACGCGCAAATCGTTCTGGCATCTCAGCCCACAGGCGCAGCCCGATCAAACCACCCCAATCCTGACAAACCAGAGTTATGCCCTGCAGATCCAGTTTGCGCAGCACCTCACCCATCCAGAACACGTGGCGCTCATAGGTATAGTCGCTGCGCTGTGTGGGCTTGTCCGACTTACCGAAACCAACCAAATCCGGGGCAATCACGCGATGGCCATCGCTCACGATATGAGGGACCATGTGGCGATATAGATAGGACCAGCTGGGCTCTCCATGCATGAGCAGAACCGGGGCAGCCTCATCAGACCCTTCATCCAGATAGTGCACCCTCAAACTGCCACCTTCGGTGTCATCAATTTGAATGTAGTTCGGGGCAAAATCGTAATCGGGCAAACCTGCAAAGCATTCATCTGGTGTGCGCAGCGTTTTCATAATTTTCCCTCCCTGATAGCGCAAAGACTAGCATCCAATTGTTCCGACAGTAGAGTGAACGTCACGACACAAGGGATGAGGAATTCATGAAAGCCGTCACATACACCGCATTTGGCCCGGCAGCAGACGTCCTGAACGTTCAGGAGATTGAGGCTCGTTCTCCGGCCCCCGGTGAAGTGACCGTTGATCTTGCATACTCCGGTGTGAACCCCTCGGATGTCAAAGCCCGTGCTGGTGCGCGACCGGGCGTCACCAAGCCTCCTTTTCCGGTTGTTGTCCCCCATAGCGACGGCTCCGGCATAATCTCAGCGGTTGGTGACGGCGTCGACAACTCTCGCATCGGACAGCGCGTCTGGATCTGGAATGGCCAGTGGCAACGTGCATTCGGAACCGCAGCCACACAAATCACATTGCCTGCTGAACAGGTGGTCGATCTACCCGACCCGGTCTCGCTACAAACAGGTGCGATACTTGGAATCCCGGGGCTGACTGCCAGTCACACAGTGTTTTCAGGAGGTGAAATCGAAGGACAGACCCTACTAATCCACGGCGGCGCAGGCACCGTCGGCTTTCTCGCCGTCCAACTGGCGAAATGGGGCGGCGCACGAGTCATCTCGACCGCCAGTCCGCGCAATTTCGATCGGGTCAAAGATGCCGGTGCGGATATCGTACTTGACTACAATGCGCCGGACCTACCCGAGCAAATCATTGCTGCGAATAACGGTCAGCTGGTCAATCGAATCGTCGATGTCGAATTTGGCCAGAATGTTGAAACCAACACAGCGGTCGTTGCCGAAAACGGGCGGATCAATGCCTTTGGCTCAGCTCAGGAAATGTCCCCTAAGCTGCCCTTCTATCCCCTGATGTTCAAATCAGTAACGCTGGAAATGGTACTGGTATACTGGTTGACTTCTGAAGTTCGCGCGGCGGCGGCTCTAAGACTGAACAAAGCACTCGCGGCAAATGCACTGCATTGTCCTATTCAGGGCGTATATTCTTTAGAGGATTGCGCCCTGGCTCATCAGGCGGTCGAAGCTGGAAAACGCTCTGGGGCGGTACTGATCGAGACAATCTGAACCGTCCTAAAAATAATTTCAGATCACCACACTTTTTTACAGGAAAGCTCTTGCACCCCTCAGACAACAATCGTAGATAGCCGCTCACCGATGGGGTGTAGCCAAGTGGTAAGGCAGCGGTTTTTGGTACCGTGTATCGTAGGTTCGAATCCTACCACCCCAGCCATGATTTTCCTTAAAATCACGCACTGAATATTTGGTCGCCTATTACCGCGTGTTTTCAGCAGGTTATCATTCGGTTATTCCAGCTGAGACCCGAGTTTATGTGCAATAGAGGTCGATTTCGGGCCGCAGTCTCAGTTCGCGATTCCGGCGGTACGAGTTTGGTGACTTTGGGAGAGTCTGTTGATCAGAGCGCAGCGAACTGTTTGTGCTGATCTGACCAGATGGCCGCGAAGCCGGACTTGATCAGGTAATCCGTGGTCAGGCCGTCAGGCTGTTCACCTGCAGCGATGGCCTCCAGCACATCAGGCGCCAGCATTGCCAGATCGATCACATCCTGAACACGGCGTTTGGAAGTACCTTCTTCTTCTGCGATTTCAGAAAACGTTCTGCCACCAATGATCATCACCAGCCATCGACGCGCCTTGAGGATGTTAAGGACAAGTGTTTGATCGACCTCAGGAGGTGCATCTCCAAGATGCAGTTTCAGCTCAACACCTCGGCGGCGCATCCCGAAAGGCGCTTCGATCGTTAGTTCTTCGGCATCGACCTGATCTGCTCTGCAGGCGATCATTTGAGCCAGTGACTGGAGATCCAGCAGCACGGTCAGTGACCCCTGTTGCAGATCTGCCCGTGCAATCAGGCCGAGGCACTTCCTGACGGACTGGCAATCTCTGAGATGCTCCGCTGCCGAAGCAATTTCAACCGCTGACAAGTCCCTTGCCATTGATGCCACCGCATTCGGTCGGCTCAGATGTTGTCTGACCACTTCGGCCAATACGCTTTCAAGCTGTTCTGCCGGCAGTCGCCACGCATCCGGATGCTTCTGACTGCGCTCAGTCACCAGGCGCGAGGAGATGTAGTAACGCAACCGCTTGCCGTTCTTCTGGCTATGGCTGGGCGTCAGCCGATCTCCGATTTCATCAAAAAGCTTTCCTGCCAATAGGGACCGCTTTGCTTTCTGCTTTACTCCGCGCTCCCTTGCCGCCCCATCCGTCAACAGCTGCTGCACCTGCTCCCACACTTCCGGGTCGATGATGGCAGGGTGCTGCCCCTCAAAGACCTGACCCTTATGTCGGATGCGGCCGGCATAGATAGGATTGCTAAGCAAATGATGGATGTGTCCCCGGTCAAATGGCTTACCACCTGTCACGCGTCCGCCCGGGCGTTCCCGTCTTCGCGATCGGAGCTCCAGTGCCTCCGCCTGCTCTTTCACATCAAGAATGGTCTGATGCTCCAGATAGAGATCGTAGAGCGCCCTGATGATCTCAGCTTCTTCTTCATCGATTTTCAACGTTCGGCCATCCGCCTGATACCCGAGTGGAACATTCCCGCCCATCCACAGACCCTTGCGTTTCGAGGCTGCGATCTTGTCACGGATGCGTTCAGCGGTGACTTCCCGTTCAAACTGAGCAAAACTGAGCAACACGTTGAGTGTCAGGCGCCCCATACTGGTAGACGTATTGAAGGACTGGGTAACAGACACGAAAGACGCATCTGCCGCATCAAGGCGTTCGACCAGCTTTGCGAAGTCAGCAAGCGAACGCGTCAGCCGGTCGATCTTGTAGACTACAATCTGATCAACACGATTATCATCTACAGCCTGCATCAGCCCCTGCAGCGCCGGGCGGTCAAGATGACCGCCCGAGATACCGCCATCGTCATAGTAATCCGGCAGAAGTTCCCAACCCTCGTGCTTTTGGCTGGCAACATAAGATTCGCAGGCTTCCCGCTGGGCATCCAGCGAATTGAAGTCCTGCTCCAGCCCCTCCTCCGAGCTTTTCCTCGTGTAGATGGCGCAGCGGATACGTCGCATCACTGAACCCCGAAGAAGCGTGGACCTGACCAGTGCGCTCCGGTGATGTGTTTTGCAATGGCTGACAGGGAGCGCCACGTTTTGCTATCCATAACGAAACCGCCCTCGACCACTTCAACCTGATAGGTGCGTCCGTTCCATTCCCGCACCAGATGGGATCCCGGTTTCAGAGTAGCTGGCGGTGTTTTTCCCAACGCGATTTGATGCAGTCGGCGTTCTGTCTTCGCAGACAACCCGCCCAGTTCCCGGTTCTGTAGTTCCCAGATCAACACTCGCTTCATGAACTGTGGAGACAGGTATTTTGGTGGGGGCCGACCGAACACTTCCCGCCATCGATCAAGGCACCCGGGGCGATCCAAGTGTTCAATGTCACAGAATACCTTCGCAAGGTCACGATCCGCGCGAGTGGCATCCATGGCGATCAAACCTCCTTCACGATCCGATAGACCGAACCTTTGTCAAATCCTGATCGCTCAACAGTATGTCCCGCCTTGCGCATCATCGAAATCGCTGCACGCGCGGAATGCGGTTGCCAGCCAAACGCCTTCTGAATCTGCGCAATCGTGGCACCAGACTTGCGGGACAGCAGTTTCTGCAACTGTTGCTGACGCGTCAGGTTGTTTCGGGCAGGTTTGGAGGGCGATGTTTTGATTTCTGTATCAGATGAAGTTGTCATTGATATCTCCACTTGGCGGACACAGGCTGATCCTGTGCCCTGTACTAAGTGGAGCCCGGCTGTTCCGGGCGAATCTTGACCGTCGTCAGTACCGCTTCCGAACGGTCCAAAGTCCAGTTGTTCACTGCAAAAATGGGCTTATTTTGTTGAAAAACTCTCCCTTGATCGGTGCATGAACTGCTGATTCAATTCTTCCAATGGGTGGGAGGATTGAGCGATGTTGGGACCGAGGCAGGAAGCGCAATCGTCGCTGTTCTATGAGTTCTCATTGGAGAACCACGTTCCCCAAGATCACTTGCTTCGGTCGATTGATCGCTTTGTCGATTTGAGCAGCATTCGAGTGCATCTCGCGGATTTCTACAGCCACACTGGTCGTCCGTCGGTCGATCCTGAACTGCTGATCCGTATGCTGCTGGTCGGCTATTGCTTCGGCATCCGCTCTGAGCGACGGCTGTGCGAAGAGGTGCATCTGAACCTGGCATATCGATGGTTCTGCCGCCTCGATCTGACCGACCGTATCCCGGATCATTCCACGTTTTCCAAGAACCGACACGGGCGTTTCCGGGAGAGTGAGCTTCTGCGTCATCTGTTTGAAACGACTGTCGCGCGGTGCATCGAAGAAGGTCTGGTCAGCGGTCAGCGCATGGCAATCGATGCCAGCTTGATCGAAGCCGATGCAAACAAACAAAACTCAACGCCAAAGGAAGAATGGGATGCATCAACCATCGATCCAGAAGATGCGCCGCGCGCGGTCCGCGAATATCTCGACACTCTGGATGAGGCGGCTTTCGGAGCTGCGAGCGAGGTGCAGCCCAAGTTCACCTCGCATTCTGACCCTGCCAGCCAATGGACTGCAGTCCGCAAAGGTCCTGCTTTCTTCAGCTATTCCGACAACTACCTGATCGACACCGACCATGGGGTGATAGTCGACGTGGAAGGCACCAGATCAATCCGGCAGGCAGAGGTCGGATCGACCAAGACGATGCTGGACCGCGTGAAAGCGAAGTTCGATCTAAACCCGGAGCGTCTGATCGCGGACACCGCCTATGGCACCGGGCCGCTCTTGGGCTGGCTTGTCGACCGCAACATCGCCCCGCACATTCCGGTCTTCGACAAGCCCGGGCGCAACGATGGCACCTGGACGCGGGCGGACTTCGAGTGGGATGCAGAAAACGATCAGTACATTTGCCCTGAGGGCCAGGAACTCAAGCAGTTCCGCCGCAACTATTCTGACCCAAACCGAGGGCCAACTGACAAGGGCACGGCCCGCTACCGCGCCCTGAAAGACGTTTGCCAGGCCTGTCCATCAAAAGCCAAATGCTGCCCTAATGCCGATGCGCGCAAAATCACCCGCGAAGAGCACGAAGACGCTCGCCAGGTCGCCCGCGAGATCGCCAAAACCCGCCAATACGACATCTCGATGAAACTCAGAAAGAAGGTCGAGATGCTCTTTGCCCACCTCAAACGCATCCTCGGTCTGGGACGGCTCCGATTACGCGGACCATGTGGTGCCAATGACGAATTCCTCCTCGCCGCCACCGCCCAAAACCTCCGCAAATTGGCCAAGATCATTCCTGCACCGCAGCAAACTCGCAAAGCCTGAGCAGAAAGGCGCTCGCGCTCTGTTCAGCGCATCACTTTCTGCGTCAGCAACACGTTGTTTTTCAACAGAATCGGCGGAGAGCTGACCTTGGCCGCGAGTGCAAAGCGAACAGTTTATTAAGGAGAAAGCGGACGTTCGGTCCCAAACTGCTGAAAGTAATCGTCAGACCACCCCTCGGCGGCATTCAAGGCTGTTATCATATGGTGCCCTTGCCATGTGGCTGCACCAGTCATCCTTCGTAGTAGCTCGCTTACTTTTTCTTCGTCTGGGCCTCTATCCTCAGGTTGCCCAAAGATGAAAAAGGTTCCCAGAGCATTTGGGTGAACGAACTCGCTCAACGTGTCATAGTTCTTCATCGCAGAAATCCTGCTAACAAGGTCTTGGATTTCCAGTCCTGATGACTTGACCTCGTCTAACGCGTTAAAAAAACCTTTCGTTACAGGATATTTGGTCCAGAGGTATTCAACATAGGTATGGTCTAGTTTGTCGAGGTGCCTCATAGCATCCATGACGTGAACGCGCTTGGCGATGCCCCCGCCGTCGACCGGTCCGCCGAGGAACTGAGCAACTCGCCCTTCAAAAGCTTCAAGGTCGCCCTTCTGCGTCATTCGAGACACCTCATGCACAAAAAAGGCTGCCATGCCGACAGTCTCAATCTGTGCTCTCGCAAGGATGGCCGCGCTTACTACCCTATTCTCCTCAAGTAGTCGGCCAGCTGAATCGGCTAAGTCAATAAATCGCCTACAGAATGATCTTTTCATTTCCTCTATTGAAAATAGTTGGGTCCCGCGAGGATCAGATTTGAACTCGATTGGCCGATCACCCCATTCCTTTATTTCGCAGTAGACATTGTTTAGGCGCCACGACCTCAGCTCTTCCACTCTCTCGATAATTTTCTTGATTTCAATTGCGGTCATAGTTTTCTCCGTTGCGCCGCTTGTGGATTAAGTTCAGGAAACCGCTCGGCTAACCCCTTGAACTTTCCCGAGACAACGTCGAAATTCAACCAAAAGGTGAGGTTGAGCGAAGTTGTTTCACGCGAGCGAAGACAGCCTAGATGATCTGATGAGGGCTGTCTTCAAGCAGCTTCTCAACGGGCGTGGGAATTTTGAAGTCGACTCAAACAAGGGAAGAAGCACCGAGGTTTTTGGCGCGCTCTTAGAACTAAAAAACCCGCGGGCGCGGCTAAGCCGATCATTTTCAAAGGCCAAAGCTTTTAGCCCAATTGGCGAGTTTTTCTGGTATCTAGCGGGCAGTGATAGCGTCGATTTCATCAAACACTACATCCCCAATTATCCAAAACTGATAAAAGACGAAGTCACTGCAAACGGGGCCTACGGACCGCGAATTTTTGGAAAAGGGGCACTAGAAAAGCGTGACGGAGTTAGCGAGTGGGATCGGGTGATCCGTACTTTGCGTGAGCGAGAAGGCTCGCGCAACGCACTTATACAAATTTACGCCAACTCCGATGCAAGGCCCAAGAACGGCGACAAGCCTTGCACCTGTACCATTCAATTTGCGGTTAGGAATGGGCAGTTGATGATGCACACGCATATGCGTTCCAATGACGCATTCTTCGGCCTCCCGCACGACATCTTCACATTCACTATGCTTCAAGAGGTTGCAGCTCGTGAACTTGGCTTTGGGTTGGGTAAGTACACCCATTCTGTAACAAGCCTACACCTATACCATGACTGTGAGGCAACTGAGGATCGCCTAGCGAACACTTCGACATCTGGTGCCGAAGCATACTACAGAGAGGGTTTCCATGATTTCTCGCCAATGCCTGAAATGCCATCAGGAAACCCATGGCCGAGCATCGATAAGGTAAAGAGAGCGGAGCAGGAAATTCGATCTGGCAACATAGGTTACGTTGTTCCAACTGACCTTGACGCATACTGGCGAGATTTCATTGAACTCTTCAGAATTCATAAGATGTTTGAGGAAATGAAGAAACGCGGAGATGGCCTCAGAACCGAGAGGCCCGAGCTACGTAGAGTTGTGAATATCATGAAGGATATTTCACCGACCTATCGAATCTACATCCTTGGTAGGCTCGAAAGAAAAAAATCTCCCGTTAGGGATCTATTTGAAAATTTGAGCTGAGGCGGCGGCAAATGAACGGCATCCACAAAGACAGAATAGATGAAATTCTCGGAAAGATCGGCCAGATCGAAGCGCAATTTGGTCCACTTCCGAGTATTGCGAGTGCTCAGCGGAGACGTTGCTGGGCACAACAAATCGTGTCCAGCCTACGCCGAATTTCATATACTGACTTGTTGTTGATGCGTGCCGTGAACGCGGGCAGGTGTGATCCGCATTCTGGAATTTTCGACCCAATACGAGGGGCGCTTCACTTTCAACGAGGTGGACAGTTGGACGAAGCAGTATGGATAACATTCGTCCTCACTCATTTCGGTAAACATGCGGTAGACGAATGGAAGCTCGCTGCAAATGTCTATGGATCGTTCGGTGCAGGACCAGTTTGGACATTCGCTCAATATGCTGCGAACCCGGCAGGCTTCGAAAACATGTTGGGCGTGAACTCTGCTGGCTTGGCCGACGCCAGCATTTCCGGTAGTTTTTCTAACCACCGCAAATTCCAAAGCAAGAAACCACTCGCAATAGCCAAGACGTTTCGAACATACTATGAGTGGCAATCCGAGCTCGGTGGCTTTCGCGAACGAATGATCGCGACACATGCAAGTGTGGGTCAGGAGCCGCAGGCCGCTTTCGATGCTCTCTACAAATCCATGAAGGGGGTATTTGGGTTTGGGGGTGGTCGCCTCGGCAGGTTTGACTTCCTTACGATGCTCGGCAAACTTCAGCTTGCTCCGATTACACCCGGTAGCGTCTACTTGGACAAGGCAACAGGACCGCTTGCTGGGGCACGGCTACTGTTTTTTAACAACCGAGATCACAATATCACCGGCAGAGCCTTGGAGCCGCGTGTTGATGCCTTGGACGAGATTCTCGGGGTAGGCAAGCAAGTGATCGAGGATAGCCTTTGCAACTGGCAAAAAAGCCCGAATGCCTACGTGTATTTCCGAGGTTGAGAAAGGACAGGAAGTATTGTGTTGTCGCTCCATTTGTACCGGCGCTTAAGATCGTTAAACTGGTGTGGTTGGAGCGCCCCAGATTTCTGAAGCTGCCCGACAACAATGCCCGGTGTCACCCCAGCTTTTCGCGCGATCCTACGTGCATGTGGACGAGTCGGTATGGCATTTAGCATCTCGTCTCGTAGATCAGCTGCGACAAGCGCATCTTGAGCGAAAATATCAGCTTCATCTTCGACTGCGGACACACCTAAAGGCGACGGGTCGCTGCCATCTACCGAAATGTGGTCAGTGCCATGAAGAACTACGTGCGCAGCTTCGTGAAAAAAGGTAAACCAGAAATGGTCCTCACTCAGATATCGGAAACTTAGTAAAATAATAGGGTTGCCCTTGGCCGACGTCCAAGTGGCACCGCTTGCTCGACAACCTGTCGGTGCCTTCGAACTAACAAGACCAACGCCGTGTTCGGCGCAAGCTTGCTGAAGTTTTGGAAAGAACAACTCAGGGCGCTTGAGTGCGCACAACTTCTTCAATTCAGGCAAACGGTTTTTGAAGTCGTTCGCAGAAAACCTCGCGAGAGCCAAGCTTTCGGATTGAACCTCACCGACGCGCAGCCAAGCCAATGTTGCCATTTCATCAGTTTCAAACGCAAAAGACGTTCGAAACGCAACTTGGCCTATCCCAGATGAGTAGCGCTCATTCCAACCTTGGATGCTGTCGCACCCAAAAAAATCTAGTATGTCTTTGGATAACCGCTCACCGCGAGAGCCCTTCGGCAGCCAGCCTAGTTGCCGCAATGCTTTGGCGGGAAAAGACTGCCCCCATGTGGAAAGCGTCTCTGTTTGAGCAGAACCAGCAATGCGCTCTTTGTCGTCAAGAAATTGATTGTAACGCTCGATCCAGAACTGGCGCGATGCACCGAGTTCGTTGGATAGTGCGTCTGCAATCTCATCGCAAATTTGGGTTCTGCCGTCCATGATGCCAGAGAGCACGTCTTCTTCGAACCCTATGCGTTCGGCCAAGTCGTGCACAGACAGATTGCCTGCGGTAGCCAGTCGAGAGATCGTGTCACCCGGTGGGGAAGCCCAGTCTGGTTCAAACATTAAGTCAATATCTCCCCGCCAATCTTTAGAGCCTCTAGTTGGATTCTATGAGAATCTTTCCAAGCTTCGTCCCCGGCGCCGCGTGCAGCTATCACTGTTTTCAGCGTACAACCAGACGATACGAACCAGTCTAATTCGAAACTGTCTCCTACTCTGGTGGCCGAAATTGGACCCATCGGTACATCCCCGGCAAAGATGGCCGCTCTAAAGTCCGCCACCAAACCAATGAAGGCTTGACCGTTTTCACTTCCGAGGTGACGGTAAGCCTTCTTGGGTTCTGTCGCTAAGTCTCTCATGAGTTTGCTCGAAAATGTCGGTTCCAAGGACCCAGCATCCTAACAATTGCACAAAATAGGGCCTTGGTGGATGGGCGCCGTACCTTATCTTCCCAATGGTCATACATAGGGTAGATGCTATTCAGCCTCGCCACAAAAGTCACGCGCCAACTGCTATTTCTGACAACACCGACTTAGAAGCAAGAGAAGTTCGGCGGAGTTATGAACGTCTGTTGTTGGGAATGCAGCGGCAGCATTTGGTAGATCTAATGAATGACTGCGAAGGGCCGCATCAGAACGTAGAGCAGGCGGCAGATACCGTTCGTTTGCGGCGCTATGGACTGCCCTTTACTACTATTTCTTCCGATGACGCACCCCAAGCCAAATGAGATTGAATGAACTGAATGCTTCGGTGGCAAGCTTAAAGTTCATTTCTGCCTGAAACACGCATCGTTGTATAAGCTCCAAATCGACATTGTCTGCATGCCCCTGCGCCAACATAAATCTATCGCTGAACGAATTGTCGAGTGTGTCATAGGCCCGCTGGGGCATAGAGGCAGTCCATGCAACGGTGCGAAGATGAAAATAGCAGCGCAATTTCAGGAGACCGCTGCCCTCGTCACGGATGGAAATAATTTCAAAGTCCTCGAGCCCCTCCAACACCTCCGCCGTGACCTGCGAAATACTATCTAGAAAGCGTGCCGGAACGTCGCCTGCTTTAAGGAAGGACAAACATGCTGCAAGTGGAAGTGCCAAGAGTTCGGCTTCAGCTGCCTGCTCGACGAATTCTTCAAGTTGTTCATCATACCTCTCTGCAAAACCTTCCACTTTGGCTGAAGTGAACCTGTGCGGGTCCTTCGGAAGCGCTTCATCATTGGCAAAATAGGATTTCGA
Source organism: Ruegeria sp. CE12 (assembly GCF_056537525.1). Classification (NCBI taxonomy): domain Bacteria; kingdom Pseudomonadati; phylum Pseudomonadota; class Alphaproteobacteria; order Rhodobacterales; family Roseobacteraceae; genus Ruegeria; species Ruegeria sp. CE12. The sequence continues at coordinate 18,555 of NZ_JBQFRS010000010.1, read as the reverse complement.
TTGCTCAAAAAGGTCGCTCTCTTCCTCGGAGAATTTAATAATCACATCCCCCCAAGGCTTATTTTGAACTTCGCCCAAAACCCGCGCGGCCCGCAGCTTTGACGCGCCTATCAAGCTGATTTCTTCACAGCGTTCAAAAAGACCCGGTGGTGTATCAACTGTTGTTCTAAGCACGTCCCAGATTAACGTGACATAGGAAGGCCCGCCTTCCCAGGATGATGACACGATTCCAATCAATTCGCCCTTATCATTCAAAACCGGCCCACCGCTCATTCCGCCGAGTGTGTCCATGTCTACTTCGATGCAAGGCGAAGGCATGCGCTCGCCGCGCCCATAGGGAAACGCCCCTGACACGCGACCTGAAGATACAAAGGGCGTGACTAACGGGATATTTTCCGAAATGGCCTGATGACGGAAACCAAAGGCCCAGAGGCGTTGCCCGATGAGCGGCAATGCCACTCGCATGGGCGTCAGCATGAGCGGTTCCTCCGGTATGGCATCCGAGTTTAGGGTGCAGCTAACAAGGGAAATGTCAGAGACGACGCTATGGTTAGGATCATATTTGCTCTGGCCGCTCACTGTTGTTGACGCGTATGGCAACCATACGCGAGGGCCCTTAGGTAAAAAGCTCATACACACCGGACCAAACCCTAACCCTCTGAACTCATCCAAAACATGAGTGGCCGTCAGCAACAGTCCTCGGGCAACCATTACACCGCTTCCGATGACGGTGGTGCCTGCTGGGGTTTCTTTGCTGATCGCAACAAGCGACGAGCCCGCTTCATGCATACTACCCATGGGGCCGAGCCCATCCTCGGCACTATATTGCGGGGTGCGCCAAGAAAGTGCCAGATTTGCTATCTTCGGATTTGTATCGATTATGGGAGCTGAATATGTTTGGCCGTCGCTTTCGGTGCCTGTCATTGAGAAATCCAATTTTGGGGTTAATTTGCGAACCCATTAAAATGCGTAGCCGCTGGTGTTTCAGTCAACCAAAGGCTGATCCAAGTTTCAATAGTGGATGGCCACTTAGGTCTGCGGTGCTGACTTGGGTTCCAATTGAAATGCTGCACCGTGGACGAATGTCAGCTAAGTGAGCTGCTAACGCAGCATCCGAACATCACACTCAATGTCGGCTAAGGGCCGATAAAGCTATCAAACAAGCCACTGCCCACCAAGCTGCTGTCCTTCGAGTTCTCGGAACCAGATGAGGTGAGTGTTGTCGGCAGAAATCACAGGAACACTGCAGACTTGATCGGTGGCGCGGTCCACTCATAATGGGACAAATTGATTAACACATTGATACGCAAATTGCCAGGGAGGAACCATGCCGCGTTTTAATCCCCAAGAATTCATCACGCTGCTGTCCCAAGAGCTTCCAGCTTGCGAACTGCTTGATCGAACATCGCTCGATCAGCATCTATGGACGAAGTTGGCGCTGACTACTGCAGCGGAAAGCTTGCCCCTCCAGATATTCGCTGGAGATGGGGAACGATGGGTACCAAGGGGGGAGGGACCTGTCAGCGACGAGGATGCCAAGCGGATCTGGGAAGCGCTACTTTGCGCGTTGCCTCTCGAGCCCACAGCGGATTTGGATGGTGGCATGGCCGCGTCGTCGCAGGGCAGTTGGGGAGCCGGTTCGAGCGGTGGCGGTGGGGCTATGGCCCTCCCGAAGGCGTTCCCCTTCGAGGCTTTGGTGCGGCAAGCAATCGCTGGTGCCCGCCAAGAGATCAGGAAGCTTGCTAGCCGGCTAAGCCGAAACGGCAAAAACCCGAGGCGGCAGCTTCAATTGAGGAAACAAATCCTCCGGGACGTGATGGTGCTGAAGGCGGATAGAGCTGGTCAAGTCGAGCTGTCTCACCAGATAAATAAACAGTTGGCGCAGGTCGAGTATCTTCTGAATGGGCCGCCAGAGAACATCGAGCAGGCAAAGGTGGTCGTGGAAGCCTGCAAGAAGGCACATCAGCGGGCGACCCAAATGGGAGCACCCGTGGGTGTAGAGTCCGGAACCTGGCAGGCAATCGGTCGCCTCTCGGCGGTCGTCACCCTCGTCATGGCACTCAATTCTTGCATTCTCGCACCTGTAGATCAGAAAGACTGCGAAATCCCGGAGCAACCGTTCATCATTCAGGTGCAGAAAGAGAACCCATGGGTCAGCTCTTCGGTCAACATCGAGAGCCAAACTCTCAAAGTGCATGTTGGGCCATTCCTTGAATCAACCACGATCGACAGGCTCCCCATCGGTCATCCTGTCGAAGTGAAGAAGGGTACCGAGGAGAATGGTCTGGTGCTGGTCCGCTACCGGAACATCGATGGGAGGGATCTCTCGGGCTACGTGGCGATCGTGCATCTCAATCAAACCTGGTGACTGGTTTCCCACGGCGGTTTGGTGCGCCGCGGTCTCTGCAGGTTAGGCGATCTGGTGAGCTGGTCCTAACGACACTACGATTGGCCAAGGAAACCGTTGCCGCAATCGCTCACGGTGGCCCCAATAATGCGGGCGTTTTGCCCCGTCATCACCCTTCACCAAGCCGCCACCAGCTGCGTTCTTTGGCGACAGTCGGTTTCGGTAAGCATAACTGGGTGCGTGAGCCGGTTCGGTGATTGCCTCAGGTGGCGGCGTTCGTGCTTCCAGGTCCTTAAGCCCCTGCATCGCGTCCTCTGAAAAGCCGTTCTGCCCGTCGTATTTGACCAACCTGCCGAACCTCTTTTTGTCCCGGCCTATAAGGGCCGCTACCACCCATTGTGCTCGATACGACCATTACGCTAGTTTCCGCGCATGGGCATTTCATCAATCGATCAGTTTCGAAACCTTTTCAGTGATGCAGACGTTGACCGGATTTACGTCAAGATTCTTGCTCCTAAACAGGACAACGATAAAAACCAGATAGTTCTTGCCAGCCAGCTTGAAGGGCTGGTGAACGCTTTTCCCGTGCGCGAAATCCGCCTGCGCAAACCAAGCAGCAGCACTAAGAAGAGCAACTCTTCCGCAGGTCGTCCGATCACTGAGGCGCATCTCAACTTCTTCTGGCTCGATGCAGATGGTAGCCGATATCACGCACCCAATACGAAACTGATCGAGTATTTCCAGTATCCGGAAGCCCGGTTGTCAGGGTTCTTGAAAGGACGAGAATGGGCGCCTGAAGCCATTTGGAGATCTAAACAAGCGAAGTTCGGAAAACGCATCCTGGGCCTCGGAGCCAATCGGGCGGGCGAAATCTTCGGATTACTTCTGACCGAACGTGATGACTCGGTCGTAGCGGATTTCCCCAAACTCGCACCCTCGGGAATATCAGGTGTCCTTGGCATCCTGAATGTCACAGGCGATGCAACAGTAACTCCCCAGGAACAGCTGACCCGCGAGCTTCGGGGGATTGTCGCTGCCGGGTGGCACCCGTCTGTCAGAAACAAGGGTGGTACCATCGTTCCGTTCAAAGGAAACCAGGGCGCCGGATACACGCTGGAGGCACTGCTCGGCGTCGAGACCAACGCGCTAAAAGAACCCGATGCGTATGGCCATGAAATCAAGTCCTTCAGAGGTGACAAAATCAGCCTGATGACACCGACAGCGGATATGGGCGCTGAAGGCGATCTTACCTTTCGCGATTTCATGATGACTTACGGCTGGGAAGGAAAAAAGGGAGACGGCTCTCACCGCTTCACTGGCGTGCATCGCGCGGGTAAACGGAGCAACTCGACCGGATACCTTCTTGGGGTCTCAGGGTTTAACCCTGTTAGCGGTGAGTTCGACGACAACCCGGATGAGATCTTTGTTGGAATTTCAGATCCGGACACCGGGAGACTGATTGGCGGTTGGTCTCTCGAAAAACTTGCTAATTCCTGGAACACTAAACACGCGCTGGCAGCCTATGTGCCTGCCGGGTTCCGTAAGGATCCTGATAGAGGGGGCGATCAATACTGCTTCGACGCACCATGGTTCATGTGTGAAGGTACCGATGTCTGGCGTCTGCTGCGCGCGATCGCATCTGGTCTGGTTTACTATGACCCCGCCCACACAATCTACGCAGACGGGAGCGCGAAGGTCCGGCCGCAATGGCGGATCGGGACATCGCGCCTGGAAGCGGCGTTGCGGGAACTTTATGCGAGAGTGTCAGTGGTCTCCTGATCCTGACCTTCGATCATACAATCTGCTGCATCCCCCTCGAGCCATTCGCTAAGGCAATCGAGGACGTGTGCCGACTGAAGGCGGCGTTTCCCTTTCAGTGCACATTCCCAAACAACACCGACGCGCCAGCCTGATGCTTTCAGAGCAGCCAGGTTCCTCTGATCCCGTTCCGCGTTCCCGCCGATTTTGTCCCGCCAGAACTCTTCGCGCGTTTTCGGCCACTTGAACAGCGGACATTGATGACCATGCCAGAAGCACCCGTTTACAAATATTACGGCCTGATATTTTGGCAGCACCAGATCCGGCCGACCCGGCAGTTTGCGGCCGTGCAGGCGATAGCGGAATCCCCGGGCATGAAGCCCGCGCCGGATGATCAGTTCCGGTTTGGTATCCGCACCTCGGATAGCCGCCATGTTGCGGCTGCGGGTTTGGCGGTCGTGTACGTCAGCCAGCTTTGCGAACAGGTACCTTCCCCTGCCCTTCCAGGATTGCTCGGACATGCGGCTCCATAATCCGGGCCACTTCGGCAAATACCGGCACAGCGACTGAGTTCCCGAACTGCTTATAGGCCTGGGTGTCAGAAACCGGGATCCGGAAATCTTCCGGATACCCCATCAGGCGGGCACATTCGCGCGGTGTGAGCCTGCGAGGATTATTGCCTTCACCCCGGCTCACAAGAATTTCGGATCCGTCCTTGTAGTACCGTGCAGACAGAGTTCGGGCGATGCTGTCGCCATCCACCAGACCAAAGCCAAACCCGTTGCCTTTGGCTTTGTGTTTCGCGGCATAGTCCTGAAGGTATTTCCAGAGCTTATCAGTAAGAGTGTATTTGTCGCTAACGATCGCGTCGTTGCCCAGAGTGTAGTGCTCTTCCGGGTTTTCAATGCCGTTTTCCGGATGCAGGATATCCCGCATCCGGCGCTCCCGATGGGGCGGCAATAGAACATCATCAAAGCTGAACGGTACGTTTTCGCGGAAGCCGACAATGACAATCCGCTCCCGGTGCTGAGGTACAAAATGGGCAGCATCAATGACCCTAGGCTCAGGCACATGATAACCTAGTTCATCACGGAGTTTCCGCATGATGACCTCAAAGGTCCGGCCCTTGTCGTGGCTGCGCAGGTTTTTCACGTTTTCCAGCATGAAGGCTGCCGGACGGTGATGTTTCAGGATCCGCAGCACATCGAAGAATAGTGTGCCCTGGGTCTCGTCATCAAATCCGTGTGCACGGCCAAGTGCGTTCTTTTTCGAAACGCCGGCAATCGAAAACGGCTGGCAGGGAAACCCGGCGACCAGAACGTCATGTTCCGGGATCTCTTCGGCCTCGATTTGAGTGATGTCGCCCGCGATGAGGCGGTTATCCGCGAAATTGGCGTCGTAGGTTTGCTGAGCGTATTTGTCCCATTCCGACGTAAAAACGCAGCGCCCGCCCACGCTCTCCATCGCCTTTCTCAGGCCGCCGATACCGGCAAACAGGTCAATGAAAGAAAATGCCGCGCCGGAGGTATACGGCTGGCGCGCTTCGGCTTCCATCCGCAACAGGTTCATGACCCCCTCGCGCGGGGTTTCCTCTCCACGTTTCCAGCGGTAGATGTGACTTTCAGAATAACCCAGGATTTCCGCAGCTTCAGAAACCGAATGCCCGGTTTTCTGCAACAACAATTCAAATTCGGTCATTCTGCTTGCCCTCTGCTCCCGCGCCTCAGATTTTCGCGGGGAATTTTTTTGTCACTATGGCGACCAGAGTCCCGCGAAGCAAGAACATTCTGGAAACATTGGAGTGAATCTGAAGTTAACGCAGGTTGGGAACTGAATATCGTCACGATGCTCAACCCGTTTTGCAACACACTCGAAGGCAGTGCAGAATTCGCTCGACTTCCATGGCCCGGCAAGCCGTACTGCAGTCATGGACGACGTAACCCGGGAACAGCTCAGTTTTGTTTTTGCCAAGCTGACGGGCAATCTGGAGGATGCGGCCACGCTGGCCCTGATGGGCCAGCACCCGCTGACAGATGCAGAAGAGGCCGGAGAGCTGATACGGTCCATTCAGGCCCTGCTGAACCACGCTGACGCCCGCATACGGGCCATAGAGCGACTGGCTGGCAGATATCGCTGATACCCGGTCGACACACCTGGGACTATGTTCGGCAGGGGCGGCGGGTATAACACCATCGCCCCTGATCCGAGCCGTGTCTGGACGCTAAATCAGTGGCAAAACTTTTCAGCTTGTATCAGCAGATGCGCGTCTGGCACCACTGACATCGACACCCATTTTTTCCAGCCTTGCGAGTATCTGTTCGCGGCGCTGTTTATCCTGGTTTTCTCTGGCATCCATTTCCGGCTGCACCTCCAGCATGATGTTGATCGCTTTGATCAGGGACGGCACGTGACCTTTGAGACCTTTTTTACAGAGCGCCTGGTAGGCAGCTTCATATCCGTCCAGCGACACAGTCCGGCCGTCAGGTGTGCGGGCTGCAACAGGCTCCGACAGGATCGCTGCAGCGTCTTTAACCAGATCGGAACGGGTTTTCGGCCGACCTTTCGGATTGCCGGACTGACCTTTCTTCCACTGGCTGGATTTTGGAGGTTTGCCATAGCCGATGTCGTAAGTGTCAGTCATTTCCACCTCCATCGTCGATGACATTGACACCCATCTTCCGGAGCGCTGTCAGGATCCGCTGCTTTTTCTCCTTCGGATCACACTCAGCAGCCTGAGCAGCACCAGCCTCTTCCAGGATACGCCGCTGCAGGTCCATGGCACGCCGGTCACCGGACAGAGCCAGCTCCCGCAGTTTGCGGATCAGGGCTTCGCTAATTGGCATCTGTTTCTCTGCACCCTTCGGCCTGACTTTGCGCTTCAGCACTTTTTGCGTCAGAGACAGAATATCATCCTGCTTTTTGGGCCGGCCTTTTGGATTGCCGGATTTCCCCTTTTTGAAGCGGCTGTGTTCAGGTGGGCGCATATAGCCCACCTGAGTTTTGGTCTGATCACTCATTCTGCAGCCTCCGTCGCCGGAGCCATAGCCTCTACAGCGCGATGAGCGGCCATCTCAGCATATGTCTCACCAGTGGAGGCCAGAACAGCTTGCTGCCCTGTCTGCGCCATAAATCGACGGCAGATAACATCACAATAGATCGGGTCGAGCTCCACCAGGCGGGCTCTGCGGCCAAAACGCTCTGCAGCTATCAGGGTCGTGCCGGATCCGCCAAAGCCATCCAGCACGAAATCACCGCGCCGAGTGACATCTCTGATCGCATCCGCCACCAGCGCCACCGGCTTAACCGTCGGGTGCAGTTCCAGATCTTTCTGATTTCCACCAAAGCTGTTCACTCCGGGATAATCCCAGACATTCGTCCGGTATCTGCCATTCTCACCAAGGCCAAAAGTATTGAGATGCGGAGCAGTTCCGACTTTCCAGACATAGATCAGTTCATGTCTCGACCGGTAAAACGCACCCATGCCGCCATTGGTCTTGGCCCAGACAATCAGATTTTTCAGCTCTGAATAGGTTTTGGATCCGGCTGACTGCAGCTCCGGCATGTGGCGCCAGTCCATGCAGACAAAGTGAATGGCACCGTCAACGCTGACACCCGCCATGGCTCCGAGCGACGCTTCCAAGAAGGCTGTAAAGGCACTGGCATCCATCTCACCGGCGGCCATAGCAAACTCACGGTGTTTCACGGCACCTGAGCCGCAGACATGACCATCTATTTTGACGTTGTAAGGCGGATCGGTAAACACAGCGCGCGCGCGATCATCGCCCATCAGGCGTGCATGTGTTTCTGGATCACGTGCATCGCCGCAGATCAGTCTGTGCGTACCAAGAATCCAGACATCACCGGGCTTCGTGATTCCCTGCTCTTCAGCAGGTTCAGGCACCTCATCGGCCGGGTCCGCTGTTTCTTCATCATCGTCATCCAGCAACAAATCCAGTTCGGCTGTTTCAAAGCCGGTAATTTCCAGATCAAAATCCAGCTCTAACTCATCCAGCGCCTGGAATTCGATTTTCAGGATGTCGCGATCCCAGCCGGCCAGTTCAGCCAGTCTGTTGTCAGCAATGACATAGGCACGCCGTTCTGCGTCCGACAGATGCGCAAGTTTAACTGTCGGTACCTCAGCAGTGCCAAGTCGTTTGGCTGCAGCAACGCGACCATGGCCGGCAATGATGCCGCCATTTTCGTCGATCAATGCAGGATTGGTGAAGCCAAACTGCCGGATCGACGCTGCAATCTGGTCAATCTGTTTGTCACTATGTGTCCGGGCATTGCCGGCATAGGGGATCAGATCATCCGTTTTGCGATAGACGATTTTCAGCCGGGTTTCCTCCGGCAGGGTTTTAATGTCAGCCATTTCGGGGCCTTTCAAATGCGCGCAGCCGGCTCGCCCTGACAGAGATCAGATCTCCGTTCGGAGAACCGGTCTGCGCTGTTTCAGGAAGAGGCCGGATCAACAGATCCGTGCGAAGGGCCGGAATCTTCCGGCACAAGATCGGCAGGCCCCCCACCGATCACTTCGCTTTGCGTTGTCGGAGCGCAGATGTCCGCGCTCCAACCAGTCAGACGGTCAGATTATCGCCCGCATCGCAGGGACTTTTGGCCACACATTCTATGATGTCGGCCAACGCACCAATTTGCTCTACGTCAGCGAGAAACAGATCACGATCCAAACGCAGAAGTTCAGTAAAGCGGATCAGTGATTTTGCATAAACTTTCAGATCTTCCGCACTGAACTCGTCAAGTCTGTAAGCAGAAATGACATCGCATCCGCGGCGGATCGCGGCTTTTACCAATCCGCTACCCGCAACTATCCTGTCTTCGTTGTCAATAAGAACTGGCGTCAAGACACTCCTGGATCTCAAGCATTGCTCAAACCGGGACACCTCTTCTTCCGTCGGTTTTGCAGACAGAAGATGATTGTCGACAAGAGAGTTTGGATTCACATTAAAGCGCCTGTCGATAAGACTGTGATGCGACGTGAGCGCATTTCGATTTGCGTCATTCTCTTTCATCGGGACTCCTTTCCCATAATAGTCGTGCACGCCCGAAGCCGTGACACAAAAAAACCGCACCGCCTGAGCAGCACAGCAGTTGACGTGATGTATGGGAGGCCGGACTAACATCGGTAAGTCCTATGCGAAGGGCCGCTGGCGCAGCGTGAGAGAGGAAGACCTCCGAACCTTCTCACTTCGCAATCATTTAGCAGCATCGTACTTACAGATTCGCCCCACGTGCGGCAAGAAATTTCTGACACCTGAAGGAAAATTTATTCAATAATACTAAACGTTTAAACGCCGTGCCTTCAAATTTCCCTGAGGAATCAAGGCACTGGACAAGCCCCGAAACGGCACCAGCCTGCACCCAAAAGAAAGCCACGGAGCCTTCCGGCAACATTGATTAGTCCAGCAACTCTCCACAGGGTACACCAAGCGCCACGGCAATCTTGTCCACCACTTCAATCGTAGGATTTCTGGCGCCGCGCTCGAGATCACTGATGTAGGTTCTGTGGATGCCGGACTGATGCGCAAGTTCTTCCTGCGACCAGTCTTTCGACCGGCGCAGACGCCGCATGTTTCCACTAAGACGATCCCGAACATCCATGTAGCCCAATGGCCCGGGATGTCGCCAATCCGTCTACAGACGATCAGTGACATTTTGTGTTGACTTCCATTTTGCAGCGAGCATTTGTCGATGTCACTGAACGACGACAAAAGGAATTGATATGTTGATTTCAGAGACAGCGGCCGGCGAACTTCGGGCGACAATTGAAGGACAGGCAAAACAGCTCGCGGACCACGTCATCAAAACCGGGCTGAAACCGTTGCCCCTGCCCGGGGAGTTCTTCTACGCCTCCCTGCCGCTATGTGTAATTGATGCGGTGTTTTCGATTGGCGTCACATACACCTCTACCGCAAACGCGGTGGCCCGGTTTTGCGAACGCCAGGGCTGGACGATGTCGTTGGCGCCGGATGCGCCTCGCTCAACCGGCGAGCACACCATCAGTGAGTTTCTGGCGCTGTTTGATGGCCTGACTCCGGAGCAGATGGCTGGCACCCTCTTCGGCAACAGGCAACGCACATCCACCCGCTCGGGCATTCTGAAAGCGGAAGCGGTTCGTCAGTTTGCCGCAGCTTTGAAGAAAATCAGGATCGAAGATTTCGGGGACTTGACCGATACCCGGCTAACAACGGTCGAAAAACAGGTCCGCGGCATTCCGGGTCAGGGAAGCGGGATTTCATTCGACTACTTTCGGATGCTCGCGGGCAATGACAACCTGATCAAACCGGACCGGATGGTTCAGCGCTACATCGCTAAGGCGGTGAACACGAAACCCGAGCGTGTCACCCCGGAGTTTGCCAGATCAATATTGCAGAATGCGGTTCCCAATCTGGCTGAGCGCGGTTTCGCCTGGACTCCTCGGCAACTGGATTACGCGATCTGGACCTGGGAACGAACGCGTTGACGCGACTGCACCTTGCCGTCAGCTAACAGGCCTCGAGTTCGTACCCCAATTCGCCCCGACCTCGGAACCCTGCGCTGTGAAGCGCGCGCCATACACGTGGGGGGGCGAACAGGTACAGCCGAAGCTCGATTGTTGGGTGAGGATGGCGACAGAATTTGATTTGCAAGAAACTGCATTCAAATCATTGAAACTTTTTGAAAAATCGTGCTTTGGTACCAACAATCTATAGTTAAACGTGTTGAGATTTGGGAACGACATGAAGGCGGATAAAATTAAGAAATATCTCAAAGCCTCAAGGATTATGGCCCGAAAAAGTACATTCTCAGGCGCATTTGCATCTGCGATTGCATCATTCGACAAATACTCTAGCGAAGCGGTTGCTGTAGCCCTTCGCGATCTTGGACAAGATCCCGAAGCTGATCTTGAATGCACATATTGTGGAGCAGACGCTGCGACTTGGGACCATGTCTTCAATTTAGTATTGGACGGAGAGTACTCAGGTTATGGCCACCAAATTAGAAATTTGGTGCCGTGCTGCCGCTCGTGCAACGAGAGTAAAGGCAAGAAGCACTGGCGCGTGTTTTTAGACCAGCAAGATCCAAGCGACAAAGGAAAACGTATCGCACGTATGGAAAAGTTCCTTGATAGTGAAGCTGCTGCACCGATTACAATGCAAGACATTCAATTGTCGGCGCCGGCTGAGTTAGATCGATTTCACGCAGTGCGGAAAGAGGTTTTTCGACTTCTGACAGAGGCTGATAATCTTGCGGCAGAAATACGCCGTAAGACTGCTAGAAAATCGACATAACCGAGAAGAGAATAGCTTGACTAAACCCAGAGAAATAGCAGGTTTGATCTTTTTTTTCGGCTTGGAGGCGACTTAAGGCTTCTCTGCTTCGAGCCCGAAGCTGCCCTTGATCCCACTTCCGCCTTTCGCTCGTGCAGCGGTCCGCAAACTGCACAAAGCTGTCGTTCACAGTCCGGGGCCGGATGACTGGCGAGCGGACTTTGCTGCCATTGAAACATGAGCAAACTTTGCGCAAAGTTATTCAAACAAAATTCAGGGCCTCACTATGACACAGGATCAAAGCGTTGCCGTTGTCGCCATGTCGATGCTTGGAACGTATGGAGTATTGTTGGCATTTTCTCCGCGATATCGGGCTGATACGGTAAAGATATTCCACTTGGAAAAGTCGATGTTGCGCGTCGCGATTGAAAACCCTTTGGCAACACTTGCACATTTTCTATCGTTCGTTTTGCCAGTCTACTACGTGATGGGCTTGCCAATATACCATCCGTAGCTCTGGGCTCGTAGCCGACACTCGTGCACGCCAATCCGAACTTTCGAAAGGTGCACTTCACGGTCAACTGACTGTCAACAGGCATAGTGCATCAATTTTTTTGACTGCTCTGCATGTAAGCCTTTCGGCCAGCTACATGAGGTAAAACTAAGATTCTTCCTAAAAATGAACCGCCACACCTGTGTCTTCCCGCAGGCTAGAAAAGTAAGTAGACATCGCGATTGGCGTAGTGGGATTTGGTGAGAAAATTGCAATATACATGTGTTAAGTGCTTACAATTAATAATTTTTCTGATTAGTTTCCGCTGTGAGTAGAACAATGGTAGGAATCCAAAAGGGATGGAAGCAAAAACTAAAGGAGCGTGGCTACTTGCTCAATCCAAAAGCCTTGACGCATACTCTGGCGCTGGGACTGCGAGGTTGGAAAACATTTCGTATTCTGGCAAGATTGGGCGCCTGTACAATTTGCTTCGCCGACAATCAGATGCAGAGAACACCTTCACAATCTCCAGCGAGACCGTGAGCAACGCTTGTCATCTAAACGATATTGATAAGCCTTCGCGGCAAATGGGGCTCAAAATCCTAAAGGATGCGGGTAGGATTGACGTTTCAGAGAATGGGGCGGTTGCAGTATTAGGCGCAACAACTCAAGCGGTACTGGAAACAACGGTCGAAGTTTTTGAGGCGCAAAATCCATCTCATGACGAGTTGGCAATTTTGGACCTTTCAGAACATGTTTCTGACAAGCCGATGAAACGCTCGGAAGCAGAGGAGTACATCTCCGACACCCATAGGCTTGGGCAGCAAGCAGCAACCTCGCTCGTTGACTTGTCGAGGGCAACGGCGTTGATAGACGAGGAGGGTGAGCCTGGGCACAGCTTGCTGTTTAACTCGCATACATTTCGCGACGGGCAATACGCTAAAAAGGCACATAAAGTGCTCGAAGATCTAAAGACAGATGAGCGTGCGCGTCTGAGTGAAGTACATGAGAAGTTGGAACAACAGGGCGCGTTGTACGATGTCGATGTTCAGGAAATGCTTGGTTTCGAGCTCTACAAGCGGCTCATCAGCGTAGGCTTGTTCGACCGTATGGAGGTGAGCAACAGTACCGAGTCCGTTGGGTACGTGGCATCCCCCAATGATTTTCAGAAATTCGGTCGGCCATTCGAGGAAGACCCCATTGATGATGCAAAGGCTTTAATCGCGTCACTAACATATGGGCAGACTCGCAGTAACTATACTCGAGGAAGAATCACTATGCCGGAAGACCTCATCAAAGCACTCATAAGAGGAGATGAGCTGGCTGCTCGTGCCGGTGGCATCCGTGCGATAGGCGAGGATTATCGCGAGCTAGAAGCTCGTCAAGTTGTCGAAGTTATTGAACGTCGCCGCGGCCGGTTCACTATGCGGCTACTAAAGAAAGACGTTGGTGAACTTGCTTTAACAATCGTCCGAGGTGGTGCCGCAGCCCAAGAGGCAGTACTACTGGATGGCTCGCCGGCGAGAGCGTTTAAGGGTCCCCATGCGGCGAGAACGGAGGTACGTATGAGGAATGAAATTGCAGACAAGCGATTTGTACATGAAACGCTGAACCGCTTAAGAAGTGGAGTTTGAGTTTGTTGGCTAAGGGTGCAGGACTTGAGGAACTAGCTAGGGCGTATTTTGCTCGTCAAGGCTACGTTGCGATTCGAGGCGCTTGGATACACTTCGAAGACGAAGAGGTCACGGATGTTGACGTTTGGCTTTATGGGCGTCAAGGGACCGTCGGTCGCTCTCGGGCACTAGTCGACGTTAAGGATAAAAAATCGCCGAAAGCACTCGAACGCGTCATGTGGTCCCGTGGAATGCAGCTTGCGCTCGACTGTGATCAAGCATTCGTAACTACAACAGATAATAGCCAGAAAGTCGCCCGCTTCGCTCGCCAACAGAAAGTCTCGCTACTGACTGCGGCATTTCTTCGGTCCTCGGTTGGTGAAAACTTTCTTAAGGACCGCCTAAGCCTTGAAGAGCTCGAGGGTAGCATTAGCCTCATTGCTGGTCATAAGCAGGACGGTGATTGGATAAGACAATTAAATTTCGGCAAGTCTGCCGTTGTAAGCTTAGCTCCTTTTCCAGCCTTCAATAGAGCGATTAATTCATTTCGTTTTTTCTCTGAACGCGCGGCAACTCGACCGCAGCATCGCGAGCAAGCACTTCGTGGCGCATATCTTTCAGCATCATTTGCATGCATAGCACTGGATTCCGCACTCGATAAACTTGCTTTCGAGCAGCCGCAAGTTCGTCATCAAATGCTGTATTCAGGGGTTACATATGGCGACTCTGGCGATAGCCGAGTGAAGAAAAGCATAGATACGGTGTTATCTGTAATTTCTGAGGGTGTGAATAACGGTCGCGTCATCGCGCGACAGGCAAGTGACGCTTTGGATCATATGTTCACTTCGCTTCGTGCCGAAATAATTGCAGAGTTTTTTGTCAAAGAACAAAATAGCGCTCTTCTCTTCAAGGTCGCTCGCGAGTTAGAAGGGCGAGCTCATGCCCGAAGCCGAACCGTTTTGGCCGGACTCAGTGTTGAAGCAAAGTCGGTCTTAGGTGTGTTCGCCGACTTTGTGGGCGCGAAGCGACCAGCGCTCTTTAGTGGCGAATTCGAGGTTGCTCCTAATTTTGCTTCTGCACCTGACACCGCGACCAACGCACTTCCAGAGAAGTCAGTTAAAACTTCAGAAAAAAGATCGCCTGCCACAGTTGCCCAAGACGACAGTAAATCGACAGAGCGGGTTTCGAAAAAAAGGTCGAGTAAACTTGACCAGAATCCTAAGCTACTGTGATGGAGGACTTTGGATCTACGTTAGTATTTAGAAGCTAGGTTTCAAAAACTTATGCATGCACTACAATCGCATCTGTCGAATCGTCCTCAGCGATTGGGTCATCTCGTATGATACATGGCGCTGCTTTTTTCCAGACAGAAAGATTGGCCCTTCAGATAAACTCGGTAAAGTCAGTTCGCTGCGCAAAGCTGCCGTTAGTGAGTTAGACTCTCGCAATGCAGCAAACGTCCGCTTAGTGGCCGACAACATCAGTTGCTTCGAGCCTGAGCAAACCTTCATCGGTGAGGATGTCTTGCCCATCGTGGGTCGCGACAGCATCTACATTGAGCTAGGTGCCGTCGGTCTCCCTCATCTTGAACTTGAAGCTTACGCTCGGTCAGCGCCTGCTCAACACACAGTTAAACCTGACACATAGTTGCCGGGTTTTTATCAACACGGCTGTCTCAGAAGGAGAAGTCAGGCCCCAAATTCAATTAATGGAGCCTGAGCTGTCTCTATTTTTGGACTGACAAATAACTCGATTGATCAGAACAGGAAATCATCCACTGTCAGAGCACTGCTATTGACCCCGGACAATGTAATTGTTCCGTGCCCTGCGATATCCACTTCAGAATCGTTTCCATTCTGAGTGATTACGAGGTCGTCAAAACCAAGACCCACAATGTCGACACGGATAAGGTCACTTCCGTCAGCAAAGTCCGTTATAGTGTCATTGCCAAACGATGTCTCAAAGACAAACTCATCGGCACCGCCACCGCCGGTCAGAACGTCGTTACCTGCGCCTCCGTTAATAACATCGTTTGTCGAGAACCCGATTATCGTATCTTCACCCGAACCGCCACTCAGCGCTTTGTCACGGATTTGCTGCCCGTTGAGAACGGTACCGTCAGCGAACTGGATCAGCTCCATATCATAGAGATCACTCCTGAAGTGGTCGATGACTGTCACCGTTTCACCATTGCTCAGTGTGATAACTAGGTCCTGGCCGGCATTCTGAGAAAAGGTGACATCTCCAGCATTCACATCGGTGAAGGTCAGCTTGTCATTGATACTGCTGCCGTGGCTCTTGTCCCAGATCGAATACGAGCCATCGCCCTGTGTGTGGACATAGTTTTCGGCATAATAAGAGCCACCCACCGCACCTGAAGCTTTCTGGTCAGCCACAGTCTTGTCCCTGATTTGCTGGCCGTCGAACACGGTACCGTCAGCGAATTGAATCAACTCCATATCGTACCGGTCACTGCTGAAATGGTCGATGATTGTTACTGTCTCGCCATTGCTCAGTGTGATGACCAGATCCTTACCCGAATTCTGAGAAAAGGTGACATCCCCGGCATTCACATCGGTGAAGGTCAGCTTGTCATTGATACTGCTGCCGTGGCTCTTGTCCCAGATCGTATACGAGCCATCCCCCTGTGTATGTACATAGTTTTCGGCGAAGTTCGATCCTCTAACTGCACCTGAAGCTTTCTGATCGGCGACCGATTTGTCGCGGATCTGCTGGCTGTTGAGTACGGTTCCATCGGCGAATTGAATAAGCTCAATGTCGTATCGATCACTGCTGAAATGATCGATGATTGTCACTGTCTCGCCGTTGCTCAGCGCGATGACCAGATCCTGGCCCGCATTCTGAGAGAAAGTGACATCCCCGGCATTCAAATCGGTGAAGGTCAACTTGTCGTTGATGCTGCTGTTGTGGCTCTTGTCGTAGATCACATCAGACCCATCGCCGAGGTTGTAGATGTATTCATCTTTCCCCACGCCACCGGTAATGTTGTCGTTCCCCTTGCCGCCAATGATGACGTTGCCGTCCTGACCGCCAACAATAGAGTCGTTTCCGCCGTGCCCAACCAGGTATCCTTTGCCGGATGCTGACAGGGTATTGGCGTCGTCGGTACCGACCGCAATATCATATTCAACACCATGGACGAGCTGCAGATAGAATTCGGAGAGCTTATCAAGACCTGCTGCTTGCATGGCAGTTTGCAACAAAACATCTGCGTCGGCATGGTTTTTACTGAAATCAACTTGCATTAACCTAATCGCAGCTGCGGCATTGCTTGCAGTGATGTTGCCTGCATCAACGGCGCTTTGAAGCCCAGAAAGTACATCTGCCAAATCTGCACTAACCGTTTCATTGGAAGCCGAAATCACTTCCATTATATCGGAAAGAGCTTTCAGCGGATGGTCTTCGGCCGACATCAACTCAAGCGCGTCACTTGCGGTCGGGGCCTGCTCTATGAAACGTATCGCAAACCTTTGGACAAGTTCTTCGAAGGCTTCTTTTAGATCTTCTCCCTGTCTCAGCCCGGGGTTCACGTCGACACCGCCTGCAAAGCCAGAGCCAACCAGCTTTTCCATTAGTTCAAGATGGCGAGCGTCGACATGAATACCACGGCTTGCTGGGTCCACGTCGTTCACACCTGCCCATTTCAGAAGGAAATCCTCAAATGCGGCGAAGAAACTACTTACATCACCGTTCGACAATTGCTCTAATAAACTGTGAGCTTGGGCGCGTAGGTCCTGATCCAGAGAATAGGCAACAATTGAGGATGCCACCTCGCCTGAGCCGGACAACACCGGAAGAATGAATGCTTCCGAATGGTGTGTAAAACCATCGGGTAATATCGGGGTGGTGGATCCGGTATCTGTTGCAAAGAACGCATCCGCAATCACGCCTGTTGTTCCGTCGGCCCAGGTGAAACTGCTTTCCCAAAGAACTTCGTTTCCAGCCACCTCATAGTCTGTCGCAGTGGCGTTAACTGAAATCGAAGTTATTCCTGCTTCAGTCAAGCTGCGTGTTTCATTCTCCTGATTGACGCCGTCCCCGTTGAGGTCTTGCCAAATCAACAAATCATCAAAAACAGCGTCATTGGCATCGATGACACCGTCACCATTGTCATCATACTCAGCAAGCGCAAGGAAGCCATGATCATGGCCGGTTTGGTCCCCAAAGAGTTCAGAACCATTTTCGATACGGCCATCACCATCAACATCCAACGCAAGCAATGCGTCGTCCGGCGCAACCCACCCCGTCGCTTCAGCAAACCCGTTTACGTCAAGATCAAAAAATGTTGACGTACCATTAAGCGACGTAAGTTCTATACCATCTCCGTCCAAATCAAGAACGAGAGGAGACGATACGGGGTTTTTAACAACCGGAATCACATCCTCGCCCGGATTATCGCAAGGGTCTGGCAGGTGATCTTCTATGTAATCTCTAATGGCATTTGCCGCTTTCTCGGCTCCTCCCTCAAATTCCTTGATACCGTCCAGCAGTGCTTTGGCCGCATCCCCTGCTGCTGCAGCTTTTGCCGGATCTTTCGTAAAGTCTTTCATGGCCCTTTCGACGTCAGATTTTATGGTGTCAGAGTTGTAAGTACCCTTGGTACCGTTAGGTAGGGTAAACGTAACCTCATCACCACTAATCGTGATTGTTGACGAACCGAGTGGAATATCGCCAAGGCTTATATTGAAGCCGCCTTCTCCTGAAATACTCGTACCATACGGGTTTCCACCCTTGTCAAAGCTCATTTCTCCGCGAAGCCCCCCGAATCCGGGCGCGCTAACAGAACCACCCACAACAATTACGTTGTTCATCCCAGTTGCCATTCTCGCATCTAAGTCGATAGGAAACTTAATTTTCGTCAACTTTTCAATCGCGTTGGCAATCGGGTTGAGGCTAACCGGATTGATGCCCAGACCAAGGGGACTGTAGAAACCAGGTATGGGATAATTTTCACAAGACATTAGTTATTCCTTTTGTTCCTCAAATGACAGTTCTCTCAAAACGCGAAAGCCAGCTACAGACGACCTGTTTTTGGGATCAGGACCCGCGCGGGCG
>NZ_JBQFRS010000009.1:0-165845 GCF_056537525.1 Ruegeria sp. CE12 | reverse complement strand
CGCCCGCGCGGGTCCTGATCCCAAAAACAGGTCGTCTGTAGCTGGCTTTCGCGTTTTGAGAGAACTGTCATTTGAGGAACAAAAGGAATAATCGACGCCTTGTCATAGCTACCCAATACTTGGTTACCTGTAGTGCCCTTATCGTAAATTCATGACGATCAGAACCAGGCAGAAAATGGTAGGTGAGTAGCCGAAGCCGTCACTCAGGTCTGTGTATATTCTGCAGGCTCCTGAGAAGGACTGCTATTGCAGCGTAACGACTCTTGAGATTAAAGCTGAAAATTGTGTTGGAGTTCCAATAGTATACGATATTTATCAGAGTTTCCTGCCGGCCTTATGCTGAAACGGCTCCCAACGTTCGTTGGAAGCCGTGCATCTTTAGGAGAGAGGCTGTTTATACGACTAAGCGTGCCCACCACCGATCAGGCCGATACCCGAGGTCAGACCAAACCAGGCTTTGACCCGCAGACCGACCGCCTTGATGATGCCCATAGCCTGTATCCCGTGAGCGACAATTGTTCCTTCCATGTCACCCTCGAAATTGGTGGTGTAAGATTGGACGATGCAACCACTACCTGGCACCAGAAGATCGCGATGCTCTGGGTGTACAAGGTCAAGATGTACAACGATCTGTCCCCGCTTTGCCTTTTCACTGGGCTCGATCAGGCGACCGCTGGGCGCAAGCTGACCGGAAGAAATCGAGTCTTGAATGCGTACAATCCTGGCCGGAAGAACGGTGTTGCGCATTGAGATGTTGAAGTTGCTTTCACACGCCACCTCTGCTGCCATTCCTTCGTACAATTCGGTACGGGAAACCTGCGAGAAGCCAGCAACGATACGTCCTCGCTCGGCATCTTTCCGGTCGGGTACGATCAGCATAGCGGGGCTCATTGCGGCTTGTGCTGCGCGCGATCCGACATTCAGGGTGACTTGTTCAACTACACCATTGACCGAGCTGAGCGTCAGAGTTTTTGACAGCTCCACCTGAGCCTGCTTCAACGACGCGCGCGCCGATGCAAGTTGAGCAGGAAGAACAGCAGTCGCCTGGACTTGCGCTACGCCAAGTTGCGTTTCGGCAGCTTCAACCTCTGCTTCCCGAGTGCTCAAGGTTGCCTGCGCGCGCTCCAGCTGACTCACCTGAAATGCTGCAGAGCCCTTTGCTTGAAGCGACTTGTGATCCATAAGCACCAGCTCGGCCTGCTCTCTGGCAGTAGTTGCGGCATCCAGCACGGCTTGGGCAGTCTGGACCTGCAACTCAGCTGCGAGTTTTGCGCTTTCGATCTCCTCAACTTTGCGTGTCGCAAAATCTACAGCGGCCTGTTCAGACGCGTTCTCGACGGCAAACAGCGGATCGCCCGGTGCGACGTGATCACCGCCCTTTACATAGATATCTGTGACCGTTCCGCCATTCTCGGCGACGACCGGAACGGTTCTGAAGGGCACAAGGCCGGTGTAGGATTTGGGGTAATAGTAGAACACGGCAAAGAACACGATCAGGGCCAGTACGAACCACATGAACAGCGCCCGGTGAACATTGTAGAGGGTGACCGGTAGCCCGCGCCATTTCAGGTACATCACGCGCAGGACAAACGGAAAAGATGTGACGAGCAGCTCAATCATTTTACCAATTCCTCTTTCGAAGGACGCCACCACAACATGAAGTCGCGGGCGATCGCGGTCAGGATCAACGCGCCTGGTAGCAGAATGCTGAAGTGGCTGAGTGCGGGCATCAATTCGTACGCCAAGGCTATGGTAAGCATTACCGGAACAGTTGTGCGCAGCGGAGTGCCGATTGATTTGCGCTCGGTGTAGCGCTCAAAGCGCGCATAAAGGTGTACGACCAGTAGGATCGCCAGGAAGAGAACGATCAGGCCGACCCAGGCATAGGTGTCGGTTTGATTGGGTGAGACCCACCATCTGGGGTCGCCGCCAGCGGCGAGGGCAGGAGTTGAGATGACGCCGAGTATGGGCGCCATCAGGAACGCGGGTGGTTTCATGTTTCAGGTCCTTTTGTTCGCAGTCGCGCTGCGGAAGTTGATTTTGGATTTAGGAAACGTCAGTTCCCGGTAGGTTGTTGTGATGGTTCTGAAGGCTGTTCCGCTGGAGCGTAGGGGGGATCCCAGCGACGCCCGTTCGGTGTTTTCTCGCCCAGTGTCGAAGCCCGCAGGCCTTGAACGTTGCCGCCGGACCATTCCTGTCTGGCGCAGTCGTGGATTGTTTTGAAAACGCGGTAGTACCTTGCGAAGTAGATCATTGCCTTGTCCTTTCTGATGACCCGGACCTAACCGTCGTCGCGCCCCCGATCCTTAGGGTTCTGGACATTTGTTGTTGGCTTCTGGACAATTGCAGTGACAGCAAGGGGTTGCGTGCCAGTCAGGGGAGGATGCAAAAGTGCCACGCATCAGCGCTTACAGATTGCAAAGTGTTGGACTGCGCTATGCGCAAGAACCCGGCGCGCGCATTCCGTTTCCAGAAATTCTGGAAATGGCAGGTGCACCTTCAAATGTCGTCGACGGCCCGGATGCCACTGTCGAACTGCTGCATGAAGCGGGCGCTGTTGAAACTGTGTGCCGTGTTCTCGAAGACAAGACCTTTGCTGCGCGGGTGGGGCTTTCTGCGCAAGGACCGGGAACGCTTTTGGCGTACATTGTACGGGCAGCTGAAACGGTCGAAGATGCGCTGGCATTGACACAGCGCTTTTATGCTATGCAAGACCCCGACCTGCGTCTGGACGTCGTAGGAGCGCCCGATGAGCCCAAGATTACGCTGGAAAGCAATGTGATCCCGGCACATCAATATCCTCGCCATCGCGAAATGCTGATATTTGGTCTTTATAAGCGCGTTCAACAGATCACCTCAGGCGGGCTTGCTCCGATCTCAATCGAGTTGGAAACGGACGACACTGAGCATTGCAAAAAGCTCTCTGAATTGGCGGGATGCGAAGTCGTAGGGTTCAAATCCGGATATGCGTTGGGCTTACCCACAAATGGCATGAGCTTTCGAATCCCGACCGCAGACCCAACTTTGCTGGGGCACTTGCGTCGGCATGGCGAAGAGCAACTGAAGGCGCAGCCAGATGCGGTCCGAAGCCTTTCCGACCGAATTGTGGATATGCTTGGAGAGCGTCTTCCCGGACCAATCCCAAACGGCGACGATATAGCCGCAGAGCTGGGCCTGACGCGACGCACCATGACCCGGCACCTGTCGGCTGAAGGAACTAGCTATAAAGCACTCTTGGAAGGTGTGCTGTGCGACCTGTCCAAACGGATGCTTCGTAGTGGTGAGGGTGTGGCTCGTGTTGCCTTCATGCTTGGATTTGCGGATCAGGCCGCCTTTTCGGTGGCGTTCAAGCGATGGACAGGTGAAACGCCTGCCAGGTTCCGTAGAACTGGCCGCTAGGCTTGAACCCTGCAGCGCGCGGGGCCGAAGGATGTCCAAGATCCACAAAACCTTGTCCCGTCTCCAAAAGAAAGCTGGCCATCGGGTCACCTAGTTCAATGGCACACAGCAGCCGAGGTGGTTGCTGACCCAGAACAAGGATGAACCCAATGAAGACCTCGAAGAAATTCTTTATCGCCCCGATCTCAGGCGCGCTTCTGATCACCATGGCGGCCACAGCTCACGCTGATTACGTCACCGATAAAGCCATCAAAGGCGCAGTTGTCGGCGCAACGGTCGCCGGTATTGCTGGCGAAAGCATCGTGGGCGGCGCTGCCGCTGGCGCCGCAGTCGGTGCCGTGGGCGGTGCGATCCAGAAGGACAATTTCGAAGACGCGCAGGACGAAGCACAAGAACGTCGCGACGATTTCAAAGAAGACCACAAGCACTGGAATGAAGACTGAGCTGTGCCTAGGGCACTACAGAAAAAGGAGGAAACACAGCCGAACACACTTAGATGGTCAGTATGAGGTCCGCGCTGTTAGCATCCAGATGCAGCCTGACTGACCACCCAACACAGAACTCGCACAGTTTCTGATAGGTTGCCACCCAGGTCCGATGGGACCGGGTGGCAATTTTGTTTTGGGCAAAGAACACCAAGAGTATCCAAAAGTCGCTGTCTAAATTTCCGGCACTCTATCCCCGATGGCGAGATTGGTGTTATGCACCTTGCTTGCCGCATGTGAGCTGAGTCTGTTTGGACGTAACAGCCATCCATCAATCCACGAGATTTCAGACTTGCGGGATAACTGGCGAATGTCTAAACACTGCTGCTGTTATTGCCTCAATAGCTCAGCTGGTAGAGCAGGTCCTTCGTAAGGACAAGGTCGGGGGTTCGAGTCCCTCTTGAGGCACCATATTTGACGGACAAGCAGCCAGTATCGCTGGTCTGGTCTACTGCAATCCCGTTTTACGCCCGCTTTTCGCCAATGGATGCAACGCCAAGAGTCGATAGCACTTTGGCCTCGATCTGTTCAGCGTTCATGCCTGCAACAGCGTACATATCTGCCGGGCTGGATTGGTCGATGAAGATATCCGGCAATACCATTGAGCGGTATTTCAGACCGTGATCAAAGACGCCCTCTTCCGCTAACAGCTGTGCGACATGACTGCCAAAGCCTCCCACGGCACCTTCTTCAATGGTGATCAGGGCTTCGTGGTTCTCGGCCAGTTCAAGGATCAAATCGCGATCCAAAGGTTTGGCGAACCGGGCATCCGCGATTGTTGGCGTGATGCCCTTGGCCGATAGCATTTCAGCCGCTGACTGAACCTCAGCCAGACGCGTGCCGAAGGACAGCAGTGCAACGCGAGAACCGGATTGAATCAACCGACCCTTGCCGATTTCAAGAACCTCACCTCGTTCAGGCAGATCCACTCCAACACCCTCACCACGCGGATAACGGAACGCGATGGGGCCATCGTTATGTGCGGCCGCCGTGGCCACCATATGCATCAGCTCGGCTTCATCTGCTGCGGCCATGACAACCATGCCCGGCAAATTCGCAAGGTACGCGATGTCAAACGATCCGGCGTGGGTTGCACCGTCGGCACCGACCAGACCGGCACGATCGATAGCAAATCGAACGGGCAGGCGCTGAATGGCAACGTCATGCACGACCTGGTCGTACCCGCGCTGCAGGAACGTGGAATACATCGCGCAGAAAGGCTTCATTCCTCCGGCAGCCAATGCAGCTGAGAAGGTAACCCCATGCTGTTCGGCGATTGCCACATCAAAGCAACGTGACGGGTAGCGTTCCGCAAACAGGTTCAGCCCGGTGCCATCCGGCATGGCGGCGGTGACAGCGACGATTTTGTCGTCGCGTGCGGCTTCTTCAACCAGCGTTTTTCCAAAAACCGACGTGTAAGAGGGCGCATTCGAAGGGGTCTTTTTCTGCTTGCCGGTAACAACATCGAATCTTGCTGTTGCATGGCCTTTATCGCGTGCCTGCTCTGCCGGAGCGTAGCCTTTGCCCTTTTTCGTCAGCACATGGATCAGGATCGGGCCGGTTGCCCGTGCTTTGACCGTACGCAGGACGGGCAGAAGCTGATCAAGATCATGCCCGTCGATCGGACCGAGGTATGAAAAGCCCAGTTCTTCAAACAGGGTTCCGCCGACTGCCATACCCTTCAGCATTTCCTTGGCGCGTTTTGCACCCTCGCGGAATGGTTCAGGCAACAAGGACACGGCACCTTTGGCCGCAGCCTTCAGGTCGTGGAACGGCTCTTCGGCATAGATGCGGGACAGATAGTTCGATAGTGCCCCAACCGGCGGAGCGATGCTCATCTCATTGTCGTTCAGAATGACGATCAGGCGTTTTTTCAAATGGCCGGCATTGTTCATGGCCTCAAATGCCATGCCCGCAGACAGCGATCCGTCGCCGATCACCGCAATTGCATCACCCAGCCCTTCGGGAGTGACTCCACCCAGATCCCGCGCGACGGCAAATCCAAGCGCTGCGCTGATCGAAGTAGAACTATGTGCCGCGCCAAACGGGTCATAGGGGCTTTCGCTGCGCTTGGTGAAACCGCTTAACCCGTCCTTTTGGCGCAGCGTTCGAATCCGGTCGCGCCGTTCGGTCAGGATTTTATGCGGGTAGCACTGGTGGCCTACGTCCCAAATGATCTTGTCCCGGGGTGTGTCAAAAACAGCGTGCAGCGCAGTTGTTAGCTCCACAACACCCAGACCTGCGCCCAGATGTCCACCAGTGACGGACACGGCAGAAATCGTTTCGGCCCGCAATTCGCTGGCCAGTTGGTGCAGCTGCGCATCCGAGAACTGCTTGAGGTCCGCCGGGCGGTTCACAAGGTCCAGCAGGGGCGTATTCGGGCGGTCAGACATTTGGCGCGTTCCTGGCTTAGCTGTCCCGGGCAATAACGAAGCGTGCGGCTTCCTTCAAGGTTTCGGCTTTGGGTCCGTAACCATCCAATGACGCGCAGGCCTGATCAATCAGATCGGTTGCACGGGTCTTGGCGGCATCCAGTCCCAACAGCGAAACAAAGGTTGCCTTGCCTGCATCCGCATCCTTTTGCAGGCGTTTTCCAGCTTTCTTGGCATCGCCCTCTACATCAAGGATGTCATCGGCGATCTGAAAGGCAAGCCCCAATGCTTGGGCATATCGGCGCAATGGTGCAGGATCGGCCTGTGCCATCCGGGACCCGGCGCAGGCGGACCACTCGATCAGGGCCCCGGTCTTTCCTGACTGCAGTCGCGTGATTTCCTCCAGCGTCAGAGGATCAGGGGCTGTTTCAGCGGCAATGTCCAGCGCTTGCCCCAGCACCATACCTTGTGCCCCGCTCGCCTTGGCCAGTGTCAGAACCAATTCGGCGCGCACTTCAGCACTTCCTGTTTCCGGCCGCGCACAGAGTTCAAATGCTAGGGTCTGCAGCGCATCGCCGGCAAGAACGGCAGTGCCATCGTTCCATTTCACGTGAACCGTCGGGCGCCCGCGTCGCAGGTCATCGTCGTCCATGCACGGCAAGTCGTCATGTACCAGTGAATACGCGTGTAGTGCCTCAATACCGGTCGCAGGCCAGATCGCGTGTGATTCATCAATCCCATGCAGACGGGCGCTTTCCAGAACCAGAAAACCGCGCAGGCGTTTTCCGCCCTGTGTGGCATAGGCCATCGCGCGGGTTACATCGAGATCGTCCAGTGCGCCCAGAACCAGATCGAACTGCGTCTGAATGCGGTCTGCATCCTGCGCAAGAATTTCGCGAAACATTCAGAGCCCTTCGACAGGTGTCGTCCCGGTCGGCTGACCATTGGCGTCCAGCGTGATGGCGGCCACCTTTTCTTCGGCCCGCTTCAGCTCGTCCTCGCAGCGCTTTTTCAGCGCGGCGCCACGTTCATAAAGCGCGATGGACTGATCCAAAGCCACATCACCACGCTCCAACTGGCCAACAACGGCTTCAAGCTCTTTCATCGCCTGTTCGAACGTCATTTGATCTACGGGAGTATCTGTCATGGGGCTGCCTTCATCAGTTCCTGCACATGGGCGCGTGTCGCCTCGGCCAGTGCGTTCAGATCATAACCACCTTCAAGAGTCGAGACGATACGACCATCGCAGATTTCTTCGGCGATCTTGCACAACTCGGCGGTGACCCACGCGAAATCTCCGGTCGACCAATTCAGATTGGCCAGCGGATCGTCCTGATGAGCATCGAAACCCGCTGAAATGATGATCAGCTCTGGTTTGAAGGCGCGCAATCGCGGGAATGCCTGCGTCTCGTAGGCTGCGCGCATCTCGGCCCCGCCAGATCCGGGTGCAAGTGGAATGTTCAATACGGTGTCATAAGCACCGGTCTCGTCGGGTCGCCCCGAACCGGGCCAAAGTGGCATCTGTTGGCTGGTGATCACCAGTGCGCGCGGTTCATCCCACAGCAGATCCTGTGTCCCATTACCGTGGTGTACATCGAAATCGACCACAGCCACGCGTTTTAGTCCGTGATGATCCAGTGCGTGCTTTGCAGCCAGTGCGGCATTCCCGAACAGGCAGAACCCCATGGCGGTTTCGCGCTCTGCGTGATGTCCGGGTGGGCGGATGGCGCAGAATGCGTTTGGGGCTTCACCTCCCAGAACCAGATCGACCGCCCGAACAACCGCCCCGGCCGCGCGATAGGCGGCATCGACTGACCCTGGCGACATGAACGTGTCTCCGTCGATCTGCTTAAATCCTTCGTTGGGCCGGTTGCTGCGGATATCCCGAATGTGGCTTTCCGGGTGAATGCGCAACAGATCATCATCTGCCGCGAGCGGCGCAGTAACCCGTTGCAGATCCAGCGGCTCGAGCGCATGAAGGATGTGTTCCAGCCGCTCCACGCGTTCGGGATGTCCCTGCGGCGTGACATGGCCGAGGCAATCAGCATGAGTGATCAGGGCGGTTTTCATACTGTTTTCCTGTTTTCTTGTTGTGGCCGAGGCTGCGATTTAGTCGGGCGCCAGCATGTAGCCGGCACCGCGCACGGTCTGCAGATAACGCGGCTGTTTTGGATCCTGTTCGATCTTGCGGCGCAGGCGTGTGATCTGAACGTCCACGGCGCGTTCCTGAGCCTGACCTTTGTCGCGGCCCAGATCCTCAACCAGTTTGGCACGGCTGATCGGCTCGCCGGGCTGTCCGGAAAAGATCTTCATCAACTGGCTTTCAGTGGCGGTCAGACGCACCGGATCCTCACCCTGCCACATCTCACCACGTTCGATGTCATAGCGTATCGGTCCCAGATGCAGAATTTTCGACACTGCATCCTGAGCGGGCGTTTCCGGCATCCGGCGCAGGATCGCATTTATGCGTAGCAACAGTTCCTTGGGTTCGAACGGTTTGGCCAAATAGTCATCCGCGCCAGCCTCAAGACCTGCAATCCGATGTTCGGTTTCACCGCGCGCGGTCAGCAACAGGATCGGTGTTGTATGTGTTTCCCGCAAGGCACGGGTCAAACTGACCCCATCCTCGCCGGGCATCATCACATCCAGAACGATCAGGTCGAAATCCAAACCAGACAGAACCCGGCGCGCATGGGCGGCATCGCGGGCTGCGGTGACCAGAAAGCCATTGCGCATCAAAAACTTCTTGAGCAGATCGCGAATACGCTCGTCATCGTCGACGATCAGCAGATGGGCGTCCATATCGCTCATGAGGTTGTATCCCGCAGTTTCGTATATGCACGACGCATATCAGCATCCATCATCGCTTCAAGCACTTTGCGAAATCCTGCCACGGCCTCGGGGCCTGCATCCTTGTAGGCGGCGCGCATCCGGGCGCGCTGTGCATCCGATAGCTTGGATTCCAATGCCTTGCCTTTCTCCGTCAGAAACAAATGGCGTTCCCGCTTGTCTACGGTCCCGACGCGACTTTCGACCAGACCATCGTCAATCAGGGTTCTCAGTACCCTATTTAGAGATTGTTTCGTCACGCCAAGGATAGCTAACAGGTTGTTTACCGTTGTTCCGGGGGCGCGGTTGATAAAGTGGATGGCCCGGTGATGGGCGCGCCCATAGGCCATCTGGGTCAGAATTCGATCCGGATCTGCGGTAAACCCTCGATAAGCAAAGAACATCGCCTCGATTCCCTGCCGCAACTGCTCATCGGTCAGAAACAACAGGCTTTCTCCGCCAAAGACAGGCGCGGGGCGGATTTCGGACATATCATGCCTCATTCGTTACTCAGGCTGACTTTATGTCAGCGTTATTGACATTCCAAGTGCGTACAGGTATCGAATCGCAGTTTTTGCGCAACATTATGTCCGCTTCGGTCTTAAATAGCGCAACAATCGAAAATTCAGCCCGGTTCAGGAGGTTTCGCATGGCGGGGTATGACGATCGTGATGGTGTCATCTGGTTGGATGGCGAACTGGTGCCCTGGCGCGAGGCCAATGTGCATATTCTGTCCCACGCGATGCACTATGCCTCTTCGGTTTTTGAAGGTGAGCGGGCCTATAACGGCAAGATTTTCAAAAGCCGGGAACATTCCGAGCGCCTGATCGCCTCGGCCGAGGCACTGGATATGCCGATGCCCTATTCGGTTGATGAAATCGAAGCGGCAAAGGAAGAGGCGCTGAAGGCAAGCGGCCTGCAGGATGCCTATGTGCGGGCTCTGGTCTGGCGTGGTTCCGGTGAAGACATGGGCGTTGCATCTGCCAAGAACCCTGTGCGCATGGCCATCGCTGTCTGGCCATGGGGCGCGTATTACGGTGATGCCAAGATGCAGGGTGCCAAGCTGGACATCGCAGAATGGAAACGCCCCAGCCCGGAAACCATCCCGGTTCATGCCAAGGCGGCGGGGCTTTACATGATCTGCACCATTTCGAAGCACAAGGCCGAGGCCAAAGGTTGCTCGGACGCGCTGTTCATGGACTATCGCGGCTATGTGGCCGAGGCGACAGGCGCAAATGTGTTCTTCGTCAAGGATGGTGAGGTTCACACGCCGCTGGCAGATTGCTTCCTGAACGGGATTACCCGGCAGACGGTCATCCAGATGCTGAAAGACAAAGGCATCACCGTACATGAGCGTCACATCATGCCCGAAGAGATGTCTGATTTCGAACAGTGCTGGCTGACCGGAACTGCGGCCGAAGTCACGCCTGTTGGCCAGATCGGCGACTACATATTTGAAGTAGGCGATCTGACGCGTGAGATTGCGGAAGACTATGAAAAGCTGGTTCGCTCCTGATCTCACGATAAGAATCCTTGAAACCCTCGCTTATGCGGGGGTTTTTTGTTGCGGTGCGTGCAGAATTCCATGCCAATCGTTCAGACAGGTGGACGAACGCTCCAATTGAGATAGGTTCGGGCCATGTTGGATTTGCTCAGCGATATTCTCACCCGTTTGTCTTTGCGGGGAACATTCTACTTTCGCACGTCTTTCACTCCGCCTTTCGGGATTCAGGTGCCGAGCTTTGAAAACGTGGCACGATTCCATTTTGTTCAGCGGGGTGAGCTGAAGGTGTACGTTTCTTCCACCAGCGAAACCATTCGTCTGCGGCAAGGTGATCTGATCCTGATCCCTCATGGTGCGGCGCACGCACTGCTGTGCAACGAGGTCAAGCCGATGGACGCGCTGCCGTTGGAACAGGTTCTGGAGGCTTCGGGTTACAAGGGCGACGGTGTTCTTGTGTATGGTGGCGCGGATGAGGACAGGGATACGCAGCTGATCTGCGGGCATTTCTCATTCACCGGACCCGCCGGTCGCCGTGGAACCGGCCATATGCTGATAGACCGGTTGCCGCCATATATTCTGATCGAAAACTACGGTGAGGACGCGGGTGCCTGGGTCGAGGCTACTTTGCGCATGATCGGTTCCGAAGTGGCCGGAGCGCGGATCGGGGGCGATCTGATTGCGCTGAAATTGTCAGAAGTTCTGTTCGCGCAGGCCATCCGTGCATATCTTGAACGTCAAAGCACAAGTGATGCAGCTTTGGCAGGTTTCGCCGATCAGCGCATTTCCCGCGCTCTGACAGCTTTTCACCAATCCCCTGCTCAGGAATGGAGCGTCGCCCTCTTGGCGAAAGAGGCAGGCATGTCACGCACCGCTTTTGCGCAACTGTTTGCGGAAAAGATGCACACGACGCCAATGCAGTACCTGACGGATTGGCGCATGCAGATCGCCTGTCATGGATTGACGGAAAGCCGCTGGAACGTGGCAGATGCTGCGGCCGAAGTCGGATATGCCTCGGAGGCCGCGTTCTCTCGGGTGTTCAAAAAGCAGGTTGGCCTGTCCCCGGCAGCTTACAGGGCGATGCACTGATAATCCTATACTTCTGAACGATCGGCAATGTTTCTGAGACGATCTGGGCTGCACCGTCCGACCCGCGCTTCCTATTCTTTGGTCATATCTCATCAAGGAAAGGAAATTCAGATGTCTCTTCGTTTCGTTACCCGTTCGGTCCACGCATATCTGGACTATCCGGTGGCCATTGCGTTGATGGTCCTGCCTTTTGTCCTGGGACTGGGGCAGTCGAACCCAATGGCGTTTTGGTTGTCTGTAGTTACCGGTGCCGCGGCTTTTGTTCTGACCGTTTTGACCGATCATCATCTGGGGATCTGGCGGGTTCTGCCTTACAAATTCCATCTCGCGGTCGATCTGATTGTGGGTATCACCTTTTTGTTTGCGCCTAGCCTGTTTGGCTTCTCGGGACTGGATGCGATCTACTACTGGCTGAACGGCGCTGCCGTCGTTGCTGTCATCTCACTCAGCGCACCAGAACAGGGCGTAACCGCCTGACAGAGCGTCCGCCTCTGTCACCGCATCTGAGCGCTACGCTCACAAATCTGAGCCGCTGGTATTAAGTACCGTCGGCTCAGGACGTGGGAATGGCCATCACCTGAGTCTAATTTTTCGAAACAGCGAGAAAGAGCGCGCAGGTGGTTGGATCAAAAATTTTCGATTCAGGGCTTGATAAATCTGACTAAATTAATCAGATATAGCGCAACGCCAGATACGAGATGATCAAGCCTTAAGTTTCGAGGCGGTTTGCGCGCTTAGCGAATTCCATTGTGAGGGCGCGCCACCGTCTCGGAAACGAACCAAGGGGTGGCAATATGCGTGATCCGATCGACAAGTTGGTCTCTTTGCAGGGCACATCCGCGATTGGCGGTTGTTCACTGGACGACGATATTGCCGCTTATCTGGATCAAAAGTGTTGTGAAAATCCTGAGGGTTGCTGTGATCCGCATCCCGAAGATCGCGAAGAACCACGCCAATCCGTTCGCAGGCTGTACGAAAACAGCGATCCCCGCCCGAAACCATAGGCTCGAGCGGGGCTTAGAATATCAAAAGTCCACACCGCGCTGCGCTTTGATGCCAGCCTGAAACGGGTGCTTTTCTTCGGTCATTTCGGTCACCAGATCCGCATATTCCCGCAGTTCCTGGGGTGCATCACGGCCTGTCAGGAAAACGCTGGTTTTGTCTGACCGGGCTTTGAGACCTTCGATAACGGTCTCGACCGAAAGATACTCATAGCGCAACGCAATGTTGATTTCGTCCAGCACGACCAGATCATAGTCTCCACTTGCCATCAGCGCACATGCTTTGTCGAAGGCAGCGGTTGCTGCGGCTATGTCGCGTTCGCGATCTTGGGTATCCCAGGTAAAGCCCTCACCCATCGTGTGCCAGGTCACCAGATCCCGCTCTTCAAAGAAACGGCGTTCACCTGTTTTCCACTTGCCTTTGATGAATTGCACCACGGCAACTTTTTGGCCCCACCCCAGCGCGCGGATTACGACACCAAAAGCGGCAGAGGATTTGCCTTTGCCCTTGCCGGTATTGATCAGAACCAGACCGCGCCCGGGGTCGACCGCCTCGGACACTTTCTTGCGGTGCTTGGCCTGCACCTCCTGCATCTTTTCTTTGTGATCCTGTGCGTCGCTCATAGGGATACCTCGTCAAATCTCCGGCCCAAACTAGGGAAAGTTGGGAAAAGGTAAAGTCACGCTTTCGGGTCTGTCACCGATCGGGCTTTGCCACGCTCCAACCCAAGCTGATGTTCGCGCCAGATCACCACCACATTGCCAGCAATGACGAGCGCTGCACCTATCAGGATGGCAAGTGTCGGTAGTTCGTCAAACCAGAGATATCCTATGATTATGGCAAACAGCATGCTGGTATAGTCATATGGCGCCAGCATCGAGGCCTGCCCGAACCTGTAAGACGAGGTGACAAGTATCTGGGCAACGCCACCTGTCAGACCCATCGCAATCAGGATAGCGGCCTGTTCCCACGTGGGCATGGTCCAGCCCCAGAAAACGGTCAGCCCGGACAGCAGGGTCGCGGTCATCGAGAAATAGAATACGATCGCCGCAGGATGATCGACCTGAACCAGTTGCCGAATGTGAATCTGAACAAAGGCACGGGCGATGGTTGCACCAAGAACGCACAGAGCTCCGATGGTGGCCGCCACTTCCAGTTCGCTACTGCCGAGGCGAGGCCAGATCATGATCAAGACACCCAGCAGCCCGATGGCGACCGCGCCGATACGTATCATTCGGATGCGCTCACCCAGCATGACTGCGGCAAGAATCAGAGTGAAGATCGGAGTGGCGTAGCCAATTGCCGTGACTTCGGGCAGCGGCAGCAGGCTAAGCCCCGTAAAGGTCAGGCCCATGGCCATCGTACCAAGCACTCCGCGCCAGAAGTGGCCCATTGGTTTCTTCACGACAAAACCCTGCGCCAATTCTCCGCGTGATATCAGCCAGATAATGATGACCGGGATGGCAAAAAGTGAGCGAAAGAACACCAGTTCGCCTGGCGGAAAGTCTTCTGACAGGGCTTTGACCAGCGCCGACATAGCCGTGAACAAGAACAGGGCGCTGAGCTTCAGCGTCACGGCAAGAACAGGTCGATGCGATGTTAAGGATTTTGCCATCGGCGCGACCCTGCGCCTTTGTTTGGCAAAGATCAATGTCTGCTGGTCGGGATTATCGATTCACCCAGCTTCGTGGCAGCGTGCTGTCAATCTCATCCGCAAAGTCTTCGAGAAACCGGATCATGCGCGCGGTTCTGGTACGTGCAATTTCTTTGCCTGCTTCCGTTAGCATATCGTCCGGCAACTTCAGGAGTTTGACCTTCCAGTGATCAATAGAGAATTGCAGATCGTTCAGGGGTCGCTGTTCTGCGAAAGGATCAAAAGGATCATAAAGCGGGCGGTCCAATGCACCAGCAACTGAAAAAGTACGGGCTATACCGATGGCACCCAGAGCATCCAGACGGTCAGCGTCACGCAGGATGCATGCTTCGTCCGTTTCCGGAGGAACCCCTGCAGAGTAGCTGTGGGCAACAATTGCATGTTGAGTGTTCTGAACTTCGCTTACGCCAAAGCCCAGATTCTTAAGAATAGACTCTGATTCCTCGGCGGATCGCCGTGAGGCCAGATGGCGGTTCGGATCGTCTTTTGCCAGATTGACCAGATCGTGAAGGTAACTCGCAGCAAGTAGCACGCGCATATCGTTCTGGTCATTCGCAATGGCCTGCACATTTACCCAGACCCGGTCCAGATGGGCCAGATCATGGGCTGGATCTGTTGCCATGCGGGTCTGTACGATGTCGCGCAGGCGGTCGCGAAGTTCAGCCAATCCGGCCACGGTTCTCGCCGATTTGGCCGCGATGCAACAGCAGGTGGTCCAGGATTACGCAGGCCATCATTGCCTCACCCACAGGCACGGCGCGGATGCCAACGCACGGGTCGTGGCGGCCCTTGGTGATGATCTCGGTCTCTTCACCGGATTTGGTGATGGTCTTACGAGTCGTCAGGATCGACGATGTTGGCTTGACTGCGAACCGCACGACGAGGTCCTGACCAGTCGAGATGCCACCAAGAATACCGCCCGAGTGGTTCGAGCTGTATTGGGGGCCGTTCTGCCCCATGAAAATCTCATCCGCGTTGGCCTCACCCGTCAGCTCGGCGGCGGCCATACCTTCACCGATCTCAACGCCTTTCACCGCGTTGATCGACATCATCGCAGCGGCCAGATCAGTGTCTAACTTGGCATAAACCGGCGCACCGATCCCAGCAGGTACGCCGCGTGCCACAACCTCAACAATCGCCCCAACCGAATTGCCGGATTTGCGCAGGTCGTCCAGGTAAGCTGCCCAGTCCTCAGCTGCTTGCGCATCCGGGGTCCAGAACGGGTTCTGTTCGATTTGGGACCAGTCGAAATTGTCCCGGTCGATCTTATGCGGCCCAATCTGAGTCATATAGCCGGTGATCTGAACGTTGGGAGCGATCTGTTTGATCGCCTCGCGCGCCAGACTGCCTGCCGCAACGCGAGATGCGGTTTCACGCGCCGAACTGCGCCCGCCGCCGCGATAGTCGCGGATGCCGTACTTCTGCCAATAGGTGATGTCGGCGTGACCCGGACGGAACTTGTCCATGATATCGCCGTAGTCTTTTGAGCGCTGATCGGTGTTTTCGATCATCAGCTGCACCGGCGTACCCGTGGTCTGACCTTCGAACACGCCGGACAGGATTTTCACCTGATCGGGTTCGCGCCGCTGGGTGGTGAATTTGTTCTGACCCGGTTTGCGCTTGTCCAGCCAGTGCTGAATCATGCCCTCATCGATCGCAACGCCCGGAGGGCAGCCATCGACGGTCGCACCCAAAGCGGGCCCGTGGCTTTCACCCCAGGTGGTAACACGGAAGAGGTGGCCAAAACTGTTCATCGACATGGGCATGCTCCTTTGAGCGTCGTGATTAGCGGGCAAGGCCCTTGGCCTCAAGCGGATTTGCGGTGGGGGCATGTTTGCCCCAACCCAATGAGCTTACGCAGCGGTGGCCAGTTGTGCGCGTGTCGCGTTGATTTTCAGCGCAGCTTGTGCGGCTTCGCGGCCTTTCTCAACAAAATGCGCGCGGTAGATGGCGTTGTGGTGATCGGTCTGCTGATATTGGTGCGGCGTCAGGGAAACGGACAGGACCGGTACGCCTGTATCCATGCCAGCGCGCATCAACCCATCGACAACGGCCTGAGCCACGAAATCGTGCCGGTAAATACCGCCATCCACGACAAACGCCGCGCAGGCGACCGCGGCATAGCGGCCGGTCTGGGCCAGATCGCGGGCCAGCAGCGGCATCTCAAACGCGCCGGGGACGTCGAAAACGTCGACCTGATCGGCGGGGATGAGTTCCAGAAACCCTTCGAGGGCCTGATCAACGATATCGGAATGCCAGTTGGCTTTCACAAAAGCATAGCGGGTGTGTGTCATCATGATCTCCTTTCGCAACAGACACGTCACCCAAGGCGATCACGGGCAGGCACGCGGCAAGGCCGACGTGCTGCACGTTCTCTTTCATCCGGACTGTAACCGTCGGCTCTGGCTTTTCACCAGATCTGCTGACACCCCGTTAACCGGGGCCGCTCGCGGGCTTACGGGTCGCAGCCCGCATACCGCCGGTGGGGAAT
The DNA here is from genome assembly GCF_056537525.1 of Ruegeria sp. CE12. Lineage (NCBI taxonomy): Bacteria > Pseudomonadati > Pseudomonadota > Alphaproteobacteria > Rhodobacterales > Roseobacteraceae > Ruegeria > Ruegeria sp. CE12. Next base: position 149,023 of record NZ_JBQFRS010000009.1, on the reverse strand, counting down.
TTCGCCCCGCCCTGAGAACATCGCAGAGCTTGCCAAGGACTGCCCGGTTCTGCAAGTGCTGTTGGCAGGAGGACAGGTATGCACCCCAACCCAGCCTTTCGCGCCGAAGATCGCGCGCGCCATGTTACCTTCGCCCGGGATCGCGCGTTTGGTATTCTTGCCTTGTCGACGCAGGATGCGCCGTTGCTAAGCCATGTCCCATTCCTTCTGGATGAAGATGGGCAAGTGGCAGAGCTTCATCTTGTACGTTCAAATCCCATTGTTCGGTTATTGAAGCAGCCTCAGACTGTGCGGATCGCAGTTTCCGGGCCAGATGGCTACATTTCTCCGGATTGGTATGCAGTCGAAGATCAGGTGCCGACCTGGAATTATGTCGCGGTGCATTTGACCGGCCAACTTAAGCTGATGCCACAGGACACACTGCCTGATCTTCTGGACCGCCAGTCAGAATTTTATGAAACACGCCTGTTGTCAAAACCGCCTTGGGTCACAGGTAAAATGTCCGAGGGCGCATTGGAGCGGATGATGCGGATGATCGTGCCGTGCCGCATGCAGGTCGAAGATGTTCAAGGCACTTGGAAACTGAACCAAAACAAGACAGATGGCGCTCGACTGGGCGCTGCTGATCAGGTTGAGGCTGCGGGCTTTGGTGTTGAAACCGGACGGCTGGCCGCGTTGATGCGGACGACGTGACCAGCGCCGGAATCGGGAACTTTTTACTGATCGCTGAAGGTGGCGAGATAGGCCGCGACATCGTCGGCCCCTTTCTTCAGCTTAACGCTCATATTGGGGCGGGCTGATTCGTCATCCAGATACTCCTGAATGAAAACGATTGGGTTTTCGGAGTAAGCCGCGATGTTTTCTTCGGTCCAGACCAGACCTTCATCACCCGCACGGATCATATCATCGGTGAACATACCGATGGGCAAACGCTCGCTACCATAGCGATAATCGTTTTCGGACCCGGCAACGCGCCCGACCACCCCATAGAGATTCGGTCCGGTGATGCCGCCTTTGACCAGAACTTCGCCATCCTTGATGATCGCGTGGCAGGATGAGCATCTATTGTAGAGTTTTTCACCTTTTTCCGGATCACCGGCAGCCGAGGCCTGAGTTGAAATCGCAATCGTTAACAACACCGTGGTCACAGTGACCTTTGACATGAGTTATCTCCTGTAAGGAGTTCGCGCGATTTGGCCTTTCGGACATTCTCGTTTGGGGTGCAATAGAAATTTGCCTCTCGGAGCGGATCTGGAAATATCTATTTTAAATTAATAATTTAAACTAAACACAATACCGCTATGGTTGCGCAATTTCGTTTCTGATTGCTATCCAATCCACCCGTTCGAAACGGCGTCTGAATGTTGGTCGGATCTTCAGCCACCGCTCGCAGAGCAAGTGGATTCCGCCGAATCAGCAAGTTTGTTGCCGGGTGCTCTAAGTGATGAAACAGATTTAATCCGCTTCATATCTTGAAATAATTGGCCTTCGTTGTGACATGAAAGCCCGGATGCGGCGTAATGCGCGCCTATGACCGCTGGACGAACCGATTTCTCCCCGATAGATACCCCGTTTAAGACACCGCATTCGTGCGGTGCGCGAGCTATATGCCCGTACGCGGGCGCCAGATAATCGGAGAAAACCTCGTGTCCCACGCAGAAGACCACGAAGGCACCCGCAGAGACTTCCTCTACTACGTCGCTGGCGGCGCAGGTGTCGTAGCAACGGGGGCTGTTGTTTGGCCCCTGGTCAACCAGATGAATCCTTCGGCAGATGTACAGGCTCTGTCCTCGATCCGCGTTGACGTAAGCGGGGTCGAGCCTGGAACGCAGCTGACCGTGAAATGGCTGGGTAAACCGGTCTTTATCCGTCACCGCACAGGTGCCGAGATCACCGAAGCCCAGGAACAGGATGCAGAAGGCGTTGACGCGCTGCCTGATCCGCTGGCCCGTAACTTCAACCTGAACCCTGATGCTCCTGCGACGGACGCCAACCGCGTGATGCCGTCGCCCGAAGGCGAAGCGCCGGGTGCATGGATCGTTCAGATGGGCGTTTGTACGCACCTCGGCTGTGTGCCGCTGGGCGACGCTGGCGACTTTGGTGGCTGGTTCTGCCCCTGCCACGGGTCGCACTATGACCTTGCCGGTCGTATCCGTAAGGGCCCCGCGCCCGAGAACCTTCCTGTCCCGCCCGCAGAATGGGTGGACAACAGCACAATCAAACTCGGCTAAGGGAGACCCAGAATGTCAGGAATTCCCCACGACCACTATGAGCCAAAGACCAAAGGCGAGAAGTGGCTGAACAGCCGTCTGCCGATCGTCGGCCTGCTTTATGACACCCTCATGATCCCAACCCCCAAGAACCTGAACTGGTGGTGGATCTGGGGCATCGTTCTGGCATTCTGCCTAGCGTTGCAAATCGTTACCGGCATTGTTCTGGTGATGCACTACACCCCGCATGTCGACCTGGCCTTCGCCAGCGTCGAGCACATCATGCGTAACGTGAATGGCGGCTATATGATCCGCTATCTGCACATGAACGGCGCGTCGCTGTTCTTTGTTGCGGTCTACATTCACATGTTCCGCGGCCTGTTCTACGGCTCGTACAAAGCCCCGCGCGAGATCACGTGGATCATCGGTATGCTCATCTACCTGATGATGATGGGTACTGCGTTCATGGGTTACGTTCTGCCTTGGGGTCAGATGTCCTTCTGGGGCGCAACCGTGATCACCGGCCTGTTCGGCGCGATCCCATTTGTTGGCGACGCAATCCAGACCTGGCTGCTGGGCGGACCCGCAGTGGACAATGCTACGCTGAACCGCTTCTTCTCGCTGCACTACCTGCTGCCCTTTATCATTGCGGCGCTGGTTATCGTGCACATCTGGGCCTTCCACACTACCGGCAACAACAACCCAACAGGTGTTGAAGTGCGTCGCGGTTCAAAGGCCGAGGCCGAGAAAGACACCCTGCCGTTCTGGCCCTACTTCGTGATCAAGGATCTGTTCGCGCTGGCCGTCATTCTGGTCGTGTTCTGGGCCATTGTTGGCTACATGCCGAACTATCTGGGCCACCCGGACAACTACATCGAAGCCAACCCGCTGGTTACACCTGCACACATCGTCCCTGAATGGTACTTCCTGCCGTTCTACGCGATCCTGCGGGCCTTCACCGGTGAGGTCTGGGTCGTTCAGTTCGCCAGCTTTATCACCGGCGGCATCATCGACGCCAAGTTCTTTGGTGTGATCGCGATGTTCGGTGCGATCCTGGCGATGGCCCTGGCGCCCTGGCTGGACACTTCGACCGTGCGTTCGGGCAAGTATCGTCCGATGTTCAAATGGTGGTTCTACCTGCTGATCGTCGACTTCTTTGCCCTGATGTGGCTGGGTGCGATGCCCGCAGAAGAGCCTTATGCGACCTTCTCGCTGATCGCGTCTGCCTACTGGTTCGCCTATTTCTTTGTGATCCTTCCGATCTTGGGTGTCATCGAAAAACCCGATGTACCGCCGGAAACCATCGAAGAAGACTTCAACGCGCATTATGGCAAGGCTAACGCCGACGCCACGCCGGCCGAGTAAGAAGAGGGACCGGAATCATGTTCAAGAAACTTGCAATCGGTGCCGCGTTTGCTCTGGCCCTTGCGCCCGCCTCGACCTTTGCGGCAGGTGGCGGTGAGCAGCACATCGAGGACTTTGACTTTTCGTTCGAAGGTCCGTTCGGCACCTATGATGAACATCAGCTTCAGCGCGGCCTTCAGGTTTACACCGAAGTCTGCGCGGCCTGCCACGGCTTGAGATACGTGCCTCTTCGTACCCTTGAGGATCTGGGGTACACCGAAGAGCAGGTCATCACTTATTCGGCTGACAACTTCGAAGTGTTCGATCCCGAGCTGGACGATTTCCGCCCGGCCATCCCGACCGACCACTTCCCGGCCAACGACGCCGTTGGCGCACCTGACCTGAGCCTGATGGCAAAGGCGCGTGCCGGTTTCCATGGTCCTTATGGTCTGGGTATCAACCAGCTGGTCAAAGGCATGGGTGGCGCGGAATACATCGCCTCTCTGCTGGATGGCTATACCGGTAAGGAAAAGGAAGAAGCGGGTACGATCCTGTACGAAAACACCGCATTCCCCGGTGGCTGGATCTCTATGGCCCCGCCGCTGGCTGAAGATCAGGTCGAGTTCGCCGATGGTCACCCGGCCAGTGTTGAAGCGATGTCCGAAGATGTTTCTGCGTTCCTGATGTGGGCGGCTGAGCCCAAGATGATGGACCGCAAGAATGCAGGCTTCGTTGGCGTAATCTTCCTGACGATTATGTCGGTATTGCTTTATCTTGTGAACAAGCGCCTTTGGGCACCTCACAAAGGTAAGATCCGTAAGGACTAAGGTCTTAAGTGATCGCAAATGCAAAACCCCCGCACCGGATGGTCGCGGGGGTTTTCTTTGGTGATACCCAAATTCGCAGGGTGGTTTTCCGGATGGCGAATGCGAAAGGGACCACAGCCTGATCCATCTAGCGTTCAGAGGCCGATCCTGCTGATGCGGCTGCGTAGCTATGCCCGCAATTGCGAAGCAGATTTGCCGGTAATCACACCGCTCACAATCGTACCTTCGATTTGCGCTTGGTCGAACGTCACTTCGGTAAACTGTTCTGTCCGGCCCATATGCGCGTTTTCCATGAGGATCTGATGGGTCTTGCCAATCTGAGCCTCAAGGTGGCGGACAACCTGCTTCTCACCGGCCTGACGAAGCCTGGCTGCGCGTTCCTTGATCGTGTTTCCGTTCACTTGTTGCGGAATGCGTGCGGCGGGTGTGCCTTCGCGTTTGGAATACGGGAAGATATGCAACCAGGTCAGATCGCACTCTGTCACCAGCTTTAGCGAGTTTTCGAAATGGGCATCCGTCTCGGTCGGGAAACCGGCGATGATGTCTGCGCCAAAAGTCATTTCAGGGCGCAACCTGCGCGCCTCTTCCGTAAAGCGGATTGCATCATCACGCAGATGACGGCGTTTCATCCGTTTCAGGATCAGGTCGTCACCATGCTGCAGGGACAGATGCAGATGCGGCATCAGGCGCGGTTCAGTCGCGATTGCCTGCATCAGGTTCTCATCAACCTCAATCGAATCGATCGAGCTGATCCGAAGGCGTGGGAGGTCAGGCACCAGCTTCAGGATGCGCATGACCAGATCGCCCAGCTTGGGTTGCGCGGGCAGATCTGCACCCCAGGATGTCAGGTCGACGCCGGTTAGAACAACCTCGTTATAGCCTTTGTCCACCAACCGTTTGATCTGATCCACCACAACGCCCGCTGGGACGCTGCGTGAGTTGCCGCGGCCATAGGGAATGATGCAGAAGGTACAGCGATGGTCACAGCCATTCTGGACCTGTACATAAGCGCGGGATCGGGTCCCAAAACCGTCAATCAGATGGCCAGCTGTTTCAGTCACCGACATGATGTCATCGACCTGCACCGCTTCGGTCTCACCTATGAAATCAGCGGCCATACCTTTCCAGGTTTCGGGCTGCATTTTCTCGGTGTTGCCGATGACCGCATCGACCTCATCCATCTGTACAAATGTCTCAGGCTCGGTCTGCGCAGCGCAGCCCGTCACGATCAGGCGCGCATCCGGGTTTTCACGCCGCAGCTTGCGAATCTCCTGCCGGGCTTTGCGCACGGCTTCGGCGGTCACGGCACAGGTGTTTATGATCACCGCATCCTGCAACCCGGCTTGCTGCGACAGCTCTTTCATCGCCTCGGTTTCATAGGCGTTGAGCCGACAGCCCAGTGTTGTGAATTTTGGTGCGCTCATCCCAGCGACTCCAGAAACTCTGGCGTCAAAGTGCCAGAGAAGACATGGCGAGTTGGCCCGGTCATCCAGACACCGTCGTCGCGCCAGTCAATCCAGATGGTGCCACCGTCCAGTTCTATCTGCACCTTACGCCCTGTCAGGCTACGCCGAGCCGCCGCAACCGCAGTTGCGCAGGAAGAAGAGCCTGAGGCGAGCGTGATTCCGACACCCCGTTCCCAGACGCGCATCCGGATATGGTCGGTCCCGATGATCTGGGCGACCTGAACATTGGTGCGTTCGGGATAAAGTGGGTGGTACTCATATCGCGCGCCAAATTCCTCAAGCGGTATTGCCTCGGCATTCTCAACGAAAAACGTGCAATGCGGATTGCCCATACCGGTCGCGGTCGGTGCGCCTTCGATCGGCAGCTCCAATGTATCCATCTCCTCGGACAACGGAATTTCCTGCCAGTTCAGCTGAGGCTGCCCCATGTTAACGGATGTCAGACCGTTTCCCGCATCGCGGGCGAAGAGTGTCCCGCGTTCAGTCGTCAGCGTAAGTTCGGATTTCCCGGTTTCCTCCATCAGAAACCGTGCAATACAGCGGGTGGCGTTCCCGCAGGCCGCCGATGTCGAGCCGTCCGCATTATAGAACACCAGGCGCGCGTCCGATTCGCCGCTTTCGATGACGGCTAGCTGATCGAAACCAACACCAAACTGGCGATGTCCGATTCCCTTGGCCAGAGCCGGAGTAATGGCCGCAGAATGAGCGCGCGCATCGACAATGACAAAGTCATTGCCGAGCCCGTGCATCTTCATAAAGGGCAAACCGGTATCGTGTGAGTGTTGCATGGCGGGCATATAGCGATGGTCACAAAATGAATCCACCCTGTCACGCAGATTCCTGAAAAAAGGGGTTGACCCCCCTGCGCCACCTGCCTAATTAGGCCGCCTATCGGGACGCCGGAAACAAGTTAAACACCGGCGAAACGAGGCGCAAAATAAGGGCTTGAACCTGATCGGTAAAATGCCTTAGAGAGCGCCACGGATCGACAAGATCCAACAAAAGAGTGGGCCGTTAGCTCAGTTGGTAGAGCAACTGACTTTTAATCAGTGGGTCGCAGGTTCGAATCCTGCACGGCTCACCACTTTTTAAATAAAAACAAGAGTTTGCGTAGACGCCAGTAGTGGCGTTGAAGTTCGGTCGCTCCGTGTCCACCTGGCGTCTGCAAATTCAACATCCTAATTAATAGCTTCTCTGTGAGGCAGGTTTCGTATGTGTTAGCTCGCCTAACGACCATGCGCTGCAAACTTTGTGGCGACTATTCAAAGCAGTCGGGTCGCCATGCCGCCATCCACGGCTAGTGGTGAACCGGTCACAAATTTTGACCTGTCTGACAACAAGAACAACGCAGCCTGCGCAATCTCCACTGGCTCTGCCATGCGTTTCACAGGGTGCAGACCAGCAATAAAGTTATGGGTGGCGGGGTCATCTCCGGCCATATCGGTTTTTGTGCCACCCGGCAAAATAGTGTTAACACGAACACCGTTCGCTGCGTGATCAGATGCCAAAGACTGTGTGAGCCCGATCAGCCCGGCCTTGGATGCGGCATAGGCCCCCATGCCAGGCATTCCCCCGTTGCTGAAGCCAACAAAAGTTCCGGTGAACACGATGGACCCACCGCCGCGCTGCTCAATCGCCGGCAGCTGTGCTTTTGCTGCAAAAAAAGCGCTGGTCAGGTTTGTCGCAAGAACTGATTGCCAGTTGTCGGATGCCATCTCCGAGACCGGCCCCATCTCACCCATCAAGCCCGCGTTGTTAAATGCACCATCAAGGCCGCCAAATTGACGTTCGGCAAGATCGACAAGCTCTTTGGAGTAGGCTTCGTCAGTCACGTCACCCGCTAGGCAAATGGCACGCCCATTGTTCTGTGCGATCTGCTCTGCAATTGTGTTCAAGCGGAGTTCACGGCGCGCACCCAACACAACATTTGCTCCTTCTGAGGCAAACAGAAGTGCGGCAGCAGCACCTATTCCACTGCTCGCCCCCGTTACGATGATGGTTTTGTCTCTCAGTTCCATGGCTATGCCTTTCCGTAGTCGCATGCCAATCAACTAGGGAATGACGCGAGCAACGTGCGACCCGTATCTTGCGGGTCTTGAGAAACTTGAAGTGGATGCGCAAGAAACGGGTCGGTTCACAACTTACGGCCGTAAGCGGGCATTTGTGTCCATTGTAGCATCGGTTCATTTGTACTCAGGGCTAGCTTGCACAAGCATGATGAGCTGAGATCGAGGCAACGAGGGCGGCACTGCAGGCAAGGTCCGCGAGTGCGCGAGAGACCGCAGTCGAGTAAAAATCGACCAAAAACCGTTTAGTTTGTTGAGTCAGAGATATCACTCTGATAGTTAGAGGCACTGGAAACCCTGATTTAGGAGAGAATAGATATGCTGAATCGTCAGACCTCAATGCTTTGCGCGCCAGGCGCAGTAGCCCATTAAAGCGGTCTGACAGGTTTCCAATCTGAAGGCCGCCTCGTGAGCGGCCTTTTTTATGTTTTCCTCACGTGGCGGCTTTCCATCAATTTATGGAGAGTACAATGCCAAGTTTATCACTTTACATCCCACTCAGCCGGTCGCGCAGTCTCCTACTGCAGCTAGTGGCCGTTTTCGCCCGGCGGCCCAGCGGAGATCAGCCCGTTCTGCTCAGGAGAGCCGATCTGCCGGAATATCTGAGGAAAGACGTGGGCCTCCCGCCCGAGGTTGAACACCCACCTCCTTCGCACCATCGGTTCCCGTTTTGAGCAGACGATCCAGCAAGGGCAGATCTATGCCCTTGCTTTCCTAATCGCACATTGTTCGGCGTACAGGACAATACTGGCTTACGACTTATGGCGAGATAGTTGTCTTGACCATTACTGCTGTCTCTTCAACCCCAAAGAACTTTTGGCCTTGCTCAATGTAACCTAATGACGAGTGGAGTTTTATCGCGATGAGGAAGACGAAACTGTGAGTTCTCGCAAACCTCGTTCGAAAGCAACCTTTTCAAGCTTTCCCACCAAGTTACTTCCAATCCTTTTGCGGCGCAGGTCAGATGCGACAAATACAGTATTTAGTTTAGAGCCTTGCGGCGAGCCTGTGCTAATGACCTCTTCATCAGACAAAACGAAGATGATCAGCCTGTTTTTGAAGGATCCAAGATCATGAGACGTCGAGAAGTTGCGGACATAGCGCCAATTCGCTGCGTTTGCTCGGATGTCGGCAATTTGGCCATGCTTGGGTTGGAACTGCATCTTCAGCGAGGCCTCCGAATTTTACCTGTCATTCGTAAACCATCACGAATGTTCAGTCCCATCATCGTGAGGTTGGCTGCGCCAGCGATTAGTTCAATCGCCTGAACCGTATAAAATGTGCTGTCGAAATCGCCAGCGGCGGCCTTATCAGCCAGAAACCAAGCGGCGGGTACGAGGACCAGCAACCCATTCAGCGCAATGATCGGCATACGGGTCTTCTTTGCTCTTGTCAGCGCATCTTTGCGTTTCCGGCCCATTGCCATGCCCGATCCGCCAGCAATGGCCATTGCCGGAATGAGAATGAACATGCCCTTCAGGATCAACGCTTTGACAGCTGCGACTGTTTCATGGCTCGCAAAGAGTTCGCTGGTGACCGTTGATGTCCAGAAGAGAAGGATCATCACAAAGCCGATGCCGCCCGCGATGGCGTGAATCTTTGTTTTCATTGCGGTTCCCTCAAATTGGCTTTTTTCAAAGGGTATCGTCACGCCGTGCAGCAATTTGGCACCGCAACCTTCTCGAACAGGTGGGGTGCTGTCACAGCGCTTGAAGGATAGTGGCTGAGCTGCTGCTGAAATTCGGGGTTTGAAAACGCGGCGCGGAAGTCCGCAATGGAATCCCAGACCGCGTAGTTCAGGTACATGCTGCCATCACCAATAGCTTTATGCAGTTGCGTGCTGATGTAACCCGGTTGCTTTTTCATCCATTGGGCATCGCTCTTCCAGGCTTCAACCAAGGCGTCTTGGTCAACGGGATCGACTGTGAAGAGGTTGATGAGAACGACGGGTCCAGCGTCGATGCTCAATTGTTGTTCAATGGGAAACTCAGGGTCGAGGGGTTTGAAACTCACCATTTCAGTACTCCTTGAAAGTCATTTCAGTTTGGTGCCATGTTGTCATATTTAGGAAGCATCAAGCAAAATGACAATATGTTGTCAAGTAGAACGAGGAATCGACATGTCGGATGACCGAAGGACCGAAGAAGGAGAAGCCGTGACAGCGCTGATACTGGATGTGTTTCGGTTGAACGGTCGATTGCAGCTTGCCGGTGACCGCCTCGTATCAGAACTCGGTCTGACAAGTGCCCGGTGGCAGATCCTTGGCGCCATTGCCTATGCTGAACAGCCGGAATCCGTCGCATGGCATGCAAGGACGATGGGTGTTCACCGGCAAGGCGTTCAACGGATCGTCAACGAGTTGAATAAAGAGGGTGTCGTCAAGTTTCAGCCAAACCCACACCACAAGCGGGCGCACTTGGTCGTTATGACTGGAAAGGGGCAGGAGTTGTACGAAGCCGCGATTGCGAGGCAAATCCCTTGGGTGAATGAACTCTCGGAAGGCCTGTCGCCAGATGATATTGCGACAGCGCAAAACATTGTAGGCCGTCTCAAGACGCGTCTCGAAGAAACCTCATCGCAACAAGACCAGAGCCAGAACCAAAGCTGACGCTCGAACAGGGTTCAGCATCGGTCTTTCTGGGCTTCTTGCCACCGTTCTCTGCGGTTAGCTTGAAGTGGTGGTAAATGCTCAAAGCTGCCGTTGCTCCCACTTCCATCCTTCGTCCCTTCAGCAGCTTGTGAGGGTACCCTCAGAACGCGAAACGTTTCCAGCTTTGGCAGCGCCCAATATAGGGCCAACATGCCGCTCCCAACACGTGGTTCTATTTCTTCTCGAAAAACAAAATCACCTCACCAAGACGAATACCGAAGCGTGAGACGTAGGCGCGGTTGAGTAGTCTGTCGTCTTCCAATAGCCACATCCAATCGTCAAAATTAACGCGCATCGTGCCATCTTTGACAGGCAAATCTATCTTGTACTTCCAGTTAAAGGTATCACCCCGTTCGACCCCGCTGGCGGTTCCCAGAACACCCGGTGCGGTCCCGGTCCACGTGTCGTCGCCAGTTTTTTTCAGCGTCCAGACCCGCTGCTCGGTTGCGCCGTCATCATAGATGAAATCCTCTACCAGAGTCAGCGTCTCACCATCCCAGGTACCGTCGATATCGACCGTGAACCGGCGCGGGACATTACCCAGAGCGTCCTGGAACTGGCCATAGGCCACAGTTTTACCCTCAAAGAACTCCTCAAGATTCAGCTGACGGTCCGATAGAAATGTCTTTGGAACGCGTGGTTTGGCTGAACAGGCGGCGAGTATTGCCAACCCTGCAAGGGCGACGATTGCTACAAAGGTACGGCGGGCGATCATTGCAACGGCCTCAGTTCAGAGTCTGTATCATGACCATTGGCGCCATGCAGATGGGCCGATTTTATCTCGGGCGACGGGCGCATCGTGGCAACCAACTCGGCCACCTTGATGCCGAATTTCCGCATTTCAGAGCGATTCATGATCGCACCGTTCTCGGTCAGGTACATCCAGTCGGTCACATCTAGCGTATGCCCACCGGCGTCCTTGGGCAGGACGATCCGATAGGTCAGTTTGACGGTTGCGCCGGAGATCACGCCTTTGCCCTCGCCTACGATGTCATCGGCCGTTGCGGTGAACGTATTACCGGTGCCCAGCGTCAGGTACCATTTTCGGGTCATCTGTTTGCCGTTGGAATAGGTGAAATACTCGGACAATGTCCCGGTATTACCCTCCCATTCGCCCACCATGCGCGCGACGAAGCTGTTCGACATCTTACCATTGGGACCATAGATCAGACCCTCTGACAGGATTTCTCCGTTTAGCTGTTCCTTAAGTGAAAACTGGGGGCCTGTGTTTTCGTAGTCGGCAGGTGCCTGAGCGCGAAAACTGAGAAATCTGCCCTTTGCTACGATCAGGGCGAGGGTGGCGAACAGGATGATTGCGATGAGTTTCATTTGGCTGATACCTCTGACGGCAGCGTCAAAACCATCCCGAACGCGCCGAGTTTGAGAATGCAGGGAAGGACAGCATAGGCAAAGTTGAGTGTTTCCAATGCCTGCGCCGAGTTAGGTTGCCCCGGGAAAAAACCGCTGCGTTCAAGCAGTGGCAGTGTGAAAAAGGCGGCCAATGCGAGGCCTAGTTTGCCTGCGAATGACCAGATGCCGAATGCGGCTGATGCGTTTAGTCCCGCGCGGGTCAGTACGACCGAGAACATGGCGGGCAAAACGACCATATCGGCCCCAAGTGCCGCACCGGATGCGATGCAGATGACGGCGAAACCGGACAGGTTGCCCGCCGACAGAGTCGCTGCGCCAATGAACCCGGCGATCGAAAGCGGCATTGCAATAATCAGTGTCTGTTTCGGGCCAATCCGGTTGCTCATGCGGGCCCACAGAGGAACGCTTGCTCCTGCGCTCAGAAAGAAAAGGATCAGCAAAGGGCCAGCCTTGCCCGGCAGCTGCAGCCGATCTTCTACAAAAAACAGAAACAAGGTTGAGGTGATCGCAACCGGTAGGCTGTTGACCAGCGCAAGGGCAAGGAGCCTGAGCCCGCCAGATTTGCCAAGGCCCGCGAAAGACAGCCCCTCTCCGGTGATCGGTGGACGCCGCCAGATTGGAAAAGTCAGTACGATTGTGATGACTGACAGCACGCCCAAGAACAGACCAAACGCAGGGTAACCCTGTGCACTGGCGCCCAAAGTCACGAACAGGGCAGGTGCACTGGCCGCAAGAATAACTCCGGTCAACTGACCACCTTCGCGGTAGGCGGCGAGTGTCATCAGCTCTTTGGGATCCGGGCGTTTCGCCAGAGTGGCGCTGCGTCCATAAAGCAGGATGGTGCCAAGGCTGTAGGCCGAAAAGAGTAGAACGAGAATGGCAATCAGCGTGCCGAGACCGGCGCCGTCAGTGAGCATGAAAAGCAGTGGAAAGCCGACGGCTAACCCGATCGCGGCAGCAGCGGCAAACAGAGTTTGTGCATCTGGCCATCGGTCAATTGCCCAGCCGATCAAAGGGTCCTGAACCAGATCAACCAGCCGGATAATCAAAAGGACTGTTCCGATAACACCCAGGCCGATACCCAAGTTTACCGCTGCAAATCGTGGCAGGTGGATGTAAAGCGGGATGCCAGCCGCAGCGAGCATCAGAGCATACAAGCTGACCCTGGGATACAGCATCACTGTCCCTTGAGCTGGCTGGTAAACGATGCAGATCGGGTGTTTGAGCCCAGAAAGATCGACATAAATCCGCGTTTGGCACCCGAATAGGACAATGTGCAGGTCTTGCGCCCATTCCGCCAGAACCCAATGGCATTGGGCCCTTGCGAGATCGCCAGATAGGTATCGCCTTTACTGACCGCTTGAAAACACTGCTCCAACTGAGCGCGCGTGGGCGCGTTGTTACCCTGGCGCGCAATCTCTTCCAGTGTGGAATTAACCAGTGCTTTCTGGGTCAGGTTTTTCCGGTAGGTCAATTCCAGCCCAAAGTCTTCATTCCAACTGAAGGGCGCACCGCCGGGTGTGTATAGCTTTGCATCATACAGGGGCAGCCCGAGAAATCGGAACGTGCCGCTGCCAAGCAGCTGCGCATTGTTCAGTTCCTTTGATACGACCGAAGCTGCCAGACCCGACGGTACCAGCAGCGCAATCACCAGAAGCGTTGCGCGAATGCTATCAAAGATCAGCCGCAACGGGTATGGCCGGGTCTCTTTCAAGAATGCCATTTTCAGCTCCGATGGTCTGCGGGATACCTTCGATGCGCTCAACAACATGCATGGCGCTGGCGATCCCGTCTTCGTGAAAACCGTGCCGGTTATACGCCCCGGCAAACCAGGTCCTGTTTTGTCCCTGCATTTCGCGGATCTTGCCTTGTGCCCTCAGGGCAGCTTTGTCGAACACAGGGTGGGCGAATTCGACCTCGTCATAAATCTTGTCTTCATGGATTTCTGACGAAGCGTTCAGGGTCACAAACAGCGGATCGCTGTCGGGGATGTTCTGAAGGCGGTTCATCCAATAGGTGACACCCACATTTCCTGCCTGCGAGCGATAGGTCCAACTGGACCAGCAAGCTCGCCGGCGCGGCATCTGGCTTGGATCGCAGTGCAGAACTGCCTTGTTGGGTTGATAGCGAATGGCACCCAGCGCGTCTGCTTCATCCCGAGTCGCGTTGTCTCCAAGTATGGCCAGCGACTGATCTGAATGTGTAGCCAGGATGATCTCATCAAACAAATCTGCCTGCCCATGGCTGTGCACACTCACACCCAGGGAATCCCTTTGGATGCCCTCAACCGGGGTGGCCACGCGGATATCGCAGCCACGGGCGCGCAAGGCGGTTTCAATTCGGCGAACATATTCGATACTGCCGCCTTTAACGGTCCACCATTGGTGCTGTTTGGCACGGCCACTGGCGAGCAATGCGTGATTTCGGAAAAACTGAACTAATGAGCGTGCGGGGAAGCGGTCAACGAATTCGACAGGCGTAGACCAGATCGCACCGCACATGGGCATCAGGTAGTTGTGCCTGAACCAGTGGCCCAACCGCAGTTGATCAACAAGCTCACCGATTGTGGTGTCATCATCCTGTGCGGCAGCGGGGGCCTCTTTGCTGAAACGCAGGATGTCGGCGATCATTTTATAGTAGGCGGGCCGGGCAAGATTACGTTTTTGGGCCGTCAGGGTACGGAGATTGTTCAGCCCGTACTCGATGCGACCGTTATCGATCGTGGCACCAAAGCTCATTTCGCTTTTGGTGACCGGGACATTCAGTTCTTCGAACAGACGGGTCAGATAAGGGTAGGTCGCGTAGTTGAACACGATGAATCCGGTGTCGACGGGCTGATCTCCGTTTCGTCCAGCAAGCACGGTGCGGGCGTGACCGCCCAGTCGGGGCTCAGCCTCGTACAGTGTTACATCATGAGATTTGGATAGATAATAGGCTGCGGATAGACCTGAAATGCCTGCACCAACAATCGCGATCTTTTTGCGTACGCCCCGAGTTTCGTCGAACATGTCATCCTCTTTGTGTGACATTTTACAAAGGGATACGCTGGGTGATCGTTTGCGGATCATTCATGTTAGAAAAATAATTTAGACGCGCTAAATCATGTCTCTGGGCTATGAGCGGCCGATTTGGTGTGATCCGACGGTATCGCGGGTTCGTATTCTCTCTAAAATGACCGGAATGGCGTCCACTTCCCTCAAGGGCCACGCGTTTTCGTGCGAATAGAAAGACCCGATCATGAGTAAGTTCGAAGGTAAAACCTATTGGATCATCGGCGCGAGCGAAGGATTGGGTCTTGCTCTGGCCAAGGCGCTGAGCCGTCAGGGTGCACGCCTGATACTGTCAGCGCGCAATGCCGATCGTCTGTCCGAGATTTGCGATACGCTGTCCGACGCGCGTGCTGCGCCAGTTGATGTAACCGACCTGAATGCAGTTCGGGATGCAGTTTCTGAGGCCGGGGATATCGATGGTCTGGTCTATAACGCCGGAGCTTATGAGCCTATGACAGCGGCGGACTGGGATACCGAAGCCGCGCTGGCAATGAGCGACGTCAACTTCACCGGGGCACTCAGGGTATTGGGCGAGACCGTGCCCGGTTTTGTCCGCGCTGCACGCGGAGATATCACACTGATCGGATCGCTTGCGGGGTATCACGGGTTACCAGCTGCGATTGGATATGGTTCCAGCAAGGCTGCGCTGATTTCTCTGGCAGAAACGATGCGGCACGATTTGGCAGGCACCGGCGTTACGGTTCGGATCGTCAATCCTGGCTTCATCAAGACGCGGCTGACCGAAAAGAACAACTTCAAGATGCCGATGCTGATGACGCCCGAAGACGCTGCCGATCGGGTTCTGCGCGCCATGTCCCGGCGTCGTTTTCGTACCGATTTCCCTGCTCCGTTTTCCTGGGCCATCAGGTTTTTGGACTATGTGCCGGACTTTCTGGTTTACCGTGGAAAATAGACCAATGTTGCGGGTGAAAGTCGGGAAACACAGCCAAATCTACCCACAGGTCAGCCGCTGAATTACCCCTGCGCCGTTTACGTAAACGTTCAGCCGATCAATGCGATAATCCTGCGTTGCGATGTCATCAGGCCCCAATACACGTGATCTTTCAGGCAAACTGGCCTGAATCGTTGACACCGGCTGGCCCACAGAATCGGCAAAGGGCTCACCCTTGCAGAACGCCAGATCAACGGCTGCAGCCTCGGATGTAGAAGCGCTTTCCTCAGTCACAGTTGTTTCCGCACAGGCGGCCAGAACGAACAGGATCGGGATAAAACGGTGCATTGGCGCTCCTTTTTCTGGCAATGTCGTTTCTGTAATATCAATTATTTAGCTAACCTGTCACGAAAGCGCAGTTGAAAACACCCTGTATTTGACGCAGGGTCGGGTCAAATTTGACAGGGAGAATAGCAACATGCGTACCCGTGCAGCGGTTGCCCTTCAGGCGGGCAAACCTTTGGAAGTGATGGACGTGAACCTTGAAGGGCCCAAAGCGGGCGAGGTTCTGGTCGAGATCAAGGCCACCGGCATCTGCCACACTGATGAATTTACCCTGTCGGGTGCTGATCCCGAAGGCCTGTTCCCTGCCATTCTGGGCCACGAAGGTGCTGGCGTTGTGGTTGAAGTCGGCCCGGGTGTCACCAGCCTGAAGCCAGGCGATCACGTGATCCCGCTTTACACCCCGGAATGTCGCGAATGTGAGTACTGTCTGCACCCCAAAACCAACCTGTGTCAGGCAATCCGTTCGACTCAGGGCCAGGGTCTGATGCCCGATGGCACATCGCGCTTCTCGACGTTGGATGGTGACCCGATCCTGCACTACATGGGCTGCTCGACCTTCTCGAACCACACGGTTCTGCCCGAGATTGCGCTGGCCAAAGTGCGTGAAGACGCGCCCTTCGACAAGATCTGCTACATCGGTTGCGGTGTAACCACCGGTATTGGCGCGGTAATCAACACCGCCAAGGTGGAAATCGGCAGCCGTGCCATCGTCTTTGGTCTGGGCGGTATCGGTCTGAACGTGATTCAGGGCCTGCGTTTGGCTGGGGCCGATCAGATCGTCGGCGTTGACCTGAACCCGTCGAAAGTTGAGATGGCGACCAAGTTCGGCATGACCGATTTCGTGAACCCGAACGAAGTCGAAGGCGATTTGGTACCCTATCTGGTTGATCTGACCAAAGGCGGCGGTGACTACACCTTTGACGCCACCGGCAATGTCGGCGTGATGCGTGCGGCATTGGAATCGGCGCATAAGGGCTGGGGTGAATCGATCATCATCGGCGTGGCGCCCGCAGGGGCCGAGATTTCGACCCGTCCGTTCCAGCTGGTCACCGGCCGTTCGTGGCGCGGCACCGCCTTTGGTGGCGCGCGTGGCCGGACCGATGTGCCGAAGATCGTTGACTGGTACATGGAAGGTAAGATCGAGATCGATCCGATGATCACCCACACCATGGGTCTGGATGACATCAACAAAGGGTTTGACCTGATGCATAAAGGCGAGAGCATTCGGTCGGTGGTTGTTTACTAAGACAACGACAACCTAACTGATTCAGAGTTTTGACGGCGTGCTCAAAAGGCGCGTCGTTTTTCTTTGTGTGCACGAGGTCAGGCTATTCCTTGCTGGTTTAGTCAAACATTTCGGCGACTTACTGGCGTCGACAAAACGCAGAAATTACCGACATAATGACGAAAATACCCGCTATTTCGTCAACGCGCATGCTGTGTGCCGGACAACCTCCGCTCCATAATTCTTATTAATCAATGAATGGAGGAGGCAAATCTTGGGCTGGAATGTTTGCATTGTCGGGGCAGGGAAGATCGGTCAGATGATCGCAACCTTGCTGAAAGGCTCACCACATTATTCAGTGACAGTTGCGGATCACGATCTGAACGCACTCTCGGCATTGAACAAGCTTGGTATTGCCACAAGGCAAATAGATGCGGGTGATGAACAGGCACTGGCCAAAGGTCTTGAGGAGTTTGATGCGGTTATCTCTGCAGCGCCTTTCTTTCTGACACCCGCGATTGCCAAGGCTGCCAAGGCAGCAGGTGCACATTACTTTGATCTGACCGAAGATGTTGCGGCAACCAATGCTGTGCGTGAACTGGCAAAGGACAGCGAAACCGCATTCATGCCGCAATGCGGTCTGGCCCCGGGATTTGTAGGGATCGCCGGTTCTGCGCTTGCATCAGAGTTTGATGAAATCGACAGTCTTCATATGCGGGTCGGTGCGTTGCCGCTCTATCCGACCAATGCGCTGAAGTATAATCTGACATGGTCAACTGACGGCCTGATCAATGAATACTGCAATCCCTGCGATGCCATCGTGAACGGTAAGCTGGTCAAGACCGCACCCCTTGAGGACTATGAAATCCTTGGTCATGACGGCGTCGAGTATGAGTGCTTCAACACGTCCGGAGGCCTTGGTACCCTGCCTGAAACACTAGAAGGCAAGGCGCGAGCGGTGTCCTATCGTTCGATCCGCTACCCGGGTCATCGCGATATTCTCAAGCTATTGCTGTCAGACCTTGGCCTGGAGCGCCGTCGTGATTTGCTGAAGGAAATATTTGAGGCGGCTCTGCCACGCACCGATCAGGATGTGGTTCTTGTCTATTGCACGGCCAAGGGCATGATCGGTGGTCAGTTGCGGGAGAAATCCCTGATCAACAAGTCCTTTGCGCGTGTCATCGATGGACAAGTCTGGAGCGCAATTCAGATCACCACGGCTGCAGGTGTGCTTGGCGTCGTCGATCTGATGCGAACAGGAGCGCTGCCTTCCAAAGGCTTCATCCGACAAGAGCAAGTAAATCTGCAGGATTTCCTGAACACCGAATTCGGCCGGCTGTATCGCGCTGGCGACGTAACCGAACAACACAAGGCGGCTTGAGACATGAAAGACGTTGTCATGACAGCAGAAACCACACTCGCAAATCTGGATCTGACTTCGGCGGACCTGACCGGAGGCACGCTTACAGTAACATCCCCGATTGACGGCAGAGTTTTGGCTGAGGTTCATGAAACACCGACCTCTGAAATGGACGCGGTCTTTGCCCGGGCAAAAACAGCGTTCCGGGAATGGCGTATTGTGCCAGCCCCGCGACGGGGCGAGTTGATCCGCCTGCTGGGCGAAGAACTGCGTGCAGCCAAAGATGATCTGGGTGCATTGGTCAGCTGGGAAGCGGGCAAGATCACCTCTGAAGGTCTGGGTGAAGTGCAGGAGATGATCGACATCTGCGACTTTGCCGTTGGCCTGTCGCGCCAGCTCTATGGTCTGACCATCGCATCCGAACGCCCCGGGCATCGGATGATGGAAACCTGGCATCCGGCCGGTCCTGTGGGCGTGATCTCGGCCTTCAATTTCCCGGTCGCAGTATGGTCATGGAACGCAGCGCTGGCCTTGGTGTGTGGCGATCCGGTAGTCTGGAAGCCATCCGAAAAGACCCCACTTACCGCGATGGCGTGTCAGAAGATATTTGAACGCGCACTGGCCCGGTTTGGTGATGCACCTGAAGGCCTGTTGCAAACACTGATCGGTGGTGCCGATCTTGGGGAGGCTTTGGTGGCCAGCGAAGATGTACCTGTCATCTCTGCCACGGGTTCAACCCGCATGGGGCGCGCGGTTGCTCCGATCGTGGCGCAGCGTTTCGGAAAGTGCATTCTGGAGCTTGGCGGCAACAACGCCATGATCGTCGGCCCGTCTGCCGATCTGGAAATGGCGGTTCGTGCGATCGTGTTTTCTGCGGTTGGCACCGCCGGACAGCGTTGCACCACGCTCCGTCGTCTGATTGTACACAATTCAATCAAGGACGAACTGGTTGCGCGGTTGAAGAAAGCCTATGCCGGCCTGCCGATCGGTAATCCGCTGACGGACGGCACACTGGTTGGTCCTCTGGTGGACGAGGCATCCGGCAAGGCGATGACCGCAGCGCTGGAATCTGCAAAATCCGAGGGCGGCACGGTTTTTGGCGGCAATCGTGTAACCGAAGGCGTGCCCGCAGGTGTCTACATGGAGCCGGCCATTGTTGAGATGCCCGGTCAGACAGCGACGGTTAAGACTGAGACCTTTGCGCCGATCCTTTATGTCATGGGTTATGAGAGTTTTGAGGATGCGCTGGAGATCCAGAACGATGTTCCTCAGGGTCTATCGTCGTGCGTATTCACGCTGAACATGCGTGAGGCCGAGCAATTCCTGACGTCTGCCGGTTCGGACTGTGGTATCGCAAACGTCAATATTGGTCCATCAGGGGCTGAGATTGGCGGTGCGTTCGGCGGTGAAAAGGAAACCGGCGGCGGTCGTGAAAGCGGCTCGGATGCGTGGAAGGCGTATATGCGCCGTCAAACCAACACGGTGAACTATTCGGCCGAATTGCCGCTGGCCCAAGGCGTCAAGTTTGACATCTGAACAATTATCCGGCGGCGCTTATCTGCGCCGCCGGATTTTTTGGGAATTCAATCCACAAACAGGTAATCAAGCCGCATGACGGCCTGAGCTTTTTCTTCTGATATATCCAGAAATTCAGCGATTGTGGCTTCGTTCTCAGTACGATCCGCTGTTTCCCGAATGCGCAGGTACTGTTCGGTACCGGCATTACGGATTTGTTCGGATTCGTAGGCCATATCGTTGCGTATAGTCGGCAATAGCCGCTCAACCGTTTCGGCTGGTGTGCTCTCTCCAGCCAGCCCGACGCGACGCGCATGTCCAACCAGATACTCGTCGGAATATTCGCACTCGATCTCCAACACGTGGGTTTTGGACTGGTCCGCGCAGAAATCCTGAACGATGTCTGCGTTCGAGGGATCAACACACACCACCAATTGGTCTGTCTCAAAGTGATCGAACAACATTTGAATTACAGCGCGCCTGTGCCGTGATCGCTTGGGCAACGTGGTTTCGATACCCCCCAGATCGGGCAGCGGTGTATCCTGCTCATTGAACAGATACTCGACACATGGAATATCCGTCTCGGATGCAATCTGATCAACCAGACGCTTGGCCACGTGCCATTTCTTGCAGACAATCAGAAACAGTTCACGCTCGGCCCCCAATGTGTTCCCGGTTTCCCAGAACCGTTGCCCGAACCTACGACCAACACGCCCACGTCCGGCAAGAAAGCTGTAAAGGTTACGACCTTCGTCCGAGATCTGAAAATCGACCCCTTCACTTGAGTATAGCTGGCCCAGCTTTTCTTTCAGATCATGAGCCTCGGGGCTGATCTTGCGCGCGAACAGGTAATCCTGTCCCAGCAGCATATCGTAGTGATCGTTGTAGAACGTCACGGGCATTCCGTAGTCCGAGAACATCAGGAATGTCAGTGTGCGATTGTCGATCTCATGCTTTGGGATCAGATGTCGGACAAGAGTTTGAAAAAAGGTCTCATCCGGTATCCAGGTGGTCGAGAAGAACTTGATGACATCACGGCGTTGACGCAGGAAATCAAGGATCATTTCAACGGTGCGCCTGCGCAGACACCACCATTGGCTGCCGATCATGACCTGAATGTCATGTGGAATATCCCGCGTCAGGCCAAAGCGCTTTTGCAATTCGAACGAGGCATAGAACCGCCCGCTCTGCGTGCGCTCATTGAAGTAGTGTCTGTAGATTAGCCGGTCTTCTTTCATACCGGTTTTGATCCAGTCGCTTTCGAAGAAATCGTGACTTTCGATGAAATCCCTGTCGTTTTGATCAAGAAAACGGTGGGCATACTCGGCTGTCTTGATCGCCATGCAGTCGCCCGACAGCATGTAGAAATGCGTCGCGCGAGGGAAAGCATCGACCGCGGCCTGCAAAGCATACAAGGTCGCCTGGACCAGTGACCATTCCCCCCAACCGCATTTGATGCGCCGGGTCGCGAAGGTCACGTTTGGATTGTCCTTCAGGGCGGTGCGGATGCGGTCGTAATCAGTATCAAATGAACGCGCATCGAAGTGGATGGCCATGCAATCGCCAGCTGCGGTCAGCTGCTCAGCCTGCGAGATGATCGCATCAGGGTCTTTGTGACACAGCAAAATGTAGGCAATCTTTGCCATAAGTCGAACGTAATTCCTGTTTCTGCCCGTTTCCAACCGTGATACTGAGGATGAGCGATTGAATAAACAGAATAATTTTGCTTGTTTGGGGCCAAACGCTGACGCGTCAGCTTGAGACCCGGACAGCTCAGGAGGCATTGCAGATGGGTTTTCCCGGTACATGGATGACCGAGAGTGAGAGCATGGTCTACCGTGTTGTGCCTAAATGCGCCTGCTCAACCATCGGCCAGATCATGTATTACTCTGATCATGGTCAGTTTTTTGACGGTGATATCCATGACGCTAAGGATGGGATGCACAAATGGGCGTTCGACTCCAGTCAGGATTCGATTTCCAGCAACGTGCGATCTCATACCTCATATGCTTTCACCTGTGTCCGCAATCCCTATACCCGCATTCTGAGTTCGTTTTTTGACAAGATCTGCGGCATTCAGCGTAACGGTAAGCGGTATCGCGGGAATCTGGTTCCAACGCTGATCTACAACTACGGGATCGAAGTCGGCGGAGACGACGGTAAAGGCGAATTCGATCAGATCGCCAGCTTTCGCCGTTTTTTGCTGTTTGCACGTGATACCATCCGCTGGCGTCGTCCGATGGACCCGGACATTCACTGGTCAGCCATGTCCGGGCACGTATCGACTTTCATCGTGAATGGCGGGCGGTATGACCGAATTTTCTGGACCGAGAAATTCAACGATGGGATGCAGGACGTGCTCAGCCATGTCGAAACACCCAACGCCGTGACCTTGTCGGAAATTCCGCGCTTTAACGAATCCGAAGGTCATGGGCCAAAACGTGCACACCCGGTCGAAGACTATTTTGACGACCTGTCGATGCACCTGGTCTACGAAATCTACAAACATGATTTCGAGCTGTTCAAATACGATTTCGAAAACCCTGCCAACAAGATGCCGATTGGCGAGATTGATCTGGATGAGGTTCACGCCAAACTTGGCGACTGAGTTAACGGAGCAGATGATCTTTCAGACCGGTGGGGTAAAGCTCCGGACCGCCGATATCCAAGGTATCCAGACTGAACCAGCCTGCCGTCCAGCTCTGACCATCGTCTTCCGCGAATGAAATCGGCGCGTCGGGCAAATTCAAAAGTTCCGGGCACTGGATCTCGGCCACAAAGATAATCTCATGCCCCTGATGACCTTCGTGCTGGTAGAGATTCTCGATCACCAGTGGTTGTCCACTGACCTCTATCGCCACATTAAGCTCTTCCCTGAACTCACGTTTCAGTGCGTCGTGCCATGTTTCGCCGAATTCGACCGATCCACCTAAAGGACGCACGCCCTTGATGCGGCCGGTGTCGTCCGGAACTTCGGCAGCGAGGAGCCTGTCCTCCCGCCAATGCAAGCCTATGGCTTTGACGCGGATACCGTTATGCGGGCGCCAGAATGTCATGGTTTTCACCGAGCTTTCTGTGGATATCATTGAATGCAAAAAAGAAAGGCCTCGCTATTCTTGTTAGCGAGGCCTTTCAAGCTATTGCAGTTTAGATAGTTTGGGAACCGCTTCGTTACACTTGACGCACAGCACCTTTCGCAGCGCTTGTTGTCAGCTTGGCGTAAGCTTTGAGCGCGGTGGACACTTTGCGCTTGCGCGGTTCAGCGGGCACCCAGCCCTTTTCATCCTGCTCTTCGCGTCGCGCGGCCAGTTCTTCGTCTGACACGGCCAGATGGATTGTGCGGTTTGGAATGTCGATCTCGATCTTGTCGCCGTTCTTGACCAGTCCGATCTCACCACCTTCTGCCGCTTCGGGCGAAACGTGACCAATCGAAAGGCCCGATGTACCACCCGAGAAGCGACCATCGGTCAACAACGCGCAGGCTTTGCCCAGACCTTTGGATTTCAGGTACGAGGTCGGATACAGCATTTCCTGCATGCCCGGGCCGCCACGCGGACCTTCATAGCGGATCACCACCACGTCACCTTCTTTGACCTTGCCCGTCAGGATGTCGTTAACCGCCTGATCCTGGCTTTCGCAGACATAGGCCGAGCCGGTGAACTGCAGGATATTTGCATCCACACCCGCAGTTTTCACGATGCAGCCGTCGCGCGCGATGTTGCCGAACAGAACCGCCAAACCGCCGTCTTGGCTGAACGCGTGCTCC
The DNA here is from genome assembly GCF_056537525.1 of Ruegeria sp. CE12. Classification (NCBI taxonomy): domain Bacteria; kingdom Pseudomonadati; phylum Pseudomonadota; class Alphaproteobacteria; order Rhodobacterales; family Roseobacteraceae; genus Ruegeria; species Ruegeria sp. CE12. The sequence goes on along the minus strand of NZ_JBQFRS010000009.1, from coordinate 124,936 downwards.
TTGGACCGGATCACGCCGCCTTCGCGGTCGGTGTCCAGTTCCTTGTAGCGGTTCGACTGGCTGAAGGCCTGTGTCGTGCGCACGCCACCCGGCGCGGCCTTGAACAGGTCCTGCGCCGCCGGGTTGTTAGCAATCTTGATGTCCCAATTGGCAATCGCCTCACCCATCGTGGCCGAATGCACGGTGCTGCAATGTTCATGCAGCAGTCCGGCGCGGCTAAGCTCGCCGAGGATCGAGAAGATACCACCGGCGCGGTGCACGTCCTCCATGTGAACGTTCTCGGTATTGGGTGCGACCTTACACAGGCATGGCACCTTGCGGCTGAGGCGATCCATGTCGGACATAGTGAAATGCACCTCACCCTCATGTGCGATGGCCAGCAGGTGCAGAACCGTATTGGTCGATCCGCCCATGGCGATATCAAGGCTCATCGCGTTCTCAAACGCGTCGAACGTGGCGATTTCGCGGGGAAGGAAGCCTTTTTCATCTAGATCGTAGTGCCGTTTGGTGATCTCGACGATCCGACGCCCGGCTTCAAGGAACAGGTTCTTGCGGTCAGCATGCGTGGCCAGGGTCGAGCCGTTGCCCGGCAGCGCCAGACCCAGAGCTTCGGCCAGACAGTTCATCGAGTTTGCGGTGAACATGCCCGAGCAAGAACCACAGGTCGGGCAGGCGTTTTCTTCGATGTGCTGGACCTGCTCATCGGTGTAGTTTTCGTTGGCCGCCGCAACCATCGCATCTACGAGGTCGATCTTCTTGACGTCCAGATCGGCGATGTCGATCTTGCCGGCTTCCATAGGACCGCCCGAGACGAAGATTGCGGGGATGTTCAGGCGCATGGCGGCCATCAGCATGCCGGGGGTGATCTTGTCACAGTTCGAGATACACACCATCGCATCGGCGCAGTGTGCGTTGACCATGTATTCAACCGAATCCGCGATGACCTCACGCGAGGGCAGCGAATACAGCATCCCGTCATGACCCATGGCGATACCGTCATCCACCGCGATGGTGTTGAATTCTTTTGCAACGCCGCCTGCGGCCTCAACCTCGCGCGCGACCATCTGGCCCAGATCCTTCAGGTGCACGTGGCCGGGCACAAACTGGGTGAACGAGTTGACGATGGCGATGATCGGTTTGCCGAAATCGTCATCCTGCATACCGGTGGCGCGCCACAGGCCACGGGCACCGGCCATGTTGCGGCCATGGGTTGAGGTTCTGGATCGGTACATTGGCATGATGCTGTTTCCCTTTTGCCCCGGTTGCGATATTCGGGATGCGTACGTTATAGCGCACGTACCACATGTGCGCTATAACGCACAAGAGGATTCGAGAGACGACAAGATGGCACCGGATGAAATTACGCTGAAACTAAGGGACGTGCGGGCGGCCTCGGGGCTGAGCCTGTCCAAGGTCGCTGACATGACCGGGGTCAGCAAGGCCATGTTGGGCCAGATCGAACGCGGCGAATCGAGCCCGACGATTGCGACACTTTGGAAGATCGCAAAAGGGTTCCAGATGCCGCTGAGCGCCCTGATCGGGCCTGCTGCGATGCGCGATCCGGCTGATGCCGATGTTTTCCGCACGGTAACCTTCCCGGGCAGTATCGAAGTCAAGATCGTCTTTCCCTATGATCCCGCGCTCGGGGCCGAAACCTTTCATGTCGAGCTTTCCCCAAACCAGAGCCATGAATCGGCTGCCCATGCGACGGGGGTAACCGAAGAAGTGTTTGTTCTGAACGGAACGCTGGACGTTCTGCGCGACGGTGATTGGGTTCCGCTACAGGCTGGGCAGGGGCTGCGGTTTGCCGCTGATTTGCCACACGGCTACCGGGCCGGGGCCACCGGTGCAGCCTTTCTGAACATGCACCACTATGGGCAACCGGCTACAGCAGCGCCGGTCGCCTGATCCCATAAAACATCAATTCCATCCGGAGGCAGGCGATGGCCGCTTTTCTTGACAGTCTGACTTTGGCCGACGCTGTCGGCTCATTTGGCGCCATGGTCGTTGTGGCCGCTTACTTTGCGACACAGATGCGGATGATGAATTCCGATGATCTGGCCTTTCCGATCCTCAATCTGGCCGGGTCCGTTCTGATCGTTTACTCGCTGTTGCAGAACTTCAATCTGGCTTCGATGCTTATCGAATGCTTTTGGATCGTGATCAGCATCATCGGGATAGTTCAGTTCATCAGATTGCGCCGCGCCAATTGAATGCGACATGATCTGGATTGGTAGCGCCATCCAGTCTTGAACCCGCATCAACGCGCGTATAGGGACAACTCAAGCTCGCTTAGGGGAGGCTTTGATGCAGGACGATCCGAAAACCCTCGTTTCTACCGAATGGCTTGCCGCTCATCTCAAGGACCCGGATCTGCGGATTCTGGACGGGTCTTGGTATTTGCCGCAGCAGGGGCGAGACGCAAAGGCCGAGTATGAGGCCGGTCACATCCCCGGTGCACGGTTTTTCGATATCGATGACATTTCCGATCACCGCTCGGACCTGCCGCACATGGCGCCCCCGGTCGAGAAATTCATGTCACGCCTGCGGGCCATGGGTGTGGGCGACGGACATCAGGTGGTGGTCTATGATGGCGCCGGGCTGATGTCTGCTGCACGGGTCTGGTGGCTGTTTCGCCTCATGGGGCAAGAGAACATTGCCGTCTTGGATGGGGGCATGCCCAAGTGGCAGGCCGAAGGACGTGAGATCGAGGATTTGCCCCCGGTGATCCGGGATCGCCACATGACCGTTCGAGTTCAAAACCATCTGGTGCGCGATGTGACTCAGGTATCGGCTGCAGCCAAGTTGGCGGATCATGAAATTATTGACGCGCGCTCTGCCGATCGTTTTGCCGGAACCGGGGTTGAGCCGCGCGAAGGTCTGCGTTCGGGTCACATCCCGGGATCGCGCAATGTTCCCTTTGGCAATTTGCTGAACAAGAACGGTACGATGAAATCGCCCGAGGATTGCCGTGCAGTGTTCGAAACCGCGGGCGTAGACCTGACCAAACCGGCCATCACGTCCTGCGGATCAGGCGTGACTGCTGCCATCCTCAGCCTTGCGCTTGAGCGCATCGGCAAAAAAGACCATTCGCTTTATGACGGCTCCTGGGCCGAATGGGGTGCCTTCCCGACCCTGCCCGTCGCAACCGGAGAGAACTGATGTTCGAATTTCTCAAGCCGCAGCCAGCTGACAAGATTCTGGCGCTGATGCAAATGTATCGCGAGGATCCGCGCGACCAGAAGATCGACCTGGGTGTCGGTGTTTACAAGAACGCTGATGGCCTGACACCGATCAAGCGTGCGGTGAAGGCAGCCGAGAAACGCATTTGGGAAGAACAGGAAACCAAGGCTTATACCGGGCTTGCGGGTGATCCGGCCTTTGCCGACGTGATGATTGGCCTGATTTTGGGTACTTCCGTTGCGCGCGGCAATATCGCTGCTGTGGCAACACCGGGTGGGACAGGCGCATGCCGTCAGGCATTCGAACTGATCCGTATGGCCAATCCTTCGGCACGTGTTTTCGTTTCAAACCCAACATGGCCAAACCACCTGTCGATCCTGAACTATCTGGGCATCGAAACAGTGCAGTATCGCTATTTTGATGGTGAAACCCGCGGTGTTGATTTCGATGGCATGATCGAAGACCTCAAAACTGCCAATGCAGGTGATGTTGTCCTGCTGCATGGATGCTGCCACAACCCGACAGGTGCAAACCTGAACATGGTGCAATGGCAGGAAGTGGTGAACCTGATCAACGAGCGCGGCCTCGTTGCAATGATCGACATTGCCTATCAAGGCTTTGGTGATGGTCTGACTGAAGACGCACAAGCCACGCGTCTGGTGGCCTCGTCGGTCAAGGAATGCCTGATCGCCGCCTCATGTTCCAAGAACTTTGGTGTCTATCGCGAGCGGACGGGTCTGCTGATGGCTGTCAGTGCGGATGCAGGACAAACAGCTCTGAATCAGGGAACACTGGCTTTCCTGAACCGGCAGAACTATTCGTTCCCTCCGGACCACGGCGCGCGTGTTGTCACCACGATCCTGATGGACGAGGCACTGCGCGAAGACTGGGCAAACGAGCTGGAAGAGGTGCGCTTGTCAATGCTGGGTCTGCGCCAGCAACTGGCCGATGAGCTGCAGCGCCTGAGCGGCTCGGACCGTTTCGGATTTCTTGCACAGCATCGCGGCATGTTCTCGCGTCTTGGTGCGTCGCCTGAACTGGTCGAGAAGCTGCGCGTTGAGCACGGTATTTACATGGTCGGTGACAGCCGCATGAACATTGCCGGGCTGAACGCGACGACGGTCCCTATTCTGGCTCAGGCGATTGTTGATGTTGGAGCATAACAACTCCGTCACGGTGGAACAAAAGCGCAGGTAAAGGCAGACGGTCCTGTCCGGAAGCCGTTGTCACAAACTCCGGATAGGATCTCTGTCTTGCAGTCGCTCCGTTCTTTATGTCTGGTCGCCTCAATACTTGCTGTTGCGGCCTGTGAAGCTTCATATCCAAGGGATGAGATTGCTCCGCCTGCTGACCGGTACGAGCAATTCTATCCCACCGGCGCAGATCAGGACGTGAGAGAATACGAAGATGAATTCTCGCAATCCAACCCGGCCCGCATCGCCAGCTATCGCGCTGCTCTGACACAGGTTCCCCGAACCCGCGGCGTGAACATCCTTGCCCTCTCTGGCGGGGGGCAGCACGGGGCGTACGGGGCCGGTGTGCTGAACGGTTGGACCGCTTCGGGAAACAGACCAAAATTTGATATTGTCACGGGAATTTCTACGGGTGCGTTGATTGCACCATTTGCCTTTCTCGGACCTGAGTACGACGATCGGATCGAACGGTTCTATACGCAATCCACGACGCGGGATGTTGTGCGCCTTGACCTTGGTGGTGCCTTGTTCGGCAAGGGGTTTCTTGCGAAAACGACCCCTCTGCGGGCGGCAATCGAGCGTGAGCTTTCAGATGACGTGATCAACAAGATTGCGCAGGAACATGACAAAGGTCGCCGTCTTTTTGTCGGAACGACAAACATCGACGCCGAACGTCCGGTAACCTGGGACATCGGCGCTATCGCGATGATCGGTACCGAAAAATCGCGCCAGCTAATTCGTCAGGTCGTGCTGGCTTCTGCCTCTATCCCTGTCGTGTTCGAGCCCGTTTCCATCCCGGTCACCGATGGTGACATCCTGCGCGAAGAACTGCATGTCGATGGCGGGCTCACGCGCGAGGTGTTTGCTTATCCACATGGGATAGAAATGCGCAAACTGCTCAGGCGTTCTGGACTGAGCGGGCGTCAGAATCGCATTTGGGTAATTCACAACAAAAAGCTTGAGGCGCACTACGCGCCGCAGGCCGAAAACGCCACTGCCGTTGCTCAGCGCGCGTTCGAATTGCTGATCAGGGCGCAGAGCATTGGAGATATCGAGCGGATCGTTGAACAGGGCGCGAGGGACGGTTTGGTGACAAACCTGACGTGGATACCGGTCGAGTTTGATGTTCAGCCCGAAGAAGCCTTCGATAAGGACTATATGACGAAACTGTTTGCTCTGGGCCGGTTCGCCGGGCAGCAAAAAGACGCCTGGCTGTATGACGTGAGTTCGCTTTACTGAAAACGCCGGACCATCAGGCCCGGCGTATTCATTTGCTCAAATTGAGATGGTTTTAGCTTCTCGAGAACTCAGGGTACGCCTCCATACCCAACTCGCCCATATCCAGACCATTAATCTCTTCTTCCTCGCCAACCCGCAGGCCAACGGTTGCCTTGAGGATCGAGAACAGGATGAAGCTGACCACGAAGACGAAGACACCGATGGCAGCGAAGCCGATGATCTGAGTCACAAAGGATGCATCTCCATTGGTCCACGCCACGATGAAAGTGCCCCAGAAGCCCGCGATCAGGTGAACGGGGATTGCGCCAACGACGTCGTCGATCTTCATGCGGTCCAGCATTGGAACGGTCAGGACAACGATCACGCCACCGACGGCACCGATGATCAGCGCCTGGAACAGCGACGGAGCCAGAGGTTCGGCGGTGATCGAGACCAGACCGGCCAGTGCGCCGTTCAGAACCATGGTGAGGTCGACCTTGCCATACATCAGCTGTGTCAGGATCAGCGCTGCAACGGCACCCGCTGCGGCGGCCATGTTGGTGTTCGCAAAGATGCGGCTGATGTCAGCCATGTCACCAATGGTGCCCATCGCAAGCTGCGAGCCGCCATTAAAGCCGAACCAGCCCAGCCACAGGATGAATGTACCCAAGGTTGCCAGCGCGAGGTTCGAGCCGGGGATCGGAACCACTTTGCCATCCTTATTGTACTTGCCGATACGCGGGCCAAGCACAATGGCACCTGCCAGCGCTGCGAATCCACCTGCGGCATGTACCAGGGTTGAGCCTGCGAAATCGCTAAAGCCCATCTCGGACAGCCAGCCACCGCCCCACTGCCAGGACGCTTCGATCGGGTAGATGATGCCCGTCAGGACGATTACGAAGATGAAGAAGGGCCACAGTTTGATACGCTCGGCCACGGTGCCCGAAACGATCGATGCGGTGGTGGCGCAGAACATCAGCTGAAAGAAGAAATCCGAGCCTACCGAAGCGTAGGACAAATCGGTCTCGACACCGTCTAGACCAACGGGTTCCAGAGATGTTGGCGAAAACGCGCCAAGAACGCCAGTGATGGTCCAGCCATCGCCCGGATACATCAGGTTGAAGCCAACCAGCCAGTACATGATGGCGGCGAACGAAAACAGACCCATGTTCTTGATCAGCTGCATGGCCACGTTCTTGGAGCGTACCAGACCGGCCTCGAGCATGGCGAAGCCTGCGGCCATCCAGAACACCAGAAAGCCGCCGACCAAAAACAGCAGCGAGGTCAGAATGTATTGCGTATGCTGCGCGGTCTCGCCAGCGGCGGCCTCTTGCGCAAGGCCCATCTGCGGCAACGCGATGATCGCGGCGGCAGGGATGAGAGATTTCATCAGGTTCATGTGACTTCCTCGAATGATTTGAGTGGCGGCGCTTACAGCGCCTCTTCGTTCGTTTCCCCGGTCCGCACGCGCAGGGCTTGCTCGACATCAAGGACGAAAATCTTGCCGTCACCGATCTTGCCGGTTTTGGCGGTTTTGGTGATGGTCTCGACGATCTGGTCGGCCATGGTGGCGGGCACTACTATCTCGAGTTTGATCTTGGGTACGAAGTTCACGGCGTATTCAGCCCCGCGATAGATTTCCGTGTGTCCCGATTGCGAGCCAAAGCCCTTGATCTCGGTCACCATCATGCCGCGCACCCCTGCATCGGTCAGTGCCTCGCGCACCTCCTCCAGCTTGAACGGCTTGATTGTCGCAATGATCAGTTTCACGTCTTTCCCCTCTGCTTTCCGGGCAGGCCGGTTTGTTTGCACCTGCAGAAAAAGAGCGCGACCTGACGTCGTAAGGAACGGACTCAGCCATTCGACGCCGGGTAAAACAGCGTGAAGTTGCACAATTTTTGCACAAAACGTGTGATATGTTCAAAAATTAGGCGCATGTGAGAGGGGAAATACCGGAAAATCACACCTCTACATGCCCGCGCAGCCACGGTATGGTGGCGCAAAAGCATAATCGGGCAGAGTTGAGCATGACTGAGTCCAAGCGCCGCAAAGCGACACTGGTCGCGGATAAGAGATACCCGTCGAAAGGGCGCAAGCCCACGGCGTCCAAACGTGCTGCCAAACCGGCGGGCAAGAAAGCGACTGCGCGCAAAACAACAACGCGCAAGACCGCACGCAAGAAAACCAGTAAGGGCTCTGGTGGTAGCGGCGGAGGGATCTTCCGCCGTCTGTTCCGCTGGATCTGGCGACTGATCTGGGGCCTGACCTGGCGTGTCGGGGCGATTGCAGCACTGCTCATCGCGCTCGCGGTGGGGATCGTTTACTCATCTCTGCCGGATGTGGATGCCCTGTTGGATGGACGTGCGCGCGGATCGGTTACGTTGCTGGATCGCGATGGCAAGGTCTTTGCATGGCGCGGGGACCAGTTCGGCGGTGTAATTACTGCGGATACGGTTTCGCCCCACTTAAAGAACGCGGTGATTGCGACCGAAGATAAGCGTTTCTATCGGCACTTTGGCGTCAGTCCGCGCGGCGTAGCCAGCGCCGTTCGCATCAACCTGAGCGAAGGGCGTGGACCGCTGTCAGGGCATGGCGGCTCGACCATCACGCAACAGACCGCCAAGTTGCTGTGTCTGGGTGTGCCATATGAGCCGGATCAATGGGAATCCGAGGCAGCCTATGAGGCAGACTGCCGTCAGGGATCGCTGTGGCGTAAAGCCAAAGAAGCCATCTATGCGATGGCGATGGAGGTCAAATACTCCAAGGATGAGGTTCTGACTGTTTATCTGAACCGCGCGTTCCTTGGTGCGGGCGCCCGTGGCTTCGAAGCTGCAAGCCAGCGTTACTTTGGTAAATCGGCGGCCGAGGTTAATCCGTCCGAGGCTGCGATGTTGGCAGGTCTTCTTGTTGCGCCGACGCGCTACGCCCCAACCAATAACCTGCAGCGGTCGCAGGATCGCGCACGCCTTGTGATTGGGCTGATGGAGGATCAGGGATATCTGACCGCCTCTCAGGCCAGCACAGCGCGCAGTAACCCGGCGCAGTTGTCAGAGGCTGCAGCTGCAAGGGCAGGCGGCTACTTTGCCGACTGGGTCATGGCCAGTGGGCCCGAGTTCTTTACCCGCAATACAACCGAAGATGTGGTGATCCGGACCACATTGGACCAGCGCCTGCAGAAATCAGCTGAAGAGGCCTTGCAGTTCATATTTCAGGAGAAGGTACGCGAAGGGTCCAAGGCGCAGGCTGCAATTGTTGTGATGTCGGCCGACGGTGCCGTGCGCGCCATGGTTGGCGGTCGAAAGACCCGCGTCTCAGGCGCATTCAACCGGGCCACGCAGGCTTTGCGCCAGACCGGATCTTCCTTCAAACCATTTGTCTACGCGACAGCACTGGAACTGGGGTATTCGCCATTGGATACTGTTGTGGATGAGCCCACTTGTTGGAACATCCCCGGATCGGGTCAGTGGTGCCCAAAGAACTACACCAACAAATATTATGGGCGTGTGACGCTGGCCGATGCGTTGAAGAACTCGCTGAATATTCCAGCGGTGAAGGTGGCCGATATCTCGGGTCTGGACAATGTCCGGACTGTCGCCAGTCAGTTCGGAATTGCCAGCGATCTGGCCGAGGGGCCGGCGTTGGCGCTGGGCGCGTCAGAAAGCACACTGATCGAGATGACGGGGGCGTATGCCGGTATCCTGAATGGTGGTTCATCGGTGGAACCCTACGGCCTGACCGAACTGAAACTGTTAGGGGATGAGACACCGGTCATGGTGACCACGACCGGGATCGGAGAGCGGGTGATCCGGGATGATGCCGCCAAACAACTCACATGGATGATGGAGCGCGTCGTATCTCAGGGCACCGGGCAACGGGCTAAGCTGCCCGGATGGCAGGTGGCAGGTAAAACCGGGACAACACAGGCTGCACGGGATGCCTGGTTCATCGGCTTTACGGCGGATTACGTGGCGGGTGTCTGGATGGGCTATGACGATAACACACCCTTGTCGGGCGTGACCGGTGGCGGATTGCCAGCTGAAATCTGGAGAGAGACCATGCTGCGCGTGACCGAAGGGATGACCCCGACACCACTGCCCATGTTGGCCCCAGAGCCGCCGGTTCAGGTGGCACAACCAACGCAGCAACGGCGCCGGCAAGGTGGCGGCGGATTTGCCAAGGCAGTCGATAATTTGTTGAAGGATATTTTCGGCAGGAACTGATGTTCACGCCTGAAAGGCAGGCAGCGCGTGTCGCGCTGCCTGCCTATTGGGTCAGAGACTTTCGTTCAGCGCATCAACGATCGCATCGCCCATCTCTGTGGTTGAAACAGGCTCGACACCCTCATCCGCCAGCAGGTCACCGGTGCGAACGCCATCAGCCAGAACTTTCTCGACAGCGGCTTCTAGGCGATCTGCCTCTTCACCCTGATCAAAGCTGTAGCGCAGCGCCATCGCAAAGCTGAGGATACAGGCGATTGGATTCGCCTTGCCTTGACCAGCAATGTCCGGAGCGGAACCATGTACGGGCTCATACAGCGCCTTTGGCCGACCATTGGCCATCGGTGCGCCCAGCGAGGCGGATGGCAGCATGCCCAGCGATCCGGTCAGCATCGCGGCGCAGTCGGACAGGATGTCACCGAACAGGTTGTCGGTCAGGATCACGTCGAATTGCTTGGGTGCACGCACCAGCTGCATTGCGCCGTTGTCGGCATACATGTGAGACAGCTCGACCTCAGGATAATCAGCAGCGACACGATTCACGACTTCACGCCACAGGATACCTGATTCCATCACATTGGCTTTTTCCATCGAGCAGAGCTTTTTGCCCCGGCGCATTGCCAGCTCGAAAGCCGAACGTGCTGCGCGCTCGATCTCGGATTCGGTGTAACGCTGGGTATTGATGCCCACACGCTCGTTGCCTTCTTCGAAGATGCCACGCGGCTCGCCGAAATAGACACCCGAAGTCAGTTCGCGCACGATCATGATGTCCAGACCGGCCACCACATCCTTTTTCAGCGACGAGAAATCGGCAAGCGCGTCAAAGCACTGGGCCGGACGCAGGTTCGAATACAGGTCCATTTCCTTGCGCAGGCGCAGCAGTCCACGCTCGGGCTTGAGGCTGAAGTCCAGATCGTCATACTTCGGTCCACCTACGGCACCCAGCAGAACAGCATCTGCCTCTTGCGCCTTGGCCATGGTCTCGTCCGATAGTGGCTTGCCATGGGCATCATAGGCTGCACCGCCTACGAGGTCCTCGCTCACGTCAAATTGAAGTCCGCGATTGGCGCCGAACCAATCGATGATTTTGCGCACTTCGGCCATAACTTCCGGGCCAATTCCGTCTCCGGGCAGGATGAGGAGCGAGGGGTTGGACATGAAGGGTCTCCTTGCGTTTTACAGCAAAGGCCCTAGCGTCTGCGCCGCATCGGGTCAATGAGACGATCCGGCCAAAACACGAGGAAAACACATGTTGATACCGGGAAATCCCGTTCCTGAACTGAAAATCGAAACCGTGGCACATGGCAGCTTTGATCTGGATGCGGACAAAGGTGAAAACGGGACGCTGGTGATTCAGTATCGCGGCCTGCATTGCCCGATCTGTATCCGCCAGATGGGCGAGGTCGAAGCTGCGTTGGATGACTTCGCGGATCTGGGCATCGAAGTGATCGTGCTGAGCACCGACACTGCCGAGCGCGCGGCTGAGACGGTCGAGAAGGCGGGCACTTCGCGTTTGCGTGTCGGGCACAGCCTGCCATTAGCGGCGGCGCGAGATGACTGGGGCCTGTACATGTCCAAGGGTCGTGAGGGTACGGCTGAGGCGCCATTCTTTGCGGAGCCGGGGCATTTCTATATCGCACCTGACCGGTCGCTTTATTTTGCGTGGCAGCAATCGACCCCGTTTGGCCGCCCATCCATCGCCGACATCAAGGGTGGAATTAAATACGCGCTGGACAACAAGTATCCCCCGCGTGGAACCTACACAGGCGCGCTCTGAATACGCTCACAGGCTGGCCTTCAAGCCTTCGGCCAGTAGATCCCAGACCCTGCGTATGCGTGGGGTCTGTCGCATCGCCTGAGGCGCAGCAAGCCAAACGGGTAGAATAGGTATATCGACATCCAGTTGCAGGATTTCTACGGCTGGATCAGCCTGGGCTACTTTCACCTGACTGAAGCCAATACCGCAGCCTGCCCGGACCAGTTCCCAATATGCGCTTTGCAGATCGCATCGCGTGGCAAAGCTGTCCTTGCCAACAGGCCATCCCTTTTCGCGCATCTTTGAAATGATCTCTTCGTTGGCGTCGAACCCGACGAGATCATGGTCAAACAGTTCCTGAGGTGTCGTCGGGCGCCCGGCGCGGTCCAGATAGGATGTAGCGGCACAAAAACACAAAGGAACATCCCCGAGATAGCGAGAGATGATATCCATCTGTTCCGGACGATACATACGCACGGCGATGTCCGCTTCGCGATAAAGCAGGTTCTCTGTCACATCTGTCGCGACAAGTTCTAACTGTATCGCGGGTTCTTGTTTCCGGATCTCGGCCAGAATCGGGGGAAGCAAATGATGCGAGGCGAAAACCGAAGCTGTGATCCTGACAGACCCTTCGAGTTGTTGGGATTGCCCGGCGGCGGTCAGGCTGAAAGCGCTCATTGCTTCGTGCATTTGCTGCGCCATTGGCAATAGCTGCGTACCCACCTGGCTGAGTTTCAAACCCCGGGCATGACGGTCAAAGAGAGAAACACCCAACTCGCTTTCAAGGATTTGAATCTGGCGACCCAGCGTGGGCTGGCTGCGCCCAAGCTCTCGGGCAGCGGCTGACAACGATCCGGAATCTGCAACCGCAAGAAAACTTTGGATCAATGACCAGTCTGAGAGAGTAAGTGTTCTGTCCATACACAGATGAATACATGATCTGCGAATTTCGACAATTCCCCAAACCTGATGAATGCCTAAGTTCGGGGCAAAAGGAGGGGGTCATGACTCAATCAGTTCTTATTCTGGGGGCGTCTGGCCGGTTTGGCCGGAATGCCGAAGACGCATTTCGCAGCGCCGGCTGGGACGCACGCCGATTTGATCGCAAGACCGACAATCTGATGACGTCCGCGCAGGGTGTGGATGTGATCGTGAATGGCTGGAACCCGCTTTACCCCGATTGGGCCAAAATGGTGCCGGACCTGCACCGGCAGGTGATCGAGGCTGCCTCAGCCAGTGGCTCTACAGTGATCGTTCCGGGGAATGTGTATGTCTTCGGGGCTGAGACGCCCGGACCATGGTCGGCATCTACCCCACATTTGGCCACAAACCCTCTTGGACGGATCAGGATAGATATGGAGGAAGCCTACCGCGCCTCATCGGTTCGCACCATTATTCTAAGGGCCGGAGACTTCATCGACACCACGGCATCGGGAAACTGGTTCGATCAGGTCATGATCAAGCAGCTTGCACGTGGCCGGTTTGTGTATCCCGGTAACCCCGAAATCCCTCACGCCTGGGCCTACCTGCCTGATCTTGCACGTGCGGCTGTTGCGCTGGCTGAGATGAGGGCGGAACTGCCACGGTTCAGTGACGTTCCATTTGCGGGTTACACACTGACAGGGAACGACTTGATGCGCGGGCTTTCACGGGCCACCGGTATAGAGTTGGCATTGAAGCGCATGCAATGGTGGCCTCTTCGGCTTGCCCGCCCATTCTGGCGGTTAGCTCCGCATCTGCTTGAGATGCGCTATCTTTGGGATGTTCCGCATCGACTGGACGGGAGTTTTTTTGACGAGCTGGTTGGCGATTTTCAATCAACGGATCTGGAGGTCGCCTTGTCGACCTCAATCCCCCCAATGCTGCAACCAGCAGATGGTGTGTCACCAGACAGGCCCCTGAAAGCCGGGGTGGTGACGCAGGTGCACTAGTTTTGTCGGATTGATAGGTCGACCCAGATCAGGCGATGTCTGCTTGCAGTGGCGGCAGCCTCGATCTGTTTCCCTGTCTCATCAGTCCAGTAGATCCCTGAACGCTCCACCTGCCAATCGGCTGAAGGCAGCACATAGTCAACGCGCATCTCGCCCACGCCTTTCCAGGCCACCGTTGTCGCAGATCCAGTTGAATCTCGGGGTTCTGGATCCTGCAGTTGTGGATTGTCCAAGAGATTCCGGATTGCGCCTTTGTGAACATCACCTTGGTTGGGGTCGAGATTCGCATCCCCGGCGATCACAAACCGGTCGGTTGGGGCAGTACCAATATCGCCATCAAGCAAAAGCGACCAAAACCGGATCTCATCCCGGTTGCGCAAGCCGTTTCTATCTTCAGGTCCGTCAAAGACCGGAGGGCTGGCGTGAAAGGTCATCAAGTCAAACCTGCCCCCGGGCGCATCAATTGGTATAACCCAATGCGCTGTTGATGAGAGCCGTTGGATTGATTGCGCCTGTTCAGATGGAAACGGCAAACCGTCTGAGACCGGCAGTCGGGCGCCGGGGACATCCCTCCAAAGGGTCTTTGAATAATCAGCGACATCGTCTGCCAGGATTGGGAAGCGCGAGAGTACAGCCAAACCGCCTTGGCCGGTAAACCGTCCCCAACCCTGCGCGTCACCTGGGCCCTCGGATTTGCCATCACCATCCAGATCAACGCCTGTGGCCAACCCCGAATTTGGCTGCGCTGAAAAGCTGTAGGCATAATCCAGTCCCGAAGCTTTGAGTTTTGCATTTAGTGCTGTGAGGGCGAGATTGTTGTAGTCCCAGTCTATACCCTGCAACGCGACTACATCCGGCTGCGTTGCTGCAAGGACACCGACAACAGCTATGACCTGCGGATCATCACGTTCAATATCGCGCAGCAAAACACCAGGCCCATCGCGGCTGAGTTCAGTGTTAAAGCTTGCTACGCGCAGGGGGTCCGCCTGTGCCGCCAGGGGCAGCAGCAACAGGATCAGGTACCGGATCATGCAGTCTGAGTTGTCTCGGCAGTAGAATAGGCGCGGCGTTTTTCGACGATCAAACCCGCAATACGGAGCGTTGCCATGCCGCGCATGATCATGCTGGCGGGCAGGAAGGCCCAGGCGCTTAATGTCCAGATCAGTGTTTGTGGATTACTGAGCGACAGGGGGTCTACATAGTCGGTTGTAATCTTGATCAGCGCCGGAATCAGGAAAGGCAGCAGAACGCCAAGCGAAATGTTCAGTTTTCCATCCCTGCGCAGACGCGTGACCACGTCTCCACCTTTGGTCGGGTCGAAAAGCGGCAGATTGGTCCAGACATTGAACGCGCCATTTCCAACCGGCCAACCGCGCATTTTTACCGCGTATGCAAAGCTGGCGATCGTCACCAAAGCAGCCACATAAGCGACGCTGGCAGAAATCCGGACCAATTCAATCAACGGCTGACTTGCACCGGCGGGCAACATCAATACCACCAATCGAACGGGTGAATACGGAAAGTCGACCACAGCAGCGACGGCCAGGCCAACGGAATAAATCGAACTGGTCAATTCTGTCGGAGCGTAGGCGTTTTTACAGATCAGCGTCAGGAACGACACCATCGACATCAGTCCGACAAAACGCAGGCGATTCACCGGGGGCGCATCACGAAATTCAATAAAGCTGGGAAAGGCCGAATTGTATTCAGCAAAAGTCAGGATAAACGCGAGGATGGCGAGAAAGACAACAATCTCGGTCCCATTCGACGTCGATGTCGGGAGATACAACGCAGGGGTGAGCACAAGAAGTGCCACCAATAATCCGCGTATCGCCGCCCCCGTGGTGCGTGCAATCACTATCCGAACCCTTTCAAACTGGACTAGTCGATTCTTCGCCGACTTCGTTCCAACTTGTGCCCATCATTTCGACGGTTGCCAATTTAGCGCCAACACTGGCGGTTATCCGCTCAAACCTCAAGCCAAGCGGCAGGAAACACCTGATTTCGGGCAAAATGATGGCAAAACTGGTGCGGCTTTGCATCATTGATGACGCATAGATGACGTGTATTCAGAATGCACCGCTACATGTTGTGGTTGCTTATATTTTACACCCAAGAATAAGAAAAGGGCCGCCTAAGCGACCCCCATAAGTTGTATCTGCCTAGAATCAAACCCAGGGGCGGGCCTGACTTGCATGATCTTCAAACTTGTCGATGTGGTGATCTTTTTCCATTGTCAGGCCGATATCATCCAGACCATTCAGCAGGCAATGTTTGCGATGGGGATCAATTTCAAACTCGATTACCACGCCGTCTGATGTAGTGATCTGCTGATCTTCCAGATGCACGGTCATGCGGGCGTTCTCGCCCTTGTGGGCGTCTTCCATCAGGATCACATGATGCTCTTCTTCGACCACGATGGGTAGGATGCCGTTCTTGAAGCAGTTGTTGAAGAAGATGTCAGCAAAGCTGGTCGAGATTACGACCTTGATGCCGAAATCCTTGATTGCCCAAGGGGCGTGTTCCCGTGACGAACCACACCCAAAATTGTCGCCGGCCACCAGAATCTCGGTATTGCGATAAGCGGGTTTGTTCAGAACAAACTCCTCATTCTCGCCGCCATGATCGTGATAGCGCATCTCGTCAAACAGCACGACGCCAAGGCCGGACCGTTTGATCGTTTTCAGGTGTACTTTCGGAATGATCATATCTGTGTCGATATTGATCAGCGGCATTGGGGCGGCCACCCCGTGGACTTTGTCGAACTTTTCCATGTCTACACTCCTGCGGGAGAGGGCCGCGCCCATGCCCCGCGTTTAAGCTTCTTTCGCTTCTGTCGTTTCGTTAGGTGCGTTTTTGACGAAGAACGCCATGAAGACCAAACCGAACCCGTTGAACAGCATCTCGATGCCCAGCAAAATACCAAGAAGCTGGAACAGTACCGCAGGTTCTTCTGCGGCATAACTCCAGATGATACCTGCGAGGATAATCGACAAGATGCCCGAGATCAGTGTGGGCCAGAAAAAAGACGTTCCGCGCATCTGAAATGAGAGGAAGATCCGGGCAATACCGCCTGCCATGAACAGGATCAGAACCACCGTCGCCAGCGTCAGTGTGCCTTCCAACGGGTTATCGAGGAACGACCACCCGAGAAACAGCATTACGGCACCCATGATGAAGGACAAGATCTTATTTCCCGTACCTTCAACGGTGAAGCCGCCAACAACCTGCAGCACGCCTGATATCAGCAGCAGCACGCCAGTCACCACTGTTACTGCAATGGATGCAACAACAGGTGCGCCCAGCACAAAGATGCCAAACGCTATGGATAGTAGCCCCAGCAGGAGCCATTTGACCCAATCACTCATTTCAGTCTCTCCCTCAAATATCTAGATATGAGGGTAGCTTACGTTAGATTTGATGTTTCTGCCAACCATCCTTGACTCTCTCTTGTATCGTCTCGCGCCATCACGCGTGCTGCAATATCGATCGGAGTAACTTAGCACATCTTCACCTGAGCCAATTGCGCACTCGGGTCACAAATCCCGGAGGGTTCGGGTCGGGTTTTTGCACGACAAAAACATCCCGAAACTCCCCCAGTACGCCGATGCTGGCATCGTTCAACCTGACCTGGCGCACCGATGCACCCGGCGCCCAGTTCAGGATCAGGCTGGACAGATCGTTGCCAAAGTGGAACGTTACCGCGGCGCCTTCATTGTCGATCGGATTGCCGTGGTACTCTGGCTCGAACAGATGCTCCACACCATCTTCCCTGATCCAGGCGCGCCTCTCTGTCGTGGCTTTGGTTTCATAAACCGGGGTGGTGAAAATAATGAACCCTCCTGGCTTCAGCGTTCGCATCATTTCGGTAAAACATGCACCGGGATCATTCACATGCTCCAAAACGTCCAAATGGCAGTGAATGTCGATCGAGTTGTCCTCAAAGGTCAGTTGCTCAAGATTTTCCGACTGGTACGGACCATTCTTCTGACCGCGCGGCACATCCGAATAATAGTGCGAGCCGATATAGCTGGGGGCTTCTTTCATCATCCGAACTGAAATGCCTCGTTCGGCAGGTGAGCATTCATGGATCACCATGGAACGCCAGTCCGGAATGAAGTGGTGAAGGCACCAGGCAAGCGCACGTTCTCTCGGCAAGGATCCGCAATTCGAGCACAGAAGAAAATCGCGCAGCCAATCGTGTTCTGAACGAAATTTTGACGGTTGCTCGCAGATCGGGCACGTCCCTGCAAACACGTGCGTCATATCAGAGTCCGTACGTCTGTCAGCCGTCCTGTGATTGCCGCAGCGGCTGCCATTGCGGGGCTCAGCAGATGGGTGCGCCCGCCCCGGCCCTGACGGCCTTCGAAGTTGCGGTTCGAGGTCGCGGCACAGCGCTCGCCCGGTTGCAACTGATCGGGGTTCATCGCCAGACACATCGAGCATCCCGCCAGACGCCATTCGAATCCGGCCTCTTTGAAGATTTCGGCAAGGCCTTCTTCTTCGGCCTGAGCGCGAACAAGACCCGAGCCCGGCACGACCATAGCGCGCAGACCGTCTTTGATCTTTTTGCCCTTAAGGATTTCAGCCGCGGCGCGCAGGTCTTCGATACGACCGTTGGTGCACGAGCCGATAAAGACGGTGTCGATCTCGACATCGCTCAGCTTCTGACCGGCTTCCAAACCCATGTACTCGATGGAACGGCGGGCCGCGTCGACCTTGCCGCCTTCGAAATCATCTGGATGAGGCACGGTTGCGGTGATCGGCAGTACGTCCTCGGGGCTGGTACCCCAGGTCACGACCGGCGCAATGTCTTCGCCGCGCAGGGTGATGACCTTGTCGAAATGCGCGTCTTCGTCGGTATAGAGTGTTTTCCACCAATCCATCGCCGCTTCCCACTGGGCACCTTTCGGTGCATGGGGACGGCCTTTGACATATTCAAAGGTGGTCTCGTCAGGGGCGATCAGGCCCGCGCGTGCGCCGCCTTCGATCGCCATATTGCAGACGGTCATGCGGCCTTCCATTGACAGATCGCGGATCGCTTCGCCGCAATATTCGATGACGTAGCCGGTGCCGCCAGCAGTACCGGTCTCGCCGATAACGGCCAGAGTGATGTCCTTGGCGGTCACGCCCGGCTGCAGTTTGCCGGTGATTTCCACCTTCATGTTTTTGGACTTCTTCTGGATCAGAGTCTGCGTGGCCAGAACGTGTTCAACCTCGGACGTACCGATACCATGGGCCAGCGCACCAAACGCGCCGTGGGTGGCGGTGTGGCTGTCGCCGCACACAACGGTCATGCCGGGCAGGGTCCAGCCTTGCTCGGGGCCGACGATGTGGACGATGCCCTGACGCACGTCATGCACAGGGTAGTAGTGAATGCCAAAATCCTTGGCGTTCTTATCCAGCGCTTCGACCTGAATGCGCGATTCCGGGTTTTCGATCCCGTTCACCCGGTCAGGTGTGGTGGGCACGTTGTGATCCGGGACGGCGATGGTCTTTTCCGGTGCGCGTACCTTGCGGCCTGCCATGCGCAGGCCTTCGAACGCCTGCGGGCTGGTGACTTCGTGTACCAGGTGGCGGTCGATATAAAGCAGGCAGGTGCCATCATCGGCTTCGTGCGCGACATGGGCATCCCAGATCTTGTCATAGAGCGTTTTGGGGGACATAGGTCCTCTCCCGTATGTAATGAGAAATAGCTGGCGAGGTGGCTCAGGCCGCCGATAGGCGGGCCAGGACCGTGCGGGCAGCCCCAAAGAACCGTTCACGCAACCGCGCGCGGTCTTCCAGATTCTGGAGTTGGGCCACATTGAGTCTCATGCGCCTCAGATATATCGCAGCTTCGCGTCAATCAAGGATCAATCCCGCATACGTGTAGACCGGTAGCTTGGGCTTGCATCAGGGCGCATCGGTCTCCAAGCTAACCAGCAGGAGATGCGCATGAACCAGGATCTGTTGCCGGAATCGCTGTCTGATCTTTATGAAAACATGGCTTTGGCCTTTTCCTCGCAGTTTGAAAACCTGATTGAACTGGTCGTGACGCCGGGATGGCGACAGTACCAGTTGATCATCATCCTGTTCCTGTGGGCGCTGGCCTTTGTCCTGAGACTGCTGACGCAAAAGCGCTGGGAGGCGTGGGCGCGCGCGCGTACGGGTTGGCCAAAATGGCGTTTGCGCACACTGGTCCAACTGATGCGTCGCCTGACACTTGTCTATTTCGTGATCCTGTCCTGGGGGCTGTATCTGGTGATGCAGCAAGTCACCTGGCCGTCACGCAGCTATCTGATCGGCGTGTTTGCGACCTTGGCGGTGGCCTGGCTTGTCATTGCAATGGTGGCCCGGCTGGTGCGCAACCGAACACTCAGACGGATATTCAAGTGGTCGATGTGGATCTATGCAACACTGGTTGCGTTGAATCTGACGGACGATGTGGCCGACTTTTTGGATGGCGTGGCGATTTCGGTTGGCGACCTGCACATTTCAGCGCTCGGCATCATCAAGGCAGTACTGCTGATCGGAATACTGCTGACGCTTGCCCGGCTGGGCACGCGCGCTGCCGAGCGTGGATTGAAGGGCAATGACGACATCACCCCATCTATGCAGGTTTTGCTGGCCAAGGGCATTCAGGTACTTTTGTATGGCGCGGTTTTTCTGGCCGCGATCCGCACCCTTGGGTTTGACCTGACCGGTATCGCGTTGTTGTCCGGTGCGATCGGTGTGGGCATCGGTTTTGGCTTGCAAAAAGTGGTGTCGAACCTGATTTCCGGGATCATCATCCTGATGGACCGGTCGATCAAACCGGGCGACGTAATCTCGCTGGGTGATACGTTTGGCTGGATAAATGCGCTGGGCGCGCGCTATGTCTCAGTGGTGACGCGGGACGGGCGGGAGTATCTGATCCCGAACGAGGATCTGATCACCAATCAGGTTGTGAACTGGTCGCATTCGGACCGATTTGTGCGGCTCGATCTGGATTTCGGGACCAGCTATGACGACGATCCGCATCAGGTGCGTGCAACCGCGATCCGGTCGGTAAAAGCCGTCACGCGCGTGCTGAGTGGTGGAACGCATGAGCCGGTTTGCCATATCACCGGATTTGGCGACAGCAGCGTGGACTATGTTTTGCGGTTCTGGATCAGCGATCCAACCAAAGGGCTGACCAATATCCGCGGCAATGTCTATCTCGCCCTCTGGGACGCTTTCAAAGAAGAAGGTATCTCTATCCCCTTCCCGCAGCGAGAGGTTCGGCTGTTGTCGGACGACGCAGTCGCGCAACAGATCGCCAAAGAGTGACTGCGCGTGCGGACCCAGAAGCGTCCGTTCATTGAAATGTTGCATTCCCCTTGTTACCTTATTAGTACCCCGGCGCCGGGGTTTCATGGCGCGCAGCAAAGGAGGACTATGTCCTGTCTCTACATACACAGGCGGGTTTGCCCGCCGAAGATGGGGCCGGTGTAATGGCCCACTCTCAGTCAATCAGCGATAAGCTGCTTGAACGCATCCTTTCCTCACTTTCCGATGACAAGGCCGAAGACGTCGTGCAGATCAACCTGCAAGGTAAGTCTTCTGTTGCGGATCACATGGTGATTGCCTCGGGTCGGTCGACTCGTCAGGTCTCGGCCATGGCGGAAAAGCTGACGGATCGCATCAAGCAGGAATTCGGTTTCACCTCGAAGGTCGAAGGCAAAGATGCCGGCGACTGGGTGCTGATCGATACGGGCGACGTGATCGTCCATATCTTCCGCCCCGAAGTGCGTGAATTCTATCAGCTGGAAAAGATGTGGCTGCCTCAGGGCGGCAGCGCCTCGGCGAACTGAGGCGTCATCCCGGCCTGCATTAACAGGCCGGCGGCGAGAGATATATGCGTATCAGCATTTGTGCGGTCGGGCGATTGCGTGCCGGACCGGAGAAGACCCTGCTTGAAGATTACCTGACCCGATTTGACCGGACCGGCCGTGCGTTGGGCCTTGGTCCAGCACGGGTTATTGAAGTCGAAGATAAGAAAAATGCAGGTATGGGTGCCGAGGCCGCGTTGCTGCGCAGGGCGCTGCCCAAGGGTGCAGTGATTTGTACGTTGGATGAACGGGGGCGGGTGATGTCCTCGCCGGATTTTGCCAAGAAACTGGGTGGCTGGCGTGATGCCGGGCGTCAGGATTTGGCGCTGATCATCGGTGGCGCGGACGGAATAGACCCTAGTCTGCGGGCAGAGGCGGATTTTTCCATCTCATTTGGGTCCATGGTCTGGCCCCACATGTTGGTCCGTGTGATGCTGGCCGAGCAACTTTACCGGGCCGCAACCATCCTTTCCGGCGGTCCCTACCACCGGGTCTGACATGTCGCAGCTTTTGATTGTTTATCACTCACGTACGGGCGGCAGTCGGCAAATGGCCGAAGCAGCGGCCAAAGCGGCGCAGGAAGAAGCGGATACTGTTCTAAAGCCTGCGGATCAGGCCGGACCAGAAGATTTGCTTTTGGCGGATGGGTACATCTTTTGTGCACCCGAAAATCTTGCTGCCATTTCCGGTTTGATGAAGGAGTTCTTTGACCGCAGCTACTATCCAGTGTTGGGCAAGATCGAAGGCAAACCCTACGCGCAAATGGTCTGCGCAGGTTCTGACGGTGAGAATGCGGCCCGTCAGATTGCGCGGATTGCGACAGGCTGGCGGTTGAAAGAAGTACAGCCACCGCTGATCATTTGCACACATGCGCAAACGCCCGAGGCGATTCTGGCGGAAAAGAAAATCCGGGACGACGAGCTTGAGAAATGCGCAGAGATCGGAGCAGCCTTAGCTGCGGGTCTCAGTCTGGGCGTGTTTTGAAGATCAGTTAAGCTGCACCAGCGTTGTTTCGGTATCCCATCCGTCGACACTGCAACGGGCCTGAATCTGTACCTGAGTTATGCCGTCCGGAATGGTGACCCCACCCAACGAACGCGTAAAGGGCTGCTCATTCTCATGCGGATGATGCAGGACACGCATACCCAGTTCATTCCCATCCATGTCCAGAACTCGCCAGCCGTCGGCATAGTGATCCCACCCCGTATCGGGATGGCGGATCGTGACATCGAAACGCCAGGTGTCTCCACTACGGCTGGCTGAAACGTTTTCGATCACGGATGGATCGGCAAAGGCGGGAGTCGCCAGCAAGGCGCTGAGAATCAGATATCGCATAGTCCGCAACCTACGGATTCAGGCGCGAAATGGCGATCACGTCTCTGTGTTCGGAGGCATGCTCATCAGAATGCCGCGGGAATGAGAGGCAAATTCGCGCCGATAAAGCACACCAAGCGTGATGAGTGTCGTGAGTATCAAAGCAAGGGGGCCCAAAATCCAAGCGATGGCGGCCAGTGCGAAATAAGTGACACGCAGGGCGCGATTAAAGCTGCGGGCAGCTGTCACACAGATTTCGGCTGCTTGTGCTGCGCGGGGATAGGCTTGCGGATCTTCGGGGTCATTTGGAACAGCGGCCATAATTACTGCGCAATAACCGAACAGCCGATGCGCCCATACGTATTTGAGAAATGCGTTGGACAGAAACAGCACCACAATCAGGATCTTTATTTCCCAGACCATTGCCGGGGCACTGCCAATTGCAAGATCCTGTGCAACACCGGCGAGGCGCTCGGTATTGCCCAGCAGTGCGAGGCCACCACCAATCGCAATCATTGTTGTCGATGCAAAGAACGTGCTGCCCTGACGCATTGCCGCAACAACCTGAGCATCAAACATCCGCGGTTGCCGGGTGACCATCTCTTGCATCCAGCCTCTGCGGAAGTCGTCCATCATCATGGAAACCGAGGGTTTTTGCGCGGACGGGTTCTCGATACGCCAGCCAATTCCCTGCCATGCCAGCAAAAGCAGCAGGATGGCCAGATAGTCGAGTGGTGAAAACAACAGGGCGCGGTCGATCCAGGTCATGAGCGCGACAGTACGTCCTGATGTGAGAACTTGCCAGATGAAGAAATTGGTAATATTATTTTACCAAATGGAGGGTCAGCCATGGAAATGCCGCAGCCAAATCCTGACGTGATCTCGCGTAAAAGCGGGGTGATCGCGCGTCTGCAACAGGTTTTACCAGTTGGTGCGGTGATCCATGACGAGGCCGAGACGCGAGCTTATGAGTGTGATGCGCTGACAGCTTACAAATGCGCGCCAATGATCGCGGTTTTGCCTTCGACCACGCAGGAAGTCTCGGATGTGCTGCGCATTTGCCATGAAGAGGGGGTGCCAGTCGTACCGCGAGGTGCGGGTACTTCTTTGGCCGGCGGCGCTTTGCCAACGGCAGATTGCGTGATTCTGGGCGTCGCTCGTATGAACGAAGTGCTGGAAGTGGATTATGACAATCGCTTCATCCGGGTTCAAACCGGACGCACCAACCTCAGCGTGACCGGGGCGGTTGAAGAAGAGGATTTCTTTTATGCCCCTGATCCGTCATCGCAGCTTGCCTGCGCGATTGCGGGGAACATCGCCATGAACTCAGGTGGCGCGCATTGCCTGAAGTATGGTGTGACGACCAACAACCTGATGGGTGTCACCATGGTCATGATGGATGGCAGTGTGGTCGAAATCGGCGGCGCACATCTGGATGCGGGTGGGTTGGATCTGCTGGGGGTGATTTGCGGGTCTGAAGGACAGTTGGGCGTGGTTACCGAAGCAACGCTGCGCATTCTGCGCAAACCCGAAGGGGCCAGACCTGTCCTGATGGGTTTCGATGACAATGAGGTGGCAGGGCAATGTGTCTCTGACATCATCAAATCGGGTATCCTGCCTGTGGCAATCGAATTCATGGATCGTTTGTGTATCCAGTCCTGCGAGAATTTTGCGCATGCCGGCTATCCGGATTGCGAGGCATTGCTGATTGTAGAGGTCGAAGGGGCAGAGGCCGAGATTGACAGCCAACTGGTAAAAATCGTCGAGATCGCCAGGCGGCACAATCCTGTCGAGCTGCGGGAAAGCCAATCGGCCGAGGAAAGTGCACGCATCTGGTTGGGCCGGAAATCCGCCTTTGGTGCGATGGGGCAGATCAATGACTACATGTGCCTGGACGGCACGATTCCGGTGTCCTCGTTGCCAGCAGTCCTGCGCCGCATCGGTGAGTTGAGCGAAGAGTATGGCCTTGCAGTGGGGAACGTTTTCCACGCAGGCGACGGCAATATGCATCCACTGATCCTGTTTGATGCCAACAAGCCTGGCGATCTGGAAAAATGCGAAGCCTTTGGCGCCGAAATCCTCAAGCTTTGCGTTGATGAAGGCGGATGCCTCACGGGTGAGCATGGCGTCGGCATCGAAAAGCGGGACCTGATGTCTCACCAATACACACCGCAGGACCTTGAGGCTCAAATGGCAGTCAAGGACGTGTTTGATCCGAAGTGGTTGTTGAACCCGGCCAAGGTGTTTCCGCTGGATGCATCTGAGACGCGCCGCGTTACACGGATCGCTGCGGAATAGGGGCCTTGGCCCCGTCTCGCCCCTCCCAGAGCGTTTGGAAAAGATGAACAGATATGAGACCTGATACTGAGGCCGAATTGGCCGAGCTGGTGGCCGGGCAGAACGAACCGGTGCGGATCGTCGGGGGTGGAACGCGTGGTATTTGCGGTCCCGAAACAGCAATCAACACCACAGGCCTGAGCGGCATCACTCTCTACGAACCCGGGGCTCTGACGCTGGTTGCAAAGGCAGGCACTCCGGTGGTCGAGATTGAAGACGCGCTTGCGGCTGAAGGTCAGCAGCTAGCCTTTGAACCGATGGATCATCGCGGGCTGCTGGGTGTAACAGGTGAGCCGACTATTGGTGGTGTCGTTGCAGCGAATATCTCTGGCCCACGCAGGATACAGGCCGGGGCCTGCCGGGACTTCCTGCTGGGCGTCCGGTATGTCGACGGAACGGGACAGGTGATCAAGAATGGTGGCCGGGTGATGAAAAACGTCACCGGCTATGATCTGGTCAAGCTCATGGCGGGGTCTTGGGGTACGCTGGGTGTATTGTCCGAAGTTTCACTGAAGGTTTTGCCGAAACCTGAGGCGATGGCGACTGTTGCGATCCGGGTCACCGATGCCATGACCGCTGTGCGAGCTTTATCAACCGCCCTGAAATCCCCGTACGAAGTGACCGGCGCAGCCTATGATCCGAAAGCCGGGTTCGCCTACTTGCGAGTCGAGGGTTTCTCGGACTCGATCGCCTATAGGGTCGGACAGTTGCAGGCGGAGCTACCCGATATTGGTGAAGTGGCACCAGTTGATGCGTCCGATGATCTCTGGCGTGCATTTCGGAACGTTGAGTCTTTTCAGGGTGCTGATGGAGACGTCTGGCGAATTTCAGTCAAGCCCGGTGACGCCCCTGAAATTGCTGCCCGGGTTGAGGCAGAGAAAACACTGTTTGATTGGGGTGGCGGGCTGATTTGGGCTCTGATGCCGAAAGGCACTGATCTGCGTAGCCGACTGGGGGCGTTCGACGGGCATGCAACGATTGTACGGGCCGATGATGAAACCATTGAAAGGCTTGGGCGCTTTCAACCAGAGACTGCCGGAGTTGCGGCTTTGTCAAAAGGATTGCGGCAACGCTTTGATCCGCGTGGTCTCTTTAATCCGGGGCTGATGGGATAGGGCAATGCAGACGACCTTTACCGAAGAGCAGTTGCAAGATCCCGCCATCCAGCGGTCCAACGAGATATTGCGCAGTTGTGTGCATTGTGGGTTTTGCACAGCCACCTGTCCCACCTATCAGGTGCTGGGAGACGAATTGGACAGCCCACGTGGCCGCATCTATCTGATCAAGGATATGCTGGAAAACGAGCGTGTGCCGGATGAAAAGACGGTGAAACATATCGATCGTTGTCTGTCTTGCCTGTCTTGCATGACGACATGCCCATCCGGCGTGCACTATATGCATCTGGTCGATCACGCGCGCGAGTACATTGAGGCGAACTATAAACGCCCGTTTACGGATCGCTTACTGCGTTGGGTTCTGGCGCAGATCCTACCTTATCCGATGCGGTTTCGATGGGCGCTGATCGGAGCCAAACTGGGGCGCCCCTTCCGGTTTCTGATGCCAGATGCGCGCTTGCGGGCAATGCTGGATATGGCGCCAAAGACCATCCCTCCGGTAAGCCGAAACGACGATCCGCAGAGTTTTGCAGCTGATGGACAGCGCATCAAACGCGTTGCTCTGATGACCGGGTGTGCACAAAAGGCGCTAAACACTGACATCAATGATTCAACGATCCGATTGCTGACTCGACTGGGGTGCGAAGTGGTGGTTGCCGAAGGAGCCGGGTGTTGTGGGGCGCTGACACACCACATGGGTAAAACCGACGACAGTCATGCGGCAGCCGCAGCCAATATCAAGGCCTGGGCACGGAAAATGGATGGTGCCGGACTGGATGCGATTGTGATTAACACCTCGGGCTGCGGAACCACGGTCAAGGATTATGGCCATATGTTCCGGAACGATCCCCTCGCCCAAGACGCGGCACGGGTTTCCGCTATTGCGATGGATGTCAGTGAGTTGTTGATGCAGCTGGAAATGCCACAAGGTAGCGACAAGAACATGACCGTCGCATATCACGCGGCCTGTTCGCTGCAACACGGTCAAAAGATCAAGTCCCACCCCAAAGATCTCCTGAAACGTGCGGGTTTCAAGGTAGTAGAGCCCGCGGATAGCCATCTCTGCTGTGGCAGTGCAGGCACCTACAATCTGATGCAGCCAGAGATTTCATCGAAGCTCAAACAGCGAAAGGTAAAGACGCTGGAGGCCAAAAACCCGGATGTCATAGCGGCAGGCAACATTGGGTGCATGATGCAGATTGGCTCGGGCACCGATGTGCCGATCCTGCACACTGTTGAATTGCTGGACTGGGCGTCCGGCGGGCCTATGCCAAGTGCCTTACGGCAAGGAAATGACAGCGCCTCAGAGGTGCCAATCCTGCGCTGACATAGCTGATGCAGTCGCGCATCAGTTGGTTGCCAAAACAGCCCATGTTTCCTTCGCCCTATTTTCGCCCAACGCAGCGCATATGAAAAATGGCTTGCAATGAATGGCCGGAGTACCGCGTGCGTAACTGGATCAGGGCCTTCGCGTTGAGTATGCTGCCCATGGCAGCGATGGCGCAGGACACGGGGCTGAAAAGCCTTGAAACCACCGATTCCGGGCGGGCGTGGATGGCTGTCGGACGGCTTGAGATTGATGGAATCGGATTTTGTACCGGAGCATTGATTTCGCCAACGCTGGTTCTGACTGCAGCACATTGTTTGTTCGACAAATCTACCCGCCAGCGGATCGATCCGGAACAGATCGAGTTTCGGGCAGGTTGGCGCTTTGGTCGTGCTTCGGCTTACAGGGCCGCGCGTCAGGCTGTTATTCACCCGGAGTATCACTACGATCAGGAAACCTCGACCATGCGCGTTCGCAACGACATTGCGTTGATCGAGCTCTGGCAACCGATCAGGAACACCACGGTTATTCCGTTTGAAACGGGGGACTGGCCCCGTCGGGGCGAAGAGGTTGGTGTCGTCTCTTATGCTGAAGACCGGGCCGAAGCGCCGTCTCTGCAGGAGGTATGTTCGGTTGTGACACGGCAGGCGGGTGTTCTGGTGATGTCCTGCAACGTGAACTTTGGCTCCTCCGGCGCTCCGGTTTTTTCGCTGTCTGGTGAGCGTCCGCGCATAGTGTCAGTCGTTGCAGCGATGGCGCGGATGGAAGGGCAGCGCGTGTCCCTTGGTACCGCACTGGAGGATTCGCTGCAGTTACTCAAGTCAGAACTGTCCGCAGGACGAGGTTTTGGAGCGTCTTCAAGCTCAGGCGAGCCACGCAAGAATATAGGGGCGAGATTTATCAAACCATGATCCGTTTTGTTTTTAGCTTTTTTCTTTGCATTTCATTGCTGGCCACTGCGTCCCTAGCCCAAACCGGGAACAAACGCAGGCTGACCGACCGGGATGATCTTTATGGCTGGGAAGCGATTGGCCGTCTTGATATCGGCAAGCAATCCTTTTGTACCGGCACATTGATTGCACAGGATCTGGTGTTGACCGCCGCGCATTGCGCCTTGGACAAGAAAACCGGTAAGCCCTATGTCCCCGGTGAGGTGACTTTCCGGGCCGGTCTCAGCGACGGAGAGGCGCTGGCAGAGCGCAAGGTCGTGCAAATAGCAGCTCATCCGGATTATGCAGCTAACGCGCCTCTGTCGCCCGAGAGCATTCGGGCAGATGTGGCGTTGATGCGGTTGGAACAACCGATTCCATATTCAATCGCCGACCCGTTTGCGTTGCACAATGGCCGGGTTGCCGGAAACGAAATCAGCATTGCCTCATATGGGCGTGGACGGTCCGAGGCGATCACCCGCCAACGGTCTTGCCGAATTCTGGAAAGGCGACAGGGACTGATCACTTTCGATTGCGACATCACCTTTGGATCCTCGGGTTCGGCTATTCTGGCCAAGAATGGACCTCGTTGGCAGATTCTGTCGGTTGTTTCGGCGGTCTATTCGGATGGGCGTCGCAAGATTGGTTTTGGTATGGAGTTGGCCGACATCGTTTCCGGCCTCAAGGCGGATATGCGACGTGATGCGCCAAAACCCAAAGCCTCGATTCGCCGATTGCAGGTGGGATCGGGCAAGTCCAGTTCCGGGGCAAAATTCATCAGTTCCGGCGGGTCTTGAACTCAGTCAGATTGCTACCCATGTGAATTGTACCGGATCGCCACAAACGGGGTCCGGTATTCATCACCGCCCGTCCGAATGGAGGGCAAGACATCGTTAATCGCTCAAGAATGAGGATACGAAACATGCGTAGTTTTGATTTTGCACCGCTGCACCGCGCCACTATCGGTTTTGACCAGATCGCCGACATGATGGACCGTGTTCTGACCAATGACGTGGCTCAGCCCAGCTATCCCCCATATAACATCGAAAAAACCGATGCTGACACCTACCGAATCTCGGTTGCGGTCGCCGGTTTTTCGGAATCCGATCTGTCGGTCGAGGTGAAGGAAAATTCCCTCGTCGTTTCAGGTAAGAAAGCCGCTGAAGACAAAGAGCGCAGCTATCTGCACCGTGGCATCGCCACCCGCGCGTTCGAGCGTCGTTTCGCACTGGCGGACCATGTGCGTGTCACCGGCGCCAGCCATGAGAACGGCATGCTGCACATCGATCTGAAGCGTGAAGTGCCCGAAGCACTAAAGCCGCGCCGGATCGAGATTTCTTCGGAAAAGGCGATTGAAAAGGACGTCGTCGACGCCAAAGCCGTCAACTAATTCGGCAAGCGCAGAAGCTGCGGTAATCGTTTCCTCCCAAGGTTACCGCAACGCCCCGTGCTCCTCCAGGCGCGGGGCGAAATTCATTTCGGCTGCTAGCGGTTGGCCGCGATGGACAATCCATCCGTCACGGCAGTGAACACCTCTGAAAATGTATGCTGTGCCTCTGGAAAAGTGGCCTTGAGCGTTCCTGCAACGGTCGACATCAGGCTGGATCCGCCGACATAGACGATACGATCGACCTGTGCAGCGTTCACGCTTGCAAGCCGCAGGGTTTCCGAAACACCTTCGGTCAGCTTCTTCGAATGTGTTTCGAGTATTTGATCCAGTGCTTCAGGCGCGACGGGTACAGTCAGATTTCGCTCAATCTGGTCCAGTACAATCAACGGGCTGGAGTCGTGGTTGTTGGCCGCGATCTTGCCGTGCTCGACAGCAAATGCAAGCTCGTGGCCCAATTCATCCCTGAGGACGGTGGAGAGGCGCGCCAGCTTTCCGGGTTCTTCGGCCAGCCGAACCATCTCATCCGCCATGCGCTGGTTCTGCGGCGTGTAGAGAAATGGAATCTTCTCCCAGGTGGCAAGATCCCCGAAGATCGCGGCAGGGGCAGGTGTTGTACCCGGGCCGATCACCTTGCGCAGAAGCGTTCCTTTGCCCAGCAGGGGCATGACCAGATCAACGCTGATTGACCGGTCGAAATCCGTGCCACCGATGCGAACACCGTGATTGGCGAGAATTTCAATGCCCTCGGGCCGTGAGCGAAACAGGGAAAAGTCGGAGGTACCACCTCCGATATCTGCAATAAGTCCGATCTGGTCCAGTTGATCTAATGCGCCGCTGGAAATGGCTGCCGCAACGGGTTCGGGCATGAAGTCGATATGCTTGAAGCCCGCCGCAAGATAACACGCCCGCAAATCTGCTTCGGCCTGATCTTCGCGGGGATCGCCGGTGCCATGAAAAACAACCGGACGTCCTGATAGCACTGCGTCGATTGGGCGGCCGGCCTGGGTTTCAGCGCGGGTTTTGATCTGCTTCAGAAAGCGCGAAATGATATCGACGAATGTCACCCGCTCATTCAGTATCTGACGCTTCTCATGCATCAGGCTGGTGCCCAAAACGCGTTTGAGCGCACGCATGAAACGCCCTTCGGCACCATCAAGCAGCGCTGCGTTTGCAGGTTCTCCAATCAGCGTTTTCCGGGTTTCAAAATCAAAAAAGAATGTGGTGGGCAGAGTGAATTGCCCAGCTTCCATTTCAACAAGTTGCGGTTTTTCATCGACCAGATAACCCGCTGCCGAGTTGGAGGTTCCAAAATCAATGCCCAATACGGGGTCATGATGTGCCATGCCCGAATCCTCCCGATGAATTTTGCGAAAGGCGCCTGTTTATGGGCATGTAAAAAAGGCGTCAAGCGGGAACACTCGACGCCTTTCAGATGTGTTGTGGATCAGTTTCCGGCGGTCACCGACCCGATGGACCAGAACATCGTCTCGCCCGAAGCATCGTCGACGCCGTCATTGTCGGTCATAACGAATGCCTCGCCCGAAGGCAGGATGGCCAAACCTTCGATCTTGTCCAGAACGTAGCCGCCCGTCGAGGTCAGGTCTGGCAGCAGGTCGCGGACCTCTTCCTTGGTGACCACTGGCAGCTCACCACCCGGCGGGGCTGGGGTCATTTCAGACAGCGGGATGCGGTAGATCTTTTTGGTCAACGCGCGGTGGTCGTGCTGGTTGTCGCGTTCGATGACATAGACATGGTCACCGAAGGCTGCGATCTCCGACAGACCGACCCAGCCTTTTTCCGGGTCGGCTTTGGGATAGTGCACGGCACCCCATTCCTTGGTGTCCAGATTGTAGGCGACCAGTTTCACGTGGTTTTCAGGATCGTCTTTCCATTCGCGCTGAACGGCCATCCACAGGGTGTCGCCGACCTTGGTGATGCCCTCGAAGCCGAAACGCTTTTCGACGGCCGTCAATTCCGGCGGCAGGCCGATTTCACCCTTGCGGTCTTTGATCAGGCCATCGGCTGAGACATGGTAGATCGCGTGCGGGATAACGCGGTCGGTGCGGCCTTCGGAGGCGACGTAGAAGCCGCCCTTGCCGTCCAGCGTGATGCCCTCAAGGTCCAGTTTCTGCGCCGGGTTGCCGTCCTGACGATGGATGCGGATCACGTCCACGATGCGGGCCGGCTGCTGGCTGGGGTCGATCTTGAAGATCGACGGCTGGAAGCCGTAGAAGCTGTCATTGACCGCATAGATCATGCCGTCCTCATCCGCGACCAGACCTGACAGAGCACCCCATCCGATCAGCTCATCCGCGCCTTCCGAGGTCAAATGCGGATAGTTGGCGGGGGCGTCCTGATACTCAAAAATCGAGACATGCGCACGCGGGCCTCCATCTTCGATCAGGTCTTTTTCGTTTGCCGAGACCAGCAGGTTGCGCTCGGGGATCGCGACATAGCCTTCGGGCCCAACGCCTGAGGGCAGAAGCTGTTTCAGCACCGGGTTGGTCGGATCGGTGGCGTCATACACACCCACGACCGAGGCGCGTTCGGCCCCCACAAAGATCATCGGCGTACCGCCAAAGGTTGCTGCGGTTACGCTTTCCGGCTCAACGCCTTTGGCGTCCGAGCGTTTGTCGGGGTAGTGACCGATCTGGATGATGGCCTTCTCGAACTCGGTGCCGTTTTCGTACACAACGGTGCCGTCCTTGTGGAAGATCGTCCAGCCGCGCGACCCGCCCTCGTAGTCACCTTCATTTGCGGTGGCGAAGTGGTTGTTGTCGATCCATTTCACCGCATCCGGCTCACGCAGACGGCCCTTTTGGCTTTCGGTAAAGATCAGCGCGCCGCGTTCGTCGGTGGCATCGATGCCTTCCAGATCAACCGCGCCGGCCGAGAAATGGCTGATCACGTTGCCGTCCTTGTCGACGACGGCGATGTGGTTGTTTTCTTGCAGGGTGATGACGGTTTCACCCAGGCTGTTGATGTCAACGAATTCCGGCTCGGGGTCAGTTGGGGCAACTTCGGCCAGACCGGTCAGCGACGCCATCTTCATGCCCGCGCAATCCAGCGCGCCATTTTTCAGCGGCACCAGCGCCAACGATCCGGCAGGCAGTTGCGGTATAACACCGTCGTTCAGGTCTTCGTCGCGCTCGTTCTCGATCGCAACAGCAATAAAGCTGCTGTCGGGGGCGATGGCGACGCTGTCAGGCTGACCGCCCAGATCACAAGCTCCGGTTTCGGCCTTGCCTGCGATATCGACGGAGATCAGCTTGCCCGACGGGGCGGTATAGCTTTCCGAAGTGTTCACGCCCACAAAAGCCGTCGTGCCAACAATCCCAACCGACGTCGGCTCACCACCCACCTCCATCGCACCCAAAGGCGACGGGTTCGCAGGGTCGGTGATGTCGACCATGCCGATGACACCCAACGGGCTGTCGGTATAGACCAGCGTCATACCGTCCGCGGTTGCGGCGATGATCTCGGGCGAGGTCTCACGTTCGGTATCAGCTCCCTCAGCCATGTTTTTGACGACAGGGAAAGACGCAATTCGGTTGAAATTCATTTCTGCCGCAGCCTGACCAGCAGTCAGGGCAAGGGCAGATGTCAGGCAGACAAAGCGCAACGACATCGGTTGGTATCCTCTCTCACTTGGATGAGAGGGGGATGAACGCGGGTCATTGCAGGGATGTGACGGTTTGTTTGCAGTTTTGTGACAAACCAAAAGGCCCCGGTGCTGTGCACCGGGGCCATTTCAGATCAGACCGACAGGCAGACGTATTTCATCTCAAGATAGTCTTCCATGCCGTGATGGCTGCCTTCGCGGCCCAGGCCGGACTGTTTGACGCCACCGAACGGGCCAAGCTCAGTTGAGATGATGCCAGTGTTCACGCCCACGATGCCGTATTCCAGCGCCTCGGCCACCTTGTAGACCCGGCTGAGGTCCTTGGCGTAGAAATAGGACGCGAGACCAAAAATGGTGTCATTGGCCATCGCTATCACGTCATCTTCGTCTTCGAACTTGAACAGTGGGGCAAGCGGGCCAAAGGTCTCGTCCTGCGCAACCATCATGTCCTGCGTTACACCGGTCACGATGGTGGGCTGGAAGAAAGTACCACCCAGATCATGTGGCAGACCGCCAGTCAGAACTGCGCCGCCCTTGTCGGTGACGTCCTTGATGTGTTCCTCGACCTTGGCGACCGCTTCTTCGTTGATCAGCGGGCCGGTGGTTGTGCCTTCGGCCAGACCGTCGCCGATTTTCAACGCTTCAACAGCGGCTTTCAGCTTGGCTGCAAATTCATCGTAAACGCCCGCCTGTACATAGATGCGGTTGGCGCAGACGCAGGTCTGGCCGTTATTACGGAACTTGCACATCATCGCGCCTTCGACGGCGGCGTCTAGGTCGGCATCGTCGAACACGATGAACGGCGCGTTGCCGCCCAGCTCCATCGAGCATTTCATGACCTGATCGGCGGCCTGTTTCAGCAGGATGCGACCGACTTCGGTCGAGCCTGTGAAGGTCAGTTTACGTACGCCAGGGTTCTCGCAGAATTCCTTGCCAATCTCGCTGGCGCTGGAGGACGGAAGAACGTTGAACACGCCCGCCGGGATGCCGGCTTGTTCCGCCAGCACGCCCATGACCAGTGCAGACAACGGAGTTTCCTTGGCTGGGCGCGCAACAAAGGCGCAGCCAGCCGCCAGTGCCGGGGCTGCCTTTCGGGTGATCATCGCATTCGGGAAGTTCCAGGGCGTGATCGAAGCCGCAACCCCGATCGGCTGCTTCAACACCATGATCCGCTTGTCGCGTTGATGGCCGGGGATCGTCTCGCCGTAGACCCGCTTGGCCTCTTCGCCGAAAAATTCGATGAACGAGGCACCATAGCCGATCTCTCCAACGGCTTCAGTCAGAGGCTTGCCCTGCTCTGCCGTCAGGATTTTGCCAAGATCTTCGGCGTTCTCCATCATCAGGTCGTACCAGCGGCGCAGGATCACGGCGCGTTCCTTGCCAGTCAACTTGGCCCATTCTTTTTGCGCCGCTTCGGCCTGTGCGATTGCGCCGGCAACCTGCGCGCGGCTCAGGTCAGCGACTTCGGCCACGACATCCCCGCGTGCCGGGTTGGTTACGGCAAAAGTGCCGTTATCGCCATCCACCCACTGACCGCCAATATAGGCCTTGGTCACCAGCAGATCGGGTTTTTTTAGGATCGATTTCAGATCGGTTGTCGCGTCCAGCATGGGTCAGCCTCCGGCAGTATGGAATTGTTAGCACTCAAACAGATGCCCTTTGGATTGTCTATGGCCACCCGTGCGGTCAGATCAATCCAGTTTTCGTATGGTAAACGTGACGATGTTTTGCCTACCGCGCGCATTCATGCGATCTGAGGCCAAAGTGTCAACCCGCCTATCTTTTTTCTCCGGAGTTTGCCAAAGTCCTGTTCGTATTTGATGCCCAAGGGGATGTAAATCCACGTAACATTCCCTATCTTATTGGGTACATAAATAAAAAAAAGGGATAGGACAGATGTCGAACCAACAGTTTGACGCGTTGATTCAGGAAACGCAGCAAAAAGTGCGCGAAAGCCAGTCGCAGATCGAGGGGCTGACATCCCGGATTGAGGCCGCGCGCTCCAAGATCGGCACCGCCGAGGCCGATATCGACATCGAAAACGCTACGCTGGAAGACGTGCATGCCCATACTGAGGTGATGAATGCCAATATCGCCGAACTGATCATGGGTTTGGACGACGTCACCAGCGCCTTTTCCAAGGATTTTGACGAGATGCGTTCGAAATCGGGTTGGGAGACGTTTGTCGGCATTTTCTCGAAAGGCAAATCCGAGTCGATGCGGCAGGAGCGTATGCGCACGGCCAATATCGACGACAAGCTTCAGGACCTAATTGCCAAATCTGATGTGATCGTGAAATTGCTGGAAGGGCAGTTGTCGGTTCTGGAGGAGCAACGCGTCAAGGTTGAGGAAAACCTGACCGTCACGCTGGACGACCGTGAGGCGACCGTGGCCGAACTTGAGGCTCTGCGGGCTGAGATTCAGGGTATGGATCCGACGATCATCACTTTGGAGAACAAGATCAGCGTCGAACAGGACGCCGCCGCACGCACCCAGCTGGAAACCGAACTCGCCGAGCTGAACAAGCAATACAACGCCAAGGTTCAGGAAGAGCAGGTCAAGCTGGCCAAGTCGCAGACGCTGGAGCGGTACATCGAAAAGGGCAAGACCTGGGTCGATTCACTGCAAAACCAGGCGGCGACGCAGATGGTGCTGATCAACAAGCTGCAAACAGACACGCAACAGCGCGTCGTGCTGTACGACGCCCTGACCAAATCGCTGAAAACCGCGCAGCAGCAGGACGTGGCCCACCGCATCAACGAGATCGGCGTGCAGACCGACCAAGAGGCTCAAACGGCGATGGCCGCCATCGGCACCGCGACCAATCAGAAAATGGCCGACATGCTTGAAGCGCATGAGGACCACATGGTCTTTGCCCGCGACGTGCTGGAGAAAAAGGCCAAGGCGGATGAACGCTTTGCCCGCCGGTTCGCTTCGATTGTCGAGAAGCATGATAAGAACCTGTATGGTGGGTAGAAGAGTATCGCTTGTCTTTGGGTTTGTAGGCCTTGTTTTCGTTGCCCTGATCGCAGCTTGCACTTTGGACTTGTTCAATTGCCAAAGCGAAACCTGTGAACCCGCCACCAGATCACTTTGCCAGGGAACTTATCGTGCAATCGGAAAAGCTATTGGGGGCATTCTGAAAGGACTATGACTGACCCAACTCAAGACCATGTTGGCCTGACCGACACCTTTGCCTCGCGCCGCTATTTCCGTAAATTCGAGGTGATAACAGTCCACCTCCTGCGCGTGGCTGCGACGATGGAGGCAGAGGGCGCGATCTCGAAGCAAGAGGTGCGGATCGTGTCGCGCTACCTCTCGGGGCTGCTCTACACTTTCCGCGCTCTGTCCATGAAATATCTGCTGGTCGGGCGCGATACGGGGCGGTTCTTTGGCAGCCTTGCGATGGACAAGCGCGACAGCGGATTTCCGGTGGCGGCCGAGTTGCTGACAATGGCCAATGACGCGCAGCAGGCGCAGGTGCATCTGGAGAACATGCCAACCGAGGATGACCTGAAGACCGACATGGTGCGCACCATCATCAGCGAACAGGAAATCCCCACCAAATTGCAATTCGCGCTGTCGCAAAGGCTCTATTACGAGGAATTGCTAAAAGGTCAGTTGTTCTGGGCTCGCAACGACCCCGAATGCCATTGGATCAGCAATGAGGGAGACCGGCGCAAGTTTCTGATCCACTGGGCGGTCTATGACAGCCAGATCAACCTGCCGGTCATTTACCTGATGCAGCTTGAGGACAGCGGTAAAACCGCCCTGCCCAAGGACCAACGTCGCTGGCCCGAGGTGCAGGCGCATCTGATGGCGCAGTCACTGGGCGGGCTGAAACTGGTGACGATTGCCAAGGGCTTTGATCAGGACTTTGATGACCTGCATCCCAAACACATGCGGCGCATCCATGTGGGGCCGATGTATTCCTCGGCTTATACCGAACAGTCCGGCCCGCTGCGGCAAGTTCTAGAGGACGCGCAGTCTCCGCAAGGTCAGGACTGGGCGCTGGCCTGGACTACGGAAGAGCTGGAAAGCGAAGAGGTCATCGAGAAACGTGCCGGTTGGTTCTCCACCGTCGAGCGCGAGGTCTTCGCGCTAGACCCGTTCGGCGGACAGGGGGCCGAGACCGGCGCCACACGCACCCAAAGGTCGATCATCCTGCCCCAGCGCCCGTTTCAGGTGCTGGCCGAACGCAACCCGCCGGGTTTTGCCGATGTACGCAAGTTCGTCGTCAGCAAGACCGGACAGGTGTTGAGATATTGAAGACAGCAAAGGCGATTTTGAAATGAGTTTGACGTCAGATCAGATGGAACTGCGCGAAGACGACATTCGCAAGCATTATCCCGCAGCGACCGCCTTGCTGAACGGGTTCGAACACGCACCGCGGATTGCCAAGGCGGTTGAGGTCGCCGTTGAACGGTCTCCGGGCGTTTCGACCGGGAGACGGTTTCGATCCACCACGCCGGGGTTGGTGACACGCCGTACCGCGCGGGCGGATGGGGTGCATCTGGTAGAGCGGATAGAGGCCTCAGATGATGGCGATGCGCTGGTCTCGCCGCCGCAGGCCACGACGCAGCAGGCTATTCGGCGGGCTATAGCCATTGCTCTGGCCGTAGCCGAGGCATATGCGGAGCAAACCCCACTGGCCGATCTGAAACGTGCGAATCTTGCAGGTGATCTACCTGCTGCGCGCAAGACCGAGTTCTCGGAATTGCTAACCGCTGAGGCTCTGATCACCTCTCACACGTTCGGCAACGCACTGGCCTATCTGATGTCCTCGCATCTTGGTGAGACGACCGCCGATATCGCTGAGATCGAAGAGGTTCTGTCCGACAATGGCCAACTCGCCCTGCATGGCGCTTTGTGGGAGCTGGACCAAACGCTGGCCAAACACGCGCCCGACGACGTCCATCTGATCGCAGCCACCAGCGCCTATGCTGAACAACTGATGGAAAAGGCGGCCCTGCGCGCCCAGTCTGCGGGTCATCTGGCCCCGTTCCAGAATGCCGCGTGGCATATCGAGGCTGACGACCTGACGATCCGAGGCTTTGAAGCAGCCTCCAAGGCCAAATCCACCACCTTGACCATGACGTTCAAAAAACCGAACGAGGTGGTGGGCAACCATATCGCCAAGTATCAGGCCATGAAGCTGGCCAAGATGGTCATGGCCTATGACTTCGACCGCCGCCTGAATCCCTTTGCGGAACTCGGTGGGTTCATTTTCACCTTCATGGGCGACGGCAAACCGGGTACCGGCAAAACCACCCTGATCCAGATGATGGCCGGTCTGATCAACGACTACTGCCAGAACGCTGGCTATCCGTTTCGCTATCAGAACCTGAGCACCGACAATATCGACAGCTATCAGGGCAAGTCCGGCCAGAACGCCAAGGCCTTCATCAACACGATCATCGACCCCTCGGTCATCGGCTTCGGCACCATCGACGATATCGACCAGCTTGCGGGCAAACGCGGCGACCGGCAGTCCTCAGCCGGGCAGTTGGAAATCACCGCCGTTCTGATGGAGAGCTTTGCGGGCGCCAACACCGTCGT
Organism: Ruegeria sp. CE12; assembly: GCF_056537525.1. Classification (NCBI taxonomy): domain Bacteria; kingdom Pseudomonadati; phylum Pseudomonadota; class Alphaproteobacteria; order Rhodobacterales; family Roseobacteraceae; genus Ruegeria; species Ruegeria sp. CE12. The sequence continues at coordinate 86,013 of NZ_JBQFRS010000009.1, read as the reverse complement.
GCGCGGCAACTGCACCTTTGGCATGTTTTCAAACTACCCCGAGAATGTGGACGACGCCCTGCGCCAACGGGCGGGCGCGCGGTTCCTGGTCGACGGCCCGCAAACGCGCGAGGATTACATCGACATCCTGCACCTGCTTATGGGCCGCAACCACGACATCCCGCTGGGCGAACACGACGCCTATGCTGCGCAGGAAATCAAAAAGGCGGTCGCCGCAAGCTTCGAAAGCCATGCCCGCCCGCATGAGGACGCCTTGCTGCAGGTCTATGACCGGGTGTCCGGCGAGATCGGCCAGATGGACACCATCGCCAAGCTGGGCACCTACCTCAAGGCGATCCAACAGGCCGACGAGCGCTTTACCGGCCGCGCGATCAAGAACATCACCGACGCGGTCAAGGTCCGTGCGATGGATTTCGAACTGCCCGACGAGTGGATGGAAAACCCCGACCTGTTCCTGTTCCGCGACTACGACACCAAGAAGGCTATGATCGAGGACCTGCGCCAGCCGATCACGGTCGAGATGGTAATGCAGGAAATCAACCGCTACGCCGACAGCGAGTTCCGCTATGCCGACAAGAGCGACGAGGTCGCCATCGAAAACGCCGTCCGCGAGATGGGCCGGATGGAAGAGGCCAAGCGGCGGTATCTGGAGGGGAATGGGTGATGGGAGCTGCGCAGCTGATTGCTATCCTGTTGATAGGAGTGTCCTTCGCTTGTTGGACGGCGAGCTTCGCCGTTCGCAGAAATTTACCCGTGCCAGAAGGCAAGCTGTTCGCGCTTAGGTTCCTTGTTTGGTTCTCGCTCAGTATTTGTGTAGGTCCATTTATCGGTCTTATGCCCTTGTTTCTGGGTCTCGGATGGTTTTGGAACTATTATGACCCGAAACAAGCTTTGAGCTCTGAAGCTTGGCATTACGCTTTCCTGGTCCTAATCGCATTACCCTACGTGTTTGCACTTGGACTGGGTTTAAGGCTTCAGTTCCGAAACGGTGATCCAGCATGATCCGCCTCATCGAAAAAGGCCTGATGTTTGGTAACCTCGTCCACATCTCCAGCCCGGCTCTGGTCGAGCGGTATAACCGCGCGTTGCAGCATCTGGCGGGCAAGACCACGGCGCTGACGGATTTCCATGTGGATATCTCGGGCTATTCGCCGGAGGTGGGCATTGAGCTGGAGGATGAGCTCTACCTCAATCCCAACGGGGTCAACCGGCAGTTCATCCTGCTGACGACCGAGCAGAAACGCGCGCCGCTGCTGAACGTCAAATTCTCGACCTCGCGCGATATCCTGCGCGAATTCATCGAGATGAACGAGGCGCAGCTGTTTGCCCTGACCGCCACCGATGCGGTGGCTGGAGAACTGGTGAACTCGGTTTTCAAACTCACCACCCCGCGCGACTTGCTGAACCTGCGCAAGATCGAGATCGAGGCTGACACTGCAGGCGGCACCCTACGCAAGGCCGAGCAACTGGCAGGGATGGTCGAGCGGTTCAAGACAAAAGAGGATGCCTGGTTCGACGATGTGTTGATCGCGAAAATGATCGAGGCAGCCAAGGAAACCGGCGACGTCACACGAAACCCTGTTCGCCTGCGTCACACCGCATTCGAGCAGCGCAACTTTTGGACGGCGCATTTCGGTGGCTTGTACCTGTTCCTGGATCTGGATCACCCGGCGGCGATTTGCATGGGCGAAAAGCCCGACGATATGCCGATCAAATATGTCTTTGACCCGTCGCAGCGAAACCAGATAGCCAAATTTCTCAACTACAACGATCTTGTCGAACCCATCGTCAAGGCGCGCGGCGTGGATGCCGCCGCGATCCTGCAACAGAAGATGGATTTCCTGACGATCGATGCTGCAGCGAATGCGGACGTGGATCTGACCGGACTTGACCGCAGTGATATGCGACGGTTGGCCCGCAATCACGCGGATCGCCTGCCAGAGGCCTATCACGGGTTGGCGCAAATGTTGCGCTGGGCAACGGATGGTGGGCCATGGCCGCGCATTACATCCGATCACCCGGCCTACTTTTACACCTTGCGCGCCGCCAATACCCCACACCGCGATTTGGTAAACATGCTGCTGGCCGAGTTGGCCCCGTTGGACCCCCGCCAGTTGTTCATCTGCCACAAGCCCTTGTTCTACATTACTTACGCCACGTGGCCCGAAACCAAAAAAGCCTTTGTTGCTGACTTCCTTGCACGCGAGTATCAGGTGGACAAAACTGGTGCACGGGCTGCGCTGTTCGGGCATGAGCCGGATATGAGTGGGGAGGACTACGTCGCAGAGGATATAATTGCGCGGGTAGGGCCCTGGGGTGCTGTTGGGAGGAACTGAATGATCGTTGCAATCCGTTTCCTGATCCCGCTGTTGATCATTCTGACCGTGATTTACTTTGGGCTTTCGATCTACTCCCGTCTAATGCGGCGTCGCAAGTTGATCGCGCATTGGGAAAGGAAGGGAATGACCGGCGACCGGGATGCATTTGTCGCACGTGGGCTGAAAAAATATGACAATTCCTTTCGCCGGAAACTCTTGCTGGGCGTTTACGTCGTCCCGCTTGGGGCAATCGCCCTGCTTATCTACATAACCAATTTCAAATGAGGACCGGATAGATGGTCTATGTCAAATGGGCGTTCATCATAGTTTTCTGGGGTTTGATCGCCTCGGTGCTGGAATATACCTTGCCGCAACAGGATGTGGTACGGATCGTAAAAACCGAGGTGCGGCGGGTTGATTTCGGCGAGAACTCGATTTTCTGGGCGCAACAGGACACCGGTCAGGAGACTGCGCAGTCTATAAATCGTGATGTGCGTTTTGTCGAAACCTTCCGCCCCAACGGAAAGCCGCGCGTTTATCGGAATGAGGATACTGGTTGGGGCTGGCCGCCCTATTTCAAGCTAGACAGCTCAAACCTGCAGGCCGAACTGACTAATCTTGTGTCGACCGCGGATAACCCGCAATGGGTGGTGTTGCGCCACTATGGCTGGCGCAATCAGCTGATGTCGATATTCCCCAATGTGGTATCGGTGCGCCCGGTAGACAGCCCGGACGTTCGGCTAATCCCTTGGTTCAACATCATTTTCCTGACCGTGTTCTTTGCCATCGTCTGGGCACTTTGGGTGCGCTGGCGCCGTTTCCGGCAACGCCGCATTGACCCGATGCTGGAAAGCGTCGAGGACGGTTTTTATGCTGCGGGCGATGCCATCGAAGAAAAGCGGGGCAGATTCCGCCGTTGGCTGGATAGTTGGAAGTCGAAGTAAACCGGCTAAACAGATCATTCCGAGTGATGTCAGCGGGGCGTTGCGATCCGGAGTTTCACCGAGTTCATCTAACGATGAACTCGGCATGAAGTGCGCCTGCGGCTTTGATCGTTTTGAGTATGTCGATCATGTCCCGAGGTGAAACGCCCAGAGCGTTCAGGCCCGCGACAACTTCTGACAAGGTCGTCGCCTCCGGAATTTCCGCAAGGCCAGTCCCTTCATCTTCTTCTATGTCGGCGAATGTTCTGGGGACCACGACGGTTTCGCCTCTGGCAAAGGGGTTAGGTTGGACTGCGATTGGCGCTTCCTCGACTCTTAGGGTCAGGTTGCCCTGAGAGACAGCTACGCGCGAAATCCGGACTTCCTGCCCCATAACAATGGTGCCGGATCTCTGATCAACCACAACCCGCGCTTTGGATTCAGGTTGGACGAGAATATTCTCGATGCGCCCGATAGCATGTGCTGTCGATAGGGCCTGGGTGGCGGCGATGTTCAACTCAACTGTGCCGGAATCCCGCATGATGGCCACGGCGCGATTGAACTCGGTATTGATTGCGGTCTCGATGCGCCCGGCCGTTGTGAAATCAGGCTCCCGAAGGGCTAGCCGCAACTGGGTCAGTGCGGACAATTCAAAGTCGATTTCCCGTTCAACCCGTGCACCTGAAGGAATGACTCCGGATGTCGGGACACCGCGCACAACTGTGGCTGCTTCACCCTCGGCCACAGTTCCGCCTGCCAGGACCGTACCCTGGGCCACCGCATAAATCTGCCCGTCCGCCGCGTTGAGTGGGGTCATGATGAGCGTGCCACCCAGCAAACTTTTGGAGTCTCCGATCGCTGAAACGGTCACATCAATCTGTCCGCCGACCCGCGAAAAAGACGGTAGGCTGGCTGTCACCAGAACGGCAGCGACATTCTTTGGGCGAAAATCCTCACCGTTCACATTGACGCCCAGACGTTCCAGAATGTTGGACATGATCTCTTCGGTAAATGGGGAATTGCGCAGGCCATCACCGGTTCCGTTCAGCCCGACGACAAGGCCGTAACCCACCAGATCGTTGCCGCGAACACCATCGAACTCCACAAGATCCTTGAGCCGGATCGCGCCAGCGCTGGCGATGCCCGGGATCATAACCAGAAGAAAAACAAGGATTCTCATCTCAGGAAGTTCACCAGTGACAGGTTCGCATTGCGAACAGTTACAGAATACAGGCTCTCCAGTTGGAACTGCACGGTTTTCAGTTTGGATGCAGTTTCGTAGGGGTCCGCCGCGATCAAAGCATTTCGCGCGTATTCCATGCTGGTTTTTGCAGCTGAATTGCGTGTTGCAGCCTGTTCAATTCGCGCCTCGGATGCTCCGACTTGCGCACGTAGCTTGATGGTCTCATCTTTGGTGTTGGCCAGTTCGACGCCCAGTTCTTTAAATAGCACCGTCCTTTGATCAGGCGTCAGGCCAAGGGCGCTATCCGTTGCCAATGCGGCAACCGCGACATCACGCAGGGCAGTTCGAAGCGCAGGGTCATTTGCGGTTATCGGGACCGAGATGTTTTCATTCTCGGCAATTTCCATTGGCGTAAGTGCCTTGTCCGATCCCTGATAGATCACGGCCTCGAACCCGGTTGGGTCATTAAACCAATCTCTGGCTGCGTTGCGGATATCTGTTGGGGTGGTCAGACCGGTCAATTCGGCCTTCAATGCCGTCAGCAAAGTTTCAGCGGATGCCAGAGGTGAAACATCGGTCGCCGTTCCCGAATACAAGCTACGCCCGCCCGCCCGCGTGTTCAGAGCGGAAATCATCGTGTCCAGCTCATTGCGTGCCTGAACCGAAGCCTGATCATGTGTGACAGCCTGATTTGCGGTTCCAAAGGAAAGCAGTGACGAGGATAAATTGCTGATCGAACTGTCGAAGGTTTCGAGACTCAATTGCATCGCATCCGTAAACAAACGCGCCTCGCTCGTGACAACTGAATAAGCGTATAGCTGCGACAGCTTGTGATCCAAATCCAGTAGGTGAGAATAATCTCCGTCGAGCCGACCAGAGACATCCTGCACCTTGCCAGTGGACATCTCATACGACAGCGTTTCAATCTGTGATTTGATTTCGGTGCTCCGCGTCCGCAGGGTCAGACCGCGTGCGAGGTCACCAATAGAGGTCAGGGTCATGATCAAAGCCTCAGCAAAGTGTCCATCAGTTCGTCAACAACCGAAATGATCCGGGCATTTGCGGCGTAGACTTTTTCGATCTGCATCATCCGCTGTAGTTCCGCATCGCTGTCCACGCCCTGCTCGGTAACGAGCTTCTCCATCTCTAGCTGTGCACTGGCGGCAAATACCTTTCGCTCATCTGCGGTATGCGCATTTGCCCCTGCTTTCGACAGCAAGGCCTCGGTTATTTCTGCCGCGCGCATGTCACCGGTCCCGAAAACTGATCCTGAGACCGGGCGAGCATTGGTGAGAGCTGCGCGAAAGGCTTTGATTTGGGCTGCGTCACCCGGTTCTCCAGGTGTTGCGGCACCCAATCCAGTGCGAAGTTTCCAGCTGTCGCCGCCCGCATCCGGATCCGCAACAGTGTTCAAACCGATACGAGAGGCCAGGCCGGCTGGAGCGGTTGGATCGAACCGGTTGCCCTCATCCGTGAAAAGACCGGGATCTGTTGCGGTGGCCGTCGGGTCCAGGCCCGCGGTTTCATACCGCTCGATAAGGTCACGCGCGACGATGTCGAGGTTTGTCTGAGCTTCAACAGCAAGCTCATCCCGGATTTCAAACTGAGCCATCAAGGCGCCGCCGCGTATCTGGGCAGAACCCCCACTGGTTCTGACAGGTTGTCCATTGGCCTCAAGGCCGGACAACAGACCGTTCCCGATGGTCATGTGGGGTTTTGTTTCACCGGTGGTCGAAAAGGAAAACTCTACCGCCTGCCCTTCGAGCAGGATCAACCCGCCATCGGCATAAAGTGAGACGCGATCGTTTTCTCGTTCAACAACGTTGACCGGTACAAGATCGTTGACCTGACTGATGAGTTCCTGCCTTTGATCCAGCAGGGCACCTATGTCACCTCCTGAATTGCGTATCGATGGAATACGTGCATTCAGAGCCTCGATGTCTTTTAAGGTGGTGTTCAGTGTTAGAACCTGCTTGCCGATCGTTCTGTCTGCGTCTGACCTCATCTGTCGCAACCCTTCGGAGGCAGAATTCAGCTTGGCAGCCAGATCTCGAGCGCTGCGCGCTGCCTGATCAAGCCGTTCAACCGAATCCGGAAGGCTGGCGGCAGTGGTCAGGCTGCTTTCGAATTTGGCAAGGCGGGAGGCGAGAGATGCGGCATCATCAGCGGTTCCAACAAGTTTCTCAAAGCGATTGTGAAAATCCGAGGTCGCAGAATTGGCCGCCAGTTCTGCATTAGCGGTACGGAGATTGGCCATCAAAACCGGATTTTGATGCCGGGTCACGCCAACGACCCTTACCCCATTCCCGGAAATAGGGCTGGTCGCCAGTTCCAGCGATCTACGGGCGTATCCCGGTGTCAGTGCATTGGCGATGTTTCCGGAAACGACTGCAGCGCCCCGGCTGGCCGCAGTCAGACCACCTAACGCGTTGTTCAGGGCCGTTGACATGCTCATGGAACAATTCCTTTCGGTTGATCGCTAAGCTGATCAGCGTTTGATGTTGGTGGTTTCCTGCAGCATTTCATCGACGGTCTGTATGACTTTGGCGCTTGAGGAATAGGCGCGCTGTGTCTGGATCATCGATGTCAGCTCAGTTGCTACGTCGGTCGTCGATTCCTCGCGTGCAAATGAAACAAGGTCTCCGGTCGGGCCTTTTCCAGCGTCCCACAGGAAGAATTTGCCGCTGTCCCGCGATGGGGAATACGTCTGGCTGTCCAGGGCGTTCAGGCCGTTGGGATTGGGCACGTCCGCAAGTGGGATCTGGAACATGCGCCGGCTTTCGCCTGTGTCATAAAGCGCATAAACATAGCCGCTTTCGTCGACCTTCACGCTTGTCATCGTTCCCACGGCAGAACCGTCACGGGTGATGGATACCGGGGCAAATGTGTCTGACAGTTGGGTAATGCCATTGGAATCACCGATCTGACCAATGTTGATTTCCATCGGTCCGCCATCCACATTCACGACGAGACTGCCGGTGGCTGGATCATATGCGCCACCGGACACCGTGGTAACGCTTGCCAGGGTTCCCCCTGCCGTGCGGCTGTCGGTGAAGGTCAGCGTGTATTCCCCGATGATCGTTCCGCCCGATGCCGAGTCGCGCAGGATCATGGTCCATTCGTTGCTCGACCCGGTTGCAGGGACAGTTGGGCTCAGCTCAATGTTTACACTTTCTGACTTACCAAGATTGTCAAAATACTCGACTGACAAAGGCTGGTTGTCACCTGGTGCACCCGCATCAGTTGCTGTTGCGGGCAGGTTGAAGCGCAGATCCATCTTGGTCGTCGGAGAGCCTGAGAGTTTGTTGCGGCTGAACTGAACGGGCTCCAACGCGGCCGGAGTGTCACGCGGGACACTTGGGAACGATCCGTCTGGGGCCGCAGGCCAGCCAAGCAGCACCAGCCCGGATTCAGTCACCAGATACCCTTCGGAATTGGCGCGGAACGAGCCTGTGGTCGTCAGCAACATCTCTTTGGAACTTGAACCGATCTGAGAGCTGGACATAACCGGGAGCATCCCGCGCCCGCGTACGGCCAGATCCGTTGAATTGTTGGTGGTAATCAGCGAGCCACGTTGATCTATCAGACGCTGGCTGGTGGCCCGAACCCCCCCGGCCGAATAGGCGCCGCCCTGACCTGAATTGACCATCGAGTGGAAATCCGTCTCGACCCGCTTGTAGCCAAATGTCGATGAGTTGGCGATGTTGTCGGAAATGGTAGCCAACCTGTTGGCGTTGGCTTTCAGAGCCGCCACACCAGCATTCAGCGAAGAGGAAATTGTCATCGGCACGCCCTTCTGTTGCGTCAATCGTCGCAGCAACAGGTAACGTGCCAGCCCTTAACACCGCGCTAACATGTAAAATGCGTCCTATCCTGATCGACTAAATGTTCCTCAGGAAGATGATTTCGATCCTGTTGTTTCGGGTTGCCATGGGATTCTCAGCCACGAGTTCTCGATCCGCATGGCCCGTGACGCGGTTTAATCGTTCTGTATCAACGCCTTTATCCTGCAACAGCTGACGCACGACCTGTGCCCGTGATGTGGACAGATCCCATACCGGATTACGCGCCAAAACGATCGGGGATGAACGAACATGCCCATCCACGGCGACCGCGTTGGTCACAAGATCCGAGGACCGGGCAACCAATAGAGCCAGCGCTCGCATCATGTCGGTAGGATCATCCGTTCCCGATTCGAACAGCGGTTGATCGTCGGTATCGAATAATTCCACGACCAGCCCTTCATCAGTGACACGCGTAACTATGTGTTTGAGTACCTTATCTGACACCAAGCTTTCGCCTGTACGACCCAGCAATTGCGCCTCGAGCGAAGAAAAATCTTCGAATGCGCCTTTGCCGCCGCCTTTGGCATCAACGCCAGTAGACCCGCGTGCCTGCTTGGCCTCGGTCGGATTGCGATTGCTCGCGCCCGAGCCATCCATGACCATAGTTTTCTCAGAGAACATGTTGTTGCCGCCAAAGGCCCCGTCACCTCCGCCTGAAACCGGATTGACCGGGATCGTCGGCGAGAAATAGTCCGCCAGCCCCTTGCGTTGTTTTTCAGTCGTTGCGTTCAGCAGCCACATCAACATGAAGAACGCCATCATGGCCGTGACAAAGTCGGCATATGCGACTTTCCACGCGCCACCATGGTGGCCATCGCCACCGGACACACGTTTCTTCTTGATGATGATTGGCGCCGCATTGGATTGCGCACCCATCTCCACCACCTTTTTATCACCCGTTTCCGGGGTAGCAGCGCAGGTCTTAAGGTGGACTTAACACTTAAAATTGTCTGGATTTGAGCCGACCCCTATCTGGGAAGACCTGCTGTGGCACGCCGCAGGATCAGAGCCAGCCGATTAAAGCTGTTATTGATACCATCCGGATCGGTCTTTGCGAAAAAACTGTCCAGTTCTTCATGGACCCGAACAGCCTGGTCCAACAGCGGGTCGGCACCTTCGGCATAGAGACCTGCCTTGATCATAACCTCGGACTGTTCGTAGCTGCCGACAAGCTTTCGTGTTTCCGAGATGAGTTGGTTCTCCTCATCAGTCGCTGCCCTTGGCAGACTGCGTGAGACTGACCGACTGAGATCGATTGCGGGGAATCGGCCACGCTCCGCTATTTCGCGGCTGAGGACGACATGCCCATCCAGCACGCCGCGCAGAATATCGGCAACTGGTTCATCCATGTCCGACCCGGCGACCAGAACACTGAAGACAGCTGTGATATCACCCTGGTTCGACGTTCCGGGTCCGGCGCGCTCGCACAGGTTGGCGATCAGAGGGGTTACGGATGGAGGGTATCCGCGCAGAGAAGGGGATTCGCCCATTGCGACTGCGATTTCGCGGTGGGCTTCAGCGAATCGGGTAACCGAGTCTGCCAGGAACAGAACATTCAGCCCCTGATCGCGCAGAAACTCCGCGACAGACATCGCCGACCAGGCACAACGCCTGCGCGCCAAAGCTGACTGATCGGATGTGGCCGCGACGACAACGGACCGCTTCATCGCATCAGGCCCCAGAGCAGAACCTACAAATTCGTTGATTTCGCGCCCACGCTCGCCCACTAGCGCGATAACCACCGCATCTGCCTGCATAGAGCGGGCCAGCGTTGCCAGCAACGAAGACTTTCCAACGCCCGATCCCGCAAACAATCCGACTCGCTGACCCTGAACAATTGGAAGAACCGTGTTGAGTATCGCCAGACCGGTTGCCATCCGTTCACCAAGCGGTTTACGCGCGACGGCAGGTGGTGGTGATTGCATGATGTCGCGACTGTGCACCCCAGCCAGCAGCGGTTTTCCGTCCAGTGGCTTACCAAACGGGTCGATCACCCGGCCCAGCCAGTGCAGTCCCGGGGCAAAGGCTGGTGACTGCTCCAGACATACCCGGTCACCGAGGCTGACCCCATCGGGTGCGGCGCCGGGCAGCATATGAATATGGTCGGAATCGACGTGGAGAACCTCGCCAGAAAGATCTGGTCCCTCACGCCGCTGCAATGTCAGGCGATCTCCTGTCCGGGCCTGCTTGTTCAGGCCGGCGACCTCGATCACTCCGTTCGCCACGCCTGAAACGAGCCCGACATGTCGGACAGCTGTCATTCTGTCGAACTCATGTTTCAGAAGTATCGGGTCGAGATCGGTCATCGTGGATTCTCCAACGTTTGTTGAAAACGGTTTCTAAAGGAATCGGAGTTAAGCCTTGGTTGAAATCGATCGAGGGAGAAGCCCCGATGTTCTATGACCTGAACGTCTTTAAAACAGCGTACGCTATGGCAACCCATGCAGGGCAACGGCAGGCTGTCATCTCACGCAACATGGCCAATGCGGACACGCCGGGCTACCAGCCACGCGATATCGAGGCCTTTCAGACAGCTTTTGAAAACTCCGTTCGCGAAACCGCAATGGCCGCAACCCGGCCCAGCCATCTGCACGGTGGTGGCCTGGTCGGACAAACATGGGCCGAACACACGGCGAAGGCATCGTCTGATCCCAACGGCAACGGCGTTTCGTTGGAGGAAGAGATGCTGAAGGCGGTCGAGGTCAAACGGCAACATGATCGCGCCCTGGCCATATACCGTTCATCCATCGGCGTTCTGCGCACCAGTCTTGGCCGGGCCTGAGGGGTAGACCATGAGTGATTTTTCGCATTCCCTCAGTGCTTCGGCCAGTGCCTTGCGTGCACAAGCTGCAAGGTTGCGGCACGTGTCCGAAAACATCTCTAACGCCGATACGCCCGGATACCGCCGCAAGACGGTCCCCTTCGAAGCGATTGATCAGGATGGCCAGCAGTTGGTGCAGGCTGGGCGCGTCAAACTCGATCGCCGGGACCTGAGCCGCATCTATGACCCCAGCCATCCGATGGCAGATGATACCGGCCATTATCGTGGCTCGAATGTCGATCTGATGATCGAGATCGCGGACGCACGTGAAGCGCAGCGCAGCTACGAAGCCAATCTCAAGATGTTCGACCAGACCCGTCAGATGTCGGCGAGTCTGATGGATCTGTTACGTAAATAAAGGAAAGCCAGAATGGATATCCGATCACTGAATGCCGCGCAAAGCTATGCATTTGCGCGCCCTGCTACACAGGCCGACCCCGATCACGGCGGCATCGCGCAGGGACTGCGATCCACGTTTCAGGATTTTGCAGCAACATTGAAGCACAGCGAACAAGTCGCACAGTCTTCGATGGTGGGTCAGGCAGATCCTCATGCGCTGGTGCAGGCCTTGGCGCAAACGGAACTGGCAGTCGAAACAGCCGTGATTGTCCGCAACAAAGTGGTCGAGGCCTATCAGGAAATCCTGAGGATGCCGGTCTGATCAATGCTGAGCGAGGGTCTGTTCTATGACATCGTGCGCCAGGCGCTGTGGGTTGCGGTTATAACGTCGGTCCCGATCCTGGCGGTCGCACTGGTCTCGGGTTTGGTTGTGGGTCTGTTTCAGGCTCTGACTTCAGTTCAGGAAATGACGCTGACCTTTGTGCCAAAGCTGATCGCCATCGTGATCGTGTTCTGGATTTCGATGGGCTTCATGACCCAGACCCTCGTCACCTTCTTCACATCGACAATCATCCCACTCATCGCAGGAGGGCGCTGATGGACACCGCCTATGTCACCTTGTCCCGACAATCGGGTCTCATGAATGAAATGCGGCTGGTGGCGAACAACATCGCCAACGCCAATACGACCGGTTACCGGCAGCAGGGGCTGGTCTTCTCGGAATTCATCCGGGACATGCCCGATAACCCCTCACTGTCCATGAGCCGAGCAGAGGCGCGCAATACCTCCTTTCAGCAGGGCGTTTTAACTGAGACCGGCGGACAATTCGATTTCGCGATCGAAGGAGATGGTTTCTTCATGATCGAAACACCCTCTGGGAACCGCCTGTCGCGGGCCGGCAGCTTTTCCCCGAACGCCGAGGGCGATTTGGTGACAATGGACGGTCACCGTGTGCTGGACAGCAATGGAGCCCCGGTTTTCATTCCACCTGATGCGGCATCAATCGATGTCGGCAGCGATGGAACGTTGAGTGTGGACGGCCAGTTGTTGGGCCAGATCGGTGTTTATCAGGTGGCTGATCTCAACGAACTGGTGCGTGAAGGCAGCACCCGGTTTCGGCCGCAGGGTGATGTGGAGCCTGTCGAGCAGCCGGTCGTTCTTCACCGGTTCCTCGAAGGATCGAACGTCAACGCCATCGAGCAAATGACCCGCCTCGTCGAAATACAGCGCGCCTACGAGCTGGGGCAGAGCTTTCTGAAATCCGAAGACGACCGGGTTCGGGGAGCGTTCAAGGCCCTGATGCGCTGATCAGAAAACACAGGAGTACACCATATGCGTGCCTTGAAAATTGCCGCGACCGGCATGACCGCGCAGCAGATGCGGGTCGAAACCATCTCGAACAACCTCGCGAATATGAGCACCACAGGCTACAACGCCCGGCGCGCTGAATTTGCAGATCTGCATTACCAGCAGATGTCCCGAGCCGGAACTGTCAACGCCAACGACGGGACGGTTTTGCCGACGGGCATTCAATTGGGGCTTGGCGTCCGGCCTGCTGCGGTAACGGTACAGCTGGCTCAGGGTGCTCTGACTGCGACCGGGAGCGATCTGGACATAGCGATCGAAGGCCGTGGATATCTGGAGGTCAGTATGCCCAATGGGCAGCCCGGATATACCCGCGATGGCAGTCTGAAACGATCAGCCGAGGGGTTGATCGTGACGTCCGATGGATATGCTGTTGCACCGGAAATCACGATTCCGGATGACGCCCGATCCATCTCGATCAATGCCTCGGGTGAGGTCTACGCATATTTCGCCGACGCCGCTGAAGGACAGCTGTTGGGCGAGCTGACACTGGCCAGTTTCTCGAACGCCAAGGGTCTGGAGGCGGTCGGCAGCAATCTGTTCAAAGAGACCGAGGCATCCGGTGCGCCGGTGGTCGGTACTCCGGGTGAGGACGGGTTGGGTACGTTGCGACAGGGTTACCTGGAAGGCAGTTCCGTTGATGCTGTGCGCGAATTGACAGAGCTGATCGAAGCGCAGCGCGGTTATGAAATGAACTCAAAGATCATTTCAGCCGTCGACCAGATGATGGGCGCCACAACGCAGGTAAGATGATGCGAATCCTGTTCCTGATAGCTCTGCTTCTTGTGCCGATGATGGCCTACGCTGACATAGTCGTCTCGGTCCGCACCATTCGCGCCAAGGAAGTGATTTTGGCGTCTGATCTGGAAATCAAATCAATTGATGTAGAGGGGGCGGTCGTGGATCCGGGCATCTTGGTAGGGCAGGAGGCCCGGGTTGCTTTGTATCCCGGACGGCCCATTCGGGCAGCGGATGTTGGCCCGCCGGCAATCGTGGATCGCAACGATCTGGTCACTCTGGTTTTTGGCCGGGCGGCGCTATCGATCACGGCAGAAGGTCGCGCACTTGGTCGCGGCGCAGTGGGCGAGCGCATCCGGGTCATGAATCTTTCATCCCGAACCACAATCACAGGCCGCATTCGGCCTGACGGGCAAATTGAGGTCAACTGAAAATGAGATTTACCAAACTTACGATATGCGCCCTGCTAGCTGTCTCTGCTTGTGGTCGCCTGGATCACCTTGGCAAACCCCCCAGTCTGACGCCGAACACGGATTCACCCGAACATGTTGCAATGCTCTGGCCCGGGCTGCCATTGCACACGCAACCTCAGCGTGCAGTCGACCGGTCATCGCTTTGGAGTGGGGGTCAACACTCGCTCCTTGGAGATCAGAGGGCAATCAAAAAAGGGGACATCATGACGGTCGTGATCGAGTTGGACGAAAAGGCTGAGATCACGAATGATACAAACCGGTCTCGTACCGGGTCAGAAAGCCTCGCTGTGCCTGAGCTGTTTGGGTTGCCGCAACGTGCGGCTGATCAGCTACCAAACGGGGCATCACTGGACGAGGCAGTTTCGATCGATTCTGCTTCGGTCAGCAAGGGCAAGGGATCAGTCAAACGCAAAGAAAAGCTGACGCTCAGAGTGGCAGCCACGGTGATCGATGTACTGCCCAATGGGGTCCTGTCGATCGCCGGATCGCAGGAGTTGCGAGTGAATTTCGAGCTTAGGGAGTTGTTGGTCTCGGGTTACGTCCGGCCCGAGGACATCTCGCGTCAAAATGAAATCACCTATGACAAGATTGCGTCTGCCCGGGTGTCCTATGGCGGTCGTGGACAGATCACAGATGTCCAGCAACCGCGATATGGGCAGCAGATACTTGATACAGTGTTGCCGTTCTGAGGTGCCGATGTGATCAAGAAACTAGTTCCCGTAGCTTTCCTTATGGTTGGTTTGGCCGTTGGTGTTGGGGTCGGAGTGTTTTTAACGCCTGCCCAGAAAGCCGACGCTGAAAAAGGGTCACAAGATTCAGAGTACAAAGAGGCCAAGGGCGAAGATAAGTCCAACGCCAAGAAGCTAGATTCCGACCCCAAAAAATCGATGGAAAAGTCAAAGACCGAGGATTTTGAGTATCTGAAGCTTACCAAGCAGTTTGTGGTCCCGGTGGTGAACAGCGAAGAGATATCGGCCCTTGTGACAATGTCGGTCAGCCTGGAAACCCGCCCGGGTATTTCCGAAGCGTTTTATGCCGTGGAACCAAAATTGCGGGACAACTTTCTTCAGGTGCTGTTTGATCATGCAAATACGGGCGGGTTTGACGGCAATTTTACCCATTCGGACAATCTTTCTGTTCTGAGAAAATCCCTGCTGGAAGTCGCGCAAAAGGATCTGGGCGATGACGTGTCACGTGTTCTGATCATGAGTGTTAGCCGGCAGGACACATGAAACTTTAGTCGGCGGATTATCATAATGCGCCGACTGCAGATTTCAGAGGTCCAGTTGCTCCAATAAAGCCCTCTGTTGCAGGCTCTGGTGTTTCTTTCGAAGCCGCTGGGAAAGGCTGGTAACCGCCTGCTTCTTACCAAACGCCAGTTTCAGCTCCTCCATTGCTGTAATTTTTTGGGAACGGATTCGGGCCAATTCCATATTGAGCTGCCGCCGTGTGGCGGACTCCCAACTACCCCAAAGAACATCAGTTCCTGTGACCCGGTAACCATCAGTGTCAGCGCTGCCTGCGCGCACCTCTGCTACCTGAGCGTCCAGATTTGAGAGCTGTTTCTGTATGTGAGCTTCGGCTTCCAAAAGCGGTCGAAGCTTCTGATATTCTCTCTGAAACGCAGCATCCGTCACGGCTGCAAGGTTCTTGATGTGCACCTGTGTCATCTGATTTGACCTTTGGCCCGTTTACGCATCGCTTCGGCAAACCGAATGGCGGCGGCGACAGGGCGATAGTGCTCCTCCGCGATCTCTTGCCCGATCTCGACAGTCGCGTGTATCGCCCGCGCGGTAGGGGGATCGGAATGGATCGGAACACCCGCTTCTCCGGCCACAGCACGTATCGAAGCCGCGACTTCGTCTACGCCCTTGGTGACACAAACAGGCGCGGACCCAGTTGCTCGCGACCATTTCAGCACAACCGCGTAGTGAGTTGGATTGACGATAACCACATCGGCCTTTGGCACATCGGCCATCATCTGGTTTGTCGCGATGTCCTGGGCACGTTGGCGCCGTTGTTGCTTCATATGCGGATCACCTTCGGCATCCTTGGATTCATCCTGAAGCTCTTTGCGGGACATACGGTTCTTCCGCATGTGTTCCGAGTATTGCCAGAGATAATCTACCACACCGATAATCAGAGCGACTGCAATCACAATAAATAAGAACCGGAACAGCAGGTTCGTCATCAGCAGGATCGAGGATTTGGCCGGGGCGGCAGAGGCAGACAATATGTCAGTAAGGTTGGATCGAAGAAAAAGCGTCAGGCAGGTGCCGTAGATGAGCAATTTAACAAAACTCTTGGCGAATTCGAAAAGACCGCCGCGTCCAAATTTGTTTTTGGCATTCGAGGTGATTGATATGCGGGACAGGCGTGGCTTGAGTTTACTCGGCGCGAAGATCAGGGCGCGCTGTGCGATCAGGCTTAGTAAAACGGCGGCGGCCGGTAGGGCGAACAACACCGAAACCGGAAGCAGAGCCGCCGACAACAATCCGCCGACGGGCCCTGCTGCGGGACCAGTCGTGATGAGCGATGAAATTTGATGCGATTGATCAATTAAGACCACAAACACCGCGCCCAATTCCTGGGCTGCATATGATCCAGCGGCCAGCAGGGCAATCAGCAATCCGGTATAGCCGGCAACAACAGACAGGTCATTGGATTTGGCAACCTCACCCTTTTCGCGGGCTTTCTGCAGCTTTTGCGGAGTGGGTTCGAATGACTTGTCGCTCTCGTCGTCTGCACCGCTCATGGAACACCTATTGGGTTGCCAAAAAAGTCGAACAAGGCATCGGACCAGACTGAAAGGATCAGCGGTGTTCCGGCAAACAGCAAAAACAGTCCTGCGAACGTAATTGCTGGAGCACCGACAAAGGCGACCATGAGTTGTGGCATGGCCCGGTTAATCACGCCGAGCGCAAGATTGTAGATAAGCGAAGCGATCACAAATGGTGTTGCCAGAGCAAAGGCCAGTCCGAAGCTGCGCGAAACTTGCATCACTCCCCAACCAGACAGATCGGGTGCAGGTAGCACTGTGCCCATGGGGAACAGCGTATAGCTATGGATCAGGAACTGGGCTGCGCGAATATGTATGCCCAGCAAAGCTGCCAGCGCCAGTCCCGCGATCGTCAACAGATATCCCATGGCTGGTACGGGTTCGACCGCCGCCCCACCGAGAATTTGGGACAGAGATGTTGCCTGTGCTGCAATGGAGCCGGCAGTTTGCAGGGCCAGAACGAACAGCCGCAAACCCATGCCTAATGCCAGACCGGTCAATATCTCGCTCCCGATCAAAGTGATCATGGACCAAAATGCAGGCGTGATCTCTGGGGTCTGCAGAGCAGGCGCAACGATAATGGTAAAAGCCGCAGCGATGCCGAGTTTGACGCGCACAGGGATGCTTCGTTCGCCAAATGTCGGCAGGAGCGAAACCAGAGCCGAGACGCGCAGAAAAACGGCAAACATCTGCCATAAACCTTCGCCCAAATGCGCAAGTAACTCAGGTGGTATGGCGATCATGCAGGAACGGTTCCAACCAGGGCGGGTCGCGCTTCGAGGCCGATCTCTTCAAATGAGAGAACCGGGTTTGAAACGCCCCGTGCGTGCATGATTGTGCGTAGCAATCTTCGGCGTCGGGTCGATGTCACCAGCGCAGGAAACAGCCCGTTGTCAGCCGATTGAGCGACGCTGCTGACAACGCCATCTGCGAGTTTGTTAAACAGGTTCGGCGGCAGGGCCACGTCCAGCCCGGCATTTGGCGCATCGATCTGATAACTGGCAAATGTATCCTCCCATTCCGGGGCCAGCTGGATCAGGGGGATCGATCCATCTTCGCGCTTCATGTCAGACACCAGTTGAAAGCCCAGTCGTTGCCTTACCAATTCACAGATTGCTTCGGGCTGCGTTGCAGTCAGACGGGCTTCGGCGATGCTTTCCAGAATCAGCGCCATGTTTCGTATGGACACCTTCTCCTCGAGCAGCAGCCGCAGAACCGCGTGCAGGGTATCGATTGGAACTTTGTCCGGGATAAGCTCATCCAGCAGTTTGCGATTGGCCTCGGCGCGGATCGGGTCACTGAGACGTGTCATTTCCGACAAAAGCTTGCGCAGCGATTTCAGGGTTAGCAGACGCGGGAAATTCTGTTTAATGATCTCAAGCAGGTGGGTGGCCAATATCTCGGGCGGGGTGACAATGGTTGCACCGCTCATTGCCGCCGCCTCTTGGTCTTTGGGCAGAATCCAGCGGGCGGGGGCGCCGTAGACCGGTTCAGTTACATCATTTCCTTCCGGCAAAAGATCCAGATCATCCTGAACCAGCGCCAACACAAGATCAGGATTCAGAACTCCTCGCGCCTGTTCAACTCCCTGCACCCGGACCACATAAGTGCCCATTGGCAGATCCGCGCGATCCGTCAGACGTATCTCAGGCAGGATCAGGCCAAAGCTCGAGGCAACATAGGTGCGCATGTTGGCGATACGTGCGTCCAGACCGGTGCCGGGATTCAGAACCATGCTGACCAGATCCGGTGCGAATTCCAGATGCACATCATCCAGATCCAAAATGTCACCTATTGCCTGAGAGACCGGCGCGTCCGCTTCCGGCGACGGGGTCTCGGCCACAGCCTGTGCGGTTCTCTGTTTCTGATAGACGTTATAGGCCGCGTATCCCAATACACTGGCGCCAAGGATGAACGGCAGAAACGGCAAACCGGGTACCAGCGCAAACAGTATCATCAGGACCGCAACAGTCCCCAGCGCAGCGGGATGTTTGCCCAGTTGCGAAAAGATGGCGTTGTCTGTTGCCCCCTGGGTGCCACCCCGCGCAAGCAGCAGTGCCGATGCGATTGATATAATCACCGCAGGAATTTGAGAGACCAGACCGTCACCCACTGTTAGAATAGCGTAGGTTTCAAAGGCTGAAGTGACCGGCATTCCGTGCACGATCACGCCCATCACCAGCCCCATCACCAGATTGAGCAGCGTGATCAACAGTCCTGCGATTGCATCACCTTTGACAAATTTCGATGCGCCATCCAATGAGCCGAAGAACGTGGTTTCCTGCTGCTCGCGTTCCCGACGTTCCTTGGCCTGTTGATGGTCAATGGCCCCCGCAGACATATCGCTGTCGATGGCCAGCTGTTTGCCGGGCATACCATCCAGCGCAAAACGGGCACCAACCTCAGCCATACGGGCCGCGCCCTTGGTGATGACCATGAAATTCACGATCAGCAGCACGCCGAATACAACCAGACCCAGAAAGACGCTGCCGCTCATGACAAACTGAGCAAACCCCTCGATGACGTCGCCAGCAGCATTTGGTCCGGTATGCCCCTGACCGATGATCAGTTTGGTAGAAGAAACATTCAACGACAGACGCAGCATCAGAGACGCCAACAGGATTGTCGGAAAGGAGGAAAAATCCAGTGGCCGTTCAATGAACAAGGTCAGCGTAAAGATCAGGATCGCCAGCGCGAATGAGGCCGCAAGGCCAACGTCCAGAACCCAGGCGGGCATCGGCAGAATCATCATGACGATGATCGTCATCAATGCCAGTGCCAATAAAACAGTGGGCGAGAACAGGGAACGGGCGTCAATGCGAGGCACGTAAAGCTCCTAGTTGAAAGCGATAAAGGCGGAGGCTGATCCGGCGGTCGGAACCAAAGACCCAAGCGGGCGCCGCTGTGATTGAGACTGCGCTGGGTGAAGAGGGATCAGGGGTGCAGCAGCAGCCGTGAACGGATCGCGACTGCTGCCCCTAACGTGCGTTGGCAACGTGCCATCCAATTTCGCCAGAACAGTTTGAAAACGGGCCGAATATGCATCGGCAAGTTCTGGTGTTCGGGAGTGGTAGGCCCCTGCAGCGGCAGGCCAAGATCCAAGCTCGATATAAAGCTCCTTGAGGAACCGCGCTGCATAAGTTGCATTCTCATCCGGGTCGAACATCGCATCAATCGAACGGAATGCTTTGCCATGCCAGCGGTAGTTGATCTGGAAGCAACCAACATCGAAACTGCGCGCACCGGATTTGAAGACTTCAAAGAGATAGGACTTGGCTTCGATCTCGGAGTTGAACCAGAAACCCCTGCCGTTCAGATTGACTGTCCAGGGCCAGGGTTGCAGATGATCATCCCGCATACGCCCGGTTTCGACCCGGGTGATCGCCTGCAGGATTTCGAGTGGTACACCTTCTGAGCGTGCAGCGCGCTGGGCGGCCTGATCACAGATCCCGCCAGTTCGGGCATCTGGCATGGCAAAGGCCACATGTGCCACCAATGCTTGCGAGAAAATCAGGAGAAGTGGGAATTTGATATCTGGCATTCTGCCGGTCCGGGATTCTGATCGATCCCGAACAAACTAGCCAACTATCGGTTTACAGACGGTTATCGCGTCTCAGCTTCGATCGATGCGACGACCGAATACGACGCTGGTATTCGTGCGCAGGACGCCTGGGATTTTGGCCAGGTCGTCGACCAGAATGTCCAGATCTTCGATCCGAGGCGCTTCTGCCGACAGCAGCAGGTCAAACTCGCCATTGATCGAGAGGCACAGCTTGACTTCCGGGTAGGCCTCAAGCCGTTTGATGATGCGGGTGGTTTCTTTCTGCTGGACTTCCAGCAAAACGATGACCTGAACCTTTGGTGTATCCTCGGCCTGACGCAGCTTTACCGAATAGCCAGCGATCACGCCGCGCTCTTCCATACGGCTGATGCGCTCATGAACGGTTGTTCGGGCAACCCCAAGCGTCGCGGCGATGCGGGTGGTCGAGTCGCGCGCGTTATGTTGCAGGGCGGCAATGATGCGACGGTCTAGCTGATCCATGAAAGCTCCGAGTCGGGCAGGGCGTAACCCGGTTTATGGCAGTTTGGCGCCCATGCTCAAGATTTGCGCGGATAGCTGGGGTGCAGATCATCGATAATGATAGGGTGTTCGTGGGTGGCTGAACCGGCCACATGTGGGTGATCCTTTGGAAGATCGGGGTGGTCATGCTGGACCGGACCATGATCAGTGCGCGGCCACGCGATCAGCGCGCCAAGAACCCCAAAGACTGCGGCGGTCGCCATCCAGGCCAAAGCAACAGTTGCGCCATAACTGGTCATGAGCCACCCGGCCAGCGGATAGAGCACCAGCCAGCAGGCGTGAGACAGGGTGAACTGCGCGGCAAACACCGCCGGACGATCTTCTGCATGGGCCGAGCGGGTAAGCAAACGCCCGGAAGGTGTCAGGGTTGTAGAGTATCCGAAGCCCACAAAGGCCCAGATCAACGTTAGCAGCATCAAAGAAACAGGAATTGCAGCCGCAAGCAGGGCCGCAATTGCCATAGCCGCAGTTCCCAGAGCTGCACCGGTCAGCATAACTTTGCGATCTTCTATTTTTTGCAGCAGTGGAGGCAGTGCAAAGGCCGCCAACATGGAACCTCCACCAAATCCGGCAAGTGCGACGGCGACGGCGCTTTCGGAGAGGCCCAGATCAGTGCGCACGATCACGACCGTGTTGACGATGACCATCGAACTCAGCGCTGCAGCGCTCCAGCTGAGGGCCAATAATCCGCGCAGCCGCGGCGTTTTCAGATAGATGCGAATGCCGCGAGTCGTGCGGTCGTATATCCCGCGACGCTCCTTTGGTTTTGGCGAGGGGAGTGTGACCGATACAACCAGCAGTGCCGAGGCGACAAAACCAATGCTGGTGCCCCAGAACAGGCTGTCAAAGCTGACCAGCAAGAGCAGCGCAGCGGCCAGCATTGGGCTGAGCAGGCTTTCCATATCAACGGCTAGGCGGGACAGGGACAGCGCTTTGGTATAATCCTGCTCATCCGGCAGAACATCGGGGATCGTCGCCTGAAACGCAGGGGTAAATCCTGCAGAAGCGGATTGCAGTACAAAAATCAGAACATAGACCTGCCAGACCTCAGTGACGAACGGCAGGCAGACAGCAACCGCTGCACGCACAAGATCCAGCGCGACCAACATTTTACGTCGATCCAGTTGTTCTGCGAAAGCCGCCGCTAATGGGGCGATTGTTACATAAGCCACCATTTTGATGGTTAAAGCTGTCCCCAGAACCATACCCGCAGCATTTCCGGCCAGATCATAAGCCAGCAGGCCCAGCGCAATCGTGGCCAGTCCGGTTCCCGTCAGGGCGACAATCTGTGCCGCGAACAGATGGCGGTAAGTGCGATTTCTGAGAATGCTCAGCATTGGTTACAGGTACTTTGTGATGGTTTTGAAATCGTCGATGCCGGAGCGGTCACTGTTGGTCTCGGGCGAGAGACAGTGATCGATATGATCATGGATCAGAACACGCTTGGCATTGGTTATGGCTTTTTCGACCGCAAACAGCTGCTGCGCAATGTCGGCACAGGGTGCGTGATCTTCGAGCATGGCAATAACCTTGGCCAGATGCCCATGTGCACGTTTCAGACGCGCCGTGATCTGTGGATGAGATTCGTGTGTGTGGTTTGTCATGAATTATCCTTATCCCCCCCATAGGGATATTGTCAATTCAGGCACGCTCAGCCGGCGGGCTTGTACCGAGAGCGTTGAGTTTATGGGCCAAACCTCCTATCTCGGGGTCGATACCGCACAAAGGAATTTTTCGTGGCCAACCACCTGTACAAGAATGACCTGCCGGATGGGCTGGATCTGGGTCCCGTCGTAGCGATCGATTGCGAAACCATGGGGCTGAACCCGCATCGGGATCGCCTGTGTGTGATCCAGATGTCGGGCGGTGATGGCAACATCCACATCGTTCAGGTCGAAAAGGGGCAAGCTGCAGCACCAAACCTGTGTGCCATGCTTGAAAACCCCAACGTGTTGAAATTGTTTCACTTCGGCCGTTTCGACATCGCCGCGATGTATCATGCGTTCGGCGCGTTGGCGGCCCCGGTTTATTGCACCAAAATCGCAAGCCGGCTTGTACGCACCTATACCGATCGGCACGGTTTGAAGAACCTGTGTCAGGAATTGCTGGGTATCGACATCTCGAAGCAACAGCAGATGAGCGACTGGGGAGCTGAAACACTGACAGATGCCCAGCTGGAATATGCCGCATCCGACGTTCTTTATCTGCACCGCCTGAGGGACGAGTTGAACAAACGTCTGGATCGCGAGGATCGGGCTGAGATGGCTCAGGCCTGTTTTGATTTTCTGCCGATGCGTGCGAAACTTGATCTCGCTGGCTGGCCCGAAACGGATATTTTTGCGCACTCATGACCGACAACGAGTCTTTTCTGAAAACCGCAAAGCAGGTCGTCACTGACGAGGCCCGCGCGCTTGATGCTCTTGCGGGCAGCCTCGATCAGGATTTTGCCGAAGCGGTGCAGATGATCCTGCAGGCTACAGGCCGTATCATCGTCAGCGGTATCGGCAAGTCTGGCCACATTGGTCACAAGATTGCTGCAACGCTCGCCAGCACCGGCACGCCCGCCTATTTCGTGCATCCGGCCGAAGCCAGCCATGGTGATTTGGGCATGTTGTCCAAGGGCGATGTTGTCCTCGCGATTTCGAATTCGGGAGAAGCGCCTGAACTGGCAAACCTGCTGGCCTTTACACGCCGTTTCGGAATTCCGTTGATCGGATTGTCCAGCAAGCCCGAAAGCACATTGATGAAACAGGCGGATGTGCATCTGCTGATCCCATCGATGGGCGAGGCCTGTGGGTTTGGCATGGTGCCATCCATATCGACAACACTGACGCTGGCTATGGGCGACGCCTTGGCCATCGCGTTGATGAAGTATCGTGACTTCAAGCCCGAGAATTTCCGGGATTTTCATCCGGGCGGCAAACTGGGCGCACAGCTCAGCAAGGTGCGTGATTTGATGCACACCGATATTCCTGTCGTTCCGTCTGGCACGCAGATGAGCGAAGCCCTATTGGTCATGAGCCAGAAGGGGTTTGGTGTCGTTGGTGTAACCGGCGAGAATGACCGTCTGTTGGGCATCGTCACTGACGGGGACCTTCGCCGCCATATGCAGGGGCTTCTGGATTTGACTGTCGATGAGGTCATGACAACTGATCCCCGCACAATCGGTCCCGACGAGCTTGCCGAAGGTGCGGTGGCATTGATGACCATGCAAAAACCGAAAATCACATGTCTGTTTGTTGTTGATCCCGCGTCCGGTGGTCGGGCCGAGGGCATCCTGCACATCCACGACTGTCTGCGGGTCGGTTTGGGCTGACGGGAGGCTGAGGTGGACCGTTATTCACGTATGGTGCAACTCCTCAAGGTTTTGCTGCCTCTGGCGGCAATCCTGTTGCTGTCCACTGTTTTTCTGCTGTCCAGAAGTATTGAGACTAATGTCTCTGTGCCCTTCACCCAGCAGGATATCGACGCGCGCCTCGCGGACCAGCTGGTGACACGCCCCCACTATCGGGGAACAACCCGCAAGGGCGAGGACATTCAGGTCGAGGCTATTCAGGCAACACAGGGCACCAATGGTGATGTTCCGACAGCCACCGAGTTCACCGGCCGCTTTGGTTTACTGAATGGTGGAGTAATCACTCTGGATTCCAATACCGGCTCGATCCGTCCGGACAAGGGGACCGCTACTTTTGTCGGGGATGTCGTCATTACCACAACCGACGGTATCCGGGTGACGACTGATTTGCTGAACACGTCGCTTGATGAAATTCGCGGCGACACACCGGGTCAGGTCGATGGAACCGGTCCAATCGGCAATTTTACGGCAGGTCGCATGACCTTCGGGACAGAAAAAAAAGACGGTCCGGTCCATATTCTTTTTACAGATGGCGTTAAGTTGGTATATGAGCCGGAAAAAGCAGAAAGATAACCTGTGTTTGATTTACGTGTAGTCCCAGTTTGCATTGCCCTGGCCTTTGGCGCGGAATCAGCGACCGCCCAGGAAACACAGGTTGCGTTCGGTTCGGCTAAGGCCGACCCTACACTTCCGGTCGAAGTCACCTCTGAAACGCTTAACGTAAACCAGGAAGACGGTTCAGCCGAATTCATCGGCGACGTCATCGTTATTCAGGGTGAAATGCGCCTCACGGCAGAGCGGGTGCTGGTGATCTACAACGAAGGCCGATCTGCGATCGAACGCATGGAGGCCACCGAAAATGTAGTTCTGGTCAGCCCACCAGACGCTGCTGAAGGTGACTGGGCCGAATACACCATCGATTCAGGTGTGATTGTGATGAAAGGCAACGTGTTGCTGACACAGGGGCCGAGCGTAATCAGTGGCGATGAGATGGTTGCGAATCTGACGTCGGGAACCGCAACCATGTCTGGTCGCGTGAAGACAATTCTTCAACCAGGTGGGAATTGATGAACCAGCCGAAATTGTCTGTCGCCGAAGGATCGTCCGGTCTGCGCATTGAAAAGCTGCGCAAATCCTATCGTAAAAAGACGGTAATCCGCGACGTGACCATGACGCTGGACCGGTCTGAAGTCGTCGCGCTGCTTGGGCCGAATGGCTCTGGCAAGACAACGACCTTTTATTCCGTGGCCGGCCTGGTCTTTCCCGAAGCTGGTACTGTCACGATCGACGGACAGAATGTGACTACCCTGCCGATGTACCGTCGCGCCCGCATGGGAATCGGATATCTGCCGCAGGAAATGTCGATCTTTCGCGGCATGAGCGTCGAAGACAACATTGCAGCGGTTCTTGATATCACGGTCAATCATGCGCATCGGCGCAAAGAGCGCCTGGAAGAACTGCTTTCGGACTTTTCAATCGAACATCTGCGTCGTGCTCCGGCGCTGGCCTTGTCTGGTGGTGAACGCCGTCGCGTTGAAATTGCACGCTGTCTTGCTGCAGATCCAAAATATCTGCTTTTGGATGAACCTTTTGCCGGTGTTGATCCTATCAGTGTCGGCGACATCCGGCATCTGGTGGCTGATCTTAAAAAGCGCGGAATTGGTGTTCTGATTACGGATCATAACGTGCGGGAAACGCTGGAAATTGTGGATCGCGCTTATATCCTGCATGACGGTCAGGTTCTCATGTCTGGCACACCGGATGAGGTGGTCGAAAACGAGAATGTGCGCCGAGTTTATCTGGGTGAAAACTTCAGAATCTCATAGGCTTGCGCGGAATTGCGCCGGTTGCATGGCGGAAATCGCGTATATACACACCTGTTTTGATTGACTCTTCCCTCGCCTCTTGGCTCAATTGGTGCATGGCATTTTTTCGGTTCCAGTCTGGATCTCGATGTCCCTTCTTCGAAGGGCAGGTCCGGAGACTACCACAAAAAATGTCGCTACCCCCCACCCGATAAAAACAAGTTCGTCACGTAACGTGACGTCAGAATGGGTGTGAATTGTGAAGGAGATCACATGCGTTACCAAATCAGCGGAAAACAGATCGACATCGGCGCGGCCCTGCAGACCCACGTGCAGACCGAGCTGGGCGAGGTCGTAGGCAAGTATGCCCAGCGGCCAACGGACGCCAACGTCGTCTTTTCCCGTTCAGCGCATGAATATGTATGCGAAACCACAGTGCATCTTTCCACTGGCCTGACGGCTCAGGCCAAGGCTCACGCAACCGAAATCTACGCAGCTTTCGAAGGGTGCTGCGACAAGATGGAAACACAGCTTCGGCGCTACAAACGTCGGCTGAAGGACCATCATAAGGATCGTTCTGAGCCTGTTGAACTCTTCGGGGCCTCGTCATATATCCTCGCCTCTGACGAATCGGAGACGGCCGACGAACCCGAATCCCTGCAGCCGATGATCGTGGCTGAGATGGAAACGAAGATTCCATCGCTGAGTGTGGGTGAGGCTGTCATGCAAATGGAACTTGCAGGTGCACCCGTACTTGTGTTCCGGAACGAGAATAAGGACGGATTGAATGTCGTGTACCGTCGGGAAGACGGAAACATCGGCTGGATCGATCCTTAAGAGGCAAGGATAGCGGCGAACCCCCGCATATCAGCGGGGGCGTCGCCATGGAGCGTTATCATGGAGCTTTCGAGCATTCTGAAGCCCGAGGCAGTGCGTGTTCTGTCGGCCGCTTCCAGCAAGAAGCGGTTGTTTCAGGAAATCGGCGATGTCGCAGCAGGCACGCTTGGGCTTGAGGCACAGGAAGTTGTGGACAATCTGCTTGAGCGCGAAAGCCTCGGCCCGACTGGTGTTGGGCATGGGGTTGCGCTGCCGCACGCCCGTTTGCCGGGTTTGGAGTCTGTTGCCGGTGTCTTTGTGATGCTGGAAAAGCCAATCGATTTCGGCTCGGTCGATCGCCAGCCTGTTGATCTGGCATTTTCCCTGTTTGCGCCCGAGGATGCGGGTGTGGACCACCTGAAGGCGCTTGCATTGGTATCACGCACACTCAGAGATACTGCAGTTTGTGCAAAACTCAGGGCCAATCCCGATCCGGTGAAGCTCTACGCGATTCTGACGGCCGCGCAGTCCATGCAAGCCGCTTAATCACTGCCAAATAAAAAAAGACCCCCTGTTTTATGGGGGTCTTTTTTGTTTCAGGATATGAATTCAGATCAGCCGCCGCTTCCCATTTCCAGCGTCCACCAGATTTTTCCGCCACTTTCCTGATGCCAGGCAAAACCCATCTGCGTGGCCTTCGGGTCCATGATGACTGCACGCGGTCCGGGCTCCTGCATCCAGGCGGCCAGTGTTTCGGTTTCGGTCTCATAGGTTTCCGAAATCGCTTCACCCAGGAAGGTGCCATAATATCCGGCGCGGGCGGCGCGATCGATCGGCGATGAACCATCCGATCCAAAGTGCCAGGGCCGGTTTTGTCGTGACATATCTTTGGCATGGGTTGCTGCGGCGGCGTTCAGTTGTGAATTCAGCTGTACGGACTGCAGACCGGAGGCCTGACGTAGCGCGTTGACCGAATCGAGCATGCGGAACTGGATTTTGTCCGGGTTGCCGCGAATCTTGTAAACGGTGGGCAGAGGACGACCATCTGCCCCCAATGCGGTGGTTCCGGTGTCCGTACATGCCGCCAGCGCGACAAAGCAAATAAACAGTAAAGAAACGATACGCGTCATGATGGGCCTGATAATTGTTTCGACAAGGGGAATAGCCTGCCTTAACGTTCGGAGCAAACGCGCAGTGCCTGAATCGTGCGTGATTCTGCCGGTTTGATTTGCGACTGAAGCATTCTGGCAATAAAATACATCAGATTTTATAACAAAGGACCGCTTGCCATGGTCAAAAAGAATATTCGTTCGACAACCCGCCGTGGTTTTCTCGCTGGCGCGTCTGCCGCCCTGGCGACGCCTGCCGTAGCCCAATATATTCCCGGAGATCCTCTGCGACCCGCGCCGGAAGCAGAGCCAGCGGTTCGCCGTAATGTATCGGGGTTCAGGGCGCTGGATTGGCAGCCTTACTTCTCGAACACCAACAATGGTGCAATTCTGGTCGATACCGTGTCGCGGGCTCTGCACTATTGGTCAGCAGACCAATCGACCTACAAACTTTACCCTTCATCGGTGCCATTGACCGAGGAACTGACCCGCAGAGGGCGTACCAGCGTCATCCGCAAGGTCGAAGGTCCAAGCTGGTCACCAACGCCTTCGATGAAGAAGAGAAATCCGGAATGGCCCGACTATATTCCTCCGGGACCGGATAACCCCTTGGGAACACACGCTTTGTACCTGAGTTGGAAGTACTACCGCATCCATGGAACGCATGACACCCGCAAAATCGGGCGTCGGTCGTCCAATGGCTGCATAGGGTTGTTCAACGAAGACATCGCTGAGCTGTTTTCAATGGCGAAGGTCGGCACGCAAGTGTTGCTAATTTGACGACATTTTCGCGCACGAACCCGCTTGTGGCTCAAGTTGCAATTGCATTCCAACCGCATAGCTGATTAGAAAAAACCACGAGGTAAGTCTTGGGTGTGCGGTTCCGATTGTTGGAATCGCGCAAATTCTGGAGGTTAATATGAAGAAACTCGTTCTCGCCGCTGCACTGACCGCTGCTGCTTCGACCGCATCTGCTGGCAACCTGGAAGAGCCGGTTGTTGAGGCACCTGTTGTTGTTGAAGAAACTCAGGGCACATCGCAGGGCATCCTGCTGCCGCTGATCCTGCTGGTCGTAGTTGCCGCAGCTGTTGCAGCAAGCTAATTTGACGAGAGTCATCAAGAGAAAAGGCGGTGGAGTTTCCACCGCCTTTTCTTATTTCTGACATCTGGTTTGTTCAGTCCAGCCAGCCGCGCAGGTTATCTTCGATCACTTTGCCCAGTGCCGATATGTGGGCATCCTGATCGTTCAGGCACGGAATATAGGTGAATGTCTCGCCTCCGGCCTCTTCAAAGCTCTCGCGAATCTCTTCGTTGATCTCTTCCAGCGTTTCGATGCAATCGGCGGAAAAAGCGGGCGCAATCACCGCGATGTTCTTTTTCCCTTGCTTCGCAAGGTCAGCCACATGATCCACTGTGTAGGGTTTGAGCCATTCTTCCGGTCCGAATCGTGACTGGAACGTCGATACCAGCTGATCATCTGACCAACCCAGCCGTTCCTTCAGCAATCTGGAGGTTTTGACGCATTGGCAATGATACGGATCACCCTGTTGCAAGTATCGCTCGGGCATTCCGTGGTATGAGCACACCAGAACATCGGGCCTGGTTTCCATCCCGGCATAGGCTGTTTCGACGGATTGCGCCAAAGCATCGATATAAGCCGGTTCACCGAAATAAGCCGGAACCGTCCGGCTGGCAGGCTGCCAGGCCTCTTTCATCAAGGCGCGAAAGAACTCGTCATTTGCCGTTGCCGTCGTAGCCCCGGCGTACTGGGGGTACAGTGGGAAGAACAGAATGCGATCGCATCCTTCGGCAACCATTTGCCGAACCTTTGATTTGGTCGAAGGATTGCCGTAACGCATGCAGAAATCCACCACCACCCGGCCCCCATACCGCTCCTGCATCGCTGATTTCAGCTTGGCGGTCTGATCTTTGGTGATGGTCATAAGCGGGCTTTCGCCCTTGTCGTGATTCCAGATCGATTTGTAGGCTTGGCCTGAACTGAATGGCCGCTTGGTCAGAATTATACCTTGCAGAATCGGCTGCCATTTCCAGGCCGGGTAGTCGATGACCCTCCTGTCTGAAAGGAACTCATTCAGGTATCGGCGCATGGGCCAATAGCTGTAGTCGTCGGGCGTTCCCAGATTTGCCAGCAGGACACCAACGCGGCCCATCTTGATTTTGGGGTGATCGGCTTTGGCGTGCACGGGGCGGGTGGCATCAAGCATAAGAAGCTTCCTGAAAATTAGGTTCGCACCTGAGATAAATGGAATTGGCCGATCGTCAATCGGGCAGTTTGCCCTCATCGGTTCCCAGAGCTTCAGCCAACCGCATCTGAGCCGACCCGGGACGCAAGGGTTTGGGCTGGCTTTCATCGGGTGACCAACCTGTCAGGCAGATCAGTTCGAATGTCGCGGATAGCCGACCATCAGGTACCGGGAAGTGTGAGCGGTATATTTCTTGGGCTTTACTGAAAACCGCCCGATGCGTCGGGTGCCTGAGGCGCTCAGTCAGAGCGTTGTTTTCCCCCATCGCCCGCAGGTCGCGCATCAGGTGCCAGATGTCACGGTATCGCGCAGTGAGTGGGAGTTTGTCTGCTACGGGCAGCGCGAGCCCGGCGCGCTGCAGCAGACCTCCCAGATCGCGCAGTTCTGCCATGGGCGCGACACGAGGGCTGAGGCCACCTGTTACTTCGACTTCGGCTTGCCCGAGCGAAGCACGCAGTTCATGCAGGGTTTCGCCGCCCAGACAGATCACAAGCATCAGCCCGTCAGGTTGAAGGGCCTTGTTACATTGGATCAACTGGCCCACCGGATCGTTCGCCCAATGCAAGGCCATGGCATGGATCACAAGATCATGAGATCCAGCTTGCAGGTCGAGCACTTCGTCATCTCGGATGATCCGGGCATCTGGAATGATGTCACTCCAGATATCAGCAAACGGGCTCACAATCGCTGGTGCTGTAAAGGTTTTGTTAACCAAGGAAAGACGATCCTTGATCTCATCAATGGCCGCTTCGTGAAGGAACAGCGCATCCTTGCGGGCACGGGTGCGGTGCATAGCAAGGCTCTTGCGGTCAAACAGAGAGGGTGCATTGGGCGCAGGCAATTTCATAGGCCGCAAGTATCGCATCTGGCAGCGGATTCAAACCGCTGTCGAGCTGATCTATCCTCCTCGATGCATGGGATGCGGGGAATTGACGGAGTCCGATTTCGGACTCTGCGGCTCTTGTTGGCGTGATACGCCTTTTATCGGTGGAGTGGTTTGTGAAAGCTGCGGAACCCCTTTGCCCGGGGATACGGACGATCATCGGATTGAATGCGATGATTGTATGGATGTGCCTCGGCCCTGGCGTGATGGGCGGGCGGCCCTGCTGTATGAGGGAAAGGCACGGTCCTTGGTCTTGGCATTGAAGCACGGGGATCGGCCGGAGTTGGCTCGACCCGCTGCGCGTTGGATGGCGCATGCAGGGCGCGAAATTGTCGCGACAGATATGCTCATTGCACCTGTACCGCTCCATTGGTCACGGCTGATTAAACGTCGCTACAACCAGTCAGCTCTGCTGGCGCAGAACCTCGGGCGCGAAACCGGTCTGCCTGTGTGTCCCGATCTGCTGGTTCGTAAACTGCGTACTCCAGTACTGGATGGCAAGACCGCAGCAGAGCGGGCTGAGGTGCTGATGAATGCCATATCCGTACATCCGAAACGTGGTCACCATCTGGCAGGGCGGGATGTATTGTTAGTGGATGACGTCATGACGTCGGGCGCGACATTGTCGGCCTGTGCGCGCGCCTGCCTTGCATCAGGCGCAAATCATATTTTCGTGTTGGCACTGGCACGCGTTGCCAAGGATGCCTAATTCGCTCAGGATTGCGCGAAACCCAAGGGAACGGAATATGAAACCGGTAGAAATCTATACCTCGCCTTTGTGCGGATACTGTCATGCGGCCAAGCGTCTGTTGAAACAGAAGGGTGTCGAGTTCAAAGAGATCGACGTGCTTTTGCATCCCAAACGCAAACCCGAAATGATCAAGCGTGCCGGTGGAAAGCGCACTGTTCCCCAGATTTTCGTGGGTGAGACACATGTAGGTGGCTGTGATGATCTGTATGATCTGGATCGTCAGGGCAGGCTGGACGGTCTTCTGGCGGCCTGATGAAAACAGCACTGCTGCAGATCACCTCGTCGGACGACCCGGCCGAAAACCTCGAAATCGTGCGCGCGATGATGGCCGATGCTGCCGCTCAGGGCGCTCGGTTTATCCTGACGCCCGAGGTTACCAATTGCGTCTCGACCAGCACGACGCGGCAGCGTGAGGTTCTGCAACACGAAGAAGACGACATCTCTCTGGCTGGCCTGCGTGAGCAGGCCGCCGCGCTGGGCGTCTGGCTGTTGATCGGCTCTTTGGGGATCAAAACTCATGACGCCGACGGCAGATTCGCCAACCGATCGTTTATGATCAACCCGCAGGGTGAGGTCGTGGCGCGGTATGACAAGATTCATATGTTTGATGTGCAGGTCACCGAATCTGAGACATTCCGCGAATCAGCAAACTATCGGCCCGGAACCAGGGCCGTTGTGGCTGATACGGACTTCGGCAAGGTCGGAATGACAATCTGCTACGACCTGCGCTTTCCGCATCTTCATTCGGCGCTGGCACAGGCCGGTGCGCGGATTTTGACGGTTCCGGCGGCGTTTTCTCCGGTCACGGGTGCTGCGCATTGGGAATCACTACTGCGTGCCCGGGCCATAGAAAACGGGTGTTGGGTGATTGCGCCTGCGCAAACCGGCGAGCATCCCAAGACACGCGGAAAGACGCGTTATACCTATGGTCACAGCATGGTTGTCGCCCCTTGGGGAGAGGTGCTGATCGACGCAGGGACCGAGACCGGCATTCACTTTTTCGATTTGGATGATAGTTCTGTGACAGAGGCGCGCCGACGCGTACCCTCGCTGACACATGTCCGTCCCTTTGACGGGCCCTGATCCAGAACCGGACCATGACTGACGAAACCAATGCCCTTGCGGTCGCGCTGTTCAGCGAGATCCTGACCGCAGATCAATTATTGCGGAATCGGCTGAGCCGAGTACTGCCCAAGGGCATGGAAATTTCGCATTTCTCGGTGCTCAATCATCTGGTTTTTGTTGGTGGTGAACGGAGCCCGGCGCAACTGGCAAACACGTTCCACGTGACACGGGGTGCCATGACCAACACTTTGGCCAAACTGGAATGGGCTGGTTACGTCCATATTCGCCCTGACTGGGACGACGCCCGCCGCAAGATGGTGGCGATCAGCCCGGCCGGGCGGCGTGCGCGCGATCAGGCCATTTCCTCGATCGCGCCTTTGATCAATCGTGTCGTTGGTGAGCTGGGGCTTGAGCGCGTTCGCGCCACCTTGCCAGTGTTGCGTGATCTACGCATCCAACTGGAAGACGAATAGGGTCAGCCGGGCTTCACACTCGCCGTCACATAATTCACGCTCAGATCCCGGTCCGAGATCGACCAACTCCACAGGATCGGGTTGAAGACAAACCCCTTGCGGTCCACCGGCTCCATCCCGGCCTGGCGAAGCAGGTCGAACAGCTCATCCGGGGTGATGAACTTGTTCCATTCATGCGTGCCGCGTGGCAGCCAGCGCATTACGACCTCGGCCCCGAAAATTGCCATCGCATATGATTTCGGGTTGCGGTTGATGGTGGAACAGATCTCAAGCCCGCCGGGTTTCAGCAATTGCCGCGTGGCGGTCAGGTAGGACAGCGGATCGGCCACGTGTTCGACCACTTCCATGTTCAGAACTACGTCGAATTGCTCACCAGCGGCGGCCATGTCCTCGGCAGTGGTGTGGCGGTAGTCGATGTCCAGCCCCGATTGTTCGGCGTGGATACGGGCAACCGGCAGATTCCCTTCGGCGGCGTCCGCGCCGACAACCTCCGCTCCAAGGCGTGCCATGGGTTCGCTCAGCAGCCCGCCGCCGCAACCAATGTCCAGCAGGCGAAGACCCTGAAACGGCCTTGCGTCTTTCAAATCACGGTCGAATTCGGCTGCTATCTGCTGTGTGATATAATCAAGACGGCACGGGTTGAGCATGTGCAGCGGTTTGAATTTACCATGCGGATCCCACCATTCCGCAGCCATCGCCTCAAATTTTGCGATCTCGGATGGGTCCACAGTGTTCGGATGCGCTTGCATTCCTGTCTCCGTATGCTCTTTTACGCTTAAGGACTATATAGGGCCATAATGGACAAGTACCCGGACCAAAAGCGCGCAGTTCAATATCTCTATCCGCCGACCGATCCTTTTGATCAGCGTGTGGTGGATATGGGTGATGGACACCGCATCTATGTGGAACAATGCGGAAATCCCGATGGGATACCCGTCGTGGTGTTGCATGGGGGGCCCGGTGGCGGCTGCAGCCCTGCGATGCGGCGGTACTTTGATCCCAAGGCGTATCGGGTGATTCTGTTTGATCAGCGCGGGTGTGGACGGTCACGTCCGACGGCGTCGGTTGAAAACAACACGACCTGGCATCTGATCGCTGATATCGAGCGTTTGCGCAAAATCTTCGAAATCGATGAATGGATCGTCTTTGGGGGCAGCTGGGGCGCGACATTGGCGCTGATTTATGCTCAGACCCATCCAGATCGGGTCAGCCGGCTGGTTTTGCGTGGCGTGTTCCTGATGACGCAGGCCGAGCTGGACTGGTTCTACGGCGGCGGTGCCGGGAAATTCTGGCCAGAACAATGGGCGAAATTCACCTCTCTTCTGCCGGCGAACGAGTTGTCCGACACAATTGGCGCCTATCATAAACGGTTGTTTTCGGGTGATCGCGCGACCGAGATCCTTTACGCCCGCGCCTGGTCACATTGGGAAAACGCGCTAGCCTCAATCCATACGAATGGCTCGGTTGGCGAAAGCCCCGGCGAATATGCGCGCACCTTTGCGCGGCTGGAGAATCACTATTTCATCAATGGTGGTTTTCTGGAGTTTGATGGGCAAATTCTGGATCAGATGGATCGTATCGCTCATATACCCGGACACATCGTGCAGGGTCGCTACGACATGATCTGCCCGCCTCAGGCCGCGTGGGAGCTTGCCGAGCGTTGGCCGAACGCTGATCTGAAGATGGTGCGTCAGGCCGGTCACGCGTTGTCCGAGCCCGGCATCAGCGCCGAACTGGTTCGTATCATGGATCGTGTGGCGGAGGGTTTGGTATGACGCGCATTGACCGTCGTGCTCTGTTCGCATCCGGTGCCGCTGCAGCGCTGTTGGCGGCTACAGGCGCATCACTTGCTGACACCCCCAAATCCGGTGGCGTTCTTCGGTTGGCGGTGCCGCGTGATGACAGCCTCGAACAGGTTGCGCGCGGCGCGGTCTTCGACAATCTAACGGAAATCGCCCCGGACGGAACCCTGCGCGGAGAATTGGCAACAGGATGGCGAACAGATGCGGATGCGCGTGTCTGGACCTTTGATTTGCGCGATGATGCGCGTTTTCATGATGGCGATGCGCTGAGGGTCGAGGATGTGCTTGCCGTTTTGGCACAGGTTGGGCAGGTCGAAGCGCTGGACCCCAATCGCTTACGCCTTGAGCTGACTGAGGCCAATCCCGGATTACCCTTCCTGCTTGCCGACAGTCGTTTCGTTATCACCCGGGATGGGCAGGATGTGACGCCGCTCAAATCGGCGAATGGAACGGGCTGTTATCGGGTTGAGCGCGCGGAAGATGGTCGGCACTTTCTGGGGCGCCGCGTAGCCGGCCACTATAAGGATGGCCAGGCAGGCTGGCTGGACGCAGTTGAGATTGTCGTGATCCCGGATGCCACCGTTCGTGCCGAAGCCCTGCGGGACGGGTTCGTGGATGTTGCGGCAATGCCGGATGCTGATGGGATTCGCTCGGTACGCGGATTGCGGTTCCATCCGACCGAGGTGGAAATGGCGCTTGCCGTTTCATCAAATGTGGGGCTGCCGCGCCAGATCGGGCGGCAGGGTCCGTTGGATGACGGGCGGGTTGCTGAACGCTGGTGGATGATCTGAGTTCGGCGGAATTCTGACCCTGTTTTGTCTGGCCGGCGACGTGGGGGTTGCAGATTCGGATTCTCCTGCGTATATGCATTTGCAACAGCGGCGTGTCGGACTTCTGGTCCGGGGCTCCACCGGAAAAGATCGACGGGCCGCGCGCCCGTTTTTTTGTGCCCGTATGACAGGGTAGAGAACCAGATGACAAACGACCTGATAGCCAAAGCAGCCATCGACCGGCGACTGGCCGAGATCATCACCCCTGTGATCGAGGATCTGGGGTATGAGCTGGTCCGCATTCGCCTGATGAGCGGCAAACAGACCACGCTGCAGATCATGGCTGACAAGCCCGATGGTGGCATCGAAGTGGATGACTGCGCCGAAATCTCGAACGCGGTCAGCGCCACGCTGGACGTCGAGGACCCGATTCTTGACGCCTATACTCTTGAGGTATCGAGCCCCGGTATCGACCGCCCCCTGACTCGCCTCAAGGATTTCGAGACCTTCGAGGGATATGAGGCCAAGATTGAAACCGCAGAACTGATCGACGGCCGCCGCCGCTTCAAAGGCGAATTGGCCGGCATCGAAGGGGACGAGGTTCTGATCAACATCCCCGAGGGGGGCGAAACAATTACCATCGGTCTGCAATTCGACTGGCTGAGCGACGCCAAGCTGGTTCTGACCGACGACCTGATCAAGGAAATGCTGCGCCAGCGTAAAGATGCGGGTGCTCTGAACGAAAACGCCTTCGACGAGATTGAGACCGAAGGGTCCGAAGAGGAGACGAACTGATGGCAATTACCTCAGCCAACCAGCTGGAGCTTTTGCAAACCGCCGAGGCCGTGGCCCGCGAAAAGATGATCGACCCCGGTCTGGTTGTCGAAGCGATGGAGGAATCGCTCGCCCGTGCCGCCAAGAGCCGTTACGGCGCCGAGATGGACATTCGCGTGTCGATCGACCGCAAGACCGGCAAGGCGACCTTCACTCGCGTCCGCACCGTGGTTGAGGATGACGAACTGGAGAACTACCAGGCTGAGATGACCGTCGAACAGGCGCGCCAGTACATGGAAGCGCCCGAAGTCGGCGATGTGTTCGTTGAAGAAGTTCCGCCGGTTGAAATGGGCCGTATCGCGGCACAGTCGGCCAAGCAGGTTATCCTGCAGAAGGTTCGTGAAGCTGAGCGTGATCGTCAGTACGAAGAATTCAAGGATCGCGCAGGCACCATCATCAACGGTGCCGTCAAACGCGAAGAATTTGGTAATGTCATCATTGATCTCGGTGGTGCCGAGGCTGTTCTGCGTCGCAACGACAAGATCGGCCGCGAAAGCTATCGCCCGAATGATCGCGTGCGTGCGTATATCAAGGAAGTACGTCGCGAGGTTCGCGGCCATCAGATCTTCCTGTCGCGCACCGCACCGGAATTCATGGCCGAACTGTTCAAGATGGAAGTGCCGGAAATCTATGATGGCATCATCGAAGTTAAGGCCGTGGCCCGTGACCCTGGTTCGCGTGCCAAGATCGCAGTGATCTCGTATGACGGCTCTATCGATCCTGTCGGTGCCTGCGTTGGTATGCGCGGTAGCCGTGTTCAGGCCGTTGTAAACGAGCTGCAGGGTGAAAAGATCGACATCATCCCGTGGAACGAAGATCAGCCGACCTTCCTGGTGAACGCGCTGCAGCCTGCCGAGGTCTCCAAGGTGGTTCTGGACGAAGAAGCCGGCAAGATCGAAGTTGTAGTGCCCGAAGAACAGCTGTCACTGGCCATCGGCCGCCGCGGTCAGAACGTACGTCTGGCCAGCCAGCTGACCGGTCTGGACATCGACATCATGACCGAAGCCGAAGAATCAGCGCGTCGTCAGAAAGAATTCGAAGCCCGTACCAAGCTGTTCATGGATAGCCTGGATCTGGACGAATTCTTCGCGCAACTGCTGGTTTCCGAAGGATTCACCAACCTCGAGGAGGTTGCCTATGTCGAGATCGACGAACTGCTGGTCATTGACGGTGTGGACGAAGGCACCGCGCAGGAACTGCAAACACGTGCGCGCGAATTCCTTGAAGCACAGGCAAAAGCCGCGCTGGATGCGGCCCGTGCCTTGGGTGCCGAGGACAGCCTTATTGAATTCGAGGGTCTGACACCCCAGATGGTTGAGGCTCTGGCCAAGGACGACGTCAAAACTCTGGAAGACTTTGCAACCTGCGCAGACTGGGAACTGGCCGGTGGCTGGACCACGGTCGATGGGGAACGCACCAAGGATGATGGCGTTCTGGAGCCTTTCGGTGTGTCGCTGGAAGAGGCGCAGGATCTGGTTATGACCGCGCGCATCATGTTGGGCTGGGTTGATCCGGCTGAACTGGAACAGGCCGAAGAAGAAGTCGACGGCGAGACAACTGAAGAGGAGGCCGAGGCCTGATCGCAGGCCTCGGGTGGCGCAAATGGGTCGCGGTGGCGTCCATAAAGATCGGTCCGAAGGACCTGAGCGGAAATGCATCGCCACAGGCGAGATTCAGCCTAAATATGGGTTGATACGCTTTGTGACGGGGCCCGATGGTCAGGTCTTTCCGGATGTTGCAGCTAAACTGCCGGGGCGTGGTGTCTACGTATCGGCGGATCGCGCGGCTCTGGATCAGGCTGTGGGCAAAAAGCTGTTTGCCCGCGGGTTCAAGGCGCAGGTGACCGTGCCTAAAGACCTGACGGACGAGGTCGAAAGGCAGGTCTCGCGTCGTGTAATCGAACTGCTGAGCTTGGCACGCAAGTCGGGCGAC
This sequence comes from Ruegeria sp. CE12, assembly GCF_056537525.1. NCBI lineage: Bacteria > Pseudomonadati > Pseudomonadota > Alphaproteobacteria > Rhodobacterales > Roseobacteraceae > Ruegeria > Ruegeria sp. CE12. The sequence goes on along the minus strand of NZ_JBQFRS010000009.1, from coordinate 47,289 downwards.
GCGGTTGCCGGTTACGAAAAGGTCAAGACGTGGCTGGACCGGGAAGAGGCACAAGTGCTGATTCAGGCCGTCGATGGATCGGGGCGCGGCAAGTCGAAACTGAGCACACCGCACTTCGGTAAATACATCGGATGGCTGACCGCAGACGAATTAGGACAGGCATTTGGGCGCCAAACCGTGATTCATGCGGCGCTGGCCTCTGGCGGACTCGCCAAACGTGTTGTAGAGGAAGCGCAGCGCCTGCGTGGCTTGCGCGAAACGGATGACGGCGGCAGGGGCCGCGCGGAAGGGTAAGAAGCTTTATGAGCGATAATGACGGCAAAAAGACATTGGGTCTTCGTGGCGGGGCACGCCCCGGAAATGTGAAACAGAGTTTCAGCCACGGACGCACCAAGAATGTCGTGGTGGAAACCAAACGCAAGCGCGTGGTGGTCCCCAAGCCGGGTGCGACCAAACCGGGCGGTGGCGCTGCGCCATCGGGTGATCCTTCGCGTCGTCCTGCAGGTATTTCCGACGCCGAAATGGCGCGCCGGATGAAGGCATTGCAGGCTGCCAAGGCCCGTGAAGCCGAAGAGGCCGCAGCCCGTGAGGCAGCCGAAAAGGCGCGCGAAGAAGAGCGCGCCCGCCGTCGGGCCGAGCAAGAGGCCAAGGAACGTGAGCAGCGTGAAGCTGAAGAACGTGCACGTGCCAAAGCCGAAGAGGAAGAGCGCAAGCGCAAAGAGGCAGAAGAAGCTGCCAAACGTGCCGCAGCAGCGCCTGCACCGGAAGAGCCCAAAGCGGCCCGCAGCCCGGCAAGTAAACCAGCGCCAGCAGCCGCACCGCGCAAGCAGGAGCGTGAACGCGAACAGCGTGGTCGTGGCAAAGGGCGTGACGACAACCGCCGTTCGGGCAAACTGACTCTGGGTCAGGCCACAGGTGGCGAAGGCAACCGTCAGCGTTCGATGGCCGCGATGAAGCGTAAGCAGGAGCGCGCGCGTCAAAAAGCCATGGGCGGTACGGTCGAGCGGGAAAAGGTGATCCGCGACGTTCAGCTGCCCGAGGCGATCATGGTGTCCGAGCTGGCAAACCGTATGGCCGAGCGTGTGGCTGACGTTGTCAAATCGCTGATGCAGATGGGTATGATGGTTACGCAAAACCAGACCATCGATGCCGACACTGCCGAGCTGATCATTGAAGAATTTGGCCACAAGGTGACCCGTGTCTCTGATTCGGACGTGGAAGATGTCATCAAAGAGGTCGAGGACGACGAAGGCGATCTGCAGCCGCGTCCGCCGGTTATTACCATCATGGGTCACGTTGACCATGGTAAAACCTCGCTGCTGGATGCGATCCGCGATGCACGCGTCGTGGCGGGCGAGGCTGGTGGCATCACCCAGCATATCGGTGCCTATCAGGTGAAAACCGATGGCGGTACAACGCTGACCTTCCTGGATACGCCGGGCCACGCGGCCTTTACTTCGATGCGCTCACGCGGTGCTCAGGTAACGGATATCGTGGTTTTGGTGGTTGCAGCCGACGATGCGGTGATGCCGCAGACCATTGAGGCGATCAACCACGCCAAAGCGGCCGGAGTGCCGATGATCGTGGCGATCAACAAGGTCGACAAACCGGACGCCAACCCGGACAAGGTGCGCACCGATCTGCTGCAGCACGAAGTGATCGTCGAGAAGATGTCGGGTGAGGTTCAGGACGTCGAAGTGTCCGCCATCACCGGTCAGGGTCTGGACGAACTGCTGGAAGCCATCGCGCTGCAAGCCGAGATTCTGGAGCTGAAAGCCAACCCGGATCGCGCCGCCCAAGGTGCCGTGATCGAGGCGCAGCTGGATGTAGGTCGCGGCCCTGTGGCCACCGTTCTGGTTCAGAACGGCACGCTGCGTCAGGGCGATATCTTCGTTGTGGGTGAGCAGTACGGTAAGGTTCGTGCGCTGATCAACGACAAGGGTGACCGCGTCAAAGAAGCTGGCCCGTCGGTTCCGGTTGAGGTTCTGGGTCTGAACGGCACGCCCGAAGCGGGTGACGTTCTGAACGTGACCGAAACCGAAGCGCAGGCTCGTGAGATCGCTGCTTATCGTGAGCAAGCCGCCAAGGACAAACGCGCTGCCGCTGGTGCCGCGACAACCCTTGAGCAGCTGATGCAGAAGGCCAAGGAAGACGAAAACGTCACCGAGCTGCCGATTCTGATGAAAGCGGACGTGCAAGGTTCTGCCGAAGCTATCGTTCAGGCGATGGAGAAGATCGGCAACGAAGAAGTCCGCGTACGCGTTCTGCACTCGGGTGTCGGCGCGATCACTGAAACGGATGTCGGTTTGGCCGAAGCCTCTGGTGCACCGATCTTTGGCTTCAACGTGCGTGCCAACGCATCGGCGCGGAACACAGCGAACCAGAAGGGTGTCGAGATCCGTTATTACTCGGTGATCTATGACCTTGTGGATGACGTGAAAGCCGCCGCATCCGGCCTGCTGAGCGCCGAGATCCGCGAGAAGTTCATCGGGTATGCCGAGATCCGCGAAGTCTTCAAGGTCACTGGTGTTGGCAAGGTCGCTGGCTGTCTGGTCACCGAAGGTGTTGCCCGCCGTTCCGCAGGTGTCCGCCTGCTGCGCGACAACGTGGTGATCCACGAAGGCACGCTGAAGACGCTCAAGCGCTTCAAGGACGAAGTGGCCGAGGTTCAGTCGGGTCAGGAATGCGGTATGGCGTTCGAAAACTACGACGATATCCGTGCGGGCGACGTGATTGAAATCTTCGAGCGCGAAGAGGTTACTCGTACGCTGGACTAATTCCGGCAAAATCTAAGTGTTCAGAAACAGCGGTCCAATCGGGCCGCTGTTTTTTGTTCAAATCTTCAAATTTTAATCAGTATGGGTCGTCACAAACGTTCCAGGATGCAGGATGATATCGAAATGATGCATCCCCATTTGCAGATCAAAGCTGACCGAGTGCCCGGCCCGACGCAGCAGTTCGGCATAATCCCGGCTTTGGCGGATGAATTCAGGCGTGTCCCTCTCGGCAACGGTCACTCGATAGCGTGGCCCCGGCGTTGGCAGATGCAGATTGGGTGAGAGGTCGTGAACCTCGACCGGGCTCAGCTGCAGAGGGTCGTTTACGGGTGTTAGAGAGATCGGTTCAAGATCGAACACTCCGCTGATCAGGATCACATCGCGGACGCGTAACCCTGATCGGGCCAGAACATCAGAAGAACTGGCCATCACCATTGATGCCAGATGCCCCCCGGCACTGTGTCCGGACAAGGTGATCCTTGACGGATCAAAACCCAATTCCTTTGCCCGACCAGCCAGCCATAGCAAAGCCTGGCGGCATTCATCGATCATCTGTCCCAGGCGTGCCTTTGGAGCAATCGTATAGTTCAGCGTGGCAAAGGCGTGTCCACTTTCAATCAGGGCAGGGGCCATCATCGCCGATTCGCGCTGACTGAGCGCCTGCCAATACCCGCCGTGAATGAAAACGTGCAGGGGTGCCCCGGGCTTTTGCGAGGGGAAGAAGTCCAGAACGTGTTCCGGACTGTCGCCATATCTGAGGTTTTCCTGAATTGTCAGATCGTCGCGCGCCTGCGCACTTAGCGCTTTGTAGCTGGCAAGATACGGTGTGATGTCACCGCCAACCATCGAGCTGGGGGAATACTCCTGATTGAGTTCGGTTTGGCTAAATCCGCGATACAACATCAGCTTTGCTCGCTATACATCAGTTCTGTCCGCATGTCGTAGAGATCGTGAAAGAACCGCAACTCCAACGCTTTGCGCAAGAACGCAACGCCGCTGGAACCACCTGTGCCGGGTTGCATGCCGATCACACGCTCTACCGCGGTGGCATGATCAAAGCGCCAGCGCTGGAACAGCGACTCGACGTCCATCAGCTTTTCGGCCAGCGCATAAAGGTCCCAATACTTGTCCGTGTTCCGGAACACCTCGACCCAGATTTTAACAATACGCGGGTCACCTGAATAGGGTTGTGCGTAATCACGGTCGATCAAATCCTGTGGCACATCGAAACCCTGCCGGGCCAGCATATGCAGGACCTCATCGTAGAGCGAAGGTTTGGTCAGCGCGGCGTTCAGCATTTCCATGACCTCAGTGTCATGTTCATGCACTTTCAGCGTAGATGGATCTTTATTGCCCAGAATGAACTCGATCTGACGGTAGCCATAGCTTTGAAACCCGGATGAGCTGCCCAGGGCCTGCCGGAACGTCATGTAGTCGGCTGGCGTCATGGTCAGCAGAGTTTCCCAAGCTGTGATCAACTGCCGCTGAATGGCTTTGATCCGGTCCAGATTCTTCATGGCCGGCCCAAATTCGTCCTGCTGCAGGAAACGGCGCACCTCGACCAACTGGTGGTGCATCAGTTTCAGCCACAGCTCGCTGACCTGATGGATGATGATGAACAACATCTCATCCGGCTGCGCTGGTTCCTGAAAGGTCTTCTGCAGATTCAGCAGGGTCTTGAGTTGCAGGAAATCGCCATAGCTTTTGCGATGAGTGTCCGCAAAATCGGTGACCAGAGAGTCTTCGATCCCCCGTTCCAACAGGCGGTCGTCTTTGTTTTTGTCACCCATATTGCCCCTCCCTTCGGTGATTTTTGCACCTGTTTAGGGGCTAGTTTTGCAACTTTCCAGTGTGTTAGCCCCAGTCCAGAACCACCTTGCCGGATTGACCTGATTTCATGGCAGCAAAACCCTTAGCGAAATCATCGACAGGAAACTCGTGGGTAATGACACGGCTGACATCCAGGCCATTCTGCAGCATCGCAATCATCTTATACCAGGTTTCAAACATTTCACGGCCATAAACGCCTTTGATGGTGATTGCCTTGAATACGATGCGGCTCCAATCAACCGGCGATTTGCCGGGGGGAATGCCCAAAAGCGCAATTTTCCCACCCATCACCAGGGCCTCGACCATCTGATCAAGCGCGGCCTGAGAGCCTGACATTTCCAGACCGACATCAAACCCTTCTTTCATCTCAAGTTCGTCAATGACGTCCTGCAGATCTTCTTTGCTGACATCGACCGCGCGCAGTGTTGGCACGACATGCTCGGCCAGTTTTAGACGATCCGGGTTGATGTCGGTGATCACCACGTGCCGTGCCCCGGCATGGCGGGCAACGGCCGCCGCCATGATACCGATCGGTCCTGCGCCAGTGATCAGCACATCTTCCCCCAGCAGATCAAAACTCAGCGCCGTATGCACTGCATTGCCCAATGGGTCGAGAATGGCGCCGATTTCATCAGGGATATCATCGGGCAAAGGTACGACATTGAACGCCGGCAGCTTCAGGTACTCAGCGAACGCGCCCTGTTCGTTCACACCGATCCCGCGCGTGCCGGGGTCGAGGTGGAACTTGCCCGCCCGGCTTTGACGACTGTCGGTACCAATCAGGTGTCCTTCGCCCGAGCAGCGCTGACCAATCTCAAGCCCGGTCACATTGCGCCCGATCTCGACGATTTCGCCTGCGAACTCATGACCTGTGATCAGCGGTACCGGTACAGTGTGCGAGGCCCAGTCATCCCAGTTCCAGATGTGGATATCGGTCCCGCAAATCCCTGTTTTCCTGATGCGGATCAGCACCTCCTCCGGGCCGATCTCAGGGACCGGAGCCTGTACCTTCCACAGTCCTTCTTCCGGTTTGGATTTTTCCAATGCTTTCATCGTGTTTGCACGCATCAGATCACTCCCATAAGTCCGTTGAAAGATATTTCAGGCCGCTGTCGCACATGACAATTGCAACGCAGCCACCACGTTCGGGGCCTCGCAGTAATTGGATTGCAGCTGCGAGATTTGCCCCGGCGGAAAACCCGGCAAATATCCCTTCGCGGCTTGCCAGCAGTCTGGCATTCTCGCGGGCTTCTTCACCCGTCACGGAAAGATAGTCTGCTATGGGCGCATCTCGCATATGAACAAGATCATTCATCGCATAACCACCACCCTGGATCGGATGATCTGGGGTAGATACCGCTTCCCCTGCCAGCGCACGTGCGCCTTGAGGCTCAACCGCGTAGCATCGGACACCAAGTGGTGACAGAAATCTTGCAGCACCCGCCAATGTGCCACCTGATCCGGCAAAATCGCAGAACGCTGTAATTTCGCCACCTGACTGATCCCAGATTTCAGGGCCGGTTCCGGTTTCGTGGGCAGCAGGATTACCCGCATGCCCAAACTGGTCTGCCCGGAATGCATCACGTTCAAGGGTGATGCGCGTCGCTTCCTGATCGACCAACGCCAGATCAGCGCCTGAAACTTCACCCGGTTTGCTGCCTGACGCCTGAGGAACAATGACAACTTCGGCCCCTAGCGCACGCATCATTCGGGCGCGTTCGACCGAGTTTCCTGCGCTCATGACTGCGACAAACGGATGCCCGAGAATTCCGCAAACAATCGCGAGGCCAGTGCCCATATTGCCCGAGGTCAGCTCAACAACGGTTTGCTCGGGCAGGAGTGAACCATTAGCCCGGGCGATTTCGATGATAGATCGCGCAGCCCGGTCTTTCTTGGAAAAACCTGGCATCAGATAATCCAGCTTGGCCAGAATGCGCCCCTCAAGCCCAAGCGAGCGTGTCACTCGCGAAAGCTCCACCAGCGGTGTGTTTCCGATAACGTCTATGACCGATGGCAGGATCAAGAGATAATCCCCAACTCTTTGCCGACTTTACCAAAGGCTGTAAGTGCCCGGTCCAGTTCATCCTTTGTCAGAGCCGCATTCATCTGCGTCCTGATACGGGCCTGCCCGCGCGGCACGACGGGGAAGAAGAAGCCCGAAACATAGACACCCTCATCGAACAGTCGCGACGCCATTTCTTGTGCCAAAGTGGCCTCACCCAGCATGACTGGAATGATTGGATGTTCTCCGGGCAGCAGATCAAACCCCAGTTTCTCCAGACCTGCACGCCAGTATTTCGCATTTCCGAACAGCTGAGCGCGCAACATGTCGCCCTCTTCAACCAGACGGATCGCCTCAAGTCCGGCGGCGACGATGGACGGCGGCAGCGAGTTGGAGAACAGATAGGGCCGCGCCCGCTGCCGTAGCAGATCGATCACTGGCTGCGGCCCGGCGATGTAACCGCCGATTGCCCCCCCAAGTGCCTTGCCCAGAGTTCCCGTCAGAATGTCAACGTCGACGTCGAAATGATCCGGCGTCCCGGCGCCGTTCGGCCCCATAAAGCCAGTAGCGTGGCAATCATCGACCATGACGATAGCATCGTATTTGTCTGCCAGCTCCCGGATTTTCGGCAGGTTGGCCAGATAGCCGTCCATCGAAAATACGCCGTCGGTGGCGATCATGATGTGCCGTGCACTATCCTCGCGGGCCTGTTTCAGCCAGGCTTCGAGGTCGTTCATGTCGTTGTTCAGATAGCGATAGCGTTTGGCTTTACAAAGACGCACGCCGTCAATGATCGAGGCGTGGTTCAGACTGTCCGAGATGATAGCGTCTTCGGGCCCCAGCAGGGGCTCGAACAACCCGCCATTGGCGTCGAAACATGCAGCGAACAGGATCGAATCGTCCTTGTTCAGGAACTTTGCCAGTTTCTGCTCAAGCTCACGGTGTATGTCCTGCGTGCCGCAGATGAACCGGACCGAGGCCATGCCGAACCCCTTGGGCTCCATCGCGCCCTTGGCAGCGTCGATCAGCGCTGGGTGATCGGCCAGACCCAGATAATTGTTGGCGCACAGGTTGATCACCTGTTTGTCGCCCACCGTGATCTCACCGCCCTGAGGCGAGGTGATCATTCGCTCGCGTTTATACAGACCTTCGGATTCGATCTGCGCGAGGGTGTCCGTGATATGGGACAGGAATGCATCTGCCATGGCGATCTCCTTGTTCTGAGTCGCGTATCTAACATAACGGATGCATTTCCCAAATAGGGGAATGGCAAAATTGCGGAAAAATTTCCGTGAAGGCGGATATTCGCCGGTGTCAGGCGTTTTTTACGATCAGGAAAACCCGGGCGGGGCCATCAAGTGACGAAATCGAATGCAGTACATCAGCCGCATAACGCGCAGTGTCACCCTGCCTCAGATCCATACTGGCTGTTCCGGAGGTGACCCGGACGGACCCTTCCAGCACGGTCAGTTGTTCCTGTGCGCCCCGAGTATGGGGCTGGCTGTTCAATGCACCATCCTGATCAAAGGAGATATCATAGACTTCATGCCCGCCGGCTTCTTCGGGTGGCGACAGGATGCGGATACGGCAGGCCTGTCCCATATTGTCGATGCTGGGAACCTCGGAGTTTCTCAGAACTTCGATCTGATCCGTACCGTCGGCCTCTTCCAGCAATCCGGCAAAATCCACCTGCAGTGCACGGGTGAGGTTCCATAGCGTCGAAATTGTCGGGCTGCTTTCACCCCGTTCGATCTGGCTGACCATGGATCGGGATACGCCGCTGAGATTGGCTACAGCTTCCAGTGACAATCCTTTTGCCCGACGTGCCTCTTTCAGGCGGGCTGGCAGACGTGTCAGGATATCGTTTGAGTCTTCCGTCATGACGGAATTTCATGCGCGCTTGACGATCCGTTGTCAATTCCGACAGTGACGGAACGTCCTGTGGGACAGCTCAATGCTGCAGATGCATACTGCGCCCAAATCCAAGAGGAGAGAGACATGACCGACATTGTGATACTGGACGGAGCCCGTACGGCTATCGGCACATTCGGCGGGGCGCTTGCCTCGACCGCGCCCATCGATCTGGCAACGGTCGTCACCGAAGCGGCGATGGAACGTTCGGGCGTCGAGGGTGGTCAGATTGGTCATGTGGTGTTTGGCAATGTGATCAGTACCGAACCACGCGACATGTATCTTTCGCGTGTCGCTGCGATGCAGGCGGGCATTCCGAATGAAACGCCGGCAATGAACGTAAACCGTCTATGCGGGTCCGGCGCGCAGGCTGTTGTATCCGCGGTCCAGTCCCTGATGCTGGGGGATGCAGAGTTCGCGGTTGCAGGCGGGGCCGAAAGCATGTCGCGCAGTCCGTATATCGTGCCGCAGGCCCGCTGGGGTGCAAAAATGGGCGATGTAACCTCGATGGACATGATGCTGGGTGCGCTGAACTGCCCGTTTGGAACCGGGCACATGGGGGTGACAGCTGAAAACGTTGCCGACGAACATCAGATCACGCGTGAACAGATGGATGAGTTTGCCCTGTCCAGTCAGACCCGCGCTGCCTCGGCCATTGATGCGGGATACTTCGACGACCAGATCACTCCGGTCCAGGTGAAGGTCAAGCGTGACATGGTGGATTTCAAGGTTGATGAACATCCCAAAGCCACAACTGCCGAGGCGCTCGCCGGATTGCGGCCAGTGTTCAAAAAAGATGGCCGTGTTACTGCAGGCAACGCATCGGGCATCAATGATGGTGCGGCAGCGATGGTTCTGGCCACGGCAGATGCTGCCGAGAAAGCAGGCCTGAAGCCAAAGGCCCGCATTCTGGGATATGGACATGCAGGTGTTCGTCCCGAGGTTATGGGGATCGGGCCTGTACCGGCGGTGCAGAACCTGATGGCAAAGACCGGCCTGTCGGTTGAAGATTTCGATGTGATCGAAAGCAACGAAGCGTTTGCGTCTCAGGCACTCGCCGTCAATCAGGAACTGGGGCTGGACGCCGCCAAGGTGAATCCGAATGGTGGAGCGATCGCTCTGGGTCATCCGGTTGGGGCAACCGGTGCGATCATAACCCTGAAGGCGCTATATGAACTGGAACGTACCGGGGGATCGAAAGGTCTGATCACCATGTGCATTGGCGGTGGTCAGGGGATCGCAATCGCAATCGAGCGTCTCTGATACGGAACGGGGGCAGATTGCCCCCAATACTATCGTAGAAATTATCAGCTCTTTGGGTGTGTTTAGCCCAGAGAGCTCATCAGCATTACGGCTGCCGCACCTGCAATGGCACCAATGGCCGCCGGCAGTAGCATAGGCAAAACACCTGATCTCTTTGGCTCATCTTTGTGAGTCTGCGCAATCAAAGCGTTTTCGACCAGATCAGGCAGGCGCGGTCCAAAACGTGCGAGAACAAGTGCAGTCTTGCCAAAATCGCGCAGAGCCGCACGCGGGCCGATCGATTTTTTGATGTAGTCTTCGACCACGGGGCGCGCGACTTCCCAGATATTGATGTGCGGATCCAGTGAACGTGCGACGCCTTCAACCACTACCATCGTGCGCTGCAAAAGGATCAGTTCGGTCCGTGTTTCCATGCCGAAACGTTCGGTGACTTCGAACAGATAGTTGAGTAGTCGACCCATCGAGATATGGGTGGCGTCCATGCCAAAGATGGGCTCACCCACCGCGCGCAGTGCGCGGGCGAACTCGTCTACATCCTGATTGGCAGGGACATATCCGGCTTCGAAATGAACCTCGGCCACGCGTTTGTAGTCGCGGCGGATGAAGCCGAACAGGATCTCGGCATAGACCCGGCGCGTGTATTCATCGATATGGCCCATGATGCCAAAATCATAGGCAATGATGTCACCATTGGCGGCAACCTTCAGGTTGCCCTGATGCATGTCGGCATGAAAATAGCCGTCCCGCAACGCGTGCATCAGGAACAGGCGCAGGACGCGTTCCGCCAGCGAATGGCGATCATGATTGGCGGCATCCAGCGCGTCATTGTCGCCCAGCGGAATACCGTCTGCCCAGCTAAGTGTCATGACGCGGCGCGCGGACAATGACCACACAACCGGCGGCAACCAGAAGCCTTCATCATCTTTGGTGTTGGCTTGGTATTCCGATGCTGCGGCGCTTTCGAGCCTCAGGTCCAGCTCTCCACGGACCACACCATCAAAATGTTCGATGACATCCATTGGACGCAGGCGTCGTGCGCCCGGGGCAAACAGCTGCACGATGCGAGCTGCGAAATAAAAGGCGTCTACGTCCTTGCGGAAGGCACGTTCTATCCCTGGGCGCAGAACTTTGACAGCGACCTCTTCACCAGTGCTGGCCCGTTTGGCCTTGTGAACCTGAGCGATCGAAGCCGCCGCAATGGGTTCGCTGAATTCGGTGAACAATTCGTCGACCGGTTGGCCCAGTTCTTTCTCCACTTCGGCCATCGCCTCGGCGCGAGAGAAGGGGGGCAGTTTATCCTGCAGAACACGCAGCTGCTCGGCCAGTTCATCACCGACCACGTCCGGGCGGGTCGACAGCACCTGACCAAATTTGATGTATGCCGGACCCAGCGCCGTCAGCGCGCGTGTGGCGGGCGGCATGTCCGGATCGCCCTTGTAGCCCAACCACTGGAAGGGTTTGCCCAGAGTGTGCGCCACGATGCGCAAAGCACGTGGTGCTTCGAAGGCGTCCAGCACCACGTTCATGGCACCGGTCCGCTCCAAAGTAGCGCCTGTCCGGATCAGGCGGATAATGTTATGAGGTCCGCGCATGTATCAGATCTTCCAGCCGGAATGCAGCGCGGCGATGCCCATGCTGAGATTGCGATACTTGGCATTCTCAAATCCCGCTGTTCGAACCATGCTCAGGAATGTCTCCTGATCGGGGAACTTTCGGATCGATTCCACGAGATACTGATAGCTGTCGTAGTCATTGGCGATCAGTTTTCCCATCCGGGGGATGACGTTGAAACTGTAGAGGTCATAGAGCTTTTGCAGCCCGTCATTCGGCAACTGGCTGAACTCCAACACCATCAGCCGTCCACCGGGTTTGAGGACGCGGAACGCTTCGTTCAGAGCCTCTTGCGGGCGGGTCACGTTCCGGATGCCGAATGAGATGGTGTAGACGTCGAAAGTACTGTCGTCGAAAGGCAGAGCCATGGCATCGCCGACCACCCAACTCAGGCTGTCCGACATCTGGTCAGCCTCGGCGCGCTGGCGGCCTTCGACCAACATCGGCTCCGTCAGGTCCAGCACTGTCGCTTGGCCGTGACCTGCACGTTTCAGGAACCTGAATGAGATATCGCCTGTCCCACCGGCCACATCCAGAAGATGCTGACCGGGCCGGGGGGCAAGCCAGTCCATCATTGCGTCTTTCCAAACCCGGTGAATGCCCATCGACATGACATCGTTCATCACGTCGTATTTCGAGGCAACCGAGTTGAAAACGCCCTGCACGCGGCCGGCCTTGTCGGCCTCGGGGACGGTTTCAAACCCGAAATGGGTGGTCTTGTCATTGGTGTCGGACATGAATGGACGCCTCTGCCTGTGTTGCTCATCCTTATAGGCCTCAGCGCGGGGAAGACAATCGCGCGAAATGGTAGCAGGGGGGACGATCGGACAGGCGCGCCACAGATTTTCCTTAGTCGCTACATAAGACGACAGGCAGGTATTTTGAACAAACGGAGTTTTCCCCGTTGGCAAACGTTCTGGCAGTCTTGTTGTCTATTCTTCTGGTGCTTTTATTCTTGGGATGGCGGATCAGAGCGGTGTTTCGCACGATCCGGCGCGTGCATCGTGCCGAAGGGGCGGGTGACAAACTGGACGCCGTAGCCAGACATTTTCCCAATGACCCTGTGGACGAGGCAATCTCCCGCGCGGGCAGCGATCGGCCTGCTCAGCAATCGCTGACGCGGCTGACCTTTCGAACGACACCGGGTTTGCTGGTCCTGATCTCGATTGCGTTTTTCAATGTGCTCAACATCAGTTTTTTCCAACCCGAACTGATGCCCGATGACAAGGTTTTCCCGGGTTTGGAGGCGGAAACAATACTGTGGATCAAGTTGTCGCTGGTCGGGTTGGTCGTCTACACCCTAGTCTTTCATCTGGTGAACACGGTGACGATTGATGGGGCCGAATTGGTCACAACGGGTTGGCTGTTTCAACGGCGTTACTTTGATTTGACCAAGCTGACCAAAATCAGCCTCAGGCATCACGGGACCTATGTGCTGCGTTTTTCTGATGGGAAGACGGCACGGATTCTGAAATATGTAACCGGACATGATGAAATGGTGCAGGCGCTGGAAAATGCTCTTGCGGCAAATCAGGAGAGCGCATGCCGGAACTTCCCGAAGTCGAAACGGTCCGCCGCGGGCTAAGCCCCGCGATGGAAGGCGTTGTCATTGAACGCGCCGACGTGAACCGTCCGGACCTGCGTTGGCCGTTCCCTGATCAGATGGCAGAGCGGCTGTCCGGTCAACGGGTGGATCGTTTACGTCGACGGTCGAAGTATATTCTGGCCGATTTAGACAGCGGTGAAACCTTGCTGATTCATTTGGGCATGTCAGGGCGGATGACGGTATCCGGCGATCCGCTGGGCCAGTTTGTTCACAATCACCCTGCACCTGAAAAGCATGACCACGTCGTGTTTCACATGGCCAATGGTGCACGGATCACGTTCAATGATCCCCGTCGGTTTGGGGCGATGGATTTGCTGCCGACAGATACTGCCCACGAACACAAGCTGTTGTCTGTTCTGGGGCCCGAACCCCTTGGGAATGATTTTCACGAACAGCATTTGATCGACGCGTTTCGAGGTAAGAATACTCCGGTGAAGTCGGCGCTGCTGGATCAGAGAATCGTTGCCGGATTGGGTAATATCTATGTGTGTGAAGCGCTTTATCGCGGCGGAGTGTCGCCACGTCGCAAAGCAGGGCAGATTTCCGAGCAACGTGTAGCGGCATTGGTTCCGATCATCCGCCAGGTTCTGGAAGAGGCGATCAGGGCGGGGGGATCATCCTTGCGGGATTTCCGGCAAGCCGATGGAGAACTTGGATATTTTCAGCACAGTTTTGATGTGTATGGCCGTGAAGATGAGCCGTGCAGAACAGAAGGTTGTGACGCGAAAGTAAAGAGAATCACTCAGTCCGGTCGCTCATCATTCTATTGTGCGCAATGCCAAAGATAGCTTGATCCAAGTTTTTCGCGTGATAAGGAATCGTATCTGAACGGAACAACCGAAAGCTTAGACCTCATGGCTTTTGAGACGATCATCGTCGAAATTGAAGACCACGTCGCCCTAATCAAGCTCAACAGACCGGATGCGCTGAATGCTCTGAACACGCAACTTTTGAGTGAACTGTGCGATGCGCTGGAAGATGCGGACCAGAATGACAAGGTGCGTTGCATCGTCATCACCGGTTCTGACAAGGCCTTTGCCGCTGGCGCGGACATCAAGGAAATGTCCGAAAAGAGCTATGTTGAAGTTTACACTGAAAACCTGTTTGCCGATGTAAATGATCGGATTGCCGCGATCCGCAAACCGATCATCGCAGCTGTTGCCGGCTATGCGTTGGGCGGTGGCTGTGAGGTCGCGATGATGTGTGACTTCATCATTGCCGCGGACACTGCCAAGTTTGGCCAGCCCGAGATCAACCTTGGTGTTATTGCCGGAATGGGTGGCAGCCAGCGCCTGACTCGCTTTGTTGGTAAATCCAAGTCGATGGACATGAACCTGACAGGCCGTTTCATGGACGCGGAAGAGGCCGAGCGTTCGGGTCTTGTCAGTCGGGTTGTCCCATCCAAGAAGCTGATCGAAGAGGCTGTGGGTGCAGCACAGAAGATCGCTGAGAAATCTCTGCTCAGCGCAATGGCGGCCAAAGAAGCTGTGAATCGCAGCTATGAATTGCCGCTGAGCGAGGGCATGCTGTTCGAACGCCGGGTTTTCCACTCGATGTTCGCGACCGAAGACCAGAAGGAAGGCATGGCAGCGTTTCTCGAAAAACGAGCTGCGCAGTTTCGGGACAAGTAAACGCCGAAATAGCTGATCGGATGAGGCGGGCCTTGCCCGCCTTTTTCATACCGGCCATGCACCGTAGAAGATTCGGCTTGGCAAAGGCAGCAAACTTGGATATGCAGCGCCGCTATACATGCGCGTGCGGCCCGCTTGGCCAGAATCACACTCGTGATCCCTGATCCGGTACGGAAATGTCCGTGGCGCGCAACCCTGAGACAATCGAACCGAACAAAGGTCAGAGATACACATGGCAAATTCGCCCCAGGCTAAGAAGCGCGCTCGTCAGAACGACAAGCGCTTCGCAATCAACAAAGCACGTCGTTCGCGCATCCGTACCTTCCTGCGCAAGGTCGAAGAAGCAATCGCATCCGGTGACAAGGAAGCAGCAACCGCAGCTCTGCGCGTCGCTCAGCCTGAACTGATGCGCGGCGTCACAAAAGGTGTTTTCCACAAGAACACAGCGGCACGTAAAATGTCGCGCCTGTCGGCTCGCGTGAAGGCGCTGGGTTGACCTTACGTCAACTATTGTTGACTTAGATCGCTCAAAGGGGCGTCGCGGATTGCGGCGCCTTTTTCATTGTTGCCTGAATGCCGCGTCTTCACAAATCTGAGAGATTCTTTCGGCCAAAGACCCGAGTCAATATCAGAGTTTCGTTGCCGCGACCCGCTGCCTCTTGTTACCACTGATTCAGCGATTCACTCGCTTGGGGGGACAGGCTGTCATTGCGATCATACTGACGGGCATCAGGACGATCCATTGACGAATGTCGGCAACCGGCTCGAACTGGTTTGACGATCTGCTACGGATCTCGGGATCACCGACGATCTTAGCCCTGTCTAAAAATTGAAAGGTAACGCGCAACCCTGTTTCTGGGGACGTGCCTGCTGTGGGACGTGGCCAAACTGCTGTTGTGCGGGCGAAGAAGAAATTATCCGCCGAATCCCTTGGTTCGGCGCAAGGATACCTTTGTGCGAGTGAACGCCAGAAGCCGGGAGACCGGACACATTAATAAGGCCGACAGGCCAATAAAGAATGGGATGCGTGAGGCGCTTAATGACACAAGAGAAATGGGGACAACTGCGTAGCAAGTTGCTGAAGGCCATCGGCCGGAACAATTTCACCACCTGGATCGAACCTCTGGAATTTCAGGAGTTGCAGGATGGTGTGGCTGTATTTTCGGTGCCGACCAACTTTATGGGCAACTATGTCAGTCAGAATTTTGCGGACCTCATTCTGTATGAGCTGAACACCTCGGGTGAATCGGTTCAGCGCCTTGCCTTTCGTGTAGCGGCCAATTCACCTGCGCGCCCCGTTGCTGCGCCAGTGGCAGAGCCAGCCCTTGCAGCGGTCTCCGAAACCGTCGCGCCGGTGCAACCCGAAGCATCTTATCCGTCAGATACTGCGAGTGATGCGCTGGAATCCCTGCAGGCCGCGCCACTTGACGCCCGTTTTACATTTGAGAGCTTTGTGGTCGGCAAACCCAATGAACTGGCCCATGCCGCTGCGCGCCGCGTCTCCGAGGGTGGTCCCGTCACATTCAATCCGCTGGTCCTGTATGGGGGTGTCGGTCTGGGTAAAACCCACCTGATGCATGCCATCGCGTGGGAACTGAAAACCAAACGCCCAGAACTCAACGTGCTGTACCTTTCGGCAGAACAGTTCATGTATCGCTTTGTGCAGGCCCTGCGCGAGCGACGGATGATGGATTTTAAACATCTGTTCCGCTCGGTCGACGTGCTGATGGTTGATGACGTGCAATTCATCGCAGGCAAGGATTCGACTCAGGAAGAGTTCTTTCACACGTTCAACGCGCTGGTGGACCAGAACAAGCAGATCATCATTTCGGCCGATCGTGCACCGGGTGAGATCAAGGATCTTGAGGATCGCGTAAAGTCACGCCTGCAATGTGGTCTGGTTGTTGATCTGCACCCGACCGATTACGAACTGCGCCTGGGCATCCTGCAGAACAAAGTACAGCAATACAGCAGCACCTATCCGGATCTGACCATCGCCGATGGTGTGCTCGAGTTCCTCGCGCATCGCATTTCGACCAACGTTCGCGTTTTGGAAGGCGCGTTGACCCGTCTGTTTGCATTCGCTTCACTGGTGGGTCGCGAAATCGACATGGAACTGACGCAGGACTGCCTGGCCGATGTGCTGCGCGCATCCGAGCGCAAGATCACGGTCGAAGAGATTCAGCGCAAAGTTTCCGACTATTACAACATCCGCCTCAGCGACATCATCGGCCCTAAACGCCTGCGCTCCTATGCCCGTCCGCGTCAGGTGGCGATGTATCTTTGCAAGCAATTGACCAGCCGCTCGCTGCCGGAGATTGGTCGCCGGTTTGGTGGCCGTGATCACACCACCGTCATGCACGGCGTAAAGCGTATCGAAGAGCTGAAGCTGACCGACGGTCAGATCGCCGAAGATGTCGAGATGCTACGCCGGTCACTCGAAGCCTGAGTTCGTCCGGTAACTCGGAATACAACGCCTCGGACAAGCGAGTTCGGGGCGTTTTCTTGTGCGGTATTGTCCACGGTCGCCGAGGAACTGTGCCAAATCAAACACGCGCCTCTTGACCGTTTGGTCATTCCGACCCAGAAATCCGTAAAAAATCCTTGTGCCTCAGGGCTGAACCGCTAACTTGCCAGTCCCGCCCATAACGGCACTCAAGTCAGAGGAATTGAGGGTATGAAGATCAGCATCGAACGCGGCACCCTTCTCAAGGCCGTCTCGCAGGCCCAATCCGTTGTGGAACGCCGAAACACAATTCCGATCCTGGCGAACGTATTGATCGAAGCCGAAGGTGATCAGGCTTTGTTCCGCGCCACCGATCTGGATATCGAGGTGGTCGACAAGGCGCCGGCGCAGGTCGAAAAGGCGGGCGCTACAACCGTCGCAGCGACGACCCTGCATGAGATCGTGCGGAAACTGCCCGATGGCGCATTGGTGACATTGACTGCTGATAGTGCAGCAGGCCGTTTGACCGTTGAAGCGGGGCGCTCGAACTTCTCGCTGGCAACGCTGCCAAAAGAGGACTTTCCGGTCATGGCGTCCTCGGAGTACCAGTCGAACTTTACCGCTTCGGCGGCCTTGCTGCGCCGGTTGTTCGACAAATCGAAATTTGCCATCTCAACCGAAGAGACGCGCTACTATCTGAACGGTGTCTATATGCATGTCGCTGATGGCTCCGAAGGTGGCAAAGTTCTGCGTTGTGTGGCAACCGATGGGCACCGTCTGGCCCGCATCGATGCAGACCTGCCTGATGGGGCTGCTGACATGCCCGGTGTAATCGTGCCGCGCAAAACCGTAGGTGAGCTGCGCAAGCTGCTGGATGATGATGAGATGGATATCGCCGTCTCGGTCAGCGAAACCAAAGTACGATTCGCGACACCCGACATCACGCTGACCTCAAAGGTGATCGACGGAACCTTCCCCGACTACACACGCGTTATCCCCCAGGGCAACACGCGCAAGCTTGAGGTGGACGCCGCCGAATTCGCGCAAGCCGTGGATCGGGTCGCAACGGTTTCGTCAGAGCGTTCGCGCGCGGTAAAGTTGCAGCTGGATGGCGATAAGCTGGTCTTGTCCGTCAACGCGCCCGATAGCGGTGCGGCTGAGGAAGAGCTGGCCGTGGCCTACGGGGATGAGCGCCTCGAGATCGGCTTTAACGCCAAGTATCTGCTCGAGATCGCATCTCAGGTCGACCGCGAGAACGCGGTATTCATGTTCAACTCGGCAGGTGATCCGACCCTGATGCGCGAGGGCAATGACCAGAGCGCGGTGTATGTTGTCATGCCGATGCGCGTCTGATCGCGTTGCTTCTGACAGACGTGAACTAACAGAAGGGAGGGGTCATGGCTTTGGCCCTGACCGAGCTTACGGTCTCGCATTTTCGGTCGCACAAGCTGGCGCGATTGTCGCTGGATGGGCGACCGGTGGCGATTCATGGGCCAAACGGGGCGGGTAAGACCAACATCCTTGAAGCGGTGTCCTTGTTTTCGCCCGGTCGCGGTATGCGACGGGCGAGTGCGGCCGAGATGACAAGACGACCCGAGGCTTTGGGCTGGAAGCTGTCGGGGCTATTGCAGGCGCAGGGACAGCAATTTGAGATCGAAACCTGGTCAGAGGGCGGTGCCGCGCGCCAGGTTCGCATTGATGACAAGACGTCCAGTCAGATCGAACTGGGTAAACTGGCGCGAGTCGTCTGGCTGGTTCCTTCCATGGACAGGTTGTGGACCGAAGGCGCAGAAGGACGGCGACGATTTCTGGATCGGATCGCGTTGAGCTTCGATCCGGCACATGCCGAGGCTTCGCTGACCTATGAAAAATCCATGCGGGAGCGCAATCGCCTGCTGAAAGAGCAGGTGCGCGATGCCCACTGGTACGCAGCGTTGGAAGGTCAGATGGCCGAGACGGGGCACCGGATACACACCGCGCGCCTATCAGCGCTGGATCATCTGCGAAGCGCACAGGATCAGGCTGAAACAGCCTTTCCATCTGCTGATCTGGAACTGGTTCAAACCGAAGGTGCGATGCCGGAAACAGCTGACGATCTGCGGGAAGCACTGAATGAAAGCCGCTTTCGCGATCTGGCTGCGGGCAGGACTTTGGTGGGTCCGCATCGGTCGGATTTGTACGGTGTGTTTGCGGCCAAGGGTGTTCCGGCAAAGGATTGTTCGACTGGTGAGCAGAAGGCGCTGCTGGTTTCGCTGATCCTCTCCAACGCGCGGGCGCTGGCCGGGATGGTGGGTGCTCCACCGATTGTGTTGCTGGATGAGGTGGCCGCGCATCTGGACGCGGATCGCCGTGCGGCGCTGTATGACGAGATCTGTGCTTTGGGTGCTCAGGCCTGGATGACGGGCACCGGGCCTGAACTGTTTGCGGAACTGGGTGACCGAGCCCAGACGCTGATCGTTTCCGAAGGCGACGACGGCTCGGTCGTAAGCTCTTAGGCGGGTTCGCTGACCTTACGCTCCCACAGGAAACCGCGCATAACTTCGTCGACTGGCGTTTTCGCCATGTGGTTGACGTAGTTCGACATGGTTTTCTGCGCGAGGCCCAGAACCACATCCAGAACCGCACGGTGCGAATAACCTGCGTCGAAGAACGCCTGCAGCTGCTCTTCGGTCGGGTTGCCGCGAGAGTCCATGACTTGCAGCGTGAATGTGCGCAGCGCTTCCAGTTTTGCGTTGGGTAGCGGGGTCTCGTTGCGCAGTGCTTCGGTTATGTCGTCCGAAACCTTCATCATCTTGGCGATACCGGTGTGAGCAGGGACGCAGTAGTGGCACTCGTTTTCCACGTTGATGGTCTGCCAGACGACGGTTTTCTCATCATTGTCGAAATCGGTCTGCATGAACAGGCCGTGCAGTACTTGATAGCCTTCCAGGTGCTGGGGGCTTTCAGCCATCACCTTGTGCAGGCCGGGCAGACGGCCAAATGCGGCCTGCGATTTTTCCAGCAGTGGTTTGGACCCCTCAGGGGCGGATTCGAGGTCGTGGGACGGGAAGTTGGCCATGTCGGAACTCCTTTTCTGGCGCATTGAGGCAGAAATAGTCTTTCTTGAGTGATCACTCAAGTATATATTTGAGCAACCGTTCAAGAATTGGTGAAGACAATGCCACGCAAACCCGAATACGACCGTGACGCTCTGATTGCTCAGGCCAGGGATATCTTTTGGCGTCAGGGATGGGCGGGCACTTCGCTGAAGGATCTGGAGCGTGAGCTGAAACTGAAACCCGGCAGTTTTTATGCGGCATTTGGATCCAAAGATGCGCTGTATGGCTTGGCTTTGGAACGCTACGCGCAGGAAGGGATTGCGAGGCTAAAGGCTCTTGCTGATAAATTAGGCCCGCTTGAGGCTTTGAAGGCGCAGCCACGGCTGGTTATCGAGGCCAGCGATGCCCCCGCAAAAGCTTGCATGCTGGCCAAAACATACGCGGAACTGCAGGCCAAGGATCACGCACTCGCCGAAGCAGCGGGCATTCATATGGCAGAGATGAAGGCGTGTTTTGCCGATCTGTTTCGCCGTGCGCAGGAGGCAGGGGATATCGCTTCGGATCACGATCCGAACCGGCTTGCAACGCGCTACCAATCTGATCTTCTGGGTCTTCGGCTGTCTGCTGAGCGAAAGGACGTTAACGCGCTGGAAATTGCTGCGGACATAGCGGCTGATATCGATCAATTGTGAGGTTTCGGCGCACATCTGCTGTATCGAACGTAATCAACCTCTGCTGACACAAAATATTGGGGGAGCGCGTGACATTCCCCCCCAGAAAACGTATAAGTTACCAAAATAATATAGGTACTAACGGCATGTCCGAAGACGCACAGGCACCACAAGAATATGGCGCGGATTCCATCAAGGTTCTCAAGGGCTTGGAAGCCGTTCGCAAGCGCCCCGGTATGTATATCGGCGACACCGACGATGGCTCGGGTCTGCACCACATGGTGTACGAGGTTGTCGACAACGGAATTGACGAGGCTTTGGCCGGTCACGCCGACCATGTGACGGTCAAAATTCATGCCGATTCCAGCGTCTCGGTCAGCGACAATGGGCGCGGAATTCCGGTGGACATCCACCCGGAAGAGGGCGTCTCGGCCGCCGAGGTCATCATGACCCAGCTGCACGCGGGCGGTAAATTTGACGGCAACTCGTACAAAGTGTCGGGGGGTCTGCACGGTGTGGGCGTTTCGGTGGTGAACGCGCTGTCGGATTGGCTGGAATTGCGTATCTGGCGCAATGGCAAGGAGCACGTTGCACGTTTTGAGGGCGGCGAGACGGCAGAGCACCTGAAAGTGGTCGGTGAATGCGGTGACCGTACCGGGACCGAGGTGCGTTTTCTGGCTTCGACCGATACCTTCTCGAACCTGGAATACTCGTTTGAGACGCTGGAAAAGCGCCTGCGTGAACTGGCCTTCCTGAACTCGGGCGTGCGCATTATCCTGATCGACGAACGCCCGGCGGAACGGCTTGAGACCGAGCTGTTCTACGAAGGCGGTGTGAATGAGTTCGTAAAGTATCTCGACCGCTCAAAGACGGCCGCGATGCCAGAACCGATCTACATCAAAGGCGAACGCGACGACATTGGCGTCGAAATCGCCATGTGGTGGAATGACAGCTATCACGAGACTGTTTTGCCATTCACCAACAACATCCCGCAGCGCGATGGCGGCACCCATGTGGCCGGTTTCCGGGGGGCGCTGACCCGGACGATCAACAACTATGCGCAATCCAGCGGGATCGCGAAAAAGGAAAAGGTCAGCTTTACCGGAGATGACGCCCGCGAAGGTCTGACCTGTGTTCTGTCGGTCAAAGTACCTGACCCAAAATTCTCGTCCCAGACCAAGGATAAGCTGGTCAGTTCCGAGGTGCGCCCTGCAGTCGAAGGACTGATGAACGAAAAACTGGCCGAATGGTTCGAAGAGAACCCGAATGAGGCCAAGACCATCGTCGGCAAGATCATCGAGGCCGCGTTGGCCCGCGAAGCCGCACGTAAAGCCCGTGAACTAACCCGTCGCAAAACGGCGATGGACGTGAACTATCTGGCCGGCAAGCTGAAGGACTGTTCCGAAAAGGACCCGTCCAAGACCGAAGTCTTCCTTGTCGAGGGTGACTCGGCTGGTGGCTCTGCTCAGACGGGCCGTGATCGCCTGACTCAGGCCGTTCTGCCGTTGCGCGGTAAAATCCTGAACGTCGAGCGCGCTCGGTTCGACCGGATGCTGTCGTCTCAGGAGATCGGCAACCTCGTAATGGCGCTGGGCACCGGTATTGGGCGCGATGAGTTCAACATCGAAAAACTGCGTTACCACAAGATCGTCATCATGACCGACGCGGACGTGGACGGCGCGCATATCCGGACGCTGCTGCTGACCTTCTTCTACCGGCAGATGCCGGAACTGATCGAGGGCGGGTACCTGTATATCGCGCAGCCACCGCTGTATAAGGTTTCGCGCGGTAAGTCAGAGGTTTACTTGAAAGACCAAGCTGCGCTGGACGATTATCTGATAAATCAGGGCGTTGAGGGCGCGGTGCTGAAACTCGGCTCGGGCGAAGAAATCGTCGGTCAGGATCTGACCCGTGTTGTGGACGAAGCGCGCCAACTGAAACGCGTTCTGGATGCCTTCCCGACGCATTATCCGCGCCACATTCTGGAGCAGGCCGCCGTTGCAGGAGCCTTTGTACCAGGCGCGGTGGATGCCGATCTGCAGGGCGTAGCCGATAAAGTCGCCGCCCGTCTCGACCTGATCGCGCTGGAATACGAGCGCGGCTGGCAAGGCCGGATCACACAGGACCACGGCATCCGTCTGGCCCGTATCCTGCGCGGCGTCGAAGAGGTCCGTACGCTGGATGGCCCGATGCTGCGTTCAGGTGAGGCTCGCAAAACCGGCAGCTTCACCCAAAGCTTGCAAGAGATCTACAACACTCCGGCGACACTGATCCGGCGCGACCGGTCTCAGGTCATTCATGGGCCGCTGGACCTGCTGCGCGCCATTCTGGAAGAGGGCGAAAAAGGCCTGTCGCTGCAACGCTATAAAGGTCTGGGTGAGATGAACCCCGATCAGCTTTGGGAGACCACACTGGACCCGGATGCGCGGACGCTTCTGCAGGTACGAGTGGACGATATGGTCGAGGCTGATGACCTGTTCACCAAGCTGATGGGTGATGTGGTCGAACCACGCCGTGAGTTTATTCAGAAAAATGCGCTGAGCGTCGAAAATCTGGATTTCTGACAAACTGCAGGTGTGCGGATAGCACTTCGCACACCCCATATTTTTGCGTGGTATGCGCATAGTTTTGCGCTGCACGACTGTCTGCCGTACCGATGATCTCAATCAGTTTTTTTGCCGTAGTCGTTGCGGTTATAGACCTTTGCGGCGCTCAACCCGCATAGGGCCTCCCTAAGGAGCCTTGGGTTCGTTGCGGCCTTTTTGCTTGGAATCTCGCGAAAGTCTGCGATGCGCAGAAAACAGGCTTTGCAAACGTTGGAGTACCTTTCTTTGCCGCTGCTTTAGTCCAGCCTCAAACGGCAGTATCTGCAAGCAGTGAAAAATAAGGGAACCAACCGGAGTCTTGAGGTACGACTAAGGGCGCCTCCGGTATATCTATCGACCCAGAAAATTCCTGTCATTAGCTGGAATTCGGACTGACTAATCCAAAATCCTCGAATGGCCACTTGAAATTCTGGACCGACCATTCCACATCCAAGATATGAGCGAAGGTACTCTTATAATTGGCGGCAACAAATCGTCCGCAGGTCCGGGTCGGCCTCGTAGCTTTGACGAAGCCGAGGCTTTGGAAAAAGCCTTGTGCGTTTTTTGGCACAAGGGCTACGAGACAGCATCTGTGGATGATCTGACCGAAGCCATGGGTTTGAGCCGGTCCAGCTTCTATGGAACGTTCGGTAACAAACAGGCTTTGTTTCACAAAGCCCTAAGCCACTATTCCAGGCGTGGTTTGAAGACTTTGCGTGATGTCGCGAACGCGGGCGGGGATGACCCCGTTGGTGCGATACTGGAAGCTTTGGCGAACCCGCAAGGTGGTCGTGACGGCTGCATGCTGATCAACTGCCTTACGGAGCTTGCTCCTCATGATGAGGAAGTGGCGGCTCTCGGGCGGCATCATTTGGAGAGCATTGACGAGATTATTGCGAGAGCGCTTAAACCTTCGGATCCGGGACAGGCACTCGTCAAGGCGCGCGCCTTTGCCTCCCTTGCAATCGGCACATTGGCCTTGCGGAAGGCGGGTGTGCCCTCCGATCAGATATCGCAAACTCTGAAACAAGCCCGTTTGGTGATTTCGCCATAAGGCCTCCCGACACCATAAGGAAATGAAACCTACCACAAACTCAAACAAGAGACCGTGACCCCAATATTGGACTAATTAGTCCAATAATATCTGAACGAAGTTTACCAAAGAAGGAAGCAGCAATGGCTGATGAAAAACTGTTTTCCGGCATCAAAGCTGGAGCAATCGAGCTGAAAAACCGCGTTGTTATGGCGCCATTGACCCGCAACCGGGCAAGAGCCGAGGATGACAGCGTCCATGAATTGCAGGCCAAATATTATGCGCAGCGCGCAGGTGCTGGACTGATCATTACGGAAGCTTCGCAAATCTCGCCCCAAGGCAAAGGCTATGCCTGGACGCCCGGCATCTATTCCGATGCGCAGATCGACGGCTGGAAAAAAGTGACTGAGGCTGTCCATGCCGAGGGTGGGAAGATTGTGATCCAACTTTGGCATGTGGGCCGGATTTCTCATTTTAGCTTGCAACAGGATGGCAGCGCCCCTGTCGCACCATCCGCACTTGGCGCTAAAGCCATGACTTTTGATGGCGAGCAGTTTGTCGAAACATCGGAACCTCGGGCTCTGAGTATCGAAGAAATTGCAAGCGTTGTCGCCGACTACCGCCAGGCCGCAGAAAACGCCAAGAAGGCCGGATTTGACGGTGTCGAAGTCCATGCAGCCAACGGATATCTTATTGATCAGTTTCTGCGGGACGAGTCCAACAAGCGTGAAGACGAATACGGCGGTCCTGTCGAGAACAGAGCACGGTTCCTGAAAGAGGTCATGGACGCAGTAGTCGACGTGTGGGGTGCCGATCGTGTTGGTGTCCGCCTCAGCCCCTTCTCGGATGCCAACAACATTTCCGACAGCGATCCACAGGCGACGTTCTCGCATGCGATCAAGTTGTTGAATAGCTTTGGGTTGGCCTATCTCCATCTCGTAGAAGGACAGACCGGCGGCCCGCGCGATATTCCTGAAGGTGGTGATCTAAAGGCGCTATATGAATTGTTTGACGGCGCGAAAATGGGCAACAACGCTTATGATCGCGAAATGGCGATTGAATCGGTTGATACCGGCGCCGTCGATCTGGTGGCCTTTGGCAGACCGTTCATTTCAAACCCGGATCTTGTCAGTCGGTTGGAGAAAGACGCCCCTCTGAATGAGCTGGATGCAACTACCCTCTACGGCGGTAATGAAAAAGGATACACCGACTATCCGACACTGGGACAGGAAGCTGTTGCCGCAGAGTGATGCATCACTCTTAACGCCTTAGTGAAAAACAATAAAAAATACAGTGAGCGCGCCGGTTTGGACGCGCTCATTTCGCAGGTACGGCAATATCTATTCTGGACGCGGGATCTATCACAACTCTGCGAATGGACTGCTTCCCTCCGATTGCGGTGATTAAGAGAGGCTTTTGAGTTTATTATCAGCGTCTCTTTTGAGTTGGCGAAATCCAGGTTTCAGCAGATACCACGTTCGAGAAAACGAGCCGCGTGAGACTGCTTGATGGATTTTGGCCTTATCTGCGGCGCAGAGTTGGTCCTTCGTATTTGCTGCTGGTTGGGTAACGTTAGGTTGGGAGTACGATATGGAATTACCAACACTGACGTACGAAATGATAGCCGTACTGAGTCTATTGTCTTTTACCGTCTTACTTTTTGTTACCGAGATTATACGGATTGATGTCGCAGCAATTCTTGTAATGGTGCTGCTTGGTGCACTGAGCTATCTCCCGGGGCTAGGTAATCTTGCAGATGTATCCAAGCTCTTTGAAGGTTTTTCCTCGAACGCTGTGATGTCCATCATCGCAGTTATGGTAATCGGGGCTGGGCTTGATAAGACGGGGCTTATGTCAAAGGTTGCGGCCCTGATCCTCAAGAATGGTGGCACGACAGAGGCTAGGATAATCCCGATTATTTCAACTACGGTTGGTGTGATCAGCTCTTTCATGCAGAACGTGGGAGCTGCTGCGCTTTTTCTACCTGTTGTGAGCCGCATCTCAGCACGTACGGAAATCCCAATGAGTAGGTTGCTGATGCCCATGGGGTTTTGCGCAATACTGGGTGGTACCATCACATTAGTCGGGTCGTCGCCCCTCATCCTGCTGAATGACCTGATTGTTTCGGCAAATTCATCCCTACCGGCCAATCAACAAATGGAGACATTTGGGTTGTTTTCAGTCACGCCTATCGGTGTGATGCTGGTGCTGACAGGGGTGCTTTACTTTGTACTCTTTGGTCGTTGGGTTCTCCCTGCGCAGCGGGAGCGTGGCGAGGACGCAAGCTCAGCCCGATCCATGCAGACCTATGTCGAAAACACCTATGGGCTTAGGGCCGATATGTTCGAGATACGGGTTCCAGAGGGCTCGATCTTGATTGGACAAACGCTCGCAGATGTCATGGTCGCCCACAACTTATACATTCTTGGCACATCCTATCGCGGCCACAAGGTCATTGCGCCGATGGCTGATACCAAGATCGAAGCGCCAGCGCGGCTTGCAGTGCTTGGCCTGCGCCGTGTTGTCGAGCATCAGTTTGCTGAACCTTACGGCTTGGAGATCCTACCCCAACTAGATGTCTTTGCAGATGATTTCGCCGCGACCCAATCGGGGGTCGCAGAGGTTGTTATTCCGCCCGGCTCTTCAGTGATCGGCCAGACTCCGATTGATTTGCGCCTCCGTCAGACACATGGTTTGTCTCTGTTGGCCATTCAGCGCGGCGAAGAGACCCTAAGCCACGTTGAAACTGAGGATCATTCAGCCACGCATATCGGGCAAGTTCCTTTGCAAGCCGGCGACACTTGTGTGGTGCACGTGCAGTGGGACCGTCTGACACGACTAAAGTCAGACAGGGATTTCGTCGTTGTCACCTCGGATTTTCCCCAGGAAGAGTTGCGGCCCCACAAGGTCGGGTGGGCGCTCGTCTTCTTCCTAATAGCGTTGAGCTTAATTCTATTTTCTGATCTGCGCTTGTCGTTGTGCCTATTAATTGGCGCTGTTGGCATGGTTTTGAGCAGGGTGTTGTCGATTGATGAGGCCTACGAGTCGATAAGTTGGAGCACAGTTTTTCTACTCGCTTCACTGATCCCGTTGGGCCAGGCAGTACAAAACACCGGCACTGCGGATTGGATTGCAGCACATGTGTTGGCTCTACTGAAGGGTTGGCCGATATGGTCGTTGCAAGCAGGAATAGCTGTTTTGGCTACGGTATTCACGTTGGTCATGTCCAACGTAGGTGCAACTGTTTTGCTGGTACCGTTAGCCGTTTCTATTGCGGTATCTTCGGGTGGAAACCCGGCTGTATTTGCTCTTACCGTCGCAATTTCGACGTCTAACTCATTTTTGATCCCAACCCACCAGGTGAACGCGTTGATCATGGGGCCCGCAGGTTATCGGGTGGTCGATTTTGTTCGCTCAGGCGGGATCATGACGCTACTTTTCTTAGTTGTCTCAATGACAGGGCTTGCGCTTTTCTTCTAAGCCGCTTCTCGGCGAACCGTACAAATGTACTCCGCTTCAGCTCAGAAGAACTCATAAGATAAGGTTCTTGTGACCAAACTTTAGTGTCTTCCCCGGCGGCCTCAACTCAAACCAAATTTACGACGCAAATGCTCGGCCAAGGCCGTTATGCGACGTGGTTGGGCGCGGCTAGGCGGAAACATCATTTGCAGAGGTTTCGGCGGTGGCAGGAAGTCGCGCAAGACAGAAACAAGTCTGCCAGATCGAACATCGTCGCCAACATCCAGCTCCGACTTTAATACGATCCCATGGCCTGCAATCGCCCAATCGCGGATGAGTGAACCATCATTGACTATTCGATTTCCCTTTACCGACACGCGCTGGGCATTTGGTCCAGATCCAAACTCCCAAACGTTGTCGATCATGTCGCCAAACCTCATGACCAAGCAGTTGTGGTTTAGTAGATCTTCTGGTTTTTCAGGCGTTCCGAATGAGGCCAGGTAACCTGGGGACGCACATACGAACCGTTGGTAGCTTCCCAGATTTCGCAATCTGAGCGAGCTGTCTGTGATGTTGCCAAAGCGAACGGCGAGGTCAAAACCCTGGCCTACAAGGTCGACATAGCCGTCCGAGAGAGACAGTTCGATTGAGACGGCGGGGTTCTCTTCGGTGAATTCGGCAATAACTTCGGAGACAAAGCTCCGTCCCAAATCGATAGGCGCGCTTATGCGAATTGGACCAGATAGAGTTTCGGCACCATGCCGAACAAGTGTGTCCAAGTCTGCAACCTCACTGAGTACGCTTTTTGCACCGTCGGCTAGTAACCGGCCTTCTTCAGTCAGGCTGATGGAACGGGTGGTTCGGTTGAATAAAACCACTCCGTAGTGTGCTTCTAGGGCCGCGAGGCGCTCGGATACTCTCGTGCTCGACATCCCTGTCTCCCGCGCCGCGGCCACAAGACTGCCTTTCTCGGCTATTGTCAGAAACAAGCGAAGATTGTCCAAAAGCATTAAACGGAATTTCCGGATTATATGTTCGATTTTTACCTGTTTATCCCGAAATGACTGCGGCGTAAATCTGGCACATCTCTCAAGAACACAAGGGACCTATTCCAATGGCCAAGCTGACAATCGTCGCCAACATCAAAGCCGACCCCGACAAGATTGACCTCGTAAAGGCCGAGTTGATCAAGCTCATCGACATAACCCGTGCCGAAGAGGGTTGCATTAACTACGATCTTCACCAGGACAACGACAACCCGGCTCATTTCGTGTTCTACGAAAACTGGGAAAGCCGAGAGCTTTGGCAAACCCACATGGGTGCTCAGCACCTTGCGGCTTACCTGGAAGCAACAGATGGCGCAGTTGCAGAATTCACGCTGAATGAGATGACAGTCATCGGTTGATAAAGAACCGGACAAAGGAGCACGTTATGAAAGCCGTAGGGTACCGTGAGACAGGGTCGATTGATCGCGTGGACGCCTTGATCGACTTCGAGGCCGACAAACCGACGCCAAAGGGGCACGACTTGTTGGTCAAGGTGCAGGCCGTGTCAGTAAATCCAGTCGATACGAAAATACGTCAAAAACGTGCTCCTGCAGGTCCAGCACCTGATATTCTGGGGTGGGACGCAGTAGGGATCGTCGAAGCCGTTGGCGAAGCGGTTGAGACTTTCAATCCGGGAGATACAGTTTGGTACGCCGGGGCGATCAACCGGCCGGGAACCAATGCCGAGTTTCATCTGGTAGATGAACGTATTGTCGGAGCCGCGCCAAAATCCATACCAACGACAGCGGCTGCGGCGATGCCGCTTACGACGTTAACTGCTTATGAGATGCTGTTCGACCGCTTGCGAGTCCAGGATGCCGTTCCCGGCGGAACCAGTACATTGCTGATCATAGGCGGCGCAGGCGGTGT
Organism: Ruegeria sp. CE12; assembly: GCF_056537525.1. Classification (NCBI taxonomy): domain Bacteria; kingdom Pseudomonadati; phylum Pseudomonadota; class Alphaproteobacteria; order Rhodobacterales; family Roseobacteraceae; genus Ruegeria; species Ruegeria sp. CE12. The sequence goes on along the minus strand of NZ_JBQFRS010000009.1, from coordinate 17,510 downwards.
CGGGTCAATTACCATTCAATTGGCCCGAGCTCTCACTGACTTGACGGTGATTGCCACTGCGTCCCGACCCGAGACACAAGACTGGGTTCGAGAGTTGGGCGCGCACCATGTCATCAACCATGCTGAACCTCTGGGACTGCAACTCGAGGCTCTCGGTATTGAAAGCGTGGATTTCATCTATTCAACGAACCATTCCCAACTTTATGCGTCTCAAGCTGGAGAGGTGATGACACCCCAAGGTCGCTTTGGGTTGATTGATGATCCTGAAGCCTTCGACATCGCGCCATTCAAACCCAAATCGATCTCATTGCATTGGGAGTTCATGTACACTCGGTCGCTTTTTGGGACTGGCGATATGAACCGTCAAAGTGAAATCCTGAATCAGGTCGCCGGGTTGATAGACGTTGGAAAGGTCAGAACCACGGCAACGGATACACTTGGTAGGATCAATGCCAGCAACTTAATGAAAGCGCATGCTATCCTTGAAAGCGGAAAAGCCAAAGGAAAGCTGGTGCTTGAGGGCTTCTAGATGCGAATTGAACGGTTGGATCATGTGAACATTGTGACGACCAGGTTGCCTGACATGGTCGCGTGGTATGAAGAGGTCCTGGGTTTAAAGCCCGGAGCCCGCCCCGATTTTCCGTTTCCTGGGGCTTGGTTGTATGCAGGTGACCACGCCATGGTCCACCTAGTGGGTCATGAAGGAACGCCCAATGTCGGCTCCGAAGTGCAGCTCAAGCTCGAGCATTTTGCGCTCTCAGCCACGGGGTTGAGTGCATTCGAAGAAAAACTGATCTCGAGGCAGATCCAGTATCGCAAAACGGAAGTCCCGGGGGCTCGAATGGTCCAAGTCCATGTGGCCGATCCTGATGGAAATCACATTCATATTGACTTCGAGGAAACCGAATAGGTGGCTAACCCGCGAAATAGTCGGAATGCAAAATCAAGCTCGTAACTTCTTGCCAATCAGTGATCGAGATCCTTGCCAGCTTGCCTCCAAGTACTTCACGGGCCAACAGTTTTAGTAAACGTCGATCTGGAGATCAGCATGCCGGACCTCGGAACAAACAAGAAAAACGTCATCGCTTTCTACGAAATGATGTTCAATGATTGTCGACCTGCCGAGGCCATAGCGACCTTTGTTGGTGAAACCTATACGCAGCACAACCCACATGTTGGCGACGGCAAGCAAGCTTTTGTCGAGTATTTCGAACGCATGGCTGCTGAATACCCGGGAAAGCGTGTGGACATAAAACGTGCCTTTGCTGAAGACGACCACGTTGTTCTGCATTGCCACCAAATCTGGCCCGATGGTCTCGAGTACGCAGGGATCGATATTTTTCGCCTGGATGCCGAAGGTAAGGTTGTTGAACATTGGGATGTTCTTCAGGAAGTTCCAGCAAACAGCGCGAATGACAATGGCATGTTTTGACTTAATCGATCTGAATGCGGTGCATGGAACCCGCGAAAGTACCTGTCGGCTGAACCACGATAATTAAAAGTCATAAGTCTGATCCAAGAAACCCGCCGAAACGTATCTATCGAGAACCCTTTAGCAAGGAGATAGATATGCTCCCGACCAGCATTCTTGCGGCGACCTTTGGATTACTCGTAGCGTCTTCGCTTCAAGCCGGAGTACAAATTCGCTTCATAGAAGGCGCACCCAAGGACCGTTTCGTTCTGACAAATGTAGGAACGTGCCAAGTTGAAGCCTCGAACGTCAAAATTGACCTGTCGCAATCTGCCGGACGATTAATTTTTGACGTGACCGAAATAGGTGCGGGCGTAGAGGTCTTCCAGCCTCTCGAATTCGTTGAGGGTGCAGATTCACTGCGTCAACTTCCTTCGGTTTTGGACGGGCAAAATACAATTGAACTTGAGATCGCCTCCCTCGCAGCCGGAGACACTCTAGCCTTTACCATCGATGTAGATGACACCATCGGGCAACGCGAAATCACCGTAACAGGGTCGGAGATCAAAGGTGCTACGGTGTCTTATTCCGACGCGGATGAGACCAGTACTGCGACCTTCTCTTCGGACGCGCTTGTCCATGTGACAACCAAGGACTGTTGAAAGCTATCCTACAATGTCGAATTGGTTGATCCGCATAACATTTCTTGCGCTCGTGTTGGGAGGTGGCATCCTGATCGGTACACTGACTGCACCTGGCGATTGGTATGCGCAGCTTTCTAAACCTGCTTTCAATCCACCGAATTGGATATTTGGCCCGGTCTGGACGGTGCTTTATGTGTTGATCGCCATGGCGGGGTGGCGTCAGTTCGAAGCAGACCGAAGCTCCACCAAAATGAAGTTGTGGTGGGCGCAGATGGGTCTGAACTTCTTTTGGTCCCCAACCTTTTTCGTATTGCAAATGCCGTGGGTGGCCCTTGTGGTCATTGTCGCGTTGCTGGCTGTCATCGTCGTGTTCATCGCTGAAGTCAGGCACACTGATCGAGTCTCTGCACTGGCCTTCCTGCCGTATTTAGCATGGGTCGCATTTGCCACGGCGCTTAATCTTTCCATTGCGATATTGAACTGAGGAAGGACAATATGCGTGGCAACTTCGTTGGGCTTGTTTCAGGTCTATTTATCATCGGATCTACAATGGCGCAGGCTGATGGAAATCTTACTGAGGACTTCTCCGAGTCTTCGGAGACGCGTTGGGACTACGTTGCCGACACTGTCATGGGAGGGGTCTCATCAGGGCAGGTGCAGTTTCGTTCGGAAAGTGAAGTTGCATTCGCGCGGTTGACCGGAACCGTCAGTACAGAAAACAACGGTGGCTTCATCCAGTTTCGACGCAAGTTGCCTGATCGGCCAGATGCGAGTGTTTCGGGCGTCAGGCTCTTGGTCCGGGGCAACGGCGAGCAATACTTCGTCCACCTCAGGACACGTGGCACGGTGCTTCCGTGGCTATACTATCAGGCCGGGTTTGCAACTTCTGAAGAATGGACCGAAGTCACTTTGCCTCTGTCAGACTTCAAGGCTTCAGGTTCCATGTTACGCGCTATTCCCGTCGCTGACGAAATCACCTCAGTTGGAGTTGTAGCCTTCGGGCGCGACCACGAGGTCCTCGTAGATGTCAGCGGGATTGGTTTCTATTGATGGTCGCCCGAGCGAAGGGCTGCAATCTTCAGTTAGGCCGGTTTGGAACCGCGCGAAATCGAAATGTACCAAACTATCTTTCCGATGGATTACAATCCAAAGATCACCCTAGCATCAACTTGGATCAGTCAGATCAGTTTGCTCAGTAAAAGCAAGCGACATTGCAAGTCCAATAGTCTTTGCTCATCGTTTCCGAGCGACTAAATTGGGCCCATGGAACAAGTCGCTCGACTAACCGAATGGATGATCACAGAAGGTCGGCGCTCCGGCGATCCCGTAAAGGTGGTGTCACAGTTTTGTTCCTCCTTGACCGAAGCCGGAGTTCCGCTTTGGCGAGCAAACATCGGCCAGCGCTTTGCCAACCCATTGCTTATTGCCTGGGGGGTAGTTTGGACGCCTGAAGGTACCGACAGCTACGACGTCACCCATGAGACGATGTTGACAGATGGTTATGTTGGGAGCTCATTCGAGTATATTCTTGCGAACAGAAAGCCACTTCACAAAAGTCTCCGGCAACTGGACTTAGAGACAGAGCATTCATCCTATCTGGAATTTGCAGAGCAAGGCGGTACCGACTACTATGCTACCTTGCTCTATTACGGTGATGGATCGTTGCATGGTTGCACCTTTGTTACGCAGTCGCCGGACGGATTTTCGCAGGATCATCTAAGACTGATTGAAGCGGCATTACCGGCCCTTTCTTCCGCTCTTGAGCCTGTTACGATGCGCAAATCGTCTAAAGGTTTACTTCGAACTTATTTAGGAGATGGACCTTCCGAGGCAGTCTGGAGCGGCAATATAAAGCGCGGTGAGCGAACAACTCTGGATGCCGTGGTGATGTTCTCTGATCTGCGAGGCTTTACGGCACTTTCCGAGACCTCTCCGGAAGAAGAAATCTTTGACACGCTTAGCGACTATTTTGATCTGGTGGTCAAAGCCGTAGAAGACAACGGTGGAGACGTCCTCAAGTTTATGGGCGACGGCATCCTGTCAATCTTTACTATTGAAACTCAAAATGACCACGCCGACCGATGCCGCATGGCAGCGCTCGCAGCCCAAAGCATATTGAGTGGTTTGAATTCTCTCAATTCACGACGAGAAGGTATTCAAAAACCGCCATTGGACATTGGTGTTGGAATCAACGTGGGGCAGGTCAGTTATGGTAATATCGGCAGCCCCGGCAGGCTTGATTTTACAGTTCTGGGCGGCGCGGTAAACGTCGCAAGCCGAATTGAAGGTTTAACAAAATCAATCGGTCGGAGAGTTTTGGCGACGTCAGTTGTTGCAAGTGCTGCACCGAACATGTTCGTCAGCTGTGGGGATCACGAAATACGTGGCCTTGCCCAACCCATTGAGCTGTTCTTTCTCTCTGAGCGCGCGCAATAACAAGGTGTGTGCCTCTGATGGTTGTGACATTTGCCTACACGTCCACATTGCCAAAAGGATCACTGCCGTTTCCCCGGGCGGAGATTGCATGATGTTCTGAGAATTTTACTGCTTTCTTGAGCTGACGCAGGTTGCGTCTAGTCCCGCTCACGGTCCAATGTTTCGCGAATGAGGGTCAGATTAGGTAAAGACCTGTGAAACGGTTCAGGCCCCAGTTCGAACAAAACTGGACCAAGAGCTTCCGACATCCGCTCCATACAAGCTTTCAAAAACTCCGCGCCTTGCGGCGTGGACCGAGCAATTTTTGAACGCCTATCATTGGGGTTGGCTTCAAGGGTAATCAGGGCATGGTTTTCAAGGCTGGCGAGCATGTGTGTCATCGAAGTCTTGGGCACTTGAAACGCGTTCGAAAGTTGCAGCGGAGTTTCCCCCTCAGGACGACGAACTAGATGCCCTAGTATCCCAAATTGAGTGGCAGTCATTCGGCCGGGTAAAAACGTTTCCAGCTTGGTCGAGATCAACTGATTGATGATCCCGACCTCGGTGAAGAACCGGTAGACTTCGTTGGTCTCATCTTCAGGCTTCATTCAGAATTCGTGTCTCCAGAGGCCAACGGGGCGTGGCAATTGGTTCAGGCCCATACCCCAAACGCAACAACATTTGCACCGTGTGGCCTGGTGACGCAAGAAGCTCATGCGCGAGAGCGTATTCATCGGCCATCTCAGGATACTCCTGAAGGGCCTGACTGACCGGATGAACGCCCAGGCCCATTTCGGTTGTCTTCAGGTAGAAACGCATCAACCGACGCCCGGCATCGAGTTGATCGCTTCGCGTATTTGTGGCTGTCGTAAGGACTGCGTATTGCGGCGTCGCGTCTAGCATGGCGAAGTAGCCTCGCATGTGTGACTGAGTGCCTGGGTGGTCAACGTTCATCAGGGTCTCATTGTCCAATACGCCGGTAAGTCGCAGTGTTTCCAGCATGGGATCGCGCAATTCAATCCCGTCCGGGTTGGCATTGATTTCTGCTTTCCCGATCCGCATCAGGTCGACGGACTCTTTCAGGGTCTGCGGTGTTCGCATTTCGATTTCAAAGGCGCGTTTCGTGAGATCTCGAACACGGGTCACTAGATCCTCATCGGCAATCAGAGTGGCATAGTTTTCAAGGACTGACATTTCCGCCTCGGACAGCCCCTGTTCAGTGTACGGTTCTTTGTTTGAATGTCGGTTGAGGATTTGATCTGAAAGTGGATCGGATGCCCCGCCAGGAACAAACACCGCTTCTGCAATAGGTCCGTCATCCCCATCTGGCAGCAACTTGACCTCATTATCAAACCCGAGAGCACCTGCCGCCAATACCATCGTCTCAACAAAGGCGCCGAGGCCAATATAGAGCTGGCGGTGGTAAGGATCGGTTTCCGGAAGCTCGCGATCAGGATCACGGTGGATGCGCACCTTGTCTTGCCCAACCAACTCGACCAGCCAAGGTTGCAAGTTGTGCGGATTGGGGGCGAGAATTGCATAGGACAAAGCGGCTTTGCGTGGGTCGTCATACGGTTTTGGCTTCCACGGAGCCAGCGCGTCATGCGGTGTGCGTGTAGCTAGGAACGCAACCGCGCCCGTTGCCGCCAGTATTGTGCCTCCGCCTAGAATTTTGAGAAAACGTCTTCGGTTTGGCATGTTGACTCTCCAGTAGTACGATATCGTACTAATTTAATACGAATTCGTACCACATCAACCCCAATCGATGCAGTGATTGGTTGAGTGATTTGAAAAAAGAAACTCAGAACAGCCGGACGCAACTGTCGACTGCCGTGGCAGACAATTATTCGGAGCGCTTTTTTTTGCCGAAAGTAAGCAGTTTTTCTAGCCGATTAACGATCGGATACGAGAAGATCAGAGGCTGTTAAGCCGATGCTTTTCGAGTATCCCGCAAAGCATAGCCTGTGCTTGCAGCCTGTGCTCACGATGTCGTTCACGAGCAACATCCGGTCGACCTTCACTAATCGCTTGGAAAACGACTCGGTGATCTTCATTGGATTTGACGGGTAGGGGCCTGATGAACAACGTCGTTGCGCGCGCGCGACGCACCTGATCGCTCATCATGGCGACAATCGCTTCGACCCGTTTGTTGCCACCCAACCGAACGAGCTCCTGATGAAACAACTCGTCGGCTTCGGCCCAGGCTTCTAGGTCTTCGGTTTCGATGGCTTGGTCCATCTTTGCAATCGATCCGGCAAGTACCGCCAGTTCATCTTCTGAATAACCCGCTTCGGCAGCGCGCTGTGCTGCGAGACTCTCGAGTTCCGTCAGTATGTCGTAAATTTCACGCATATCATCTGATGAAACAGGCAGTATCCGCACGCCCTTGCGGGGCCGCATTTCAAGCAACCCTTTACTTTCTAACATCAGCGCAGCTTCCCGTATCGGAGTGCGGGACATGCCCAGAGTTTCGGCGAGTTCCGACTCCAGATGGTCAGTCCCGGCCGCAAGTTCGCCGGACAGGATCATCTGTCGCAAATCCCTAACAGCGCGTTGCGTATTGGAAAGAGTTTTGTTGTCCTGATCCTTCACGGCGTCTCCAGGTTGATTTTTCGTCCCTCCGCAGCCGAAAGATAGATCTTCTCTTCGATGCGGATCACGTCCAGATAATCTCGGGCCGTGTTTTCCAGCGGCGTGCCCCGTAGAAGGCCTGAAACAACGTGACTTTGCAAGGCGTGGACACAATCTCCGCCAAATCCATCATGGTCGCTCGGAGGAAGAATTTGCTGTCGCTCCAGTTTTCCAAAACCGCGGAGTTCTACTGAACCGTCGCCGTTAAGAACCAGTGATCCTTCTGTGCCTTCGATGAGCGCTTCGCCCATGGTCTGACGCAGGTTTTCGGCGCTGTGGTCAAGGCATCTGTTGCCATCGAACAAAGCTTTCAAACCGTTGGGATGGTCAAACAGGATGTAACCTGCATCCTCGCCTGCGATAACCGGGTTAACTTGGCGCAAGTCTGCGTAAACTGCGCTGGGCGTATCGAATAAAAACCGGAATGTGTCTACCCAGTGAACCGCTGTTTCATGAACCAGGAAACGTGGCATGTCCTGAAAGTACGGCTGCCGGTCTAGGTAGGCGCGTGGTCCCTGTCCGTCACCGGGCCGAAGCCGGAAAGTCGCTTGGAGAGGTGTACCAATTCGACCTTCGGTCATCGCCTCTTTGATTGCGCGATACCAAGGCTGGAAGCGAAAGTTCTCGTGCACAACAATAGTTGCCCTAACTGCTTCAGCCTCGGAGACGATCTTCTCCGCTTCATCCAGAGACATGCAAAATGGCTTTTGGCAGATCAACCACTTTATTCCAGAGCGCAGTGCCGTTCGGATGGCGTCGGCCTGCGCCACAGGTGGAAGGATGATGTCCACGAGATCTGGTTTTTCCGCCTCCAGCATTTTTGACAGATCATCGTAGGCGGCCAGTCCTGTTTCTTTCGCCTTGTTGATATCACGGTTGCAGGATGCAATCGGAACCGCTCCGGGCATTCGAGACCAGCTTTCGTAGTGGAATTTGCTGAAGTATCCCGCTCCAACACACGCAACCTTGATGGCTTGTTGAGTATTCATGCCCGCAATGCTTCCAATACCGACGCGGCTGCATCCCGCGTTCCGGCGGTGCCACCTAGGTCACGGGTCAGGTTCTGTCCGTTCGCAGTCACCTTTTCCACGGCTTCGCGCAATCGTGCGCCGTCGTTGGACAGTTCCGGGTGATCATGGGTCAAGCCTAACCATTCCAGCATCATTGCCGCGGACAGGATCATCGCAAAGGGGTTGGCAATGCCTTGTCCCGCAATGTCCGGTGCGGAGCCGTGACAGGGTTGGAACACAGCGTGGTTTAAACCAATATCCGCTGAAGGAGCCAGTCCAAGTCCACCCATCAGACCCGCACCAAGGTCGGAGAGGATGTCTCCGAACATGTTCTCGGTCACCAAGACATCAAATTCCCAAGGCTTTTGGACCATCCAGAGGGCGGTAGCATCGACATAGGCATGGTCTGCCTGCAAATCCGGATGGTTGGCCGCCTCAGCGTCAAACATCGATCTGAAGAACGCAAATGCACGGAATACATTGGCTTTGTCGACACATGTAACCCGTCCTGGCCCGCGTCCGGATGCTTTCCGGTTTTTGGCGAGGTCAAACGCAAACCGGAATAGTTTTTCGGATACATCACGGGTGATCAGAAGAGTTTCGCGTGCTTCGTGTTCAGTAACTTCGCCAGCGCCTTGGGTGAAGAACAGTCCTTCTGTGCTTTCGCGTATCAAGACAAAGTCGATCTCTTTTCCGGGAGGCAGCGCCAATGGGGTCATTTGTCTACTGCTTACCTTTACTGGCCGCACCCCAGCGAAAAGCCCCAGCTGCTTTCGCAGATCGATCTGCGGTGAAATCTCGGTTCCGTCAGGGTAGCGAACATCCGGCAAACCCATTGCAGACAGCAGAATCGCGTCGGCATTGCGTGCAGTTTCGAGTGACCCAGCCGGAAACGATTCTCCAGTTTTGGCGTAGTGGCCTGCGCCTGCCGGAGCGTCTGTAAACACCAGTTCGTAGGAAGGACTGCCGCGCGAGAGCTGACGCAGGATTTCAAGCGTAGGGGCCATAATTTCAGGGCCGATTCCGTCCCCGTGGAACACTGCCACATCATAACTTTTCTTCATCTTAGCCCGCTTCCTTCCCGTTTCGCATTCATAGCGCGATAGCAGCTTTCACCACAGTCCGTTGACAATGCATTCTTTAATGTATACGCAAATAAATTCAATAATAAACGCAAAGTTGTTTGGGAGGACTTGGAAATGAAACTGAAGCTAGGGCGGTTGGCGGCCGCGGTTGCTATGGCGACGGGGATTGCTGGGGCTGCTGCTGCGCAGGATTATCCCTATCGTGATATAACCACAGCTGTGGTCTGGGGGGCCGGTGGTGGCACGGACACGATCAACCGAATGATCATGGCCGAGATGGAAAAACACCTTCCGGTTTCGATCAATGTGATCAATCAAACAGGTGGGGTCGCAGGCTCCAACGGCATGGTCTACGTCATGAACCAACCAGACGATGGCTACACATTGGTTGGTCTGTCTGAATCGAACGTCACCGCTGCTGTGCAGGGTGGTTGGGATAAGAAATTTGACTTTTGGTATCCGTTTATTGTTGGCGGATCACCCGATTTGATCTCGGTTCCAGCGGACAGCCCTTACAACACTCTGGAAGAACTGGTCGACGCTGCAAAAGCTGCTCCTGGCACTATTCCAGCGGCTGCTTCCGGTGCAGGTTCGATCCACCATTTGAATCTTCTGGCCATCGAAAAAGGGTCAGGGACTGAGTTCAAGTTTGTTCCATACAAAGGCTCAGCGCCAGGGCAGGAAGCAGCGATAGCGGGCGAAGTTGCGTTGGTTGTGACCTCACTGGCTGAACAAGCTCCGCTGATCGAAGGCGGTCAGTTGAAACCGCTCGCGATGCTGACGCCCGAAGATGCGCAGATTGCAGGGGCAACAGTGCCTTCTGCCTTTGGCATTTATGACGGTCTAGATCAGTATTTACCGCTCAAACAGGCCATCGGGTTTGCAGTTCACAGTTCAGCCGGGGACGACGTAAAGGCCGCACTTGGTGATGCTTTCGAGCAAGCGATTGCCTCCGACACCGTCGCTGAATGGGCCGTGGCAAACAATTACGATGTCGGTGGTCAACACGGCGAAGAAGCTCAGGAGCTGTTTGCGAACCTTGAGGCGACATTTGCCTACACCTTGCAAGATCTGGGCGCAGCGACCGTCGATCCGGCGTCGCTGGGCATCGAGAAGCCATAATCCGATCACTTTTGAAAGGGCGCGCCTGATCGCGCCCTTTCCGACAAGAGGCAGGCAATGGACAAACCTGACGATACACTGATCATGCGGGCGCGCGATTTCTGGGCATCGATTGGTCTGATAGCAATTTCCACCTTTTTCCTTTGGAAGACGTTGGACATCCCTCTTTGGGGTGAAAACCGCGCAGGTGTAAGTGGATCGGATTGGTACAACTCGGCTGCAATTGTACCGCTGTTCATCTTCGGGGGATTGCTTGGCTTGTCCTTCGTTTTGCTGGCTATTTCAATCCGCTCAGGTGGAGCCCAAAACGCGCTCAGTGCTTTGGGCATCGGGTGGGATAAGTCGGAAGCCTATCGAGTTTCAACAATAGGCCTGATCCTTCTTGCATATGTCGTTGGGTTGGTTCCAAGAGTGGACTTCATTCTGTGTTCTGGCTTGCTGATTACAGCTTTGACTTACGGCTACTACGGCGGTCACGCGCGGCGTGCTTTGGTGGCTTGTATCGCAATTGTCGTCGCCGGCTTGTTTGCGTTCGCCGTGTTTCCTGCTCAGGCGGATTGGAATGCACACGGTGATGATTGGTTCACACTGGCCTTGTGGATGGCGTTAACACTAGTGGTGTTGACCAAAGCGGCTTCCGAACGCGTTTTGCGGTTCGTTCCATTGGTGGCAATACTTGCCCCGCTCATCCTCGTTTGTGCGATGGCCTTTGTTTTCCGGCAGAACGTGCCCGCGCGCGGCGGGCTGATCTTCAAGCAAATCGAATACCACTACTACGTGACGCTTCGTCCGTTATGGAAAGACTGACCGGATGGACTTTATCCTTTCGCAACTGGCTGGATTCGGGACCGGCTTCGTGGGCCTGGCAGTGGACCCTCTGACCTATCTGTATTTGATCGCATCCGTGTTCCTGGGCATCATGTTCGGCGCATTGCCCGGTCTGACCGCAACGCTGGCAGTGACGATCCTGACGGGATTTTTCGGCAACAAGATCCCATTGGACTATTCGCTTATCGCTTTGCTTGGGGCCTATGTCGGCGCGATTTACGGCGGCTCTTACCCTTCTATTCTGCTGAACATTCCGGGCACGGCAGCCAGCGCGGCAACGGCCATGGATGGCTACCCTCTGGCCAAAGCGGGTCGAGGTGGCGAAGCACTAGGGCTGACCACGACGGCCAGTTTCATTGGCACAGTAATCGGGACCATCACGCTTTTGATTTTTGTCTGGGCGCTGCTTTTGGTTTCAAAGAACATCGCAAGCCCGGAGAAAGCATTGCTGGCCCTGTTCGGTATTCTGCTTTCTGGCACTTTGATGAGCGAAGACCTGGTGATTAAGGGATGGATCGCCGGTCTGATCGGGCTTGCGATGTCCATGGTGGGACTCGACCCTCTGTTGTCTGAGCCGCGCTATACCTTTGGTTGGTCTTACCTGATGAGCGGATTTCAGGTTGTGCCGGTTTTGATGGGGGCCTTTGCGATCCCCCAAATCATTGATGGTTTGAGGCACGTTGAGGCCGGGAAAGTTCTGGCCCTGAAAGGTCGTATCCTTCCGAACCTACGCTCCATCCGACGCTATCTGCCCACCATTGGCCGGTCAGGAGTGATTGGAACTGGGGTAGGAGCACTTCCCGGCGTCGGCGAAGATGTTGCCGGTTGGGTCAGTTACGGTGTCGGTAAGACTGTATCTGCCGAGGGCGATAAGTTTGGAAAAGGGTCATTGGAAGGTCTGCTGTGCTCTGAAACAGCAAACAACGCCTGCATTGGGGGCGCGCTAATCCCGCTTTTGGTTTTGGGTATTCCCGGTTCACCACCCGCCGCGGCTTTGATGGGGGCCTTCAAGATCAACAACGTGATCCCAGGTCCGACGATAGACCCCGAGATTATTCTGCGTGTGGTTGCAATCTTGGTGCTGGCCTCCCTGACAATGTTCTTGATGGGGCTTTTCACCGCTCGGGTCTTTATCAAAATACTCGCCATCCCGCAGACCATCTTCTTGCCCGTTGTTATGGTTCTGACAACAATCGGGTCTTTCAGCGTTGGTGGTGGCATCAATGATCTCTACCTGATGCTCGGTGTCGGTGCGGTTGCCTATTTCATGAACTTGATGAAATACCCAATCGCGCCGTTGGTGATCGGGGTTATTCTGGGCAGCCTGTTTGACGAAACCTTCCGCCGGTCGCTGTTCTTGGCGGATGGGGATCTTGCGGTCTTCTTTTCACGACCTGGTGCCGCCATTCTGCTGGTGCTCAACATTGGTCTGATCCTAAGCCAACTGCCTGTTGCGAAGCGCGCTTTCTCACGTCTGAAAGGACTTTCCGTCTGATGTTTGTGGTTACTGTCACTTTCACTCTCAAGCCCGGTACGCGGGACACCTTTTTGCCGCTGATGGTCGAAAACGCTTCAACCTCTTTGCGTGAAGAAGCCGGATGCCAGCAGTTTGACGTTTGCCTCGGCGATGATCCTGAGACAGTTTTTCTCTATGAGGTTTATGATGACAGCGCGGCCTTCTCTGTCCACCTAGAAAGCGCGCATTTTCAGTCCTTCGATACGGCAGTGGCTGATATGATCGCCACCAAGGTGGTTCACCAGTATTCCGAGGTCATCCGATGAACGATTGGGAAATCCACGCCGTGAAATACGCGGATCGCAACGCCCGGACGCGAGCTGATAGTTTCATCATCGATGATAATCACGACGCGCCTCATGCGATGGATTATTTCGTTTGGGTGCTCAAACGCGGCAACAAAGTCATTCTGGTCGATACTGGTTACGATACCGAAGAGGCCGCCGCCCGTGGTCGTCCCATCGCGATGGACCCTCGCGAGGCTTTGCGACCCTTAGGCATCGCGCCGGAAGCGGTGACTGAGGTCATCGTGACCCATCTTCACTATGACCACGCAGGGGGGCTGCATATGTTCCCCAACGCAAAGTTGCACATACAGTCGGCGGAAATGGCCTTCGCAACAGGCCCCTGCATGTGCCATGACCAACTACGTGCGCCTTTCACGGCTGGCCATGTTTGCGAGGTCGTAAAGCGACTCTATTCAGGGAAGGTCGTGTTCTACGATGGAGAGGCCGAGATTGCGGATGGCGTGACCGTGCACTGTATTGGCGGGCATTCGCGTGGGTTACAATGCGTTCGTGTAAGGACGGCAGCCGGGTGGATGGTTCTGGCCTCGGACGCCTCGCACTACTATGAGAATTTCATGGCGCGTAAAGCTTTTCCCATCGTCGTCGATCTGCAGGACATGATGGATGGTTTCGAGACGCTCGAGAGATTGGCCTCGCATCCTCGACTTATCGTGCCCGGCCATGATCCGCTTGTGCGAGAGGTTTTTCCCGTCGGTGCTGCGCCGCATATCCATAGACTGGATCCTGGGCCAACCAGTGACATCAAACTATGAAGATCGGCGTCATAGCGGACGACTTCACTGGTGCGAGCGATATTGCGAACACATTGGCGAAGGGCGTACAGCCGGAAGGTGGATTACGAACGGCTCAGTTCCCGGGTATTCCAACAACCCCAGCCGACGAGGAGATCGAAGCGGGTGTGATCTCGCTCAAAAGCCGAACCGCACCTGTCGAAGAAGCTGTTGCGGACAGCTTGCAAGCTCTGCGGTGGCTTAAGGATCAAGGATGCCAGCAGTTCATCTTCAAGTACTGCTCGACCTTCGATTCCACTACGGAGGGAAATATTGGCCCCGTTGCGGAAGCGCTGGCCAACGAACTGGGCGCGCAAAAGGTGGTTTTCTGCCCGGCCTTTCCGACAACGGGACGCACGGTCTATCACGGTCATTTATTTGTGCTCGGTAAGCTGTTGCACGAGTCTGGGATGGAAAAGCACCCTCTTACTCCGATGACGGATGCCAACATCAGGCGATGGTTGCAGTATCAGACCCAAGAAGCGGTAGGGCAGGTGTCAATTGACGCCGTAAAGCAAGGATCAGAGGCGATTGCAGTTGCTTTGCAGAACGCCGACGAACGATTTGTGATTGGCGATGCGATTTCGGATGAAGATTTGCTGGCCTGGGGCGAGGCTCTGAAGGATGCCCAGCTCATTTCCGGGGGATCCGGGATAGCATTGGGCCTACCCAGAAACTTCGTCAGAAAAGCTTCGTCCAAAAGAGGTGACAGTGTCTTCACAGGTATCACTGGGCCCGCCGCCATCCTTGCAGGATCATGTTCAGGTGCGACACGCGGGCAGATCGATGTTCATGCGGAATCCAATCCGACGTTCGCCATCGATGTTCCGGGTGTCATGTCCGGGGATGTGACCACGCAAACGCTTCTGGATTTCTTTGAAACGCATCCGGGTCAGGCACCGCTCGCGTATTCATCGGGAAGCCCCGAGGATGTGCGCGCGATCCAAAATCAATTTGGTCAGGAAGCAGTTGCGGACAAGCTGGACAATCTCTTTGCAGATACCGCGCGAAAGCTTGCCGAAGCGGGGTACAAGCGATTGGTCGTGGCAGGAGGGGAAACCTCGGGAGCTGTTGCTAGGGCCGTCTCTGAGGCACTGGGGTCACCGGCCATGTCAATAGGGCCAGAGATTGACCCGGGCGTACCGGTCCTGAGCGTCGGAAAGACCGAACCCATTGCGATAGCACTAAAGTCTGGAAACTTTGGCGCTCCAGACTTCTTCACGAAGGCGCTGAGAATAATGGAGGCAGGCAAATGAGGTCGGATGAATGGGCTATGCGGCAGCAGATGTCGAAGCTGTGTGCTTCGCTATTTGCCCGTGGCTTTTCCGTCGGCACTGCGGGCAATGTCTCTGCACGTCTTCACGACGGAATCCTTATGACGCCAACGAATTCGACCTTGGGCGATATCGATCCTGAGTGCATCGCCAAGATTGATTTGGATGGCAACCACGTCTCCGGGGACAAGCCGACCAAGGAAGTCTTTCTGCATCAAGCCTTCTATGAGACGCGGCCAAAAACGGGCGCGGTGGTGCACCTGCATTCGACCTGGGCCACTGCTCTGTCTTGTCTGGAAGACACCGATCCCAATGACTGTATCCCACCGCTGACACCATACGTGGTGATGCGCGTCGGTACGGTCAAACTGGTTCCATACGTCAAGCCGGGTGACCCGAAATCCGGTGATTTGATCCGCGAACTGGGGGGCAAGTATAGTGCGGTTCTGTTGGCCAATCACGGCCCCGTCGTTTCGGGAAAGGACCTCTTCTCAGCTGTTTGTGCAGCAGAAGAGTTGGAAGAAACGGCCAAGCTGCTAGTGGCTTTGCGCGGCCTGCCAACCCGCCTACTGGATGCTGAAAAAGTCGCAGAACTCAAAGAGACTTTCGGAAGGATGTAATTGGACACCGATAGGAGGAGCGTGCAAACTTTTGGGCAAATCATGCAAAATTTTGCGCAAGTACACCTGAATTAAATGAATGAAATCAATAGTATGAACGCAGGGTTATGAACGCGTCTACACTAACCGGATCTGCAAGAACTCACGATCTCAGTTCTGCGCCCCCGTCTGTGACGGGGGCGATTTACGTTTGTCTTGCTCTGAAGCCGGCTTACTCACTCAGGAGCAGTCGCGGATGACAAAGTGTTTGGTTGTTTCTTCCACCACTTCCCAAAATCCACGAAACCCGTTTGGGATCATAAAGCTGTCGCCGGTGCGAAAATCCTGCCGCGTTCCATCTTCATGGATCAGTGCGCAATGGCCTTTGACGATATAGCAGTATTCATCCTTATCGGTGAATGCATGCCATTTGCCCGGCGTTGACGTCCATGTCCCTGCAGATAGCGCGCCATCCGGGCTCGTGAAGTGCATTCCGATCTTGTGGTAGGGATCGCCGTCGACGACGCGGTCCGGCAAATCAGCCAGACGACGCTCGCTGCGGTTTGAAGGTTCGTCGAACAGATTGATGACATGTGCTGTCATAGTGATGTCTCCAGATATGCTTGGAATACTCTTTCGATAGTTATCATCGGCATCCTGCCCCAACTCACATATGCACTACATAGACGCCTATGAGGACGAACAGTGCGATAAAGATGGTTTCGGCCACAATCAGTGCAATCGCTTGTCCACCCACGTCCAGGATGCGTTTCAGCGACGTTTTCATGCCAACCGCAGCGATCGAAACAAGCAGCGCCCAGCGGCTCAGGCTGGCCATAGCGTCGGCGATTGCCGCAGGAATGAACCCGAGCGAATTCAGTGTTGCAAAGATCAAGAAGCCTACAACAAACATCGGCAGAATTGGTGGGCGCTTTCCGCTTTCATCGGCAAAATCAGCGTGGCGACGAACCAAGGCCGAAATCACCAGAACAACAGGTGCAAGCATGGCGACACGGATCAGTTTCACAAGCGTTGCGACCTCACCGGCTTCATCCGAAACCGAGAAACCAGCTCCGACAACCTGCGCCACGTCGTGGATCGTGCCACCGAGGAAAACACCGGACACCTCTGCGTCAAAATCAAAAGCTTCGGTCAGGATCGGGTAGGCGATCATTGCGATCGTCGAAAGGACCGTCACCGACAACACGGTAAAGATCAAATTTCGTTCGGAATGTTCATTCTTGGGCAAGATGGCCGAAATCGCCATCGCTGCAGAGGCACCGCAGATCGCCACGGATCCTCCGGTCAAAACACCAAATCGCCATCCACGGCCCAGCAGACGCGCGCCCAGCAGTCCAAACAGGATGGTCAGGAACACGCCTGCGACCACGACTGCAATCAGCTGAGGCCCCAGGTTCATCATGAGCTCTAACGAGATACGCGCGCCCAGCAGTGCCACACCAAATCGCAGAACGGTCCGCGCGGTGAAATCAATGCCTGCCTTGCAATTTCCGGCATCGTCTTCGGCCAGAAAATGAAACGCGATACCTAGCAATAGCGCCATCAACATTGCTGGTGCGCCGTAATGTTCCGACAGAAATTGCGCAGCGACCGCAACAACAACGGACACAAGAAACCCGTTTCCGTTCCTACGAACAAAATTAACCGCCCCCTGAAGGGGCGACTGAGATGCACTCTTCGCCTGCATCGGTTTTCCTTACCTGAAATCACGCCTTTATGGCGGAGTAGATCGAAATTCTCCGGGCCAGCCAAGGCCCGGAGGTAGTATTTTCAGGCCGCTTTTGCTTACGCCTCTTGTGGTGTCATGTCGTTTGCGTCGATGCCTGCGACTGCGACGGGTTTTTTCATGGCGTCGCGGCGGAAGGGTTCACCCAGT